>NZ_JBVYOQ010000015.1:0-186584 GCF_056134165.1 Actinoplanes sp. 13 | reverse complement strand
ATCACCTTCGGTGACCGCTGGCCGGCCGCCGAAACCTACTAACCGAAAGCCGAAAACACCGATCTTGGTACGGACCCCTTCGGGGACCGGCCGCGGGAGGTAGCCGAGGTCAGACGGCCGTTCGCGTTGCCGACGGGGTGGTGGCGGACTCGGTGGGAGTGCCGGCCTCGGCGGTGGCGGTGGATCCGTCAGGAGCGCCGGGTTCGGCGGGGGCGCCGGACTCGGCGGTGCGGTGGGTGGCGGTTCGGGTGCGGCGTGCCTTCAGGGCGCCGGCCAGGGTGAGGGCCAGGCCGAACAGGAGCCACGCGGCGAGGACGATCAGGGCGTGCGTGGCGCCCCTGCCGTCGAAGAAGGCGGTGGAGCGCAGCAAGGAGGCGCCGGCGCCGGGCGGGAGGAGCTGGCCGAGTTCGCCGGACCAGCCGGGGAGCATCTGCGGGGCGGTGGCGGTGCCGGAGAGCGGGTTGCCGAGCAGCATCATCGTGGCGGCGCCGAGACCGAAGCCGGGGAGGCCGAACAGGGACTCCAGGCCGAGCAGGGTGAGCGAGGTGGCGGCGATGGTGAGGGCGACGGCGCCGGAATTCGCCAGGTAGGAGCCGTCGAGCGAGCCGAGCCAGAACTGCAGGATCGCGGCCATCGCGAGGCCACCGGTGACGGCGAAGGCGAGCGCGCCGACGACGCGGCGGGCGATGCCGCGGACCCGGTTGGTGAGGAAGACGGCGGCGAGCATGCCGCCGAGAACCAGCGGGAGGGCGCCCGCCGTGAGGCCGGCCCCGCGCGGATCGTCAGCGGGCAGCGCGACCACGTCACGGACCAGGACGGCAGGCGCTGCGTCACCGGCGGGCGGCTGAGCGGTGGGGTTCTGAGCGGTGGGGTTCGTGGTGCCGGCCGAGGGCTGGGCGGTGGCGCCGGGCCGGGCGAGGGCGGTGGCGATGCCCTGGAGGGCCTGGGCAACGGCGGGGCTGCCCGCCGAGGCGGTGAGGACCTGCGGGGCGCCGGCGGTGAGGTCGATCGCGCCGTAAGCCTCGCGGTCGCGGATCAGGGATTCGGCGGCTGCGGTGTCGGGGACGGCGGTCACCTGGAAACCGCCGGGGAGGCGCTGGTCGAGCGCGGCGGTGACCTGGGCGACGGCGGGGGCCGGGCCGGCGACGGCGATCGGGACGTCGTGGATGGACGACCGCACGGACGGCCAGGCGAAGGCGGTCAGCAGAACGCTGATGATCACGGTGAGCAGCGCGACCGTCCCGGCGACCACCGGCCAGGACGACGGCGCCGACGTGTCGGTGCTGGTGGACATGTGGACTCCTTCGGAGATTTAAAAGAACGACTGTTCGCTTTATCAGCGTGCACCCGGGTGTCGCCGGTTGTCAAGAACGAGCGTTCGCTTTACTGTCGGTTCCATGCCACGAGTGAGCGACGAGTACCTGGCCGGCCGGCGTGCGGAGATCCTGACCGCCGCGGCGCGGCTGTTCGCGGCCAACGGCTTCCACGCCACGTCGATGGTGGACATCATCACCGAGTCGGGGCTGTCGGCCGGTGCCGTCTACCGGTACTTCCGCAGCAAGGAAGAGCTGATCATCTCGGTCGCCGACCTCGCGACGTCCACCGCCGGCGAGGTCTTCGACAGGCTTCTCGCGGACGGCAACGTGCCGACGCCGGCCGAGCTGGTGACCACGATGATCGACACGGTCTACGAGCGGCTCATCCACAACCCGGACATGGGTGTCGACCTCAGCCGGATCGCGGTGCAGGTGTGGTCCGAGGCGCTGCGCAACCCCGTGGTGGCCGCCCGCGCCAGTCGTGCGATCAAGGAGTTCCGCGAGCTCGGGACCGAGGTGGCGCGCCGGCTGCAGGCGGCCGGCGAGATGCCCGGAGCCGATCCCGAGCAGGTCGGCGCGGCGATGCTGGGCATGATCCAGGGATACATCCTCCAGCGGCTGCTGTATCCGCAGACCAGCCGGGAGGGATACCAGGAGGGCGTCCGGGCGCTGCTGAACCGCTGAGGTGAAGCGGTGCGGCCCGCCGCTCAAGGGATCAAGCGCTGAGGCGCCACCGGGCCGGCGTCACGCCGTGTTCGGTGCGAAAGCGGCGGATGAAATAGCCCGGGTCGGGATAGCCGACCCGGCGGGCGATCGCCCCCACCGTCAGGTCGGTCTCGGTCAGCAGACGACGCGCCTGCTGAAGGCGGCGCTGGGTGAGCCACTGCTGCACGGTCCGGCCGGTCCGGCGGCGTACCACGGTAGTCAGATGACCGGGGGAGAGTGCGAGGTCGGCGGCCACGTCGGCGAGCGAGATCGGCTCGGCGAAGCGTCGTTCGATCACGTCGAAGACCTCGGCCAGCAGCGGCTCGTCGGACGAGCGGAGCGCGCCGGCGACGTCCGCGGTCAGCCGGGACACCTCCACCAGCAGCAGGGTGAGGTGGGCGAGGGCGGCCTCCCGGTAGCCGTCGCGCCGCTCCCGCAGCTCGGACTCCAGCGCGCCGAAACTCAGGTCCCAGGCCGCTCGCCCGGCCGGCGGGATCCGCAGGCGCTGCGCCCGGTCGGCGCCGCGGGCGAACGGGAACAGCAGGGGGTGTGTACGCCAGGACGGGTACGCGTCGACGGCCCGGACCACGTCCGCCGGGAACCAGACCACCCAGCCGTCGTCGACGACCACGTCGTGCCGCTGCGGGAAGGACACCATCTGGCCGGGCGCCACCACGAACAGGTCGCCGTCGCCGACGGTCCACGTCCGGCCGTCGAGCTGGAACTCCCCGGCGGCCCGCCGCGCGTAGAAGAGCACCAAGAAGTCGTGGGCATGGGCGCGTTCCTCGACGTGCGGTGCCCGGGGCAGCCGGGCGGCGCCGACCGGCGGCGCGCCGGGCGACCGGTCGAACGTGGCGACAGCCGAGGATCGTCCCATCGCGGCCACAGATCGGCCATTGTCGCTCGTGCGGGCGGGCATGAGGCTGATGGTATGACCCAAGGACAGTCCTATCTACCGGCCATGGGCCAACACTGGCTGGGATTCCTCTACGACCCGCTGACCCGTCTCTGGGGTGTGCCACGGCTGCATGCGCAGCTGCTCGACCGCGCCGGGGTGCGGCCCGGCCACCGGGTGCTGGAGATCGGCTGCGGCACGGGCAACCTGCTGCTGGCGCTCGCACGGCGCACGGAGGGCGTACACCTGCAAGGTATTGATCCGGATGAGAGCGGGCTGCGCCGCGCCCGGCGCAAGGCTCGGCGGGCCGGTGCCGAGATCTCGTTCGAGCGGGCGTACGCGGGCCGCCTGCCGGTCCCGGACGCCGGCCTCGATCGGGTGCTTTCCTCGCTGATGCTGCACCACCTCGACGCGGCGGAGTCGGCGCGGGCGTTCCGGGAGATCCGGCGGGTGCTGCGCCCGGGCGGGGAGGTGCACATCGTGGACATCGCCGGGCTGCCTCCGGGGCACCGGGCTGGTCGCCGGCATCCGCAGCTCGTGGGTGACCTGCCGGCGCGGGTGCTCGGTGGGCTGCGGGATGCGGGCCTCGGCGAGCCCCGGGAGAACGGCCGGTCGGGCCGGTACGTCTTCTGCCGGGCGGAGGGCTGAGGCCGAATGCGGCGGGCGGGGCATCGACACAGCGGCGGAGATCGTCCAATATGGCCGTGTGACGGATCCGACATACGACGTCGTCGTGGTGGGGGCGCGCTGCGCCGGTTCGCCGCTCGCGATGCTCCTGGCCCGCCGTGGCTACCGCACCCTTCTGGTGGACCGGGCGACGTTCCCCAGCGACACGGTCTCCACCCACGTCATCCACCCGCCGGGCGCCGCCGCGCTGCAACGCTGGGGGCTGCTCGACGAGATCGCCGCGACCGGCTGCCCGCCGGTGGGGCGGTACTCGTTCGACTTCGGCCCGGTCACGGTGGCCGGGGCGCCGGGCACCGCCGAGGCGCCGTACGCCTACGCGCCCCGCCGCACTCTGCTCGACAAGATCCTGGTGGACGCCGCCGCGGCCGCCGGTGCCGAGGTGCGCGAGGACTACACGGTCGACGAGGTGGTGCTCTCCGACGGCAAGGTGAGCGGGATCCGCGGCCACGACCGCAGCGGCGTGTCGTTCATCGACCGGGCGCCCGTGGTGGTCGGCGCCGACGGCCGCAACTCGGTGGTCGCCAAGGCCGTCGACCCGGGGGTCTACGAGGATCAGCCGGCGCTCACGGTCGGCTACTACGCGTACTGGAGCGACCTGCCGACCGACACGTTCGAGGCGTACAGCCGGCCGGGCCGGGGCTGGGCGGTGTGCCCCACCAACGACGACCTCACGCTGGTGATCGGCGGCTGGCCGCACGCGGAGATGGCCACCCACCGCAACGACGTCGAGACCGAGCTGCTGCGGACCTTCGAGCTCTCGCCCGAGTTCGCCGCGCGGATCAAGGGCGCGAAGCGGGAGACCCGGCTGGCCGGCACCTCGGTCCCCAACTACTTCCGGGTGCCGTTCGGCCCGGGCTGGGCGCTGGTCGGCGACGCCGGGTACAGCCGGGACTTCATCACCGCGCAGGGCATCACCGACGCGTTCCTCGACGCCGAGAACCTGGCGTTCGCGCTGGACCAGACCCTGGGCGGCGGTGTCGCGTACGCCGACGCCCTGGCCGGTTACCAGCAGCGCCGCGACACCCGCGCGATGCCGCAATATCAGATGACGCTGGGCATCGCCTCGCTGCAGCCGCCGGACCCGCAGATGGTCGCGCTGGTCTCCGCGATCGCCGGCAACCAGGCCAAGATGGACGCGTTCGCGCGGCTCAACTCCGGGGTGACGTCGCCGGTGGAGTTCTTCGCGCCGGAGCACATGGCCCGGTTGATGAGCTGACGCCGGGGCGCTCAGCGTCTTCACAGCCGCCGTCCCGCACAGTCGACGCATGCCGAAGGTGCCACCGCGTTGGTTCATCCGTTCCGCCTGGGCTGTTCACCGTGCCCTGTTCCGTGTGACCGGTGGCCGCAGAGGGCTGTGGCCGCCACGGCCGGACCGGTGGGGAGCGCTCCGGCTCACCACCACCGGCCGTCGCAGCGGGCAGCCGCGCAGCGTGATCCTGGCCTATTTCGAGGACGACGCCGGCCTCGTGCTGATGTCGATGAACGGGTGGGGCGAGGGCGTGCCGGCCTGGCAGCTGAATCTGCGGGCCGACCCCACCGCGAAGGTCGAGTTCCGGCGGGGCTCGCGGATGGTGCGGGCGCGCGTGGCCGCCGGCGACGAGCGCGAGCGGTTGTGGGCGCGCTGGGGTGAGTTCGACAAGAACCTGGCGGGACATGCGGAGAAACGCTCCACGCCGACCGACGTCATCGTGCTGGAACCGATGCCCGTCTGAGCCGGTTCGGGCGTCGCTGGTACTCCTTGTCGAACTAATCCATACTTATCGTCATGTCACCGTCGCCCGCCGCAGATCCGGGTCAGGTGGCGAGCACCATCGTGACGTGGTCGGGATTCGTTCTCGCCGGCTTCAGTTTTCTCCTGACGGTGTTCACCGCGTTCCTGTTGCTGGCCGGCGTGTTCGGGCTTCGTGAGATCAGGAACATCCGGCGGGCCGGTCAGGAGGTCGGCGACCAGACGAAGAAGATCCTGCAGGACGCCAATCAGCTCCTGCAGCAGCTGCGCACCGAGGTGGCCGGCATCGACGGCCGGATGAATTCCCTGGTGGAAGTGTCGTACCTGTTCAACCAGGGAGAGCTGGCCTATCGCGCCGGCGAATATCTGCGGGCCGTGGACTACCTCGGGCGAGCGGTCCTCCTGGACCCGAAGAACGCCAGGGTTCTGTACCGCCTGGGCAGAGCCCTGACGAACGCCGGTGACGACGTGGCTGCCCCCGACCGGTTCCACGAGATGAAGGCCCTGGGCGAGCATTCCGGGGATCCGGAGAGAGGGCTCGCCTGGGTGTACAGATACAGCGACCCCGGGCAGGCCCTGCGGTACGCGCAGGAGGCGACGAAGGTCGGGCCCGGCAACCACCACAACTGGAACTGCCTGGGGATAGTCCAGCGTGACGGCGGCGAGATCGTGGCGTCCCTGCGCTCCCACGAGCGTGCCGCCGCCCTGGAGCCCAACTCCGTGGTGACCCCGTTCTATCTGGCATTGTTGCGAGCCCGCCAGGGTGCGGAGGAACGCGCCCGCAACGACTGCAGCGCCGCCGTCTACCGGCTGCACGCGCAGGAACAGCGGAGCCCGGTGAAATCCATCTGGTCCGACCTCATCCTCTGGGCGAACTGCGTCCTCGCCGGGGAATACGACGCCGCCGACCAGTTGTGCACCTCGCTGGCCGCCAGTTGCACGTCACGCCGGCGGGCCCGCGAGGTCGGCGGGCACATGGACTTCCTGCTCCGGTCGCTGAAACGCGAGGGCCATCTGCGCCGTTACCTCGATCCGATCGAGCGGCGGTGGCCACCCCAACCGGGCGAGTGATGCCGTGTCCCGGCCTTGCCGCCCCGTGATGTGCACTACGCTGGCGCGGTGCCCGCGAAGGTTGATGCAGCGTCGGCGGTGAGCGGCCGTCAGGTCGGCCGCGGGTCGGGGGTGTACCTGACGTCCGAGCCGAACGCGACTGCTCCGCGCCGGGTCGTCGTCGACGGCAAGCGGCTGTCGCGTTTCATGGACTCCATCTATCTGGATCGTCCGTGCGAGAAACTCGACTGGAAGAAGATCCAGGTCCTCAACGCGGTGCGCCGTCCGCTCCTCGATCGCGACGGTGTCAGTGCGGTGAACCTGCGGCTGCGCACCGCGTTCGCGCGCACGGTGAACCGGAGCGGCGCTCATGACGTGCTCGAGTGGGGGTGCGGCTACCACCCGATGCGGGACCTGCTCGACGCGCGCCGGTACATCGGGGTGGACATCGACCCGGCGGTGATCGGCTACAACCGGAACCGCTCGCCGGCCGATCGCTGGTGCCCGGCGGACGGCGACCTCGCCGCGATCGGCGATGCGAGTCAGGACGTCATCGTCAGCGCGTTCGTCTTCCATTTCCGCCTGACCCGAACCCACCTGGCGACCATGCGGCGCATTCTGAGGCCCGGCGGCGTGATCCTCGGCAACGTGTACCGCCGGTCGCCGGCTTCCCGGCGCGAACTCGCCTCACGGTTCGAGGGTCTGGGATTCCGGGTGCACCGGGAGAAGGACGCCGCGGATCTGTGCAGCGACCACGAGTTCTGGTGCCTGGTCCGGGACGACCATCCGGATCCGGACGTGCCGCCGAGAATTTTGAGCAGCGTGGCGGCGGAACTCCTCGACGATGCCGATCCGGTTCGCCGCCGGGGCGCTGCGGGGGAACGCCGTTACGCCGTGAGCGTGCGGCCTGGGAAGTCGCCGTCCGACCCGGGCAGCGCGAAGAAATAGCCGCCGCCGAACGGAAGGACGTAGCGGGCCAGTGCCTCGCCGGTGAGCCGGCGCTGAATGGTGGCGAAGCCGCGCTCCACGTCCTGCTGGAAGCAGACGAAGATCATGCCTTGGTCGCGGATGCCGGCCTGGTCCCGCCCGGCGTCGTAGGCGTACCCCCGGCGCAGGACCCTGTTCCGGGCCGTCTCGGGTGTGCGCGGGTTGGCGCGGCGGATGTGCGCGTCCAGGCCGACAGCCAGGCCGTTCGGATCGGCGGCGTAGCGCGGCTCGTCGATCTCGCGGGTGCCGTCGAGCGGTGCGCCGTCGACCTTCCGGCGACCGAACACCGCCTCCTGTTGATGCACGGTCTCGGCGTCCCACAGCTCCATCGCGAGGCGGATCAGGCGGACCACCTGGTAGCTGCCGCCGGTCGCCCAGGCCGGCTCGCCGGCGCCGGGCCACACCCAGACCAGGTCGTCCATGAGCGCGGCGTCGGCCGGATCGGGGTTGCCGGCGCCGTCGCGAAAGCCGAAGAGGTTGCGGTCGGTGGGGCGGCCGTCAGCGGTGAAGCCGTTCTGGTGGCGTACGCCGGGCATGCTCCACCGCGGGCGCAGCGCCGGGCCACCGGCCGTGGCCAGCGCGGCAACCAGCCGGCGGGCCGCCTCCGGCCGGTCCGCGCAGACCTGGAGCAGCAGGTCGCCGCCGGTGCTGCGGGGGTCGGGCACATCGCCGGGGAACTCCGGCATCGCGGTGAGCCGGGCCGGGCGCCGGTGGGCCAGGCCGAACCGGTCGTCGAAGAGGGACGCGCCGACGGAGACAGTCACAGTCGCGGTGGACGGCACCGGGACCGACCCCAGCGCCCGCAAAAGGGTCACCAGCCCGTCCCGGTCCGCCGCGGCGACGTCGTAGGACCGGAACTCGGCGGCGGCCGGCGGCGGCGTCACGATGCCCGGCTGGTGCGGCGGCCTGACCCGGGGAGCCGTGGACGGCGAAGTCGCGGGCGCGGGCGGTGCGGTGGTGCAACCTGCCAGCCCGAGGGCGACGCTGCCGCCGAGCAGCGCCCGGCGGCTGACGCTTACCGGGTCGGAGCGCATACCAGGGTGATCCGGTAGGGCAGGTCCGGATCCTCGTGCGTCTGCGTGACCATGATCCAGCCGTCGCCCGGCAGCGCCCACACGCTCGCCCACATGGCGTCCTGTTCCTCCGGGAAGCCCGCGGTGCCGTACCCCCCGCTGAATGCCGGTTCGCCGAGGACGGTCGCCGCGGCGGCGGCCGCCCGCTGCCAGCGGACGGCGTACTCCCGGTCGAGCTCCTCCTGGGTCCGGTCGTCCGGATCCGGCCAGGTCAGGTCGATGGTCACCTCGTACTGGTCCACCTTGTCGCCGGTCCGGTAGGAGTCCAGCTCGAGCTCGCCCCGCCGGAAGCTGCGCCGATCGCCCTTGGCCTCGATGAGCTGCCAGCCGGCCGCCGCCAGCGCCGCGTCGTCACCGCCGGCCGTCCAGGTCCACGGGATCGCGGCCAGTTCGCCGGCGGCCCCGGCCACGTCAAGATTTTCCATGGGTTTACATTCCCCTTCCGGAATGTACGGTCACCCGGAGCGTACCGTTGGTCACGAATTCCCTGTAGTGCGTCTGGAACAGGGCGCGGAACGCCGCCGCCGCCTGCTGGTTCGAGACCACATAGATCACGCCCTTGCCCCCGACCGCCTGGTTGAGCTGCAGCAGGCGGGTGGCCTGGTCGAGGATCTTGGCCTCGTCGTAGTGCTTGTGGCTCGGGTTGTACTGCGACTTGCTCCAGGCGTTCGGCTGGTTGGTCCACTTCGGTTCGAGGATCCAGCCGGCCCGGCGGCCGTCGACCTGGACCGTGCGGCCGTTGCTGAGGTACCACGTCTCCTCGTGGTTCTTGCCGGTGATGTGCCGCTGGAACTTGTATCCCGGCTTGTCGGCGTTCGGCACCGCCCTCGGCTTGCCCCGGGTGGCGGTGATGCCGGGGTTCTTGGAGGCGAGGCCGGACGGGTCGACCAGGGTGGCCGGGTCGTTGCCGACGTAGGCGTACTGGTTGATCTGCCCCGATTCGAGGCCGAGCGGGTCCCGGCTGATGAACCGGTGCAGGTCCGGGCTGTAGTAGCGGGCGCGGTGGTAGGTGAGCCCGGTGCCGTCGTTCTCCCGGCCGGTGAACTCGAGAGTGTTGCCGGCGTCGTCACCCTCGGCCGAGGCCGCGCCGAACGGCTCGTACGAATACTGCGCCACCAGCCCCGACTCGTCGCCGAGCGCGACGACGCTGTTCAGCGCGTCGGTGAGGAAGGTGGTGGTGGCTCCGCCGTCGGCGAGGCGCACCTGGAAGCCGTCGGTGCCGTCGGCGAGCAGGTTGGTTCCGGAGCCGCCGGCCGTCTCACGGACCGGGTTGGGACCGTCGTAGAGGTAGCCGCGGGCGGTGCCGCCGACCGTGGCGGTGGTGCGCTTTCCCTCCCCGTCGTAGCCGAACGACGCGGTGATGCCGCCGCCGGTGATCCCGGTCAGCTCGCCGCGCGCGTTCCAGGTGTAGGAGCGGGTGCCGTCACTGGTGAGGTTGCCGTCGTTGTCGTAGCTGAGCGTGCGCCCGCCGAGCGTCCTGAGCTGGTCGGCGTCGTCGTAGGCGGCCGGCCCGAACGCATCCGGCACGTCGAGCCTGGCGAACGTCCCGCCCAGCGAGGTGCGTTGCCCGTCGGCGTCGTCGTACCCGTAGTTGAGGTAACCGAGGATCCGCTCGCCGTGCCGGTAGCCGATCGTGGTGATCTCGCCGGTCCGGTCGTAGCTGTAGTCCTGGTGGTAGTCGCCGCGCCGCACGTCGGAGGGGCGACCCACCTCGTCGTGGACGACCGCCGTGAGCACCTTGCCGGCCTGCTCCACGCCGGTGAGCCGGTCCGCGTCGTCGTAGCTGTAGGTCAGCGGCGCCTGTCCGCCGGCCCGCATCGTGGTCAACCGGTCGGCGCTGTCGTAGTCGTAGCCGACCTCGCCGCCGGGCTGGGTGACGGTGCGGGTTCGGTCCAGGCTGTCCGGCGTGATGGTGGTGACGGCCGTGCCGTCGGTGACCGATCGCAGCCGGTCGCCGGCGTCGTAGACCCGGGTCACCGTGCTCTGGGCGGTGCCGCCGGACACGCCGTACCGGGTGACCGTGGCCCGGTTCAGCTCGTCGAACTCGGTGGTGGTGACCTTGCCGGACCGGGCGGTGTACCTGATCGCGTTGCCGAGGCCGTCGTAGTCGTAGGTCTCCACCTCGGACAGCGGGTCGGTGACCGTCTTGACGCGATCGGCGTTGTCGTAGGTGAAGGTGGTGACCTTGTCCCGGGCGTCCTTGACGGTCCGGCGGTTGCCGTTCTCGTCGTAGGTGTAACCGACCGTCCGGCCCAGCGGGTCGGTCTCGGCGGTGACCCGGCCGAGCAGGTCGTACGCCGTGGTGGCGGTCGCTCCGCCGGGCGCCTCGACGCGGACCACGCGGCCCAGCGCGTCCAGTCCCGTGCGGGTGACCCTGCCTTCGGCGTCGGTCACCGTGGCCGGCTCGCCCAGCTCGTAGGTGGTCGTGGTGACGTGGCCGAGGTTGTCCGTGGTGGTCAGCCGCTGGCCGGCGTCGTTGCTGGTGTACGACTCGGCGCGGCCGGTCGGGTCGATCTTCCTGGCCAGCGTGCCGCGCGGGTCGTACTCGAAGCGGGTGACCTTGCCCAGCGGGTTCGTCACCGTGTCGAGCTGGTGGAACGGCCCGTCATAGGTGAACCGGGTGACCCGCGCGTCGTCGGTGCCGGCCAGCTCGGTGGCGACCGTGACGTTGCCGTAGGCGTCGTACTGGAATTCGGTGCGCCGCCCCAGCGCGTCGGTGCTCGCGCGTACCAGCGGGCTGCCCGCCTGGCGCTCGTTGGTGGTGGTCTGCGCCTTGGCGGTGCCGAACGCGTACGTGTCGGTGACCGTCTGCCCACCGGCGTCGAAGGTGACCCGGCGGACGTGGTCGCGCGGATCGGTCAGCCGAGTCTCGACGATCTTGCCGTCGGTCCCGGTGGTGTACGCGAAGCGCCAGATCGCGCCGGTGCCGTCGGTCTGCGTCTCCACCCGGCCGGCGGCGTCGTAGGTGTTGGTGTTGTAGGCGATCCCGCGCGGGTCACGGATGCTCTTGAGCTTGCCGGCCTCCCACGTGTAGGTGGTCACGCCGCCCGCCGGGTTGGTGACCGTCCACAGGTATCCGTCGGTGGTGTACCGGTAGTCGACCCCCCGGCCCAGGTTGTCCTCGGCCCGGGTGACCCGCTGCTGGGCGTCGTAGCTCAGCTTGATCCACTTGCCGTTCGGCGAGGTGATCTGGGTGATCCGGCCGCTGAGCCGGGTGGTGCCGGCGGCATCCGGGGGCATCGGCGCGCGGGTCAGGGTGGTCGTGTTGCCGTACCGGTCGCGGATGGCCTGCAGCGGCGCCTCGTCGCCGATCTGCATGACCGTGCCGTCGGCCAGGGTGACGTCCCAGCCGTTGCCGTTCCAGGCCAGCGTGGCGCCGTGATAGATGGTCGCGGTCGGGTCGGCCTGGAAGATCGCGCTCTCGTAGCTGGCCGGTCCGCTGCCGGGGCTGATCCGGCGGAAGTGGATCCGGGCGCCGTCCTCGAGGACCAGGTCGGCCTCCTCGTAACCGAGCATCTCGGCCGACCACGGGTAGATGTTGTAGTTGATGTTCATGCCGATGCCGAAGGCCCGGGTCTCGGCGTCGCCCTGCTGATAGGTGCGGGTGAGCTGCAGCGGGACGGTGTCGTCGACGGCCAGGTCGGTGGTCCGGTCGACCATCAGCCCGGTGGCCAGATCGACCGGGTCGCCGCCGCTGGCGCCGTTGCCGGCTGCCGGCGCGCGGCCCGGCGGGTTGTACCCGGGCACCACGGTCATCGCGCCGGTGAACCGGTAGACCTTGGTGTCCGCGTCCGGCCGGACCTGCTTGCCGTCGCGGGTGACCGTGCCGTGGCCGTAGACGTGCCAGCCGGCGCCCTCCGGGTCGTAGGACCAGAAGTTCATCCGGGTGCCGGGCGCCTGGCCGGTGTAGTTCGGGTAGACCAGCTGCACCCCCTCGGGGAAGACGGTGGCGCCGCCGGGCTGGATGGTGAAATAGACCGGCACGTTCGACGGCGGCAGCGGGAACGGCGGCCGGTCGACCGGGATCGCGGTCAGGTTGAGGGTGCGGGTGACCTTGCCGTCGCCGTCCCGGATGATCGTGCCGGCCGGGATGTGCACCTCCAGGCCGGGGATGGCCTTGGTGGTCAGCACGGTCTTGCGAGTGGTCGGGCTGCTCACCTGTACCGACGCGGTCGGGTCGAGCGGCTGCATCCAGATCGTGTAGGGCAGCGCCAGCGTGCGGCCGGCGCCCACGTCGACGCCGATGTCGAAGACGCCGTAGGTGGCCGCGCGGGTGCTCGCGGTGCGGCCGTCGACGTGGAGCACCCGGTGGCCCGGGGCCACGCCGCTCAACAGGAACCGGCCGTCGGCGTCGGTGCGCCCCCGGACCTCGCCGACGTTCACCGCCACGTTGCCGACCGGGTCACCGTCGACCGCGCGGATCTGCCCGGCCAGCGCGGTGACGCCGTTGGGTGCGGAGGCCAGGCCGCTGGGCGCCGGCGCGGGGCCGTACCCGGTGGTCCAGCCGAGGCCGGAGAATTGGCGCGCGCCCGGCCGCCAGCCGCCCTGATCGACCGCGGGTGGCGCCTGGGGCGCGGCGGCGACCGTGGGCTCCTTGGCGGCGGGCTTGCACGTCGCCCAGCCGCGGGCCGGCGCCCCCGGCCGTGGCGCCGGCGAGGGAAGCCGGCGCGGCACGGACGACGGGCACAGGTCGGCGTCGGCGTCGGGCGGGCTCACCTGCCGCGGCGCCGGGTCTCCGCCGGACTGCTTCGCCACCGCGGTCCGCGTGGTCGCGGTGGTCGTCACGCTGCCGACGCCCGCGTTGTACGGGTCGAGCACCACCACGAAGTCGCCGGTGGTGGTGAACGCCGGCACGTCGATCGTCTGGCCCTCGCTACGCAGCCGGTCGAAGACGAACGTGCTGCCGGTGGGCGCCAGCACGCGTACCGAGACCCAGGTGTTGGTGAGCGTGATGCCACTGAAGGCCAGCCGGGTCGTCTGCCCGGTGGTGCCCGGCAGGATCAGCCGCGCGTCCTGGCCCGGCCGGCTGATCGCGACCGGGATGCCCGGCCCGCCAAGGGTCAGCCGGCCGCCGTCGACCTCGGTGCTCAGGGTGACGTCGAGCGAGCCGGTCCTGGCCTGGTAGGGGTCGAACACCACCTGGTAGGTGCCGGTCGAGGGCAACGCACCGAGGTCTTTGTCGTCCAGGGTGGACATGGCCGACGCCGAGCCGAGCTGCGTGCCGTCCGGCTTGAGCACGGTGGCATAGGCGAAGTCGAGCCCGGCGGTGGCGCCGGTGAAGCCGAGACTGACCTTCTGCCCGGCGGTGCCCTCGAACCGGATGCGGGCGTTCTGACCTGGCGCGCCGAAGATCAGGTGGGCGGCGGCACCGCTGTCGGTGACCACGCCGGCGTCCTGCTCGGCCGAGATCACCAGGGAGAAGTTGCCGGTCGTGGCCCGGTCCGGGCTCAGCACCACCTGGTACGAGCCGGTGGCCGGCAGCGCGGGCAGGTCGAGGTTGTCGAACGCGTACGCCCGGGCGAGGCTGTTGCCGTCCGGCCGGGTGACCTGGGTCAGCAGGTATGCGTTCAGCGTCTTGTCGCCGAACCCGATGCTGAGCCGCTGCCCGGTGTCGCCGTCGAGGCGGAACCGGACGTTCTGCCCGGGCCGCGCGAGGCTGACCGGCACCGGGCTGCCCCGTGCCGGCGCGCCGAGGTCGATCTCCGCGGACAACCAGGCGGAAAAACCGCCGGTGACCGGCGCGGAGAGCACCACCGTCCAGCGTCCGGTGCTGGTCAGCGCCGGCAGTGTGGAGGTCTCACCGGTCGCCACTGCGGTCTCGCTGCCGTTCGGGTCGACCAGCGTCACGCCCGGGTAGGTCAGGCCGGTGATCCCGGTGAAGCCGAGGCTGAGACGCTGCCCGGCGGTGCCGTCGAAGGACAACCGGGTGGCCTGACCGGGCCGGGCGACGGTGACCGCCACGGCGTTGCCGCCGACCCCGATGGCACCGCCGTCGACCTGCGACGACAGCCACATGGTCGCCGAGCCGGTGGTGAGGTCGCGGGTGCCGACGACGAACCGCCAGGTGCCCGGCCACGGCGTGGTGAAGGTGCCGATCCCGTTCTTGTCGAACAGCGTCCAGCGCAGATGCTCGGTGCCGTACGGCGTGTAGAGCCGGACCACCGCGTAGGCCGAACTGGCGAACGTCCAGTTGGCGAACGCGAAGCTGAAGCGCTGGTTCTCCCCGGCCGGGAAGGTCAGCGCGGCGTGCTGGCCGGTGCGCGCCAGTGTCAGCGGCGTGCCGGCCCCGGCCGGGTCGAGCGCGCCGAGGACCTGCTCGGACACGGTCACCGTGATCGAACCGGCCGCGGTGCCGTCCGGGTTGACCTCCACCGAGTACGTGCCCGTGGTGGGCGCCGCCGCAAGGGCGAAGCTGTCGTTGGAGTTGAGTTGCTGCGGCCGGTCGAACTGGGTGCGGGCGTAGCTCTGCGCGAACGGCGTGTGCAACGAGATCTTGCTTGCCCCGGCCGTGTTGCCGCTGAAGGAGAGGCTCAGCTTGCGCCCGGCGGTGGCGTCGAAGCGCAGCACCGCGGTCCTGCCGCTGGGGATGGCCACGGTGGCGCCGGCGCCACCGACCGCGATCCGGCCGCCGTCGACCATGACGTCGGCGGTCACCTTCGGTGGCGGCACGATGAAGTCGCCCTCCGAGGTGGCGAGGCCGCGCGGCGTGCGCACGGAGACCCGCCCGGAGACCACCGCGTCCGGCACGGTCACGGTCAGGCTGGTCGGGCTCGCCGCAGTGACCCGGGCACGGGTGCGGTTGACGACGACGGTGTTGTCGGCGATCGCCGGTGCGAAACCCGTGCCCGAGATGGTCAGCGTGCTGCCGGGCGCGCCCTGCGACGTGCTCAGGCCGGTAATGACCGGCCGGACGGCCTCGGTGTCGACGGTGAATGCGGCGCCGGCAGCCGTGGTCCCGTCGGCCCGGTGCACCCGCACGGTGCCGCCGCCGGTGCCGGCCGGCACGGTCACCACGTGTGAGGTGGCCTCGGACCGGACGACCGGGGCGTCGACGCCGTCGATGGTGACGGTGTCGCCGTCGCGGAAGCCGGTGCCGTGCACCGTGATCTCGGCGCCACGGCCGGCCTTGAGCGGGATGACGCTGAGCACGCTCAGATCGGCGGACGGATGGCGGCGGACGGCCAGCAGGTTGCCGGCCTTGTCGTAGTCGTGTGCCGCGGTGTCGCCGGCCGGGTCCACCGCGCCGACCAGTTGCCCGGCCGCGTCGTGCACCAGCCGGTACGGCTCCGGTGCCGCGGCGGGCAGCAGCCGGTACGGACCCGGTGCCGCGGCGGGCAACCGGTCGGCCGGTGCGGCGGTGGCCTCTTCCGAAGCCGCGGCCGGTGCGGCGTGCACGCCGGCGAACGCGGCAGTGCCCGAGATGATGAGGACGGCGAAGCGCGCGAAGAAGCGCCCTGCGATGGACATGCCTACCCCCGTGTGGCGCGTCCGGTGCTGTGGTGACGGCACCATAACGAACACCATGGATGACGGTCAATGTCCTCCGGGTGGGAAACCGGACACCGGTTGTCAGGTATCGCCGACACCATCGGGGCATGACTCAACCACTCACCGGAAAGGTGGCCCTCGTAGCAGGGGCCACGCGCGGCGCCGGGCGGCAGATCGCGGTCCAGCTCGGGGCGGCCGGGGCAACCGTCTACGCCACCGGGCGCAGCACCCGGGCCCGCCGCTCCGAAATGGACCGCCCGGAGACGATCGAGGAGACCGCCGAGCTGGTCACCGCGGCCGGCGGCACCGGCATCGGAGTCGCCGTCGACCACCTGGACCCGGCGCAGGTCAAGGCCCTGGTTGACCGGATCGACGCCGAGCAGGGCCGGCTGGACGTGCTGGTCAACGACGTCTGGGGCGGCGACCCCCTGACCACCTGGAACAAACCGGTCTGGGAGCAGAGCATCGAGGCCGGCCAGAAGCTGCTCCGCCAGGCAGTGGACACCCACATCATCACCAGCCACCACGCGTTGCCACTGCTGATCCGGCGGCCGGGCGGCCTGGTTCTGGAGATCGGTGACGGGACGACCGGGTACAACGCTGTCAACTACCGGCTCTCGGTCTTCTACGACCTGGCCAAGTGGTCGGTGAACCGGCTGGCGTTCGTCTGGGCGAAGGAACTGGCCGAGCACGGCGGCACCGCCGTCGCGCTGACTCCTGGATGGCTGCGCTCGGAGATGATGCTGGAGGGCTTCGGTGTCACCGAGGAGAACTGGCGGGACGCCACCGCCAAGGAGCCGCACTTCGCGATCTCCGAGTCGCCGGCGTTCGTCGGCCGTGCGGTGGTGGCGCTGGCCGCCGACCCGGACCGGGCCCGCTGGACCGGCAAGTCGGTCTCCAGCGGCGAACTGGCCCAGGTCTACGGCTTCACCGACCTCGACGGGAGCCGGCCGGACGCCTGGCGTTATCTCGTCGAGGTGCAGGACCCGCAGAAGCCGGCCGACGTGACCGGTTACCGGTAGAGGCCGCTGAGACGCTGCGCGGCCGCCGCGAGCCGGTCGCGCAGTGCCGGTGGCTCCACGACCTCGGCCTCCGGCCCGAGACGCAGGACGTAGGAGTACGCCACGTCCAGGGACTCGACCGGCAGACGGGTGCGCACCCATCCGTCCGCCTCCGGCTCCGAGGCGGCGGAGACCGCCTCCTGCAGGGCCGGCGGCTCCACCACGTGACGCAGCATCCGCATCCCGTCCGCGCTGAGCCGCACCGTGATCGTCTCGTGGAGCATCTGCCGGAGGAACTCGGCGGCCCGTTCCGCCCAGAACGCCGGCAGGTCGAAATCCGGGTCACGCACGAACGTGTCACCGGTCGGCTCCACCGCGACGATGCGGTCCACCCGATAGGTGCGCGCCGCGGAGCCCACCCTGCCGACCAGGTACCACACCCCGTTCTTGAGCACGAGACCGTACGGGTCGACGGTCCGGACGACATCCTCCCGGCGCCGGTAAGTCATGGTCAGCGTGCGGTCCTGCCACACCGCCGGCGCCAGCTCCGCCAGCAGCGGCGGCGGCTCGGTGTCGCCGAACCACCCCGGCGCGTCCAGATGGAACCGCTGCCCGGCGCGCTCGGACGCCTCCCGCAGCCCCGGCGGCAGCGCGGCGAGCACCTTGCGCCGCACCGCCCGGACCGGCTCGCCGAGCCCCATGTCCCGGGCCGGCCCCGGCAGCCCCGCCAGGAACAGCGCCTCCGCCTCGCTGCGGCTCAGCCCGGTCAGCCGGGTGCGGTAGCCGCCGACCAGCCGGTAGCCCCCGGACCGCCCCTGCTCGGCATAGACCGGGACACCGGCCTCGGACAGCGCCAGCACGTCCCGATAGACGGTCCGCTCCGAGATCTCCAGCTCGGCGGCGATCTCGGCGGCGGTCAGCGTGCCGCGCGCCTGCAGCAGCAGGACGAGATTGATCAGCCGGGCGGCGCGCATCCGCTCATTCTGCGCGACCCACGAGCCAGATCCCGATTCGGTACGCCTACGACGAGTCCCCGGGCATCAGCGCGACGCGGTCGCCGGTCCGGACCGTCCGGCGGCCGGCGGGCTGACCTGCGGGGTCACCCTCACCCCCTGGCGTCCCACGACCCGGCCCCGTCCCACGACCCGGCCCCGTCCCGCCGCCGGCATCTGGCGGCCGCCGGCATCTGGCGGCTGCCGCTCCGTGCGTTCACGGCCGCGGGGTTTTGCTCCACGTGCTCATCTGGCGGCTGCCGCTCCGCGCGGTCACGGCCGCGGGTCGCTCCACGTGCTCATGGAGCTGTCGCTCGGGCGGGGCTCATGAAGAGCTTGCGCTCACCCGTACATCCGCGGGGTCCGAAGGATCGTCGATGGCGGCGATCGCGGCAACCACCTCGGGGAACGTCTCGATCGCGGCCGTGACGAACCGCTGGTCGAAGTCGTCCAGGCGGCGGACGCCGCTCTGCAGGCAGGCGATGAAGCGGATGCCGGCGCCGCCCGCGGCGATCGCGTCGCCCGGCGAGTCGCCCACATAGACGCACTGCTCCGGCCGGAAGCCGGTCTCGGCGAGGAGTTCGTCGAAGGCGCGCGGGTCCGGCTTGCGGAAGCGGGTGTTGCCCTGGTGGTAGGCGCCGGTGACGCGGCCGGCAAGCACGTGGTCGGAGGCCAGCATGTGCCGGATCTCCTCCTCCGCCCGGGAGGTCAGCAGAAAGATCGTGTGACCGTTGTCGACCAGGGTGTCGAGGGCCTGGAGGTTCTCCGGCGGGATGACGTCGAGGCGGCCGTCGGCCAGATATTGCTGATGCAGGACCGGGAAGAGCTTCGCGAAACGGTCCAGATCGACACCGGGGGAGCGGTGCGGCATGGCGTCCAGCAGCACCTCACCCCAGGTGGCGAGGTGCAGCTCGCGGGGCATGGGCGGGCGGCCCAGCCGGGCGAGCACCTCGTTCTCCAGCTCGAAGGAGGCGGCCTCGGTGAGGCACAGGGTGTCATCGACGTCAACGATCACGGCCTGGATCACGGCGACAGCTTAAATGTCGTACCCCATGAGTAACGTCCGCCGGCGAGAAGAGAAGAGCTCCGGGGGAGGCCTGATGTTCCGGCAGGGCGATGTGCTGATCATCGAAGTCGAGCCGGCCACGGTGCCGGCCTGTGGGCCGGTGCCCCGCGACCGGCGCGGCCGGATGGTGCTGGCGCGCGGCGAGGCGACCGGGCACGCGCACGTGGTCGGTGGTCCCGGCCTGCGACTGCTCGCCGACCTCGACGACCCGGAGCGGATGTTCGTGGACGTGCCGCAGCACGGCCGGGTCACCCATGAGGAGCACGGGCCGATCTCGCTGCCCGCGGGCCTCTACCGGGTGGTGCGCCAGCGGGAATACCTTCCGGGCGCCGTCCGGCCGGTCGCGGATTGAGGGGGAGTCCCGTGCAGCTGACACACGCGCAGGAGGCGATGGCCGCGGCCGTCGAGGACCAGTGGCTCGCCGCCGCGGTGGAGACCGGGCCTGCCGCGCGCACGGCCGCGGAGGAGGGGGTCCGCGCCGCCTACCGGCTGGCCGGGTTGCCGGAGCCCGCGCGGATCCATTGGCTCGGCTCGCCGCGCGCCGGTGCGGTGGCGGTGGCGTTGATGTCCGGCTTCGATCCCGGTCCCGAGGCGCCCGGCTGGGTGGCCGACGTCGCCGGCGTGCTGCGCGCGCAGGGCTGGCGGCCGGGCGACACCGCCGGGCCGTCGGTGCGCCGGCAGGTGCGGACGCAGCCGTGGGCGGCCGCACGCCAGGCGGCCGCGTCGGCCCTCGGGACCGAGGGGTGGGCGCAGCTCAGCGCGGCGGCCGGGCGGCGGTCGTGGGGCCTCGTCATGGATCTGATCGCCGGCCGCCTGCGGCAGCGCCTGGGCGAGGACCTCGCCGCGGAGCTGCCGGGAGCCCGGCTCCCGCTGCTGGACGCGATCTACGGCCAGCATGACGCCGCGTGGCTGTGCACCTTCGAGGCCGCCGGTCGGCTGGCTCCGGCGGCCGGCCTGACGGGCGGGCTGACCGGGCTCGCCGCGGTGGCCCGCGCCACCGGCTGGTGGTGGGCGCACGCCGAGGCCGCCGTGCTCACCGAGCGTCCGGTCCGGCTGGCCCGCGACAACGTGGGGCGTCTGCACCGCGGCGAGGGCGCGGCCATGGAGTTCCCCGACGGATACGGCCTGTGGGCCTGGCGGGGCATGCCGATCCCGCCGGCACTGGCCGCCGAGCTGCCCGCGCTGACCCTGTCGCGCATCCGCGCCGAGGAGAACGCCGAGATCCGCCGGGTGATGCTGGAGCACTTCGGCTACGAGCGTTATCTGCGCGAGGCCGGCGCCCGCAAGATGGGCGCCGACGAGACCGGCACGCTGTGGTGGCTCGACCTGCCCGGCGACGAGCCCCTGGTGATGGTCGAGGTGGTCAACTCGACACCCGAGCCCGACGGCACCAGCCGGATCTACTGGTTGCGGGTCCCACCCCGCACACGGACGGCGCGGGAGGGCGTCGCATGGACGTTCGGGCTGACGGCGGAGGAATACCAGCCGCTCGTCCAGACCTGAGCGCAGTCGCAGTGGTCCCGGCGGCGCGCCCAGCCACGCCGCCAGGACAGCTGTGGCCGCTCGCCGCGCGCTCCCCGCGGTCACTCGCCGTGCGGTTGCGGTTCCCACGGTTGCGTGCCGTGCGGTTGCGCGGTTGCGCTTCCCGCGGTCGCGCCGTGCGGCTCCCCTGGACGCGCGCTTCCCGCGGTCGCGCGCCGTCCCGACCGGCCGCACTGTCCCGACCGACGGGCCGCGCTGCCCCGATTTCGGGCTGCGCTGTCCTGATGAGCCGCGCGCCTTCACGGGCCGCACGCTTCACGGCCCGCTGTCGTGCTGTCGCCGGAGGCAGTCTCCACCTCGCCGGAGGCCGTCTCCGGGTGGTGCCGTTGGCTCCGGTCGCGAGTTGCGGCACCAGCGGCTTGTGATTTTCGGCACCATTGACCGGTTCACCCGTTGATCAGTCTCCGCGAGTTGTGACCGCACTTCCGTCCGTGGCGAGGAGTTGTGCCGTGCGTTCCATGCAGCGTTTCTGGGCGGGCGAGAAGTCGTAGGGCATCTTGGTGATCGATGCGAAGGCGCTCATCCGAGTGTCCTTCTCCTCTGCCAAGTCGGCGTCGTAGGTCTCGAAGAGCTCCTCCTCGGCCGCGTCCAGTCCGGCTGCCTCGACGGCCCGGTCCAGGGCCCTCTGGTGGGCGCATCGCTGTACCGCGAGGTCTTCCACGCGCGGGTCGTCGGGTTCCACACTGTCGTCCAGGGCCGCCTCGGCCGCGTCCAGACGGTCCTGCTCCGCCCGCAGGCCGGGGTGGGTGGCCAGCACGATGAACACGCTGGCCTGGATCGCGGCGCCCAACGGGCCGAGGATGCGTTCGGTGACCAGCAGCGCGTCCAGGTCGGTGGGGCGCAGTGCCCCCGGGGGCAGGTGGCTGAGCCGGTCCGTGACCAGTTCGGAGAGCAGTCCCAGCGGGCTGCCCACGGCTCGGAGACGCTGGACGGCCGCACGCTGGCGTTTGATTCCGGCCTCCTGGGCGGCCAGGGTCTCCTCCAGCCGGCCCAGCACCTCCCCGATGTCCCGGGTTTCCTCGAATGCGGCCCGCACGTCGTCAAGGCTGATGCCGGCTGCCGCCATCTTGCGGATCCACAGCAGGCGGATCATGTCGTCGTAGCCATAGCGGCGGCGGCCGTCCGCGCCCCGCTCGGGCTCCGGCAGCACACCGATCTGGTGGTAGTGGCGAACAGCGCGCGGCGTGGTCCCGGCGAAGACGGCAGCGTCACCGATCTTGACCTGCCGGGGAGGCATCGGGAAGGAGTACGTCACAGACGGAACCTTTCGTGCTGAGGTGCCTCGAGGAGACCACGTGCCGCTACGGCAGGTGCAACAACATCACCCCGGAGATCACGACGAACCGGGCCGTCCCCACCTGCCGAGGCGTGCGGGACAGCGAAGTGGATCACTGCGCGGTTAGGATCTGCGTCACTGTCCGCCGCTCAACGGGGGTTCATCAAGCGTGCGTACGCCTTTTCAGGACAGCCCGGAGCCCGCGCTGGAGTTGACCGGACTCGGCAAACGGTTCGGTCCGAAGACGGCGGTGCGGGACGTCACGCTGTCGGTTCCGGCCGGCTCGTTCTACGGTCTGGTCGGGCCCAACGGCGCAGGCAAGACCACCTCGCTGTCGATGGCGGTCGGGCTGCTGCGCCCCGACGCCGGGCATTCCCGGATCTTCGGCGTCGACGTCTGGGCCGACCCGGTCGAGGCCCGGGCGATGGTCGGCGTCCTGCCCGACGGGCTGGCGTTGCCGGAACGCCTGACCGGCCGGGAGCTGCTGGTCCACCTGGCGCGCCTACGCGGGTTCGACCGGGCCACCGCGAACGGGCGCGCCGAGGAGCTGCTGGAGATCCTCGGGCTTCTCGACGCCGAGCGCACCCTGGTCAACGACTACTCCACCGGCATGCGGAAGAAGATCGGCCTCGCCACGGCACTGCTGCACGGGCCGCGCCTGCTCGTGCTCGACGAGCCGTTCGAGGCTGTCGACCCGGTCTCCGCGCTGACCATCCGCGGCATGCTGCAGGCGTTCGTCGGTGGCGGCGGGTCGGTCGTGCTGTCGAGTCACGTCATGGCGCTGGTCGAACAACTCTGCGACCACGTCGCGGTGATCGACACCGGCCGGGTGGTGGCCGCCGGGACGCTGAGCGACGTGCGGGCCGGGGACAGCCTGGAGAGCCGCTTCGTCGAGCTCGTCGGCGCGACCGGCGACACCCGGAGGGCGCCGTCGTGGCTGGCATCCTGATCTCGATGCGGCTGCGGGTGCTCGCGAACTCGCTCACCGGCCCCCGCGCGGCCGTCATGATCCTCGGCGGCGTCACCGGGCTGCTGCTCGCCATCGGGACCATCGCCGCGGCCGGCGCCGGCCTGGTGCCCGCCGTTCTCCGCGCGGACCTGCTCGCCCTGCTGCTGGCCTGCTGGACGGTCGGCTGGATCCTCGGTCCCGTCTACACCGGCGGCGGCGATGTCAGCCTGCGCCCGGAGCAGTTCGCGCTGCTGCCGATCCGCCCGCTGCGTCTCGCCTTCGGCCTGCTGACCGCCGGCTTCATCGGCATCGCACCGGTGGTCAGCCTGATCGCTTTCGGGTCGCTGGTGGCGTTCGCCGTGGACGGCGGTGCGGCCGGCGTCGCGGTCTCGGTGGTGGCGACGGTGCTTCAGCTGATCCTGGTCCTGGTGGTGTCCCGGCTCGTCGTCGGCCTGCTGGCGGTGATCGTCCGCTCCCGTGCCGGCGCGATCCTCTCCGCGCTGGTCAACGCCGCCATGGCGGTCGTACTCAACCAGGCGTGGGTGGTGATCTGGGCGGCGGTCGAGTCCGAACTGTTCACGTTCGGATTCCCGCCCGGCTTCTCCGCCGCGCTGCGGTGGCTGCCCTCCTCGTGGGGCATCCTCGCCGTCGACGCCGCCGCCGACGGTGACTGGCTCGTCGTCGCGGCCGCGCTCGGGGGCCTTGCCGTTCTGATCGCCGGCGCGCTGGCGGGGTGGGCGCGCCTGCTGGTCCGGCGAACCACCACCCGCCCCACCCAGTGGGCACCGCGCGGCAGCGGGCGGCCCTCATCGGTCGGCAGCGCCGGCCGGCCTTCGTCGCCGGACGGCGGCGGCCCGTCCTCGGTGCTCGACGGCGACGGCCGTTCGCCGGCGCTCGGCGGCGGCGCCCGAACGTTGTCGCTGCTGGACCGGCTCGCCGATCGCGGCCCGGCCGGCCTGGTCGCCGCCAAGGAGCTGCGGACCTGGTCACGGGACCTGATGCGGACCCACCTGTTCCACTACTCGGTGTTCTTCGGGGTGCTCTACACGCTCGTCCCGCTGCTCGTCGACTGGCGCGGCATGCTGCCCTGGACCGGTCTCATCGTGGTGGCGATGGCCGCGGCCACGTCGGCCAACCTGTTCGGCCTCGACGGCACCGCCCTGTGGCTGAACCTCGCACACCCCGGCGGCGAGCGGGCCGAGGTCCGCGGCCGTCAGCTCGCGTGGCTGCTCCAGGTCGCACCGCTCACCATCGCGATCACGGTGGCCGGCACGATCGCCGGCGGCACCGCGCAGACCTGGCCCTGGGTCCTGGCGCTGCTCGCCGCGCTGCTCGGCGGTGGCGCCGGCCTGATCGTGCTGATCTCCGTGTACGCCCTGGCCCCCGTCGTCGAGCCGAACCGCCGCAGCGGCAACCCGCTGGAAGCCGGTCCCGCCTTCGGCCAGGTCATCGGCGCCCTGCTGCTGGTCACGCTCACCGCGCTGCCCGCCGCCGCGGTGGCCTGGGCCGGGACCCGTTTCGACCTGCCGATCGTCACCTGGGCGGCCGTCGCGGTCGGGCTGGCCACCGGCGTCTGGCTGACCGTCTGGGGCGGACGGCGGGCCGAGAGCCGGCTGCGCGCCACCGGCCCGGAGTTGCTCGCCGCCATGCGCGGCGGCGGCCCGGTGCCGCTGTCCGCCGGCGGCAGAGCAGCATCGCCCCCGGTGCCGAAGATGCCCGCGGGCAAGTCCGCGTTCGTCACCCTGTTGTGGACGGTCTGCTGGATCCCGCTGTTCCCGCAGGGCCTCATCCCGCTCTGGCTGATCTTCACCGGCAGCGACACCAAGGTGTGGTTCGCCGCCCTCTACCTCGACGACCCGTGGCGCGTCCCGGTCGCGGTGGCCTTCATCCTGCTCGGCGCCGGCATGCTCGCCGTCGGCTCGATCATGCCGATCCGCCACAACCGCCGGCACCGCGCCGCCGCGGCGGCCACCGAGGAGCAAGCCGCCGGGGCCGAACACCTGCTGGAGAACGCCGGCCGTCCATGAGATACGCCGGCCGATGACTGCGCCGGCGCCTTGCGTCTGCACGACACCGATGCGTTCCGTCCGCACGACACCGGCGCCTCGGACCCGTGCCGGCGGGTGACCCGTCGCCCGGGTTCAGGCGGGCTGCGGGAGGGGCCAGATCGCGGGGATGCGTTCCAGCAGGCCGTCGGCGTACACGTCACGCAGGCGCAGCGGCTTGAGATGCACGTAGCCGATGTGGCAGTCGCAGACGGCGTTGCTGCACGGGCGGGGGCGTAGGCCGGTGCGCCAGCTCCCGTCGTACAGATTGCCGATGGGGGTGGGAATGAAGTGGCACCGCCGGACCGTGCCGTCACCCAGCACGGAGATCGCGGTCTCGCCGGCGTGGCAGGCCTCGCCGAGCGAGGCGTGCGGCCGGACGCTGTCGCCGAAGCGCGGGTCGAGTGCGGTCCAGCGGCGTTCCTCGTCGGCGGTGTAGAGGTGGCCGTCGGCCGCGTTGACCCAGAGGTAGACGTGCGGTGGCAGCGCCGCGCGCAGGGCGACCGCCTCCGCGTGGTGCTCGGGCAGGCCGACGACGCCGACGGAATAGCGGACGCCCAGCGCGTCCAGTTCGCGGCAGCGGGCCAGGAAGCGGTCGCGGGTGACCTGGCCGGGATGGTAGGTGGCCCAGAGGGCGGCCACCCGCGGGTTCGCGCCGGCGAGCCAGCCGGTGCGGGCCGCCAGGTTGGTCTGGATGGCCACCCGGGCGACGTGCGGAAGGTGGGAGAGGCGGACGACGGCGTCCCTGTACCACGAGCGGGTCAGGCCCTCACCCCACGGCGTGAACAGGATCGAGAGCCGCCGGTCGGTCGTGGCCCGGACCCATCCGGCGAACCGTTCCAGGTCGGCCCGGTCGGCGCGCAGCAGCCCGGGTGGGTCGACCCGCTTCGCGAACGGGCAGTACGGGCAGTCGTAGTTGCAGCTCGCGAGCGGCCCGCGGTAGAGCACGTAGAGGTCGTCGGCGGTCATCGGGGGACGTACGCCCCCATCGCCTCGCGGACCGTGCCGGACACCAGCCACGGGCCGACGGCGTCGGAGTGGGCGAGGCCCTCGCCGGTGAGCACGGTGCGGTCCGGGTTGATCCAGCCACGGTCGACGAGGTCGGCCAGCTGCGGGAAGTCGTCGGTGTGCGTGGTCCCGAACCGTTCCCGGTAGGCGGCGGCGTCCACGCCCTCGGCCCGGAGCAGCGACTTCAGCAGCCAGCGGCGCCGTTGTTCCACCTGGTCGAGGCGGAAGCCGATCTCCGCGTACGAGAAGTCGCCGGCGGGGCGGGACAGGTAGTCGTCGAGAACCGCGCGGACCTCCGACACGGCGACCGCGTAGTCGAACGAGTAGTGCAGTTCCCTGGTGTACGACCGGGCCCCGCACCCGAGGCCGACCATCCCGTCGTCCTGGCAGCAGTAGTCGGGCCCGTCCGGCACGGGCGCGTCGGCGCGGCGGAACTGGCGCATCGAGTGACGCACGTACCCGGCGCCGGTGAGCACCTCGACCGCCTGCCGGTAGAGCTCCAGCCGTTGCCGGTCCCAGTCGGCGCGGGCGTGCGCCCGCCGTCCCAGCCCGGTCAGCGGCCGCACGTAGAGCGGGTAGAGGTAGAGCTCCTCGGGCCGCCGGCGCAGCGCCTCGTCCAGGGAGTGCTGCCAGGTCTCCGGGGTCTGCCCGTCGATGCCGTAGATCAGGTCGATGTTGAGCACCGGGATCCGCGCGTCGCGGATGGCGTCCAGCGCGGCGAGCACCTCGGGCAGGCGTTGCGGGCGGCCGGCGGCGTGCGCCTCCGCGTCGAGGAAGCTCTGCACGCCGATGCTGACCCGGGTGGTGCCGGCCGTCGCCAGGACCGCGAGCCGGTCCGGGGTGGCGGTGGCGGGTGACGTCTCCACGGACAGCGGGACGGGGCCCCGGCCGAACGTCTCGCCGACGATCTCGAACAGCTCGGTGAGCTCGGGAGCGGTCAGATAGGTGGGGGTGCCGCCGCCGATCGCCAGCCGCGAGAACCGGGCGCTGGGGGAGAGGCTGTCCCGGACCGTGGCCGCCTGCCGGCGCAACTGGGCCAGATAGGCGGTGACCTGCTCCGCCGGTGGATTGGCCCGGGTGAACAGGTTGCAGAACCCGCATCGCATCTCGCAGAACGGCAGGTGGACGTACCCGAAGAGGGAGTCCTGCGGCTCGCCGGCCCACACCTCGCTCAGGAGCGGCCGGGGCTCCAGGGCGCGGTAGGCCGTCTTGTGCGGGTACGCGTAGAGGTAACCCTGGTACGGCGAGATCACGCGGCCTCCAGAACGAAGTCGGCGTACGGAACGGTCCACACGGCCTCGTGGGCGACCCGGTGACCCACGTGGCCGTCCTCGCCGTACAGCGTCCCGTGATCCGAGCAAATGATCACGAAGCAGGCCCGCCCGCGGCTGCTGACCAGCGTGAAGAGCTGATCCAACCGGCTGTCCACGTAGGCGAGGGCGGCCGCCTGGGTCTCCGGCCCGTCCTCGGCGGCGCCGGGTAGGTAGTGCCGGTTGGGCTGGTGCAGCGCCGCCACGTTGACGAACGTGAACAGCGGGCGTGACGCCGGCAGCCGCTCGACGATCGAGGACAGGCGGGCGATCTGACTGCCGAGACCATCCGGGGCGGTCACCCCGAAACCCGGTTCCCAATACGCCTCGGCGAACAACCCCGGCAGCACCCGCCCCAGCGGAGCGGCCGGGTTGAAGAACCCGACGCCGCCCAGGCACACCGTGTGATAGCCGGCCGCGGCCAGCCCCGCCGGGAGATCCGCGGCGTCGAACACGAAGGTGCCCGGCCCGGTGCTCTCGCTGCCGCCGAACCGCGCCGCGAACAGCCGCTCGTGCGGCCCCGGCGTGACCGGCGTCGGCAGGAACCCGGCGAAGAAGGCGTGATGCGCCGCGTAGGTGAACGACGCCGGCGTGTGCCGCCGCTCCCACACGCCGCCGGGCAGCACCGCCCGCAGGGTCGGGGTTTGCCCGCGCGCGAGGCTGTCCACCGCGACGTCGTGACGCAGCGTGTCGAGCGTGACGAACAGCAGGTCGTGGCTGCCGATCAGGTCGCGCACGCGGCGCCCGGTCCCGGGTCGAGGTCGTCCGCCCGGCCGCCGGCCGGTCCCGCCCCGAGGTCATCCGCCCAGCCGCCGGCCGGTCCCGCCCCGAGGTCATCCGCCCAGCCGCCGGTCGGTCCCGCGCCGAAGTCGTCCGGCCAGCCGCCGGCCGCGCCTGTGCCGAGGTCGCCCGCCCAGCCGCCGGCCAGTGCCGCCACCTGGGCGTCATAGGTGTCGAGGCCGTCCGCCAGCACGTTCGGCAAGAGGTCACCGAACGCGTTCACCTCCGCCACCGCATGGTCACGCCACCCCGCCCGGAACATGAGATCAACGCCGACGTGCAATGTACCCGGGAACTGTTCCGCGACCAGGACACACGTCCGCATGGCCGCCGTCCACGCCTGCTCCCCGGCCGCGGCCCGCACCGCCGCCACGTCACCCCGGGCGTTGCCCAGATGCAGGTTCGTCATCGGCGACCGGCTGGTCCGCACCACCACGTGCCGGGGCCGCCCCGCGATCACGACCACCCGCAGGTCGAGCACGCGGTCGTGCAGCGCCGCTTTCGGGAACCACTGCTCGACGTGCAGGCCCTCGGGAGCCAGCCGGTCCACGATCGTCGCGATCCGGCGTTCGTCGTCGTACCGCCGGACCCGGAGATTGTTGAACAGCGCCCCCTCGCTCAGCTCGACCGAGGTCGCCGCCGCGACCCGCCGGCCGGCCCGGGCGAAGGCGATCACCCCGGACGCCGAGGATCCGTGGGACGGTTTTATGAAAACCCGGTTCCACCCCGCCACCCGCATCTGTACGACCAGCGACTCGTAATCCAGCACCGGCTCCGGGAGCGCCGGCGGCACCGGCAGGCCCGCGGCCGACAGCAGCGCGTGACATCGCGGCTTGTCGCTCATGGTGAGGATGTCCGCCGGGTGGTTGAGCAGCGTGCCGCCACCCGCCGCGACGCGCGCGAGCCCTCTCCGCAGCCCGGCGAACCCGGCCGCCAGCCCGACGATCTCCCCGTGCCGCGCCGTGACCGCCGGCTCGCCGCTGCCCAGCTCCCGCAACAGCCGGTCAACCTCGGCGTCCTCACCCGGCGAGTCGATCCGCACGAGCGTCCCCGCCCCCGGAACCCGCCGGCCACCGTCGACATCCTCGGCCCCGCCGCGTCGCTCGCGGGCGTCCGTTTTGGGGTCGCGTCGCTCGTGGGCTTCCGCGCCGTGGTCCCGCCGCTCGTGGACGTCCGTGCCGGGGTCCAGCC
The DNA here is from genome assembly GCF_056134165.1 of Actinoplanes sp. 13. NCBI lineage: Bacteria > Bacillati > Actinomycetota > Actinomycetes > Micromonosporales > Micromonosporaceae > Actinoplanes > Actinoplanes sp. 13. The sequence continues at coordinate 157,494 of NZ_JBVYOQ010000015.1, read as the reverse complement.
GGAGCCGGCCGGGCGCCAGCACGTCGCGCCAGGGGAAGATCTCCGGCGTTGGCAGCCCGGCCCGCTCGACCGCCGCCGCGAACAGCGACACCCGCCGGTTGTCCGGGTTGCCGACGATGGCGAGACGCACTTACTCAGCGACCGCGGTGTAGCGGCCCCACTCCTCCTCGCGCTGTCGGTCGGAGACGTCGACGGCCACGCCGGGCAGCTCGTCGACCACGCGCTGGGCCATCTCCTCCGACATGAAGTGGTGGCTCAGGCTCAGCGAGGTCAGATGGGTGAGCGGCTGGCCGGCGAGCAGCGTCTCCGCGCCCGCGTCGCCGAGCGTGCCGAGTGACAGGTCCAGCGACGTGAGCCGGGCGACCACCGGCGCCGCGGCGACGGCCGCGGCCACCTCCTCGGCGATCTCGGCGTTGCGCAGGCCCAGGTGGCTGAGCGAGGGCAGCGCCCGCCCGGCCAGGATCGGCGCGAGGTCCTCGGCGCGCGCGTCACCGCCGTAGTTGTCCACGCCCAGCCACAGCTCGAGATGTGTCAGGTGGGGAAAGTCGCAGGCGCCCACCGCCCGGATGACGCTCGCCGGCAGGCCGCCGGACTGCAGCACCAGCTCACGCAGACCCTCGTGCTGCAGCGGCTTGATCTCCAGCCCTTCGGCGCCGCGCACCCAGAGACGCTCCAGCGCCGGGAACGTCTCCAGGATCGGCGTGATGTCGCCCTGCTGGATCCACGAGATCTCGCACTGCTCGCCGCTCATCTCGCCGATGAACAACGCCCGCAGCGCGCTGAGCCGCTCCGCGTTGCCGGTCAGCACCTCGGCCGGGAAGCCGCTCTCGTAGGCCGAGCCCCACTCGCCGACGATCAGCGCCGTCGGCCCGGCCGGCCCGCACCGCTCCAGCACCTGCTCGAGCGCCGCCACGAACTCGCCGGTGCCGGCCTCGAACTCCAGGTCGATCCGCCAGGCCACCGCCGCCGGATCGGCCGTGCTCGCGTCCTGCGACGACACGACCGGTAGACCCGCGAACGTCGTCACGAACTCGTAGATGCTCACGGGACTCCCTCGACACCGGTGGCGAACAGTGCCGAGACGTTAGCAAGTCCCTCCGACACTTTCCGACGCGAAGCCCGCACTACCACCCGTCACCCCGCTGAGCAGCGAAGTCCGCCTGGTTGTCAGGGCTGTCCCCGGAGCGTCGCCACAGCGCCGGCCGCCGGCCGCCGGCCGTCGGGCCGGGAGCCGGCCGTCGGGCAGGGAGCCGTCGGGCAGGCCGGCTGCCTGTCAGGGCCGCTCGGCGAGTGAGGGGTTGCGGTCGGCGGGCGTGACGACGCCGACCGGCGCGGCCCCGGCGACCGGTGCCGCCTCAGGCGAAGCGGAGGGCCGGGCAGCCGGCTCAGGCGAAGCGGAGGCCGAGGTAGCCGGCTCAGGCGAAGCGGAGGTCGGGGCCGCCGCGGAAGGCACCGGCTCAGCCGGGATGGCGGCGATCCCTGCCAGGATCAGCACCCCACCCGCCATCTGCAGCGGACTCAGTGCCTCACCCACCACCAACCAAGCGAAGATCGACGCGAACACGACCTCCAGCAGCCCGACGAACGACGCCAGCCGGGAGCCGAGCCGGCTCGACCCGAAGATGCCCGAGGCGTACGCGACGGCGGTGGCGAAGACCGCCACCACGGCCAGCGGGGCCCACCACGGCGCCGGCGAGCCGAGGACCGTCACGTCTCCGAAGGTGAAGGTCATCGGCACCAGCCCGGTCAGCCCGGTCAGGCCCAGCAGCACTCCGCCCAGGAGCAGGCCGATCCCGGCCAGCGCGACGGTCGGCAACCCGTCGGCGGGCCGGGCCGCCACCACGAAGTACACCGCGCAGCCGATCGCCGCGGCGAAGGCCAGCGCCAGGCCGAGCGGGTCGACGGCCTGGAGTGCGCCGGGGCCGATGACCAGGACGAGACCGCCGATCGCCAGCAGGGAGCCGAGCAGCACCGCCGGGCGGGGCAGGCGCAGGGTGGTCACCGCGGTCCAGAGCACCAGCAGCAGCGGCGCCAGGAACTCGACCAGCAGCGCGGTCGCCACCGGAATGCGGTCGATCGCGGCGAAGTAGGCGAGCTGGGTGAAGGCGACCGCGACCGCCCCCATGCCGAGCACCCGCCAGCGTCCCCGCCACAGGGTGGCCCAGCGGCCGCGGAGGGTGTAGAGCACGAACGGCAGCAGCAGCAGTCCGCCGGTGAGGGCGCGGACGGTGACCGCGCCGGCGGGCGACCAGCCGGCTTCGAGCAGCGGTTTGATGAACGCCCCGGACGTGCCGAAGCTGGCGGCCGCCACCACCGCCGCGGCCAGTCCGGTCGACTGCGGTGAGAACTTCACGGCAACACTCCTGCTTGTCATGGGCTAAGGTTCGTACGATCCTGACGCTAGGTCGTACCGCATAAGGAGTCAAATTGCTTTTTGCCCCTGACACCGAGGAGTCTCTGGACTTCGTGGTCGCGATCGCCAACACCGCCGAGGGTGCGAGCCGCTCGGGGGACGACGAGCTCACGACCGTGGATCAGCTGGGCGAGCTGCTGGATCGGTACGGCTATTCCGGTCGGCGGGACAACGACGAGGCGGAGCTGCGCGCGGTCCGCCGGGCGCGAGCGCTGCTGCGTGAGGTGTGGACGCTGGAGCGGGACGCGGCGGTGGAGGCGGTCAACCGGATGCTGGGGGAGGCCCGCGCCTTGCCGTTCCTGACCCGCCACGACGGCTCCGACTGGCACATCCACGCGACCGAACCGGACGCGCCGCTCGCCGAGCGGATCCGGGTCGAGGCGGCGCTCGCGCTGATCGACGTGATCCGGATGAATGAGACCGGTCGCCTCCGGGTGTGCGGCGCCGGCGACTGCACCGGCCTGTTCCTCGACCTCTCCCGCAACGGCTCCAAGCGCTTCTGCAGCGTCCGCTGCGGCAACCGGGTCAACATGATCGCCTTCCGGGCTCGCAAGGCGGACGGCTAGGCCGGTTCTCATGAAGGGGCCGGGCGGCGGCCCCGGATGCCAGCTGCAAAGCGCTCAACGCCACGACAAGCCCCAGGGCAGCCTGCCACCCGCCGGTCCGCTCAGCGAGCAGGCCGGCGGCGACCGGCCCGGCGGCGGCCACCAGGTAGCCGACGGACTGGGCCATCCCGGACAGCCGGGTGGTCTCGGCGTGGGTGCGCCCGCCCAGGCTGATCAGGGTGAGCGCGGTGACCAGGGCGGCGCCCTGACCGACCCCGGCGACGCCGGCCCAGAGGACGGCGAGCTGCGGCGCGGCGAGCAGGCCGAGGGCGGCGAGGGGCACCGGTACGCTCGCCGCGACCGCGCCGAGAGCCCGGCGGCCGGGGTGCCGGAGCAGGAACGGGACGGCCAGTCCGCCCACGATGCCCAGAGCCTGGAAGAGGAAGAGGTGCGCCCCGGCCGTCCGTTCGCTCACCCTGCCGGCGATCTCGACGGTCGGCAGCCAGGTGATCAGGATGTAGAAGGTGGCCGACTGCAGCCCCATGAACGCCGTGATCGTCCAGGCCCGCGGTTGCCGCCACACGGTCACCGTTGCGCTGTCGCCGGCCCGCACCTCGGCGGGCGCCCGCTCCCGGGTCCGCGGCAGCCACGGCGAACGCGAGCAGCGGCAGGGCGCCCAGCACCCCCGACGCCGCCTCGCCGAGGTGCTCGTCCGCGCTGATCTGCGGCAGCACCGGCCCGACCGCGGTGATCGCCGGGCGCAGGCACAGCGCCACGAGAAAGATCGTCGCGGCCGTCATGATTCCCCAACTGCGGTTCGGCGGACATCCACGATAACCGTTGCGGTCCCCGGGTGCGGCCCCGGCCGCCGGACCGCATTCGGCCGGATGGCGCGGCCCGCGGTCCGTAAAGTGGGCGGCAGCGCACCGAGGAGGAGCCCGATGGCCGACCGGATGCCCGCCGAATGGGCGCCGCACCGCCGCACGTGGATGGGCTGGCCGACGCCGAACGCCACCTTCGGCACCGCCGGCGAGCTCACGGCCGCCCGGACCGCGTGGGCCGGCGTGGCCAACGCGATCGTCGCCCACGAGCCGGTGACGATGCTGGTCGCGCCGGGCGACCCGGTCGACGGCCTGGACGCGCGGGTCACCACGGTCGAGGCGCCGCTGGACGACGCGTGGTTGCGCGACAGCGGGCCGACGTTCGTGCACGGCGAGGACGGCCGGGTCCGTGCGGTCGACTGGATCTTCAACGGCTGGGGCGCCCAGTCCTGGGCGACGTGGGACCGGGACGCCCGGGTCGCCGGCCTGGTCGCCGGCCGGGCGGGCGTCGACACGGTCGCCTCCCTGCTGACCCAGGAAGGCGGTGGCTTCCACGTCGACGGCGCGGGCACGGTGCTGCTGACCGAGACGGTGCAGCTCGACCCGTACCGAAATCCGGGCTGGAGCCGGGAACAGGTGGAGGGTGAGGTGCACGCCCGGCTGGGCACCCGCCGGGCGATCTGGCTTCCCCGCGGGCTGACCGCCGACTACGGCGAGTACGGCACCCGCGGCCACGTCGACATCGTCGCCGCCTTCACCCCGTCCGGCCGGGTCCTGGTGCACACCCAGACCGATCCCGGCCACCCCGACCACGAAGTCTCTCAGGAGGTCACCGCGCTCCTGAGGGACGCCGGCCTCGAGGTCGTCCCGCTGCCGGCGCCCACGGTCACCGAGGTGGACGGCGAACTCGTCGACTACTCGTACGTCAACCACTACGTGGCCAACGGCGTGGTGGTGCTCTGCGCCTTCGGCGACCCGCGCGACGCCGGCGCCGCCCAGGTGCTCCGGGAGGCCTACCCGGGCCGGGAGGTCGTGCTCGTCGACGCCCGCGACATCTTCCGCTTCGGCGGCGGGATCCACTGCATCACCCAGCAAGAGCCCCGGGAGCTCCGATGAAGCTGATCAAGGCCGCGGCCGCCGACTCCCCGGCCCGCGTCGACCCGCCGGTCCGCGCACCCCTGGTCGCCGGCCTGGTGCAGACCCGCTGGCACGCCGACCCGGCCGAACACGCCGAGGTGCTGCGCGACGGCATCCGCACGGCCGCCGGGGCGGGCGCCGAGGTGGTGTTCCTGCCCGAGCTGACGCTGTCCCGCTACCCGGCCGACACCCGGCCCGACGGCGACGCCACCGCGACCGCCGAGGACCTGGAGTCCGGGCCGACCATCACGTTCGCCCGCGAGGCGGCGGCGGCCACCGGGGTTTACGTGCACGCGTCGCTCTTCGAACGCAGCCCCGGCGACGACGGCCTGGGCTTCAACACCGCGATCCTCGTCGACCCGGACGGCGCGCTCGTCGGCCGGCGGCGCAAGACCCACATCCCGCGGACCGCCGGCTATTACGAGGACCACTACTTCCGGCCCGGGCCGGCCTCGGCGGAGGCCTATCAGCCGGTCACCGTGGACCGGGCCCGGATCGGCATGCCGACCTGCTGGGACGAGTGGTTCCCGGAGGTGGCGCGGGCCTATTCGCTGAACGGGGCGGACATCATCGCCTACCCCACCGCGATCGGCTCCGAGCCGGACCACCCGGGCTTCGACACCGCCCCACTCTGGCGGCAGGTGATCGTCGCGAACGGGATCGCCAACGGGACCTTCATGGTCGTACCGAATCGGTGGGGTGAAGAAGGTCTGATCACCTTCTACGGCAGTTCGTTCATCTCCGACCCGTACGGCCGGGTGCTGGCGGAGGCGCCCCGCGAGGGCGACGCGGTGCTGGTCGCCGAGCTGGACCTGGACCAGCGCCGGGACTGGCTGACGCTCTTCCCGTTCCTGGAGACCCGGCGCCCCGACACCTACCGGCCCCTCACCGGCTGACCCACCGATCGAGCATGGCACTATGCGGACGCATGAGCTGGCCGCAGATCGCCCTGCAGTTGTCCCGATCCGACGAGATCCCGCCGCTGGTGCTGCACGGCACCTGGGCGAACCGGCCCCCGATCGCGGTGCCGCAGTCGGGGGAGTTCACGCTGACGCACTCGTCGGGATGGACGCTGACCGAGCCGTACTTCGCCGGCAGCGCTTCCGACCAGGGCTGGGTGCAGTCGCCGGCCGGCATCATCGCCGCGCCGACGGTGTGGTTCACCAACCCGGCCGAGACGTCAGCCGTCGCCCTGCCCGGTCGTGAGGTGATCGCCGGGCGGATGTGCTCGCGGGTCGTGGTGTCGTACTCGCGGCACAGCCGGCACGGGATGGTCCTCTGGCTGGACGAGGAGTGGCCGCTGGTGCTGGCGGCCCGCTCGGAGGGCGCCGAGCCGGCCCGCTTCGAGGCGCGGGTCACCTCAGTGCGGCTGCTGTCCCCGGTCAGTTGAGGCGGCGCCCCCCGATCAACCGATGTCGATCGGACGGGCCCGGTGGTCGAGTGGGGTGAGCGACTCGACCACCGGAGGAGCCATGGCATCGCGATCGGCTGACAGAGGCGACTGGCCGGCTGCTGTGGTGGCACTCGGCATCCTGTTCCTGCTGGGAGCCGTGCTGGTCACCGCAACGGTCCGCTGGAGCGCCGATGAGGTCAGGAGTCTGCTGGACCCGCTGGCGCCCATGATCGGGGTGATCTCCGGCGCCTTCGTGACGTACTTCTTCACCCGTCAGCGGGCCGTCGCGGCGGACCGGGCGACGCAGGTCGCCACCGAGCGCGCCGAGCGGGCCGAGGCCACGATCACGAAGGAGCGGGAACGCGCCAAGGTTCTGCACAACGCGCTTTCCGCCGCCTTGAGCATCCCCAGCGGGAGAGTCAGCCGGCAGATGCGGGAGGACCCGGTTCTCCGGGAAGCCCTCAAACCGAACTGAGGTTCCGTGGACATCCTGCTCGTCCGGCACGGCTCGAGACTCGAGGACGACGACGATCAGCGAAGCCGGCTCAGTGACCGTGGCCTGCACCAGGCGCACGTTCTGAGCCGCGCACTGCGGTCCCGCGGGACAGCCGTTGACTGCTTCCTCAGCAGCGAGTCAGCGCACGCGCAGGAAACAGCGGACCTGCTCCGGACGGATCTGGGTGCGGCTCACCTGCCCGTTCACCTGGTGCGGAGCTTGACGCCGGGCCAAGGTGCCTGCACCGCGGACACTCTCGTCCACCAGGGCGTGCATCTCGATCCGGGTCTCGCGGAGCGTCGCGCCGTGCTCGCGGTCGGGCATGAGGGCCGGCTGAGCGACCTCCTCGTCGAACTCACCGGCGCCCGGGACCGGCCGCTCGGCCACGGCGAAGCCGTGTGCGTGCGGGGTGACAGTCTCGCCGACCTGGTCGCGGGCCGCGGGAGCATCCACTACCGCTACCCGGCCTTCGACCATCACGAGGATCGGTTGCGGTCGAAGGTGCAGTCGAAGATGACCGTGTCCACCTTCCTGGCCGGGTTCGTGTTCACCACCCTGAGCGGACGGCTGCTGCTGCCGACCCGGGAGTGGTCGCTCCTGCAGGTGGCCGCCGTCGTGGCGCTGGCCGCCTCGCTGACGTTGTTCATCGCCTGCGTCTACATCTTCGACCAGCTCGGGATGCCGTCCGGTTACTGGACCGACGCGAAACCGCCGCGCCTGTGGCGGCGGTGGTACGACCGCAGGGAACGACTCCGGGACCAGCGATGGCACGACATCGCGGAGGCGAGCGACGCGGAGACCGCGGACGAGGACGCCCGTCAGGCCCAGCAGGACGGACCGCGCTACGAGGTGATGGTGAGTACCTCCCGGTTCGTCTTCACGCCGGCGACCTGGCTGGCGCTGGTCGCGTTCCTGGCGTTGCTGGCCGACACGGGCGACCCGCGCATGATCATCGGTGGGTGCGCCGGTCTGCTGGCGGCCGGCGCGTACGCCCTCACCCGGCGCCCCGATCTGGGGGCCGACTAGCGGTATCCGACGCCGGTCAGGGTCTCGGCGACCGACCACAGGCGCCTGCCGACGGCCGGGTCCGCGGCTTCCGCGCTCGGCCGGACCTCGGTGACCCGTCCGCGCATCTCCAGGAATCCGGACGGCCCGAAGAACTCGCCACCGGTCAGCCCGGGCGCGGTAGCGGCGTGCAGCTGCGGCTCGGCGCCGCGTTCGACCGGCTGGGTGATCAGCAGGCCGGTGTACGACATGACGCGCCCCAGCAGGCCCCGCCCCTCCCAGGCACGCGGGGTGAGGTTGGTGCGCGACATGCCCGGATGGGCCAGCACGCTGACGACCGGCGAGCCGGCGGCCCGTAGCCGGCGGTCCAGTTCGAGGCCGAAGACCGTGCAGGCCAGTTTGGAGGCGCCGTAGACGCGGGCCGCGCCGTACGAGCGTTCGGACATCAGGTCGCCGAAGTCCAGGTGTGCGTTCTTGTGGGTGATCGAGCTCAGGGTGACGACCCGCGGCGCCGGTGCCTCGGCGAGGTTGTCCAGCAGCAGGCCGGTCAGCGCGAAAGGTCCCAGCATGTTCGTGCCCAGGTGCAGCTCGAACCCGTCGGCGGTGGTCCGGCGCGCGCCGAGCAGCACCACGCCGGCGTTGTTGACGAGCAGGTCGATCGCCGGGTGGCCGGCGGACAGCCCGGCGGCGAAGGCGCGCACCGAGGCGAGCGACGCCAGGTCGAGCTCGCGGACCTCGGTGCTGCCGCCGATCCGCCGGGCCACGTCCGCACCGGCGGCGGTGTTGCGGACGGCGAGGACGACGTGCGCGCCGGCGCGGGCCAGTTCGGTGGCGGTGACCAGGCCGAGGCCGGAATTGGCGCCGGTGACGACAGCCACCCGGCCGTGCTGATCAGTGATGTTCGAGGTCATGCCGTGACGCTACGAGCCGGGCGGCGCCATCCGGTCGTACCCGCTTGCCTAGGTCTGCCGGACCTACCCTGACGCTCACCCGGACCGGCACACTTGCGGCATGACCGGAACCCGTCCGTACGCCCGTGAGCTCGCCGATTTCCTGCGGGCCCGCCGCAGCCGGCTGCGGCCGCAGGACGTGGGCCTGGAACCGGGGAGCCGGCGCAAGGTGACCGGCCTGCGGCGCGAGGAGCTCGCTCTGCTCGCCGGCCTGAGCACCGACTATTACCAGCGGATGGAGCAGGGCCGGGAGGTACGGCCGTCGGACGACGTCCTGGACGCGCTCGCCGGCGCCCTGGACCTCGACGACGAGGAGCGCCGGCACCTGTTCACGCTGGCCCGGGCCGCCCGCTCACCGGTCCGGGTGCGCCGCGAGCCGGAGCGGGTGCCGGACAGCACCCGGCGGCTGCTGCGCGTGCTGGGCACCCCGGCCGTCGTGCTCGGCCGGCACCTCGACCTGCTCGCCTGGAACCCGATGGCCGAGGCTCTGCTCGGCGATCCCGGGTCGGTGCCGCGGGACCGGCTGAACATGCTGCTGCTGATGTTCGACGACGACCGGACCGGTGGGCGCGAGTGCCCCGACTGGGAGCAGCAGGCCTTGGACTACATCGGCATGATGCGCGCCGCGGTCGCCACCGACCCCACCCACCCGCGTGCCACCGCGATCGTCGGGGAGCTGAGCATCCGCAGCGCCGAGTTCCGCCGGTTGTGGGCGCGGCACGACGTCCGGGAATCGGTCAGCGGCAGCAAGATCTTCCGGGTGCCCGAGGTGGGCGACGTCGTCCTGGACTGGGACACCTATCCACTGCCGGGCAACCCGGGCCCGGTGATGCTGGTCTACACCGCCGCGCCGGGCACCCCGGACGCCGACCGGTTGCAGCTGCTGGCTGCCCTGCATGCCACCCGCACCGGTATGTGAACATCTTTCGTACATCGACGGCGATGAGATCTGGACAGAATTGTAAACCAACCTAATAATTGGACGACCCCCGATCCCCCACGGAGGATGTCCATGCGTCGATTCCGTTCACCGGCCCTGGCCTCGGCGGCGGCGGCCGTCGCGGCCGGCCTCGCCCTGTACGCCGTCACCCCCGCCTCGGCCGCCACCCCCAGCGCCACCTTCAGCAAGGTGCAGGACTGGGGCTCCGGCTGGCAGGGCCAGTACACGATCACCAACGGCGGCACGTCCGCCATCACGTCCTGGAAGGTCGAGTTCGACCTGCCCGCCGGCACCGGCGCCGGCTCCTACTGGGACGCGCTGCTCACCACCTCCGGGCAGCACCTCACGTTCACCAACCGTGAGTACAACGGCCGGATCGCCCCCGGTGCCTCGGTGACCTTCGGCTTCGTCGGCAGCGGCCCCGGCAGCCCGGCCAACTGCAAGCTGAACGGCGCCGCGTGCTCCGGCGGCGGCCCGACGACCAGCCCCACCTCGGGGCCGCCGGCGACTGCCCCGACCACCAGTCCCACGACGAAACCGCCGACCGGCACCACGCCGGTCGCCCGCAACGGTCAGCTCCGGGTCTGCGGACGACAGCTCTGCAACGCCCAGGGCAAGGCGATCCAGCTGCGCGGCATGAGCACGCACGGCCTGCAGTGGTACGCCGGCTGCGTCAACGACGCCTCGCTGAACGTGCTGGCCGACGAGTGGAACGCCGACGTCCTGCGGATCTCGATGTACATCCAGGAGGGCGGTTACGAGACCGATCCGGCCGGGTTCACCGCGAAGGTCCACGACTACATCGAGAAGGCCACCGCCCGCGGCATGTACGCGATCGTCGACTGGCACATGCTCTCGCCCGGCGACCCCAACTTCAACCTGGCCCGGGCGAAGACCTTCTTCACCGAGATCGCCGCACGCCACAAGAACAAGACCAACATTCTGTACGAGATCGCGAACGAGCCGAGTGACGTGCAGTGGTCGGCGATCAGGTCCTACGCCGACCAGATCATCCCGGTGATCCGCGCGCAGGACGCGGACGGCGTGGTGCTCGTCGGCACCGAGGACTGGTCGTCGCTCGGCGCCTCCGGCGACGGTCAGGGCGTGTCCCGGATCCTCGCCGACCCGGTGAAGGCCGCCAACGTCATGTACGTGTTCCACTTCTACGCGGCCTCGCACGACGACTACTACCTGAACACGTTCCGGGACGCGATCGCGAAGCTGCCGATGTTCGTGACCGAGTTCGGCACGCAGCAGGCCACCGGCGACGGCGGCAACAACTTCACCCAGGCGCAGCGCTACCTCGACCTGATGGCGCAGCACAAGGTCAGCTGGGTGAACTGGAACTACTCCGACGACATGCGTACGGGCGCGGTGTTCACCCAGGGCACCTGCGCGGCCGGCGCGTACTCCGGCACCGGCCGCCTCAAGGAGGCCGGCGTCTGGATCCGCGACCGCATCCGCACCGCCGACGACTTCTGAGCCACCGGGTCGCGCCGCGCCACCGTGCGATGATGACGGGGCGTGGTGCGGCCCGCGGCCCGGTAGGGTCGGGCGGCATGGTGCTGCGTCTCGTCCAGGTGAACCTCAAGGCCCGCGACGACGCGGCGGTCGGCCGGTTCTGGGCGGCGGCCCTCGGCTGGGACGTCTCCGGCGGCCGGGGAGCGACCTGCGTCGCCCCTGCCGGCTTCGTCTGGACCGATCCCGGCGCCCCGGTCTGCGTCGACGTCATCGCCGTCCCCGCACCCGGCACAGTGCGGTACCGCCTGCACCTCGATCTCGCCACCACCTCCGCGGCCCATCAGCGGGAGCTGGTCACCCGCCTGACCGACCTCGGTGCGAAGCCCGCCGACGTGGGCCAGGGCGACGTGCCGTGGACCGTCCTGGCCGACCCGGAAGGCAACGTGTTCTGCGTGCTCGACCCCCGGGAGAGCTACCGGGACACCGGCCCGATCGCCGCGATGGTGGTCGACTGCGCCGATCCGCCGGCGCTGGCCCGCTTCTGGGCGGAAGCGATGAACTGGACCGTGCACGAGGTGACCGGCGACCACGCGCGGCTCCGGTCGCCCCGGGGCGACGGCCCGTTCCTGGAGTTCCTCCGCACCGCCGGCGTGCCGGCCGCGCGGCACCGCGCCCACCTCGACCTGGTGCCGTGCCCCGGGGACGACCAGGCAGCCGAGGTGGCCCGGCTGCGCAAGCTCGGCGCGGCGCCCGCCGACGTGGGCCAGGGCGACGTCTCGTGGATCGTCCTCACCGACCCCGAGGGCAACGACTTCTGCGTCCTCGCCCCGGCCTGACGCGGCGACGGCCGAACCGGGGCCGGTCCTGGCAGGCTGAGGGCATGACTCATCACGTGTACCGGCTGACCGAGGTCGTCGGCAGCAGCCCGGACAGCATCGACGACGCCATCCGCACCGCGATCAGCAAGGCCGCCCGGACGGTCCGCAACATCGAGTGGTTCGAGACCAAGGAGATCCGCGGGCAGGTGGCCGAGGGCGAGGTGGCCCACTTCCAGGTCACCCTGAAGATCGGCTTCCGGGTCGAGGACTGACCGCCTACGGGGTGCCACCCGGGGTGGCACCCCGTCCCGGCCGAAGGTCGCCGGCCGGCTGGATCATCCGATCGATCGGTGTCACCATGTCGGCATGGGTGTGCGGGGGTGGCCACGCAGCCGGCACTGGCGTGGTGTCCGCTTCCGGATCCTGCTGACCGACCCGTCCTGCCCGGACGCCGCCGACCGGGCCCGGCAGGTCGCGCCGCTGGACGCCCTCGCCCTGATGCGCCAGAACGTCGAGCGGCTGGACGCCATGCTGCGGTCGCTGCCGGCGCTGCGCCGTGGGCAGTTCGAGGTGCGGGTGAGCACGGCCGGGCCGGCGCACGCGCTTCACAGGGTGGACAACTGGATGTCGTACGGAGTGTTCCGCGACCGCCGGGTCAGCGAGAGCTCGCAGCGGGAGGTGCCGGTGCGCGGGGACATCGGCGAGCTGGCGCTGGAGGCGTTCGAGACCCGGTGGAACGGGACCGGCCTGCTGGGGATCGCCGAGCACTACCGGATGACGCTGCGCTTCACTGACGACGGCACCGTCGCCGACCAGGACCTGCCCTACGTGGTGCACGACGGCGAGCGGTGGGTGAACGTCAACCCGGACGCCCTCGCCTTCGCCTATCACCCGGGTCACCAGGTCGCCGTGCCCGGCGACGGGCGGTACGTGCCGGCCGTGCCGGCCCCCGAGACGAGGGACCGGGTGCTGGCGCTGTACGCCGCGAAGTACGGCCCCGGCCGCGGCCCCGTCCTGCTTCGCCTGAGCGCCGCCTGAGTCGCCTGTCCGGCGACCCGGAAGGCGCCCTTGCCGGCGTGTTTCACCTTGTCCATCGCCTCGTCGGCGGTGCACAGCAGCGCAGCCGCCCGCCGCGACAGCCGGGCCCACGCCGGCGCGGACCGGGCCTCGTCGTCGCTGACTCCCGGCACGGCTGCTCCAGCGTCCGGACGATGCGGTGCGCGGTGGCGCTGAGACCGCCGGGCTGTGGCTGCGTGAGGAGCACCGTGAACTCGTCGCCGCAGGGCTCCCGGAACGCGGCCACCTGCCGGCGCCCGGCTGGTCCGAGCGGGTCAGCGACGGACGACGTGACCGGTCTTGGCGGCGGGGTGGCGGGACAGCAGGCGGACGTCGCTGTGGTCGGTGTCCGTCTCCGCCGGCGGGGGCGTCAGGGCCTCCGCCAGCTTGTCGCCGTGGATCTTCTTGGACTCCGCGGATGCGTGTTGTTCTGCCATCAGTCCATCGTCGTCCAGCCGCACCGGCCGCGGAGCAGAATCGGCGAGCCGATCAAGGCGTCAGTTCTCGGCCCGCGCCTGGAGGGCGGTGAGCAGCGCCGCCGGCACCTCGGGCCGGTCGATGGTGACGGCGAAGCGGCGCCCGTCGTTCGTCAGCAGAACCAGCGCGGGCCCGCCCCTGAGGACCAGCGCGGACCGGCCGGGGATGACCCGGTAACCCCAGCCGCCCCACTCCACCGGGTTGATGTCGTCGGCCTGCGCGGCGACGATCGACCGGAGCGGGATCTGCTTGAGCGTCACGCCGGCCAGGCCCGCCACCAGGCGTACGCCGCGCCGGTCGACGGTGACGCGGATCCGGCTGAAGGCCACCGCCGCGCCGATCGCCACCACCGTGACCAGCCACAGGAGGGGCTCCAGCGTGGCAGCGAAGATCGCGATGACCGCCGCGGTGGCTGCCGTCAGGCCGGTCAGCCACGGTGAGCTGACCGTGGTGCTGTAAGCGGCGCGCTCCGTCGGCGTCAGCCCGAGCGTGTCCTCGGCGGGGGCGATCGTCGCCCGGGCCAGCTTCGGGCGACCGGCCGCCGCCCAGACCACGACGCCCCAGGCCAGGCCCAGCAGGAGCCATCCGAAGCGCGGTCCGAGCCGGGGATCGGCCGGGTTCGCGAGGCCGGCGGTCGCGGTGGCGACCCAGACGCCGGCGCACGCGCCGGTGGCCGCACCGCTGCCCACCAGCCAGAAGCGGGCCCCGACGGCGTCCTCCCCGCGGGCGCTGAACGCCGCTGCGAGGGCCGCCACCGCGGCGACGATGCTCACCGTCAGCAGCGTCGCGAACAGGCCGGTGGTCGAGCTGAACCGGTCGGCCGCGCCGGTTCCGTTCCAGTGCGACGCGATCCGGCCGGGCAGCTCCGGCCGCCACGCGAACCACGTCGCCGCGGTCGCGGCCACCGGCAACCAGACCAGCCCGGCCGCCGTCCACACTCTTCTGTTCATTGCGCCTCCCTCACGATCGCGACGATCTCGGCCTCGTCCAGGCCTTGGCGCCGGGCCTCCCGCACGAACTGCCGGGCGAGCTCGACCAGTCGCAGCCGGGTGGCGTCGGCATCGCCCCGCACCACCGCGCCGCGACCCCGCCGGAGCTCGATCAGCTCCTCGTCGCGCAGTCGCGCGTAGGCCCGCAGCACGGTGTGCAGGTTGACGTCGAGCACCTCGGCCAGCTCCCGCGCGGACGGCAGGCGCTCGCCCGGGGCCAGCTCTCCGCGGACGACCCCACCCCGCACCTGAGCAGCGATCTGATCAGCGAGGGGCTCGGCGGCCGCCACATCCACCCGGAACAACATGTTCGCATTCTACTATAACAATCATGCGGGGTCGACGGTCGTCTTCCGCAACGCGCCGGTGACGTCCTCGAGGGCGGCCAGCTGCTCCGGGGTCAGGGCGTCGACGAAGAGTTCCTTGACGGCGCGCAGATGCGGGAAGGTCGCCGCCGAGAAGGCCCGCGCGCCCTCCTCGGCCAGGACCACGGTGGGCTCCCGGCGGATCAGGCCGCGCCGCTCCATCCGGGTCAGGTGGTGCGACAGCCGGCTGCGCTCCCAGCCGATCGTGCGGGCCAGCGCGGACGGGCGCAGCCGACGGTCCGGCGCCTCGCTCAGCACCAGCAGCACGGTGTAGTCGCCGGGGGAGAGGCCCGCCTCGGCCTGCAGGCGTGCCGCCAGCCGGCTGCGCAACGCCTCCGTGGTCTCGATGAAGTCCCGCCAGACGCGAAGTTGATCGCGCGTGGGAAGCCTGGGCATAAGCGGCCACCTCCGAGTGTTGACGTGTCAACAGTAACCACCTGGAGGGACTAGTCATGATCCTGGGCCTCGACACTTTCGGGGACGTGCCGGTCGACGACACCGGTGCGCCCGTCTCGCACGCCGCCGCGATCCGGCAGGTCGTCGAGGAGGCGGTCCTCGCCGACGATCTCGGCGTCGACGCGATCGCTCTGGGCGAGCACCACCGCCCGGAATACTCGATCTCCACGCCGGAGACGGTGCTGGCCGGCATCGCGTCGCGCACCTCGCGGATCCGGCTCGCGTCGGGCGTCACGGTGCTCAGCTCGGACGACCCGGTCCGGGTGTTCCAGCGCTTCGCCACGGTGGACGCGCTGTCGCGCGGGCGGGCCGAGGTGATCCTCGGCCGGGGGTCGTTCACCGAGTCGTTCCCGCTGTTCGGGTACGACCTCGCCGACTACGACGTGCTGTTCGAGGAGAAGCTCGACCTGTTCGTCAAGCTGCTCGACGAGAAACCGGTCACCTGGTCGGGGACGGTGCGCGCGTCGTTGGCGGACGCCGACGTCTATCCCAAGACCGACGGCGGTCTCACCGCCTGGGTCGGCGTCGGCGGCTCACCCCAGTCGGTGGTGCGCACCGCACGGCACGGCCTGCCGCTGATGCTGGCGATCATCGGCGGGCAGCCCGCGCGGTTCGCGCCCTACATCGACCTCTACCGGCGGGCGGCGGACCAGCTCGGCACCGTCGCGCACCCCGTCGGCATGCACTCGCCCGGCTTCGTCGCCGACACCGACGCCGAGGCCAAGGAGCTGTTCTACCCGGCCTACAAGGTGATCCGCGACCGGATCGGCGCCCTTCGCGGCTGGCCGCCGCTGCGCAGGGCCGAGTTCGACGCCGAGGTGGAGCACGGCTCGCTCTACATCGGCTCGCCGGAGACGGTCGCCCGCCGCATCGCCGGCGCCGTCGGGTCGCTCGACGTCGGGCGCTTCGACATGATCTACACCGCGGGCGCGCAGAGCACGAGCGCCCGGATGCGCGCGGTCGAGCTCTACGGCACGAAGGTGATCCCCATGGTCCGCGACATGATCTCGGAGGCGTGACGATGACTTCCCCCGGCCCGGCGACCGTCGGCATCCTCGGCGCCGGCAAGCTCGGCACCGTGCTGGCCCGGCTCGCGGTCGCCGCCGGCTATCGCGTGCTGGTGGCCGGCTCCGGCGACCCGTCCCGGATCTCGCTGATCGTCGAGGTGGTGACGCCCGGCGCGACCGCGGTGTCCGCCGCCGAGGCCGCCGCGCGGGCCGACGTCGTGGTGCTCGCGCTGCCGCTGGGCAAACATCGCACCCTCCCGGTGGACGCGTTGCGCGGCAAGCTCGTCCTCGACGCCATGAACTACTGGTGGGAGGTGGACGGCATCACCTCGGCCTACGCCGACTCCAGCTCGACGGTCCAGGCGTTCCTACCGGGGTCGCGGGTGGTGAAGGCCTTCAACCACATGGGTTACCACGATCTCGACGCCGGTCCGCGCCCGCCGGGAGCGCCGGACCGCAAGGCGATCGCGATCGCCGGCGACGACCCGGGCGCGCTGCGGGAGGCCGCCGAGGTCGTCGATCGGCTGGGCTTCGACCCGGTCGTCGCGGGCGGGCTCGCCGCCGGCGTGCGGATGGAGCCGGGCACCCCGATCTTCGGCGCGAACACGGACGCCGCGGGGGTGGTCGCGCTTCTTTCCCACCCCACTGATGTACGGGTCAGCGAATAGTCCCGCTGACCCGCGCGACCACCCGGGCCGGTCCGGATGGTCGCGCGGCCGCCGGCGTCAGGCCGGCCCGGCGACCCCGATCAGGTTGCCCACGGGGTCGGTGAACCGGCCGACCACCAGCTCGCCCGGGTTGCCCTCCGGGCCCAGCACCCGGGTTCCGCCCAGGCTCTCCGCCTGCCGTAACGCCGCCTCCACGTCGTCGACGCCCACGTAGAGCAGCACCTTCGGCTGGTGTCCCGGGCCGCCGGCCACGCCACCGTTGAGGCCCGCGTTGTCGACGAAGCCGTATTCGCCGGGCTGCGACACCGTCTCCGTCATCGCGTCGCCCACCTGGAAGGACCAGCCGAACAGCGCTCCGTAGTAGTCGCGCAGCTTCCCCGGTTCGGTGCCGATGATCTCGAAGTGCACCACCTGCTGTGCCATTACGACTCCCTCGATAGTTGTTAAAAACAACCACATAGTATGGGAGTTGAACCGCGACGGGGAGGTCCGATGCCGACGAACCGGAGTTACGGCGACGGCTGCGGGATCGCCCGCGCCCTCGACGTGATCGGTGAACGCTGGGCCCTGCTGGTCGTCCGGGAGCTGCTGTTCGGCCCGCGGCGCTTCACCGACCTGCGGCGGGCCCTGCCCAACGCCAGCTCCAACCTGCTCGCCGACCGGCTCCGCGAGCTCGACGGCCGGGGCGTGATCCACCGCCGCCGGCTGCCGCCGCCGGCCGGCTCGTGGGTGTACGAACTCACCGGCTGGGGCCGCGAGCTGGAGCCGGTCGTGCTGGCCCTGGGGGAGTGGGGCCTGCGCGTGCCGCGACCACCGGAGCCCCACATCAGCGCCGCCTCGATGCTCATCTACCTGCGGGCCGCGGCCCGGCCCGGCCCGGCCGCGGCCACCTATGGCGTCGAGCTGGACGGTCAGGTGTGGACGGTCCGCACCGCCGACGGCTCGGTGCAGGTCACGTCCGGCGAGCCCGCCGACTGCGACGCCCGCATCAGCACCGACCCGGCCACTCTCAACGCGCTGCTCGGCGACCCGGCCGCGCTGGACGCGGCGATCGCCGCCGGCACCGTCACGGTGACCGGCCGGCGGGCCGCCCTGGACCGGCTGCTCGCTTCTATGGTGGTCGGATGAGCACCCGCGACGTGCCGGCCCGCATCGGCGACCTGCCCGCGATCGGCCGCCCCGCCACCAGCGCCTTCCTGCTCGCCGGCATCACGACGCTCGACGGGGTCGCCGGGCACCGGCGCCGGGACCTGCTGGCCATGCACGGCGTCGGGCCGAAAGCGATCAGCATCCTCGCCACCGCCCTCGCCGCGCGGGGACTCGACTTCGCCGACCCGGCGGAGCCGTGAACCCGCCGTCCGCCCGGCCGGCGTCCGGCTTCCTCGTCGACCCCTATCCCGGTGACCGCCCGACCGGCTCCTGGGTGATCGACCGCACCGGGCACTGCCTGCACGTGACCCCCGACGAGGGGATGCCCAGCGGCTGGGCCGTCCACCAGGATGCCGGGCGCCTCTGTCTCGACGGCTGGCTCGCCGCCCAGGGCGCCACCCGCCTCGCCGACCGGGTGCCGCTGCTCAGTTACGGGTCGAACGCCTGCCCCGGCAAGGTCCTGATGAACGGCACCCCGCTGCCGGCGGTGAACCTCGCCTGCGAGATGGCGGGCCTGGCGTCGGCCTGGTGCGCCGGGACCACCCGGGCCGGCCGCCTCCCGACCACGCTGGCCGCCGTCCCTGACCACGTGGAGTCCGCGGTGGTGACCATGGCGGATCCCGCCGAACTCGCCCGCCTCGACGTCATCGAGGGCCGGGCCACCGGCTGGTACGCCCTGCAGGTCCTGCACACCGGCCGGGTCACGCTGGAGAACGGCGCCCGCGTCCTGCGCCCGGCGGCCTATGTCGGAGGCCGTCCCGAACGTCACCCGGCCCTGGTGGACGGCCGCCCCCACCTCCGGACCGCCGCACCCGCGCGCCTGCCGGCCGTACCCCCGCCGTCGTTGCAGTCGATTGGTGCCGACGTCCCACCCGGCGCCTACCCGCATCCCGGGGAATGCACCCCCGCGGTGTTCGCCTACGGCACGCTGATGCCCGGCCGGATTCGCGCCCACCTGCTGGCCGGCCGCCTGACCGCCGAGCCGTGGGACGCCGAGGTGTCCGGCGACCTGCGCGACACCGGCCGCGGTTACCCGGCCCTCACCGCGTCGGCCGACCGCAAGGCGCCCGGCGTGCTCTGCGAGCTGCGCCCCGAGACGATGCCCGAGACCCTCGCCCTCCTGGACGAGGTCGAGGGCACCGCGGTGGGCCTCTACAGCCGTCAGCCGCGCAACGTGGGCGGGGTCCTGGCCTGGGTCTATGTGGCCGACCGCTGCGCCGGTCTCGGCACCCCGATCGACGCCTGGCGCTGATCGTCACGCGGACCTTCACAAAAGTGTCATGCCATTCGTTGGTCCGAACGCCCCCGAAGGGGGTAGAGGTGGAGGCGGCGGATGGCGTCGCGACGACGGGCGGTGAGTTCGGATTGGCAACCAAGGACACACGTCGGCAGTTCGAGGAGATAGTCGGCCGGCTGGCGGCTGAGGATCCCACCACCTTCACCAGGCCGTCCCGCCGCCCGCCGAGCCGGGCGGTCGTGATGGCGCTCGCACTGGCCGGCGCCGTGCTGTGGGGCGGCCTCTCGGTCCTGATGGTCGTCTGGGGCACCGTCGGCATCCTGATCACCGCCGGCACCGTCGCCGCCGTGATCGGCGCCGCCGTCGTGCTGAACCGCCGCTACCGCGACTGACCCGGCCGGGCTGCCGGCTGTTCGGAGGCCGAGGGCGGAGGGACGGCCTTCGGCGGGTCGGTGGCCGCCACGGTGCCGCCCTGGAAGGCCGGCTCGGTGACCCCAGGCGCTCCCGGGGAGCGCGCTCCCACGAGTTGCAGCTGTCGGCCCGCGCCGGTGTCGACCGTGAACATGACAACGCCGAGTCGCTGACCGTCACCCTGTCGGTCATGGACGATCCGCACGGTGCAAGAAGTCCGGTCGACCGGCACCTGCCCGGTGCATCCATCCGGGAGAAGGTCGAAGCCCTCGCCCGTGACCTTCACGTCCGTCACGGTCAAGGGTGCGGCGGAACTGTTGGTCGCGCGCAGGACCGTACCCCTTCCCGTAGCGATGGGGGCCGGATCGCCTGGGCCGAGGGCGAAACCGAAGTCGACGCCGTTCGTGGTCGCCGGACCGTCCGGCTCCGCGCCGCCACCGTCGTTGTCGTTGTCGTTCGGCGAGTTTCCGGGGCTCTCGGGGGTGTTGCCCTGCTCGTCGTCCGGTTCCCTCTGACTGTCGTCGTCGTTCTCGCCGTTTCGCGTTCGGTCGGTCCCGTCCGCGCCGGCTGGAGAGGTGACGTCGGTGCCTGAACTCGACTGGCCCCCCGGGACCGGGCGAGTTGCCGCGCTGCGGGTCCAACCGGCAGGCACCAGGAAATAGCGGGAACTGCTGCGAATCAGCAGCCGTGGACCTGTGTACCGGTAGCGGTAGGCCGGATCGGGCGCCGATATCCGCGTCTCCGTCACACCCGGCCCCGAGACCACCAGGGCCTGCTCGCTGAAGATCGTGACACGCGGCCGGTCCTGGATCGCCGACGCGAGCCGCTGTCCCCGGCCGCGACCCAGCGCCGCCGCGTACAGCGACGCCGCCGAGAAGGCGGTGAGCAGCACGAGCAGCAGCACCAGAGCGGTGGTGACGCGCTCCCATACGGACACCGGCGGGGACCCGCGCGTCCCCGTCCGCTGCGGAACCCGCATGCCGTACGCCGCAGCCAGCGCGCCGCCGCCGCCGCCGAGAATCATCGGTGGGAGCAGGTAGTGCAGCCAGCGCTGGGGAGCGAACATGACGTAGGTACCGCCGGCCAGAGCGAACAGGCCGACGACCAGTGCCCGCCCGGATACGCTCGCGCCCTGGCTCCGTCCTTCCGCCTCATGAAGAACCCCCTGCTCGGGACCGTAATCCTGGCCATGGTCGGCGGCGCCGACCTGCCGGGTATCCGACTGAGGGCGGCTGCTGTCGACCATGTCGGCGTACCCACCAGGCCGCCTGGATCGCCGGACAGACCGGCACCGGGGCGGAGCCGGCCGTACGCCTAAGGTGTGCCGCATGACGTCCCTCGCGCGTGTCGACCGGTGGCTGTCCGAGCGGTTCGCCGCAGTGCTGGCGGCGCACCGGGTCCCCGGCGCGGCCATCGCGGTCGCGGTCGGCGACGACGTCGTCGAGCACGCGGCCGGGGTGCTGAACACCGCCACCGGCGTGGCGGTCACACCCGACTCGGTGTTCCAGATCGGTTCGGTCACCAAGCCGCTGACCGCCACGCTCGTCCTGCAGCTCGCCGACGAGGGCAGAATCGAGCTGGACGCGCCCGTGCGGCGGTACCTGCCCGGCTTCCGGGTGGCCGACGAGGCCGCCTCGGCGGCGATCACCGTGCGGCACCTGCTGGCCCACACCGCCGGCTTCGGCGGGGACGTCTTCACCGACACCGGCCGCAACGACGACGCGATCGAGCTGTACGTGGCGCGCCTCGCCGGCGTCGAGCAGGACTTCCCGCCCGGAACGATGTTCTCCTACAACAACGCCGGCTACGTCGCGCTGGGCCGCCTGATCGAGGTGCTGCGCGGCCGGCCGTACGCGGCATGTCTCCAGGACGGCCTGATCGGGCCGCTCGGCCTGACCCACACCGCGCTCGGCGCCGAGCGCGCCATCATGTTCCGGGCCGCGGTCGGGCACGTCGGCGGCGGGCCGGACGAGCTGCAGCATCCGGCCCCGGTCTGGAATCTCGCACCCGCGCACGCCCCGGCCGGCTCATTGCTCGCGATGCGCCCTCGGGACCTGCTCGCCTTCGCCAGGATGCACCTGCGGGACGGCGTGGGCCCGGACGGCGCCACCGTGCTGAGCCCCGCCGGCGTCGCCGCGATGCGGCAGGAACAGGTGTCGCTGCCCCCGTTGGCCGGCTTCGGCGACGGCTGGGGACTCGGCTGGGAGCTGGCCCGCTGGCCCGGCGGCACGGTGATCGGCCACTCCGGCAACACCGTCGGGCAGTCGGCGAACCTGCGCGTCGTGCCGGCGGCGGACGTGTCGGTCGCCCTCGTGCAGAACGGTGGGGAGGTGGTTCCGGCGGCGCACGAGCTGATCGGCCACCTGCTGCGGGAGCTGGCCGGGGTCGAGATGCCGGCGCTGCCGCAACCACCGGCCCGGCCCACGCCGGCCGACGTGGACCGGTGTGCCGGCGTCTACGTGTCGCCGGCCGGCGATCTCGTCGTCTCGGGCGACGAGGACGGCCGGCTGTGGCTGGAGCAGCGCCCCGTGGGTGTCTTCGCGGAGCTGGCGCCGGCCGAGCCGGCGGAGGAGTTCGTCCGCCTCGACGGCGACACCTTCGTGCCGGCCCGGCCCCGGTCCGGCTGGCACCGGACGGTGGTGTTCCTGGGCGACGACGGCCGGGGACGCCCGCGATATCTGCACAACGGCCGGGTCAGCCGGCGCGTCGCGCGGTGACTCACTCGTTCCGTGCCGACCGGCCGCGCCGGGCCAGCAGGATGACCAGCACGGCGCCGGCCACGAGCAGGACGCCACCCGCGGCCAGCGCGCCCGCCGGGATGCCGCCCGCGCGGGCCACCGTCGCCTGCGCCGCTGGGGACGAGGCCGGCGGCGCCGGCTCCGCAGCTGCGGAAGAGACCGGCGGCGCCGCCGGCAGTGGATAGCGCAGCACAGCCGTACCGCCGGCCGACTGTTCGGTGACCTCCGAGACGGTGAGCAGCGCTGCCGCGTCCGGGCTGAGCTCCACCGCCTCACCCTGCGGCTCGTCCGGCAGGGCCGTCACCGCCGGTGTGTTCCGGCTGATCGCGCTGACCAGGTCGCCGTCCGGCACGTCGAACACGTAGGCGTCGGCATAGGTGCGCAGCACGGCGCGGCGGCCGTCCGGGCTCGTGCCGCCGCCGGTCACCACGAGGCGGCCGGGGAACCCGAACGGGTTGCTCGTACCGGACGCCGGGATCCTGAAGTCACCGGCTCGCCGCAGCGGGGTGGTCCCGCCGGCGCGGAGCCGGCCCTCGGGCACATAGAGGCCGGCGGTGACCGGATCCTTGGTCACCACGACCGGAACGCCGTCGGATCCGATCAGCAGCGCCTCGGCGTCGTGCGGCCCGTCCGGGTAGGACAGCCGGAACAACGCCGGCCGCCGCGCCCCCGGCGCCAGCCGCCACAGGCCGATCGTGGTGCGGCTGCCGCTGTTGTCGCCGATGTCCCCCACCCAGAGGGTGCCGTCCGGCCCGCGGGCCAGGTCCTCGGTGTCACGGGGCAGGGACGGGTAGGGGACCGCCCGCGTCACCTTGCACCGCCGGTTCAGGAAGAAGATCCGCCGGGCGTCGTCGTCGTCGGCCCCGTCGTTGACCACCACATAGCCGGTCCCGTCGCGGACCAGCCCGGACAGCTCGGTCAGCCGCCGGTCGGTGATCCGGCAGACGGTGGCCGGCGCCTGCTCGGCCACGGCCACCAGCGGCGCGGCCGGCACGGTGCCCCCGGTCAGCACCGTTGTGAGCAGGACCGCCCCCACGGCCGGCACCATCGCGTCCCCTTCGCTGTCGCCCCGACATCCCGGCGCCAACGTACGCCCTGCCGGGTTGCTACACCGTCCCGCCCGTGTTGCGCAGCATCTGATGGATGACTCTCAGCGCCGCCGCGTAGTCCTCGTCGTCGATCTCGGCGCGGATCACCGGCGTGCAGGCCTTCATGTCGAGGCGGGCCGCCTCCCCGGCCTCGGTCAGCCACAGTCGTCCGTCGCCGTCCAGGGTCAGCCACCCCCGGTCGACCAGCACCTCCGCCTCCGCCCCGAGGTCGTCCTCCCGCCGCAGGTAGCCGCGCATCGCCTGGCGCAGCTCGTCCAGCGTCTGCCCCCGGCCGTCGGGGGACAGGTCTTGCTTCGAGAGGTTCCGGAGCAGCCAGAACTGCGGTTGGGTGAACCCGTGGTCAGCCTGCCGCGCCCGGATGTACGCGATCAGCGACTCGTAGGCCACCCCGGTCCAGTAGGCGGCGGGCTGTGCGGCGAGTTCCGCATCGGTCATCGTCATGTCCGGAACCTAGGACTTCAAGGGTGCTTCAGGTCAATGCCCGGGTCACCGGGGCCATCCCGCCAGCCGCTCCCGCAGCCGGGTGATCGCCCGCCGGTCCAGCCCGTACAGCGCGAACCGCGCGTCGTCGAGCCGGTCCAGGTACCGGCCCGCGTCGGCGATGTCTGCGGGGTCCAGCGCCGGGTCCGCCGCGTGCGCCAGCTCGAGCACCCGGTCCAGCGGATAGCGTTCCAGCGCGGCCGCGACGTCGATGTAGTCGCGCACCTCCCGCCGGTTGACCAGGGCCGCCACCTTGGTGGCCACCAGGTCGTCGAGGTGCATGACCGGCCCGACGTCCATCACCACCGGCGCCCGGTGCCGGTCGAGCCGGCACAGCGTCAGCCGCAACGCGCGATGGTCACCGGCGACCAGGAACTCCTGGATGTCCGCGTCCATCCCGGCGAACAACTCGTCGCCCTCCTCGCGGACCACCCGGTAGCCCGCCGCCGACAGCGCCGCCGTCACCTCGCCGGCGGCCGCGGCCACCGCGCCGACCGTGTCGGTGAACAGGTCCACATCCTCGGTCGGCCGTGCCACCAGCCCGTTGACCAGCCACGCCACCCCGCCGCCGAGCACGAACCCGTGCTTGTCGGCGACGGTCAGCGCGATCCGCGCCACGTCGGTGAAGAAGTCGGTCATGAAGTGCGGTGGCGCAGCCGGGGGTGCCGGGCCTCCCACGCCGCTCGGACGCCACGCGGCAGGTTCAGCTCGGGCCAGACGCGGATCAGCGTCGCGCCGTCCAGATAGCCGCGCAGCTCGTCCACCCGGATCGCCTCGCGGAGCACGTTCTCATACATCCACAGCAGCATGGTGTGGTGCCCGAGGTCGAACGCCCGCTGCGGGTGCCACCACAACCGCAACGGCAGCTCCACCAGGCCGGCGGTCGGCCCGCGCAGCTCGCCCAGCGTGCCGGCCACGACGACCGGCCGATGCGGCCGCGCGAGGTGGATGACGGGGGCTGCGCCAGCGGACATGTGACCAGCCTAAACCGACGACCAACCCGCAGGACAAGCCCCTAGGTTCCTAGGATGCTCTAGGCGGTGTGCGGTCGGCCTCCAAAGATCAAGACACGGCGATGGTACGACCTACTTCTGCACGCCGAATCCACTCCGTCCCCGGCCAGGCTCCGGTCTCGCGAACCGTTCGCGGGTAGGGGTGCCTTCCCGCCTCCAAGGCTGAAATCAAGCGCCCGCCCGACGGTGCGTCGAGCGGGCCATGACCTGGTCGCTCCGGCCGGAAGTTGTCCGCTCAGCGGGCCGGCGGCCCGCTCGGGGGCGAGGCGCCGGGGCCACCGGGTGCGCCGGAGGGCCGGCCGTCCCCGGACAACCGGCCTCCGGCCGGCGCGGTACGGGTGTCGACCCGGACAGCGAGAGAGACGGCATAACCGTTGGCGACGTCTCCGGTCACGGTGCCCAGCTGGGCAGCGCCGCCGTCGTCGCCGAACACGTTGTCGGTCGCGAGGCTGAGCCTGCCGAGACTCGTGACGGACTGCTCATAGCCGGTAGTGGCATAGACGGCGTCGCAGGCGTTCTGAGGCAGGGCGATCTGAGACGTCGCGATGGCCTTGGCCGAGTCGGTGATGGCGGCCTGATCGGGGTACACCTCGAAGTGGACGTGCGGCCACCGTCCGGGGTAACAGGCGGGGAAGATGCTGGTGAAGCGGACCTTGCCGGCCGCGTCGGCGATCTGCACCCCGCGCAGATAATTCTCCGCGGTGACACCCTCGGAGTACAGGGAGTAGGCGCCCGCCCGGTCGCAGTGCCACACATAGACGGCGGTGCCGGCGAACGGTGTGCCCCCATCGGCGAGGTTCAGGACGGTGAGCTCCAACGTCATCGGCACGCCCTCGGCCGTACCGCCGGCGGTGCCGAAGCTGGAACGGATGTCGCTGCGCACGATCCCGCTCTGCTCGAGCACGTCAGGGCCGTTGGAGCCGTCACCGGGGTACGGGCCGGCGGTCTCGTCCGGGATCTCGCCGGTCGCCGCAGTCGTGGAAGCGGCGGTGCTCGGATCCGTGCCGTTGCCGCAGGCCGACAGGCCGAGACCGGCGGCGCCGATGCCGAAGGCTCGCAGCAGCTGCCGACGGCCCAGGAGAGTGCCGAGGTCGAAGCCGAGGCCCTGGTCCTCGAGGTCCGCGCCGGGCCGGGCGAGCGCGCGGCCCTGATAGGTCGGTGCGGTGCCGTCCGGCTGGTCTGCATGCATCGGTGGTCTTCCTCCCGAACGAGCCGTATCTCCTGACACGACAACAGTGCCGCCCGCACTCCGGTGGCGGCTGTGTCCATCCTCTGAGTCAGCTGTGCACCATGGGGTCCGCCAGGAACCGATCGGTGGCAGAGTCCGTCTCACCACGGCGACCGACCCGGGGGAGGGGCACATGGCTCGACGGCACCGGCTGCTGACCATCATCGTGATCGCCGCGCTTCTGGGCGGGTGCGGCGACGTTCGAGCCGGCGGCGGTCCCGCACCGGCGGTCGGCGCCGAGCAGAGGCAGGCGCGGGAGGCGCTCGCCCGCTACGACGAGGCGGTCCGGGCGGCCGGAGGCATCCCCAGGTTCGTGCCGATCGGCGACCTCACCGGGCAGGTCGGTGACTGGGAGGCCGCTGCCGGCGACAACCACAAGCGCGCCCTGGCCGCCGCCAAGGTGATCCCCGGCGACGATCTGCCCGCCGCCCCCCGCGCGACCGGCGCGGTGACCTGGCAGGACGGCACCCGCCACACCATTGCGCTGATCTCCGCCACGCAGGCGATCGACGAGATGGCGATGTCCGCCCATCACGAGGACTGCGGCGACTGCCGGCCGCTCGAAGCCACCGGCGCCCGCTTCACCACCGTAACCGTCGAGACCACCCGGGGCCGGGCCGAGACGCCGGCCTGGGAGTACACGCTGAAGGGTACGAAGGTGCGGTTCACCCGGCCGGCGATCGCCCGGACCGCGTCGGTGCGGATCACCCCACCGTCCTGGGATCCGTACAACACTCCGGCCGGCCTGGCGATCGATGCCGCCGCGACCAGCTCGGGCAGCCGCCGGATGACTGTCACTTTCACCGGCAGCCCCGGGCCGGCCTCCGAGCCGTGCGGCGCCGACTACACCGCGACGGCAGTCGAGTCGCCGAACGCGGTGGTCGTCATCGTCGCCACCCGATCCCACGCCGGCACGCAGGCCTGCCCCGCGATCGGCGCTCGCCGGTCCGCGACCGTGGACCTCGCCGAGCCGCTCGGCGAACGCGCGGTCCTCGAGGTGCAGCAGGGCCTGCCGGTCCCGGTGGCGATCGACTGACCTGGGCAGACACCGCAACCCTCAACCTGAAGCTCACTATCAACCTGAGGATGAGGTTGAGGGTCGGCCGCCGCCGGGACAGGCGCGGACCACCAGCTCATGCAACGAGCCGACCGCCGCGGGGACGCGGAAGGCAGCGCCGTCACCACCGCAGGTTCCGCTTCCGGACGTGGGCGAGCAGCGCGTCCACCCGCTCGCGGCCGGGGTGCTCGGGCAGCGCGGTCGCGGCGGCCGCGGCCGCCAGATCGGTGAGCAGCCGGCCGGCCCAGGCGGTGACCGCCTCCCACGGGACCTCGCCGTGCTTGACCGCCAGCAGCTGCTCGCGCAGGTGGCTGACATCCACGAGGACCTGGCCGGTGCGGAGCACGTGCGCGCCCGCCAGCAGCAGCCTGATCATGTGCATGGCCTGCTTGTGGTTGATCTCGCCGGTGCGTTCCCGGCGTGACGCCACCTTGGCCAGCTGGTCGCGCGCGTAGTTGCCGTAGGTCTCCGCTACCCGCCGCGACAGGAAGGCCTCCCGGGTCGCGAGCAGTTCCTCCCCGTCGGGGGTGACCCGTTCGACGAGCGGCGACCAGAGCACTTCCAGGACGGTCGGGTTGGCCTGCAGCGCCAGCACGCAGAACCTTTCGAACTCCCAGGAGAACTGCTCCGCCGCCGGCCCGTCCAGGTGGGCCGGCGGCTTGTCGAGACTCCAGAACGCCCGGGTGGGCGCCGCGTAGACGCCGCGCCGGTCGTGGTCGGACCCCGGACCGTCCAGTCCGTACGCCCGCGACCCGACCACGACCGCCAGCACCGTGTGCCGTTCCACGAGTTCGATCACGGCTGCCGACAGTACGGCGCGACCGCCCCCAGGCACCCGATTTCACCGCCCGAAGCTTGCGTGTGAAGTTGCGCCCACAGAGCGACCTCAACTTCACACGCAAGCTTCGTCCCGAGCGTGTGTGTGAAGTTGCGCCCACAGAGCGACCTCAACTTCACACGTCGAGGACGGTGCCGTCGATCTCGTCAAGCTCGGCGGGGCTGAACTGCGGGGCGTCGAGGGCGGCGATGTTCGACTCCAGCTGCTCGACGCTGCTGGCCCCGATGATCAGGCTGGTCATCCGGGGGTCGCGCAGGGCCCACGCGAGGGCCATCTGCGCCAGGGACTGGCCGCGCCGCTTCGCGATGTCGTTGAGGGCGTGCAGACGGCCCATGGTCTGGTCGTCCAGCGCGCTCTCGTTCAGGAACACGCTGGTGCGGATCCGGGAGTCGTCCGGGATGCCACCGAAGTAGCGGTCGGTGAGCAGGCCCTGCTGCAGCGGGCTGAACGCGATGCAGCCGGCGCCGGCCTCCTCCAGGGTGTCGAGCAGCCGGTCGTGCTCGATCCAGCGGTTGAGGATCGAGTAGGACGGCTGGTGGATCAGCAGCGGGGTGCCGAGTTCGCGCAGGATCCGGGCGGCCTCGGCGGCCCCGGCGCTCTTGTAGTTGCTGATGCCGACGTACAGCGCCTTGCCGGAGCGGACCACCGCGTCCAGGGCGGCCATCGTCTCCTCGAGCGGGGTGTCCGGGTCGGGCCGGTGGTGGTAGAAGATGTCGACGTAGTCCAGGCCGAGGCGCTGCAGCGACTGGTCGAGCGACGACACCAGGTATTTGCGGGAGCCCCAGTCGCCGTACGGGCCGTCCCACATCGTGTAACCGGCCTTGGTCGAGATGATCAGCTCGTCGCGGTACGGCTTGAGGTCGCCGGCGAGCAGCCGGCCGAAGTTGCTCTCCGCGCTGCCCGGCGGCGGCCCGTAGTTGTTGGCCAGGTCGAAGTGGGTGACGCCGAGGTCGAAGGCGCGGCGCACGATGGCGCGCTGCCGGTCGAGGGGGCGGCTGTCGCCGAAGTTGTGCCAGAGGCCGAGCGAGAGCGCGGGCAGCCGGAGGCCGCTGCGCCCGGCGCGGCGGTACGTCATGGACTGGTAGCGGTCGTCGCCGGGGGTGTACGTCACGTGGTTCCTCGTCTCTGCGGATGCGCTGCCCCTGCCATGATGCCGTGCCGCCGATCGTGGCCGCGCGCGACGTTCGGCGATGACGGGGCGGCACCCGGGAGAGCATCATCACCGGTATGCATGTGGTCCACGACGGCCCGGCGGCCGCGCCGCCGCTGCTGCTCCTGCACGGCTCCGGCGCTGCGAACGGCTGCTGGAGCCCGATGGTGCCGGCGCTCACCGCCCGGCACCACGTGATCCGGGTCGATCTGCCGGGGTGCGGCCGGTCGCCGGCGCCGCCCTCCTTCGACGTGCCCGGCCAGGCTCGGCGGGTGGCGGCAATGCTCGACGACCTGGGTGGCGGGCCGATCGCGGTGGCCGGGCACTCCAGCGGCGGCTACGTCGCCACCGCGCTCGCCGAGCAGCGCCCGGACCTGGTCGACGCGCTCACGCTGATCAGCACCGGCCCGAGCGTGTACGCGTTCCTGCCGCAGCCGGCTGTGCTGCGGATCCTGACCGGCCCGCCGCTCGGGCGCCTGCTGTGGGCGGTCCGCACGGACGCGATGGTCCGTCAGGGGCTGCGGGCGGCGTGCGCCCGCCCGGTGGAGATCCCGGACGACGCGGTGGCCGAGCTGCGGGGCATCGGCTGGGACGATTTCCAGGCGGTGCTGCGCGCGAACACGGACTACATCGCCGAGCGCAGCGTCCCGGACCGGCTCATCGCGCTCGCCACCGCCGTACCCACGCTGGTGATCTTCGGCGCGGCCGATCCGCGGTGGAACCCGGCCCGGGCCCGCGAGTACGAGGCGGTCCCCGGCGCCCGGGTGGAGATGCTGCCCGGCATCGGCCACCTGCCGATGTTCGAGGACCCGGAAACCACGGCGCGACTGATGCTCGCCTCCACCGGTTGAGGCGGGCGTTTCTCACAGTGACCGCACGCACAGCGGCTCGGGCGAAGATCCGCTGGTAGGTTGACACTGCCGGCTACACCCGCGCGGGAGAGACCATACGGCCGATCACCGGTCGTGCGGCGCCGAAGGGGCAAATCCTCCCCGGAACCTCTCAGGCAAAAGGACCGCGAGGGCAGGCGACTCTGAAATGCCTAGCTGGGTATGACAGAGGGGGAGGTTGCATGTCGACCTTCTCGAGCCTGGAGTCGCCCATGACATCGTCGCCGTTCGTTTCCCGTCACATCGGTCCGGACCCGGATGAGCAGACCCACATGCTCAAGGCGATCGGGCATCACTCTCTCGACGAGCTGATGGACGCCGCGATCCCCTCGTCGATCCGCTTCCGCGGCGAGCTGGACCTGCCGGCGGGCATCTCCGAGGAGGAGGCGATCGCCGAGCTGCGCGCGATCGCGGGCCGCAACGTGGTGGCCACCTCGATGATCGGGCTCGGCTACTACGGCACCCACACGCCCGCGGTGATCAAGCGGAACGTGCTGGAGAACCCGGCGTGGTACACGGCGTACACGCCGTACCAGCCGGAGATCAGCCAGGGGCGCCTGGAGGCGCTGCTGAACTTCCAGACCATGGTCACCGACCTGACCGGGCTGACCACCGCTAACGCGTCGATGCTGGACGAGGCGACCGCCGTCGCGGAGGCGATGACGCTGGCCCGGCGGGCGTCGAAGAGCAAGAGCACCGTGTACGCGGTGGACGCTGACACGTTCCCGCAGACCCTCGCCGTGCTGCGCACCCGGGCGGAGCCGCTCGGCATCGACGTGCGGCTGGTCGACCTGGACGCGGGCGAGGATCTGCCGGCGGAGTTCTTCGGGCTGCACCTGCAGTACCCGGGTGCGTCCGGCGCGGTCCGCGACCACGCCGCGCTGGTCGAGGCGGCGCACGCGAAGGGCGCCCTGGTCACGGTGGCGGCCGACCTGCTGGCGCTGACCCTGCTGCGCGCCCCGGGGGAGATCGGTGCGGACATCGCGGCCGGCACGACGCAGCGTTTCGGCGTACCCCTGGGATTCGGTGGTCCGCACGCCGGATATCTGGCGGTGCGCGGCGGCCTGGAGCGGTCGCTGCCCGGCCGCCTGGTGGGCGTCTCGAAGGACGCCGACGGCGCGCCCGCCTACCGCCTGGCGCTGCAGACGCGCGAGCAGCACATCCGGCGGGAGAAGGCCACCAGCAACATCTGTACGGCCCAGGTGCTGCTGGCCGTGATGGCGAGCATGTACGCGGTCTACCACGGTCCGCAGGGCCTGAAGGCGATCGCGCAGCGCACCCACGACCACGCCCGCACGCTCGCCGGGGGCCTGACCGCGGCCGGCGTCGAGATCGCGCACCGGGCGTTCTTCGACACCGTCACCGTGGTGGTGCCGGGCCGGGCGGCCGAGATGGTCGAGGCCGCCGCCGCCCGGGGCATCGATCTGTTGCCGGTCGGCGCCGACCGGGTGTCGGTGTCGGTCGACGAGACGACCACGGCGGCCCACGTGGCGACCGTGCTGGAGGTGTTCGGCGCGGCGCCGGCCGAGCCCGCCGCGAGCGAGGTGCGGTCGCTGGCCCGCACCAGCGAGTACCTGACGCACCCGGTCTTCACCACGCACCACTCCGAGACCAGCATGCTGCGGTACCTGCGCAGGCTGTCGGACAAGGACTACGCGCTGGACCGCGGCATGATCCCGTTGGGCTCCTGCACGATGAAGCTGAACGCCACCGCCGAGATGGAGGCGATCACCTGGCCGGAGTTCGCGAACGTGCACCCGTTCGCGCCGGTCACCCGGACCGAGGGCTACGAGGCCCTGGTCGCGCAGCTGGAGGCGTGGCTGGCCGAGATCACCGGGTACGACGCGGTCAGTGTCCAGCCCAATGCCGGGTCGCAGGGTGAGCTGGCCGGCCTGCTGGCGATCCGCGGATATCACCGCTCCCGGGACGAGGCGCACCGCGACGTGTGCCTGATCCCGTCGTCCGCGCACGGCACCAACGCCGCCAGCGCGGTGATGGCCGGCATGCGGGTCGTCGTGGTCGCCTGCGACGCGGACGGCAACATCGACATGACGGATCTGGCCGCCAAGATCGACAAGCACCGGGATGCGCTCGCCGCGATCATGGTGACCTACCCGTCCACCCACGGGGTGTACGAGACCGCGATTGCCGAGCTGTGCGAGCGGGTGCACGAGGCCGGCGGCCAGGTGTACGTCGACGGCGCCAACCTGAACGCCCTGGTCGGGTTCGCCAAGCCGGGCAAGTTCGGCGCCGACGTCTCGCACCTGAACCTGCACAAGACGTTCTGCATCCCGCACGGTGGCGGTGGCCCCGGCGTCGGCCCGGTCGCGGTCCGCGCCCACCTGGCCGAGTTCCTGCCCGGCGACCCGCGCGAGCCCGGCGACCACCACGCGGTCTCGGCGGCGGCGCACGGCTCGGCCGGCATCCTGCCGATCTCCTGGGCGTACGTGCGGATGATGGGCCCGGACGGCCTGACCGCGGCGACCGCCTCGGCGGTGCTGGCGGCGAACTACGTGGCGGCGCGGCTGCGCGAGCACTACCCGGTGCTGTACGCGGGCGACAACGGCCTGGTCGCCCACGAGTGCATCCTCGACCTGCGGCCGATCACCAAGGCCGCCGGCGTCTCGGTCGACGACGTGGCGAAGCGGCTGATCGACTACGGGTTCCACGCGCCGACGATGTCGTTCCCGGTGGCCGGCACGCTGATGGTGGAGCCGACCGAGAGCGAGGACCTGGCCGAGCTGGACCGCTTCATCGCCGCGATGATCGCCGTCAAGGGCGAGATCGACCAGGTGGCGGCCGGCGTCTGGCCGAAGGACGACAACCCGCTGGCCAACGCGCCGCACACGGCGTCGGCGGTCTCGGCGGACGAGTGGGACCACCCGTACCCGCGGTCGGTGGCCGGTTACCCCGGCGGCGTGGACCGGGCGGCGAAGTACTGGCCGCCGGTGCGCCGCATCGACGGGGCGTACGGGGACCGGAACCTGGTCTGCTCGTGCCCCGCGCCGGAGGCGTTCGAGGACTGAGCTGACGGGGCGCGCAGGTCGTGGTCGTCTATGATCGCGGCCTGCGCGTCGCTTCGGTCACGCTCCGTGGCGGTTTCCTCAGGCGGCCAGGGCGTGCACGGCCGGGCCGCGGTGCGGCTCGATCATCGTGCCGTCCGGCAGAAGTTCGCCGGTGTCCTCGAAGACGATGACGCCGTTGCAGAGCAGGCTCCATCCCTGCTCGCAGAAGGTGACGATGATCCGGGCAGCCTCGCGGTCGATCGCATCGGCCGGTGGGCAGGGAACTTGGTGCTGACACATCTTCGTGATCTCCGTTTGGGGGCTGTGTGAAGGTTCACAAAGTCGGTGACGGACGTTACCTCACATCGAACGACAACGGTTCAACCCGGTGACGGGATCCGCGGGGCCGTTCGCGTCATACATGGTCCACGGGACGGAGATCAACGACCACTCTCCGCGACCTCTGGTCGGTCCGCCGCCGGCTTTTCCGGGGGGCTGCCAAGCCCGTCACCACGCGTTGTGTGCCTTTCGGTGGGATCGGGGTGATCCCGGTGACCCTGGTGAGCTTCTCGCCGCGTTTCTCGCCGCCAACGGACTGCCGGTGCGAAACCTTGGCCGAACGGATGACAAACAAAAGACGTTCGGTGATGGCGCCATTTGCGGGGCAGCACTCTACGTGTCGGCGGATGCCGGATCCGTGATGGCCGGGGGAACGGTCGGGCCACCCTCGCCAGCGGCGGGCATTCCGGACATCTATGCCGTGGTCTACGGGCACACCACCGCCCGGCAGCCCACCGGGCGGCCCGGCGCCTGGCGGCTGGGACCGTGGCGGGAGAGCTGGACCCGCGAGGAGCACGCCGGCGCGGTCGACGAGGTGCGCGCCGCGATCGGGCGGGGTGACGTCTACATCGTCAATGTGGTCGGGCACGGGTCCGCCGCGTACACCGGCGACCCGGTCCCGGCGCTGCGGCGGGTCGCCGCCCTGTCCGGCGCCCGGTACGGCGGGCTGCTCGCCGGCGACGGCTGGGCGCTGGCCACCGCCTCCCCGGAGACCCTGATCGAGGTCCGGGACGGCCGGGTGTCGACCCGGCCGATCAAGGGCACCCGCCCGGCCACCGCGGCCGGCCTCCGCGAGCTGCTGGCCTCGCCGAAGGAACGCGCCGAGCACATCATGATCGTCGACCTGGAGCGCAACGACCTGGCCCGGCTGCCCGGCACCGGCCCGGTCCGGGTGGACGAGCTGTTCGCCGTCCGCGAGTGGTCCGGCCTCTGGCAGGCCGAGTCGGTCGTGTCCGCACCGCTCGACGGCGACGTCGGCCTCGCCGAACTGCTGCGGGCCGTCTGCCCCGGCGGTAGCGTCACCGGCGCCCCCAAGCTTGCCGCCCTGGCCCGGATCGCCGCGCTGGAACCGGTCGGCCGCGGGGTGAGCATGGGTGCGGCCGGGTGGCTGGGCCACGACCACCTCGATCTCGGCCTGACGATCCGGACGGTGGCTGTGGACGGCACCCGGGTGCACACCTGGGCCGGTGGTGGCATCACCGCGGACAGCGACCCGTACGCCGAGGTCGACGAGGCCGCCGCGAAGGTCGGCCCGATCCGGGCCGCGCTGGCCGGTCTCT
Source organism: Actinoplanes sp. 13 (assembly GCF_056134165.1). Taxonomy (NCBI): domain Bacteria; kingdom Bacillati; phylum Actinomycetota; class Actinomycetes; order Micromonosporales; family Micromonosporaceae; genus Actinoplanes; species Actinoplanes sp. 13. The sequence continues at coordinate 122,573 of NZ_JBVYOQ010000015.1, read as the reverse complement.
GACCGCCGCTTCCGCCGCCGTCTCTACCGGTTGCGTGCCAAGGTCACCGGGCGCCCCCACCGCTGCGGCCCGGACGCGTACGTTGACCACCGCGCGCACCGAGACGGTCCACAGTGGGAGCCCCCGTGGCTGGCTGAAGAAGGCGACATGCTTGAACTACTCGATCGACCGGACACCCCGGTCCGGACCACTTCGTCCGGCATCCGGATGCGCCTCACCGCGCCGCCCGGTGCCGCCGCGCGGGACGACTTCGCCCGGTTCGCGCAGGCGTGCACCGGGCGGCTGCACAGTGCCGCGTTCCAGCTCTGCCACGACTGGCACCTGGCGCAGGACCTCACCCAGACCACGCTGACCAAGCTGTTCCTGAACTGGGGCCGGGTGGCCGCCAGCGACAACGTCGCGGCGTACGCGCAGAAGGCGCTGTTCCGGGTCTACCTGGACCACCTGCGCCGGCGCAGCTCGACGGAGTCGGTGCCGGGCCGGATGCGCGAGCCGGCGTACTCGATGAGCCCCGAACTGCGGATGACGATGCTGGCCGCGGTCGGCCGGCTGCCGGCCCGGGACCGGGCGATCGTGCTGCTGCGCTACTTCGCCGACCTCAGCGTGGAGCAGGTGGCCGAAGAACTGGGTGTGCCGGTGACGGTGGTGAAGAGCCAGACCCGCCGGTCGCTGATCAAACTGCGGGAGATGCTGCGCCCGGACCGCACGGCCCTGCTCGCGTAACGCCTCGGCGGGCCCCGGCCGGACGGCATCGGCAGGTAAGCGCCGACTAGCCTTCCGGACATGACAGTACGACCGATTCGGCTCTTCGGTGACCCGGTCCTGCGCACGCCCGCCGACCTGGTCACCGACTTCGACGCCCAGCTGCGTGAGCTCGTCCGAGACCTGGAGGACACCGTCCGCGAGCCCGGCCGGGCCGGGGTGGCCGCGCCCCAGATCGGGGTGGGTCTGCGGGTGTTCTCCTACAACGTGGGCGGCGAGGTCGGGCACCTGGTGAACCCGGTGCTGTCGGATCTCGCCGGGGAGCAGGACGACGAGGAGGCATGCCTGTCGCTGCCCGGCATGGGCTTCGCCACGAAGCGGGCCATGACGGTCACCGCGGCCGGTTACGACCAGCACGGCGAGCCGCTGGTGATCTCCGGGAGCGGGTTCCTGGCGCGGGCCCTGCAACACGAGACCGACCACCTGGACGGCCGGCTCTACATCGACACGCTCACCGGCGACGTACGCCGGCAGGCCCTCCGCGAGCTGCGGAGGCTGCCGCGATGAGCATGCACAGTGACCTGCGGCGGGTTGCCGCGACGACGCCGCGCCGCGCGGGGGGAGCGTGATGAGCTCCTATCGGGAGATCGCGGCGGCGGGCACGCCGACCGGATGGTTCGAGACGCTCTACGCCGAGGCGCGGGCCGGGCGGGCCGAGGTGCCGTGGGACGTGGCCGGGCCGAGCGCGCACCTGCGTGCCTTCCCGCTGCCGGTGGGGGACGGGCGGCGCGCGCTGGTGGTGGGTTGCGGCGCGGGACGCGACGCCGAGTACGTGGCGGAACGGGGGTACGTGACGACGGCGTTCGACATCGCTCCGACCGCCATCGAGCTGGCCCGCGAGCGGCACCCGTCGTCGCCGGTGGACTACGTGGTCGCCGACCTGCTGAACCCGCCGGACGAGTGGCGGCAGGCGTTCGACCTGGTCGTGGAGAGCAACAATGTGCAGGCGCTGCCGGCGGCGATCCGGGCGCGGGCGATCGCGTCGGCCGGCACGCTGCTGGCGCCCGGCGGGATGCTGCTGGTGCTCGCGGCGGCGGCGGTCGCCGACGGCCACGACGGGCCGCCCTGGCCGCTGTCGCGGGCGGAGATCGACGCGTTCGCGGTGGACGGGGTCCGGCAGGTGTCGGTCGAACGGGTCGACGCGCCGGACTCGCGCCTGCCGGGCCGATGGCGCGCCGTCTTCACCCGCTGAGCCACAACGGAGCGTGTGAAGTTGGGGTCGCTATGTGGGCGTAACTTCACACGCAATGCTCGCGGCGGCGGGACGTGATCCCGTCCTGCGTGTGAAGTCGCGGTGCGGATCGAGCCGTAACTTCACACGCCGGGTGAGTGGGCAGCTCCGCCCGGCGGTCGCGTCGCCGGGCCCGGCCCGGCAGGGGGTCGCGTGTGGCTCACGGGACTCGGATGGGCGTACCAAAAAAGGGGTTGATCGAGGCTTTTACGCTGTGGGCGCCCGCCACCGCGGCGGATGACAGTGAGAACGGGGATCCATGCGCTCGAAGCGTTTCCTGGCCGGTGCCCTCGCCGGTGTCGCCACCCTGGCCGTCGCCGGCGGCTGCGCGCAGCAGCAGATCGAGGCGCTGGAGCCGAAGCTGGAGCTGCGCGACGCGGCCCGGCAGCTCGCCGACGCCCAGCAGGCCGGCTTCACGCTGAAGCTGACCGGTGACGCCGACGACCTGATCGCGGCGACCCGGACGACCGACCCGGACGACGTGACCGCCCTGCGGACCGTGTTCAACTCCTCGTTCACGCTCGCCTACGACAAGGCGGGCGAGGGCGCCGACGACGACCGGTCCGGTATCGCGGCGACGATCGGCGGCGTGACCGGCACCGAGATCCGGTTCGTCGACGGCATGCTCTACGCGAAGGCGCCCGTGTCGGAGCTGGCCGCCAAGTTCGGCGCCGCCCCGGCCGACGTGGCGCAGCTGCGCAAGGAAGCCGTCGGCGGGGCGCCCGAGGCGGCTGCGTTGTTCGACGGCGAATGGGTGTCGGTCGACCTCAAGCAGGCGACCGACCTGGCCGCGGGCTACGCGCTGGGCACTGCCCCGGCGGAGGACACCGAGCAGCAGAAGAAGCTGCTGGCCGAGTTCACCACCGGCGCCACCAACCTGCTCGAAGGCGCCGACGTGGTGCGCGACAGCGCGGACAGCAAGCACCTGATCGTGACGTCGACGACTGCCGAGGCGCATGCGGAGGCCAAGCGGATCGCCACGGCCGTCGAACCGTCGCTCGGCGACGACCTCGGCGCGGCGCCGGCCGACAAGCCGATCGTGATCGACCTGTGGATCGACGGCGGGCAGCTGACCGCCGCCGAGATCGACGTGCTGCAGTTCGTCGAGGGCGCCACCGCGCGGGTCGCGGCCCGCATCGAGGTGACGACCGGCGCGCCGATCAGCGCGCCGGGCAACGCCACGAAGATCGACCTGGCCGGGGCCACCCGCCCCTAGGGTGTGTGGCGTGACAGGGTGGGACGAGATCCAGGACCGGGTGGACCAGCGGTGGCACGGGCTGGGCCTGCCGTCGTGGCCCAACCCGCACGCCGACCGGGACGCCTCCGCGGAGGAGTACTCCCGGGTCACCGACCCGGGCCGCTACCGGATCGTGCGGGAGCGGGCCCGGGTGTGGGCGTCCGTGCTCGGCTCGCTGCCTGAGGTGGGTGTCACGGCGACCGGCGCCGGCTGGGAGATTCGGTCGGGGCGGCCCGGCACGTTGCCGCTGTCGTTCACCGTGGCCGACGGTGAACCGGACGTTCTGAGAGTCGCCGCGGCCCGGCCCGGCCTGGAGATCGGCCGGCTGCCGGACTGCGGCTGCGACGCCTGCGACTGGGGGTCGGCCGACCTGCTGGAGGCGATCGACAACACCGTGCGCTCGGTGGTCGAGGGCCCGTACGTGCGGGTGAACGGCGCCGGCTGGCACGCCGCCTGGTGGCCGGACGGCGGGGAAGCGCACAACGCCCACGACTACGACGAGATGATGGACCTGTGCCGGCGGCTCGCGGCAGGCGCCCCGGTGACCCTGCCGGCCGGCGCCGAGGCGTTCGTCGGGCAGAGCTGGCTGGCTCAGTAACCTGGTGGGGTGATTGTCGGCTGGCAGTGGGACGAGACTCTGTTCGCCGGGACGGCCGCGCACTACCCGCGGGGCCGCCTCCCCTATGCGCCGGGCGTCGCCGAGACGATCAGCGAGGCGGTCGACGGGCATGAGCGGCTCCTCGACGTCGGCTGCGGCCCGGGCACCGTGACCCTCGCGCTGGCGCCGCACTTCGCCGAGGTCGTCGGCGTCGACCCGGACCCCGGCATGCTCGCCGAGGCCGCCCGGCAGGCCGCCCGGCGCCGGATCAGGAACGCCCGCTGGGTGCCGGCCCGGGCCGAGGACCTGCCCGCCGGGCTGGGCGTCTTCCCAGCCGTGGTGTTCGCCTCCTCCTTCCACTGGATGGACCGGGCCCGGGTCGCCGTGACCGTGCGCGAGATGCTCGAGCCGGGCGGTGCGTTCGTGCACCTCGCCGATTGGAAGGACGCGCCCGCGCCGGCCGGGCCGCTGCCGTTCCCCACGCCGCCGTACCCGCGGATCGCCGAGCTGGTGCGGCGCTATCTGGGGCCGGTGCGGCGGGCCGGGCAGGGCCGGATCGCCGCCGGAGTCACCCCGGACCGGGAAGATCTGGTCATCGAGGGCGCCGGTTTCGTGGACCTGGAACGGCACATCGTCCCGGCCGGTCAGGTCGTGCTACGCGACGAGGACGATCTGGTGGCGTGGACGTTCTCGATGTCGCACTCGGCGCCGCACCTGTTCGCGGACCGGCTCGCCGACTTCGAGCGGGACCTGCGGTCGTTGCTGCGTGAGGCGGCGCCGGACGCGCGGTTCGCCGAGCAGCTGCCGCCGAGCGAGATCCGGATCTGGCGCCGTCCGTAGGTCAGCTTTCCGTGGCTATGCGCGCGCCGAACAACACCATCGCGGTGCCGGTCACGGTGTCCATCGCGCGCCGCACCCGGCGCCGCGACAGCACCCGGCGCGCGCGGTGCAGGAACGCTGTCAGCAGCAGGAGATATGTCAGTGACAGCAGGGCGTGGCTGAGCGCGAAGCCGAGCATCGCTGCCGGCCCGGCGTCCGGTGTGAGGAACTGCGGCAGCACGGCCAGGTAGAACACCAGGACCTTCGGGTTCGTGATGTTGGACAGGAAGCCCTGCCGCAAGCCCCGGATCGCCGCGCCGCGACCGCCCTCGGTCACCGTGGTGGGGTAGTCCCCGCGCACCGCCGATCGCAGCGCCCGCACCCCCAGATGGATCAGGTAGGCCGCGCCCGCCCACTTGATCGTCTGGAACACCGGCTGGGCGTTGACGATCAGGGCGCCGAGGCCGATGACCGCGGCGGTGCCCTGAACGGCGTTCGAGGTTCCTACGCCGGTGGCGGCCCACATGCCGCGCGCTCGGCCACCCGAGACGGTGTTGCCGGTGACGACCGCGAAGTCCGGTCCCGGGATCACCACGACGACGATCGCCAGAAGCAGGAACGTTCCGTAGGTACTCCAGTCCACAGCAGGACCCTATCATCCTAGGATGGCTTAGAGGTAGTGCGGCGAGCCGCACCGAAACCTCAACCGACGGCTTCGCCGACGACCCCTCTGGTGGTACGGCCTTCGCAGTGGGCCGTGGCTGCGGTGAGAGGGTGGGGCGTGCCGGCGTTCACGCAGGCCTCCCGGCCGGGGGATCATGCGCCAGTGCCAGCTGAGCCAGGCCGGGCGACGAACATCGGCGGTTCGGCGGTGCGGCGGTGCGGGCGTTCAGGGGGTGGTGGGGGACGGGGTGAAGGCCTGGATGACGTACAGGACGGCGAGGGCGGTGGCGAGCCCACCGAGCAGCAGGCGCAGCAGCTTCTCGGGCAGGTGCGGCTGCAGGCGGGCGCCGAGGTAGCCGCCCAGCAGACCGCCCAGTCCGGCCAGGACGCCGAGGTACCAGAAGGGCGCGATCGCTCCGGCGGTGCTCAGGGAGATCACCCCGTAGGTGCCGGCTCCGACGATGGACGTCACGAACGTGGCGGCGAGGGCGGCGGGGGCTATCTGGGTCATCGGGAGGCCGCGCCCGGCGAGGAGGGGGCCGAGGACGGAGCCGCCGCCGATGCCGTAGATGCCGCCCACGGTGCCGGTGGCGAGGCTCAGGGTCAGCAGCGTCCGGCGGGACAACGGCGGGCGGTCGGGCACGTCGGAGCGGACGGCCCGGGCGCAGAGCCAGAGCCCGAGGGGGAGCAGGACGGCCGCCGCGACCAGGCGGAAGGCCTGGGCGCCGGGGAGGGCGAAGACCCGGATGAGGGCGCCGAGGACCACGCCGGGGACGGTGCCGATCACCAGGAGTCTGGCCAGGGGGCCGGTGAGCTGGCCGTTGCGGCGGTAGCTGGCGAGGGCGCCGGGGCCGGCGACGACGTTGTAGAGCAGGTTGGTCGGGGTCACCGCGGGGCTGGGCACGTGCAGGACGCTCAGCTGCACGGGGAGGAGGAAGACGGCGCCGGAGACGCCTACCGGGGAGGTGACGATGGAGATCAGCAGGCCGGCCAGGAAGCCGGTGAGCCCGGTCTGCCAGCTCACCTGCCGGCCGCCGGCGTCGCGCGGATCATGATCGGGATCCTAGAGAGCGGTTGTTGCGACACTTTCAACGGCGCAGGGCCCGCCCGGCGCCGGCCACCACCGTGGTGGCCAGGATCCAGCCGGCTGCCATGACGGCCAGGGTGACGGCCTTGTCGGCGCCCACCGGGTCCCAGGCCTTGTCGTGGCCGAGGTCCACGAGCGGCACCAGCACGTCGGCGGTGTAGAGGAACGGGTCCCAGGTGGGCGACTCGTCCGGCTTCACCGGGTCGAGGGGGCCGGACCAGGCGAACCATCCGGTTCCGGCGGCGACCACCAGGAGCAGACACAGCAGGGCGCGCAGCGGGCGGTACCCGAAGCCGATGCCGGCGTCCTGGACGGCTCCCCAGACGGCGCCGAGCCGGCCCATCGCGCGGTGGCGGCGGCGTTCGCGGACGACGAGGACCTGGCGGGCCTCCTGTTCGCGGCCGTCGCGGGTGAGGGCGGCGGCGAGCTGGTCGTACGGCCCGGGGGAGAAGCCGGTGGCGTGGCGGGCCATCCAGTCGAGGCGTTGCCGGGCGGTCCAGGTGACCACGTCCTCGGAGCGGCGGGTGAGGCGTTCGTAGGTGAGGCCGTCGAGTTCGACCCGGCAGGCCGGCGGCCAGTTGACCGGGTCGTCGACGAGCCGGCCGAAGCGGGCGTCGCGCAGGCTGATCGTGCCGGCCGAGTCCGCGGTGAGGCGCAGGGTGCAGAGGACCGTCTCTGCCTCGATCATGAGGAGGGCGGCGCTGTCCGGGCAGCGCAGGGTCACTGCCTGGAACGCCATGGTGCCGCCGGCCCGAGTGCCGATGACGTGGGTCTCACCGTCGGTACGCAGGTGGTGGGCGAGCAGGGAGCCGCCCAGGATGAGGCCGGAGCAGTTCAGGGCGATGCCGGTGTCGGGAGCGGCGGAGAAGTGGGCGTGCGCGACGTCGACGTCGCCGCCGACGCGCGCTCCGGTGAGCCGGACGCCCTGCTCGACGCGGGCGCCGCGCAGGTGGACGGCGCCGATGGACGCGCGTTGCAGGTGGACGCTGCCGGAGATCGTGGATCGGTCCAGGGTGAGGGGCCCGTCGATGGTGGCGGGCAGCATCCAGATGTCGCCGTTGACGGTGGCGTCGCGGATGGCGCACACCGCGGCCACCCGGATTCCTTCGGCTTCGATGCCCGGCAGGGTGCTGCCGTCGAGGTTGAGTGACGTCAGGTCGGCGTTGTCGAGCAGCAGTCTGTCGTCGAAGACGCAGTGGCGCAGGCGCAGCTGGGTGTCGATGCGGGCGCTGGTCAGGTCGAGCAGGCCGGTGATGTGCGCGCCTTCGAGGTTGAGGCGGGCCACCCGGCCGGTGATCGCGCCGGCGCCGCCGAGCAGCAGTTCGGCGAGGAACGAGCCGTCCACGGCCGCGCCGCCCAGGTCGAGCAGCGTCCCGGTGCGGTAGGCCTGGCGCACCCGGCGCCGCGTCGATCCGATCACCGGCGCACTGTAGCGGCGCCGGACGGTGCGTGGGGCCCTGGCGTCGACCGCACGGGTCGAGGAGCTGGGCGAACGGGGGAGCCGGTGACTGGGCTGCCGGGCTCACAATGGCTGCCCCGGATCTTGGCCGGGGGTGGACGGCAACTACTCGGAGCAGCGACTTTGACCGACGACCTTGAGGTTTCTGATCCGGGTGAGGCGATGGCGCGGTGGGCGCTGGGGCAGTCGTGGTTGCCGCATTTCCGGTTCCGGTCGCCGCGTGACGGCACCACCGTGCTGGTGTCGGGCAGCCGCGCGGTGGTCGTGTACGAGGTGCGCCGCACCGAGCCGAGCGCGTCGGTGAATCGGGAGCGGGACTGGTTCCTCGAGCAGATCGCGGCGGCGGCCCGGCGGCTGGACGCGGTGGCGCCGGAGCCGGAGCGGTACGCCGGTGAGGCCGGCGGCGGCGTGCACGTGCAGCCGGGCCGGTTGACGTGGTCGGGGCTGCTGGTGGTGGATCATCCGGCGTTGCCGTCCGGCGTCGATCTGGTGTGGCCGGGGGAGCGTCCCCTGGTGGTGCTGTTGCGGCGGGACTGGGAGCTGGTTCTGCACGAGTTGCGGTCGGCCGCGGCGGTGGTCCGCTACCTGGACTTCTGCGCGGGACGGGGGCCGCGGGAGGTGCCGGCGCATTTCGGGTGGCTGACGATCGCCGCCGAGCGGCCGGTGCGGGTGTTGCCGGGTGAGCCGCCGGCGCTGCCGTTGATCCGGGAGGATCTGCCCGGCCATGCGGTGCTGGCCCGGATCCTGGATTTCGTGGCGGCGACCGCGCTTCCGGACGCTCTGGACGAGCCGGTCCGGCACCGGCTGTTGTCGCAGATCGACGCTTTCCCGCTGGAGCAGCGGGCTGCTCTGGGCCAGTGGGCCGTGCATGCGATGCGTGCCGGTGGCGCGGCCCGGGTGCGCACGTTCCGGTTCCCGCAGGTGCCCGCCCAGTACGTCCTGGCGGTCGCCGGCAGTTTCGCCGAGTCGTCGTCCGCGCCGTTCCACGATCTGGTGCGGTTGCGCCACCACCAGGCGCGGGCGCAGTCCGCCGATCCGGAGCCGTTGTGCACGTTCGGGTTCGTGCTGGTGCCGGACGGCGGGCAGGGCTGGCCGTACCTCGTCGCGCACTTCACCTCTGTGCAGGGTCCGGTGGAGGTGGCCGCCGGCGCTTTGTCCCGCGTGCGCCGTCTCTGCTCCGAACCATCATCCTAGGATGCCTTACCGGGTGTGCGGCAGGCCGCACCCAGTCAAAACATGAAGGACGGCTTCGCCGACAACCCGGAAAAGATCAGGTCAGAGGAGTACGAACGCCGGCGGCTCGTGCCGCAGGAAGTCGTGGTGCGAGATGTCCCAGCCGTACGCGCCTGCCCGCCCGAAGACCAGCAGGTCACCGGCGCGCAGGGCGGCGACGTGCTGGCCGCGGGTGAGGACGTCGCGGGGGGTGCAGAGTTCGCCGACGGCGTCGACGGGCACGTCGGTGACGGCCGGCCGCGGGTAGGGCCGGTCCCACCGGTCGACCGGGAGGACGGTGAACGGGTGGCTGTAACCCCAGGCGGCCGGTAGCCGGAAGTGGTGGGTGCCGCCACGCAGCACGGCGAAGGTCCGTCCGTGGGTGGTCTTGAGGTCGATCACCTCGGCGGCGTACCAGCCGGCGTCGGCGGTGAGGTAGCGGCCGGGTTCGAGCACGAGTTCGATGCCGTCGGGGACGTGGACGTCGGACAGCGGCGTGAGGTCGATGGTGGCCGTCGAGAGGTAGTCGACGCCGAGGCCGCCGCCGGCGTTGACGGTGCGCAGGTCGATGCCGTGGGCCCGGGCGGTGGCGACGGACCAGGCGATCGCGTCGGTGAGGAAGGCTGCGTGTGCCGTCGCGTCGAGGTTGTTGGAGACGGCGTGCAGGTGGAAGCCGGTGACGCGGAGTCCGGGTGGCACGTCGGCCAGCAGCGCCGGGAGTTGGGTCTCGTCGACGCCGAACGGGGTGGGTGTGCCGGTCATGGTGTGGCTGCCGCGCAGGGTGGGCCCGGCGCGGTTGACCCGGATGCTGATGTCGGCGGTGAGGCCGAGGCCGGCGAGGCGGCGCATCTCGTGCGGGCTCTCGACGTTGAGGTGGGCGCCGGCGTGCACGGCGGCGGCGAGTTCGGCGTCGGTCTTGGCGGGGCCGCCGAAGGCGATGCGGCGGGCGCCGGCGCGGACGGCGAGGTCGAGTTCGCCGCCGGAGGCGACTTCGAGGCCGTCGCAGACCTCGGCGAGGGTCTGGACGACTTTCTCGTGGCCGTTGGCTTTCACCGCGTACAGGAAGGTGGTTCGTGGTGGTAGGGCTCGGCGCAGGGTGGTGGCGGTGGCGCGCAGGGCCCGGGTGTCGTAGAGGTAGGCGCAGACCGGCGCCGGCAGGCGGCGCAGTGCCTGGGTGACGGGGGCGGGGAGTTCAGCCATGCAGGGGGTTGCTGACCGGGAGGTAGATGTCGCCGTCGCCGGTGAGGCGCATCCGGACGAGGGCTTTGTGCGGGACGGTGGGTGCGGTCAGGAAGGCGTGGTCGGTACGGCTGGTGGGGTGGGTGTTGTCGTAGGTCTCGTCGACGATGTCGCGGATGATGCGCCAGGCCTGGTCCTCGGGCAGGTGGTGGGTGTGTTCCAGGCGGATGACGAGTTCGCCGAGGTGGGCCTGCAGGGCGGTGTAGGCGAGTTTGGCGAGCAGCAGGCCGGTGTCGTCGGTGGCGATGACGGAGCCGGGCCACAGGTCGGGGGTGTGGCCGGCGGCGGCGAGGCGGGCGGGGTGCAGGCGCAGGCCGGCGAAGTCGCGCAGGGCGAGGCGGTGGGGGTGGCCGTCGATGAAGGTGGGCAGGCAGTTCTGCAGGTGGGCTTCGAGGGCGATGCCGTGGCCGGCGAGGCGCAGCAGGGGTGGCAGCAGCAGGCGGGTGTAGGCGGTGAGCCAGCCGGCGGCGCCGAGGCCGGAGGTGTCGACGAGGCCGGCCAGGACGGTGGTGCCGGTGGCGGGGTCGTGGGCGGGTAGGGCGCTGCCGGGTACGGCGTGTTCGCGGGGGTCCAGCCGGCCGGTGAGCCCGGTGCGGGCGATGGCCGACAGGTCGCGTCCGCTGCCGGTGGGGACGGCGGCGCCGCCGGTTTCGGTCATCAGCAGCAGGCGGTGGCCGTCGGGGTCGTCGGCGACGAGGCGGTGCAGCAGGTGGGAGAGGGTGGGGCCGTTGCGGGTGCTGGCGATGCTGATGCTGCGGCGGGTGGAGGTGACCTGGATGTCGAGGGAGAGCTTGAGGTAGGTGCCGTCGGGCAGCAGCAGGGTGCGCAGGGCGGCGGTGGGGACGGCGTCGAGGTGGCCGTCGAGGTGTTTGAGGATGCCGTCGGTGAACAGGGTGGCGTAGCGGTCGGTGACCAGGTCGCGTTGCCAGGCGTGCACGGGCTGGGTGTGGTACCCGGTGGGGGCGCCGGCGGTGAAGCCGAGGTCGTCGCCGAGGTGGTGGTCGTCGCGGACGGCGATGAAGTGGATGCGGGTGTGGCCGGCTTCGAGGTCGTGGGCGAGGACGTCGGCGGTGTCCCAGCCGAGGCGGGTGCGGCCGCAGGGGTGCAGGTTGTGTCCGGCGACGGCGAGGCGTTCGAGGCGGACGGCTTCGTGGTCGGGGTTGTCGTGCGGTTGCTGCTCGGTGGCGCGGGCGGCGGCGATGGCGAGGTTGAGGACGGCGTTGCGGATCTCGGCGGCGAAGGCGTCGTTGTCGATGCCGGTGAGCAGGTCGGCGGGGTCGTGGACGCCGGCGGCCGGGTATTCGACGCGGTTGAAGGCGTGCCGGTGGCCGTGTGGGCCGGGCGGGGTGAGGTTCTCGCGGGTGAGGGCGGCGCGCAGGCGGCGGCCGACGGTGTCGGCGGCGTGCGGTAGCTGGGTGTGGAAGTCGTCGACGAGGTGCGGGGCGTGCACGGCGAGGGCGGCTTCGGTGTGGGCGGCGGCGACGGCGAGGCGGCCGGTGCGGACGCTGCGGATGATCATGCGGGGTCCTTCCGCGGGGTGGTCACCGGGCCGCCATGGGGTTGGGCAGGTGGGTCCAGATGTCGGTGAGCGGGTCGTCGGCGAGGCGCATCGCGGTGGTGGCCTTGACCGGCAGGGGGTCGCTGAGCAGGTGGGCGACGTCGGGGGTGGCGGTTTGGCGCAGGGCGGCGGCGAGGATGGCCCAGAGGCGGCCGGGTTCGGCGTGGTGGTGGCGGCCGAGGGCGGTGATCAGTTGGTGGGCGACGGCGCCGAGGGCGGCGGCGGCGAGTTTGGTGCGTAGTTCGTTCTCGTCGTCGGTGGGCAGGTCGCCGTGCAGGTCGGGCATGTCGTGGCCGGTGGCGCGCAGCCGGCCGGCGTGGACGCGCACGCCGCCGAGGTCGCGGTAGAGGGTGCGGACCGGGTGGGGGCCGTCGAGGACGACGAGGGTGTTCTGGCCGTGGGCCTCCAGCGCGACGCCGCGGTGCAGCACGCGGGTGAGCGGCGCGAACAGCACGGTGCCGAGTTCTGCCATGAAGGTGTACGGGTTGCCGACCGTCGCCAGCAGCGGCGGGGACGCGGCGAGGACGCCGAGCGGGACGGCGGTCTCGCCGGGTCGCAGGCGGGGCGCTTGGCGGACGAGGTGGGCGAGGCGCCGGTCGGGTCCGTGGTCGGTGATGACGGCGCCGGCTTCGGTCTCGGCGAGCACGTCGAGGGGCAGGTCGGCGGTGAGGCGGGTGAGCAGGGTGGACAGGCGGGGGCCGTTGTGGACGGCGGCGGGGGAGACGGTGCGGACCGCGGAGGTCATCTGGATGTCGACGGCGGTTTTGATGTGGGGCCCGCCGTCGAGGGGTGCGACGGTGCGCAGTGACATCAGCGGCCGGACCGGGGCGGTGGCGCCGATGTCGCGCAGCCAGGGGTGTTCGGTGGTGAGGCGGGCGGCCTGCCAGGGGTGGGCGTAGAGGACGGGGGCGCCGGTGCCGTGCCAGCGGCCGGCGGGGACTTGCAGGCGGCGCAGGCGGATGACGGGCCGGTGTTCGGGGGCGTACGCGAGGACGTCGGCGACGGTCATGCCGGTGCGGGTGCGGCAGCAGGGGTGCAGGGGGTGCCCGTCGGTCAGGGATTGTTCGTGTCGGCCGAGGGCGTCGGGGTCGCCGGGGCGGGGCAGCGGCTGGGGGGTGGCGGCGGCGCGGGCCAGGGCGAGGTTGGCGACGCTGTTGGCGATCTCGGTGATCAGGTGGGTGCCGGGCCAGAGGTGGGCGGTGAGCGCGACCGGGTCGGTGATGGTGGCGGGGGTGCTGCCGGCGGGGACGGGCAGGGGTTCGTGGGCGAGGGCGTGGCGTAGCCGGTCGAGGATGGCGGCGCGGGCGCCGGTGAGGGCCGCGTCGTAGCGTTCGAGCAGGTCGGGGCGGATTTCGGCGATCTGTTCGCGGGTCTGTGCGGGGTCAGCGGTGTGCCGGTGGCGGGGGGCGTCGGTGGGCGGCTGCGGCACGTTCCCATTGTGGCGGCCGGGGTGTGGCCGGTGTGCCGCGGGCGTTGGCGGGGCGAGCCAGGCCACATCGGCCCGTTCCTTCTCAGCTCGATATCCGATAAATTCTCATCTTCACAGTGGCGGGGTGGGTGGAGGAACAACCGTGGACGCGGACGTCATCATCGTGGGCGCCGGGCTGGCCGGGCTGGCCGCCGCGCAGCAGCTCACCGCCGCCGGCAAGACCGTGGCCCTGCTCGACCAGGAGAACCCGGCCAACCTCGGCGGGCAGGCGTGGTGGTCGTTCGGCGGGCTGTTCTTCGTCGACAGCCCGGAGCAGCGGCGCGCCCGGATCCGCGACGACGTGGAGCTGGCGTGGGGTGACTGGCAGGCCAGCGCCGGCTTCGACCGGACCGCCGACGAGGACAGCTGGGCGGTGCGCTGGGCGCGCGCCTACGTCGAGTTCGCCGCCGGGGAGAAGCGGGCCTGGCTGGCGTCGCTGGGCATGAGCTGGCTGCCGTTCGCGGGCTGGGCCGAGCGCGGTGACCTGCGCGCCGACGGGCACGGCAACTCGGTGCCCCGGTTCCACGTCACCTGGGGCACCGGCACCGGGGTGGTCGCGCCGTTCACCGACGCGGCGCTGGCGGCCGGCCACAGCGGGCTGCTGCGGTTCCACCACCGGCACCGCGTCGACGAGCTGATCATCGAGGGCGGCGCAGCGGTGGGGGTCCGTGGCACGCTGCTGGCGCCGGACGAGTCGGCGCGCGGCGTGTCGTCGAACCGGACCCCGGCCGGGGACTTCGAGCTGCGGGCGCAGGCGGTGATCGTCACGACCGGCGGCATCGGCGCCAACCACGACCTGGTGCGGCAGTACTGGCCGCAGCGGCTGGGCACGCCGCCGCGTGCGATGGTCACCGGAGTGCCGGCCTACGTCGACGGCCGGATGCTGGGCATCGCCGAGCACGCCGGGGCACGGCTGGTGAACCGGGACCGGATGTGGCACTACGTCGAGGGCGTGCACAACTGGGACCCGGTGTGGCCGGGCCACGGCATCCGGATCCTGTCGGCGCCCTCACCGATGTGGTTCGACGCGCTCGGGCGGCGGCTGCCGGCGCCGTACTTCCCCAGCTACGACACCCTCGGCACGCTGCGCTATCTGCGCACCACCCCGGAGCTGGCGGCCCACGACCACTCCTGGTTCCTGCTGACCCAGAAGATGATCGAGAAGGAGTTCGCGCTGTCCGGCTCCGAGCAGAACCCGGACGTGACCGCCAAGGACCGGCGGGCGTTCACCCGGGAACGGCTGTTCGGCAAGGGGGCGCCGGCACCGGTGGAGGCGTTCAAGCGCAACGGGGCGGACTTCGTGGTGGCCTCGTCGCTGGAGGACCTGGTGGCGGCGATGAACAAGCTGACCGACGAGCCGCTGCTGGACGCGGCGCGGATCCGGGCGCAGGTGGAGGCCCGGGACCGGCAGATCGGCAACAAGGTCACCAAGGACGCGCAGGTGCAGGGCATCCACAACTCGCGGCGCTATCTCGGTGACCGGGTCGGGCGCACGTCGGTGCCGCACCGGATCCTGGACGAGGCGGCCGGCCCGCTGATCGCGGTGAAGCTGCACGTGCTGACCCGCAAGACCCTGGGCGGCATCCAGACCGACCTGGACTCGCGGGTGCTCGGCCTCGACGGGCAGCCGATCAGCGGGCTGTACGCGGCGGGGGAGGTCGCCGGGTTCGGCGGCGGCGGGGTGCACGGCTACAACGCCCTGGAGGGTACGTTCCTGGGTGGCTGCCTGTTCTCCGGACGCGCCGCGGGCCGGCACGCGGCACGCGCCCTCTAAGGGCGCTGCCAGGGTTTCGCCACGACGTCGTAGCGGACCGTGGTCCACGAGATCACGGTGCCGGCCGGGATGCCCGGCCAGTCCTCGGTGGTGCGGGTGCGCTCGCCGATGAACACCCCGGTGACCGGGTCGATGACGATCTCCTGCTGTTCACCGGCCGCGGTGATCCCCAGCGCTGTGCCGGTGTGCCCGTCCAGCGTCGCCCGGTGCTCGGTGATCCGCAGGCCGGGCACCAGGGCCAGGGTGCGGTACAGCGCGGCCCGCAGGTCGGCCGGCAGCATCCCGCTGCGCAGCGCGTCCGCCACGTAGACCAGCATCTCCAGGTCCGGGTCCTGGCCGCGGCCGTCGGTCTCGTCGCGCAGCAGGTCGTACAGCTCGTCCGGGTCGCGGGGCAGCTCGGCGACGAACGTCGCGGTCGGCACCTGCCAGGTGCCGTCGGCCGTGCACAGGTCCCCGGCGTCGGGATAGAAGGCGCCGCACCGGCCGCTGAGGCGTTCCGGCGGGCGGACCGTCTCCAGCTGGGCGTCCGCGACGTCACGGTCGGTGCCGAACAGCCGGGTCCGTTCGCCGGTGTCGGAGCGCAGCTGGAACCATTCGCCGGACGGGTCGGCCGGGATCCACGTCTCGTCGCGGCTGCCGGCCAGCACGGCGGCCCGCGGCGACTGGCTCAGGGCGATCGCGTGGGTGGTGAGGTAGCGGTACCGGCCGGGCGGCACCGGCGCGTCGACCGTGCGGATCTGGGCGTCGGCCGCGGTGCTCAGCGTGTGCGCCACCTCGACCATCGCGCCGTCCGGGTGCTGGGCGCGCACCACGACGCTGGCGGCCACGGCGACCGCCAGCACGGCCGCGGCGGCCGACGTCAGCGGCAGCCAGGTGCGCCGGCGCGGCTTCAGCACCCGGGCCCGCAGCCGGCGCAGCGTGTCGGGGTCCTCGTCCGGCGCCGGGTACAGCTCGTCGAGGGCGGCATCGAGCTCGTCAGTGGTCATCACAGTTCTTCCGTCGGGCCGGGCAGGGAGGCGGTGGCGCGCAGGGTGCGCCGCACCCGGTGCAGCCGGGATCGCACGGTGCCCTCCGGGATGCCGAGGGCGGCGGCGATCTCCCGGGTGTCGAGGCCGGCGAGGCTGTTGAGCAGCAGCACGTCGCGGTCGCCGTCGGGCAGCGCGGAGACGGCGGTGTGCAGCGCGGCGAACCGGGCCCGGGCGTCGAGGCGTTCGGCGACCCGGTCCTGGCCGCCGTCGACCGGGGCGGCGTGGCCGGTCAGCCGTTGCGCCATGCGCTGCTGCTGGGCCTGGACGCGGTGGTGGCGGCGCAGCAGGTTGACGGCGATGCCGTACAGCCAGGCGCGGGCCGTGCCCCGCTGCGGCCGGAAGTCGCGGCGCCCCGACCAGGCGGCCAGGAACGTCTCGGCGACCAGATCCTCGGCCTGGGCCGGCGGCACCTGCCGGGCCAGGTACCGCAACAGCCCGCCCGCGTGCTCGTCGAAGACGGCGGCGAAGCGGACCGCCGCGTCCGGGCCGGTCAGCGGGGGATCCGCACCGGCCATCAAGGGCTCCTCCGGGCCGGCCCGGCCGGCGGTGTGCAAGCTCATGTCAGGTCCGTGCGCAAGCTCATGTCAGGTATTGCCAGAAGTGGCCGTCCGCGTTCACGCCGGGTCGAGGACCTTGCGTTCCACCACGGGGTCGAGCCCGGTGGGCGCCCGGTCGGTGCGCAGCGGCGCCGCGCCGGGCAGCGACGTCAGCCACGCCCAGGTGTCCGCCACGGTCTCCTGGACGGGCCGGCACCGCAACCCGGCCGCCAGGGCCTTGGTCACCACGCCGCGGTGCATGAAGTCGTGGTCCGGGCCGGGCGGCAGCCAGATCGGCAGGTCGGTCCACGGTGCGATGCCGGCCGCGGTGATCACGGACGGATCGGTCCAGCGCAGGTCGGCGCGGCGACCGGTGACCGCGGCCGCGACGTCGAGCAGTTCACCCATCGTGGTGTGCCCCGACTCGCTGACCACGTTGTACGGCCCGGTCCGCCCCGCCGCGCCGGCGTCGAGCACGAACGCCGCCAGGTCGCGGGCGTCGACGTACTGCAGGGGCAGGTCGCGGGGGCCGGGCGCCAGCGTCGGGCCGCCGCGCCGCAGCCGGCGCAGCCACCAGGGCAGCCGGCCGACGTCCTCGTGCGGGCCGAGGATCAGCCCGGCCCGGGCCAGCAGCAGCGGGCCGCCGAACTGTGCGGCGGCCTGTTCGCCGCGCAGTTTGTCGCCCGCGTACCCGGGGTCCTGCGGGTCGGTCAGCGGCGAGTCCTCGGCCAGCGGGGCGGCGCCGCCGTAGCGGTAGACCGACCGGCTCGACACATAGGTGAGATGCCCGGCCCGGCCGGCCAGGTGCCGGGCCGCGGCGGCGATCACGGCGGCGTCCGCCGACCAGGTGTCCACCACCTGGTCCCAGTCGCCGGCGCCGAGCGCGGCCAGGCCGTCCGGGGCGAGCCGGTCGCCGAGCACGGTCCGCGCGCCCGGCACCGGGTCGCGGCGGCCCCGGTTGAGAACAGTCACCGTGTCGCCGCGCGCCACCGCCTCGGCGGCGACCGCACGTCCGACGAAACCACTGCCTCCGAGCACCAGGATCCGCATGTGCTCGAGCCTGCCCGGCCGCGGCCGGGAACCCCAGCCGGGTCTGCCGACAGCAGAGCCCGATATTGTCTGACACAGGTCAGAGACCCGGCTAGGATCGGCGGATGCAGGCCGACCAGATTGCCCGGGTCCGCGACTTCAACCGCTATTACACCCAGCGTCTCGGCGTGCTCACCGAGCACTACCTCGGCCAGGACCGCCCGCTCGCTCAGGCCCGGCTGCTGTTCGAGATCGGCGCCGGCTGCGACGTGCGCGAGCTGCGCGAACGCCTCGGCCTGGACTCCGGCTATCTGAGCCGGATGCTGCGCGCCCTCGCCGGCCAGCAGTTGATCACGGTGCGGGCGCACCCCGCCGACGGCCGGGTCCGGGTCGCCGAGCTCACCGCGGCCGGCCGGGCCGAACGCGACGAGCTGGACCGCCGCTCGGCGCAGGGCATCGCCGAGCTGCTGGGCGGGCTCACCGGCGCCGAACGTGAGCAGCTGCTCGCCGCGCAGGCGCAGATCCGCCGGCTGCTGCGGCTGGCGGGTGTCACGGTGCGCCCGGTCGACCCCGCCGACCCGCACGCCCGGCAGTGCCTGCACGACTACGCCACCGAGCTGGCCGGCCGCTTCCCGGAGGGTTACGACCCGGCGGCCATCACCGCGCCCGGCGAGGTCGACGGCACCCTGCTGCTCGCCGCCGACCAGGGCCGGCCGGTCGGCTGCGGCCTGTGGGTGCACCTGGCGCCGGCCACCGCCGAGATCCGGCACCTGTGGGTCGCCCCGCCCGCCCGCGGCCTCGGCCTGGGCCGGCGGCTGCTGCACGCGCTGGAGACCGACGCGGCCCGGCACGGCATCACCACCGTGCGGCTCGGCACCCACCACAGCCTCACCGAGGCGCAGGCGCTGTACGAGGGCAGCGGTTACCGGCGCATCGGCGACTACAGCCCGTCGGCCTACAACCAGGTGTCGTTCGAGAAGACCCTTCAGCCGTCCCAGTCCAGCTGAGACTCCGGCACGCCGGCGCTGCGGCCGTACCGCATCGCCTCCTCCCGGCCGGCGCCGTCACCCGCCGGGTACCGGAAGACGCGGCCGGCGAAGACCACGACGTGGTCCGGGCCGTCCCGGAAATCGGCGTACCAGCCGCCCTCGGCGGCCAGCGCCGCGCTCAGCGCCGCCGCCAGCGGGCCGGCGCTGGCGCCCGGCGCGACCACGTCGATCAGCGTCCACACGCCCGGCTGGCCGGGCCCCGCCTGCCCCGACATGTCGATGCGGGCCAGCCGGGACACGCTCAGTCCCGGTACTGCCAGCTCGGTGCCGGGCCGCAGGCTCTCCGCGATGATTCGTCCGTGCAACATCCCCGGATCGTCGCATCGACGGGCGTCATCCGCGCGGGCGCACCCGGGACATGTCCAGCGGCCGGCTGCGGTCCACGAACCGGGGCGTGCGCATCTCCCCGGCCCGCAACGGCGCCAGCGCCTCGTCGATCCCCGCCATGATCAGCCGGGTGGCCTGCACCGCCCGCGCCCCCGCCGACCCGTGCACCCCGGACAGGTCGACCGGCGCGCCGAACGCCACCTGCACCACCGGCCGGCGCAGCACCGCCCGCAGCAGCGGCCGCCCCATCCGCTTCGGCGCCTCGTACGGCACCACGGCGTGCGCCCCCCACTGCGCCACCGGCAGCACCGGCGCCCCGGACAGGTCGGCCAGCCGGGCCACCCCCGTCTTGCCCCGCTCCGGCCACATCCACGGGTCCAGGCCGATCCGCCCCTCCGGATAGACCAGCACCATCGCCCCGCGCGCCAGCGCCTCACCGGCGCCCTGCAACGCGTTCGCCGCGTGCACCGTGTGCCGGTCCACCCGGATGTGCCCGCACCGGCGCATCACCCACCCCAGCACCGGTGCGTCGAACACCCCACCGGTCGCCATGATCCGCGGCGTGAGCCCGGCCGCGTGGCTGGCCGCGACCATCACCAGCGGATCGAACGGGCTGAC
This sequence comes from Actinoplanes sp. 13, assembly GCF_056134165.1. NCBI lineage: Bacteria > Bacillati > Actinomycetota > Actinomycetes > Micromonosporales > Micromonosporaceae > Actinoplanes > Actinoplanes sp. 13. Next base: position 102,879 of record NZ_JBVYOQ010000015.1, on the reverse strand, counting down.
GTGATTGGCCGCCAGGATCACCGGCCCGTCGCGCAGCTCGGCGGGCACCGCGTTGCGCACCCGCAGCCGGCACACCGGGACGATGAGCACCCGCGCCGCCGCCAGCAGGATCCGCCACAGTAGCGGCGCACGCCAGGGAGAGGTTTCCATGAGGCGGACATGATGCCACGCGGCCTGATCCGCGGCGTCAGCAACGGCGTGGCAGGGCGCCGATCAGCACCGCCGCGACCACCCCGTGCAGCATGTCCAGGCCCACCAGCGCCCCGGTGGTCGCCGCACCCACCGGCCCGAACAGCGACAGCCCGCAGACGAGCACCGCCACCACCGTCCAGTTCCGCACCGGATGCGCGGTCCAGCGCTCCAGCACCGCGAGCAGCGCCCAGCCCGCCAGGCCCGCCACCGTGGCCGTCACGGCCACCGCCCCCGCACCGATCGTCTCCCCGGTGTCGAGCACCAGATCGACGCCGGCCACCCGCAGCACCAGATGAACGGCCTCGGCAGCGACCACCGCGGCGGCCACCACCCCCAGCCGGTACGCCCGCCTGTCCTTGTTCGCAACAGCAGTAGTCATGCCGGCGAGTCTCAGCGCCGCCGGCAGGCCCGCACATCGATCGGCCGGCACCGCCGGCTACGACTTTGGTCGGTGGTCCGGTCCGGCCGGCGAACACTAACCTCATCGGCATGCACCCGGCGCCGGCGCTTCCCCTGCGCGTGGTCGCCGCGTCGACCGCGGCCATCACCGTCCTGATCGGTCTCGCCCTGTGGAGCAGCTGGAGCACCAACCCGCCGGCGACGTTCCGCCTCGACGCCGTGGCCGGCCTGATCGCCTGCGCGCTGATCCCGGTCGCCCTGCGCCGCCCGGTCCCCACCGGCCTGGCCCTCAGCGCCCTGGCCGCGCTGTCGCCGGTGGTCACCCCGGCCGCCACGTTCGCCGTGCTCAACACCGCCCAGCAGCGGCCGCTGCGGCAGGCCGCGACGATCGCCGTCGCCGGGACCGCCGGGCACGCCGTGCTCGGCTGGTGGCGGCCCACCCCGCAGCTGCCGTACGCATGGTGGCTGCTGCTGGTCGTCGCCGCGTACGCGGCCCTGCTCGGCTGGGGTGTCTGGGCCCGCGCCCGCCAGGACCTGCTCCGCTCGCTGCGGGACCGGGCCGCCCGCGCCGAGGCCGAACAGCACCGCCGGGTCGCCGAGGCGCGGCTCGCCGAACGCACCCGGATGGCCCGCGAGATGCACGACGTCCTCGCCCACCGGCTGTCCCTGCTCGCGGTGTACGCGGGTGCCCTCGAATACCGCCCCGACGCGCCGCCGCGCCAGCTCGCCGAGGCGGCCGGGGTGGTCCGCGCCGGCGTGCACCAGGCCCTCGACGAGCTGCGCGAGGTCATCTCCGTGCTGCGCCTGCAGGACTGCGCCGACCCCACCACCGGCCCGGCCGCCACGGACAGCCCGCCCGGCCCGGGCCTGGCCGACCTGCCCCGGCTCGTCGAGGAGTCCCGTGCCGCCGGGCTCCCCGTCGGCTTCGACGACCGGACCGGCCCCGACGACCCCGTTGCCGTGGTGACCGGCCGGACCGCCTACCGGGTCGTCCAGGAGGGCCTCACCAACGCCCGCAAACACGCCGCCGGGCGCCCGGTGCGGGTGAGCGTCACCGGCACGCCCGGCGGCACCCTCACCGTCGAGCTGCGCAACCCGCTCACCGGCCTGCCGCCCGACCTGCCGGGCGCCGGCCTCGGCCTGCTCGGCCTGCACGAACGCGTGACCCTGGCCGGTGGTGAGCTGACACATACCGCCGGCTGCGGTGAATTTTTGCTGCGCGCGGAGCTGCCGTGGCGAACGTGACCACCGACCCGGGCGGCATCCGGGTCCTGCTCGTCGACGACGACGCCCTGGTCCGGGCCGGGCTGACGATGATGCTCGACGGCGCCGACGGCATCACGGTCGTCGGCGCCCTCGCCGACGGCGACGAGGTGCCCGCCGCCCTCGACCGGCACCGCGTCGACGTCGTCCTGATGGACATCCGCATGCCGCGCGTCAACGGCATCACCGCCACCGAGCGGATCCGCCGCCGCGCCGACGCGCCCGAGGTCGTCGTGCTCACCACGTTCGACACCGACGAGCACGTGATTCGCGCCCTGCGCGCCGGCGCCGGCGGTTTCCTGCTCAAGGACACCCCACCGGAGCGCATCGCCGCCGCCGTGCGCGCCGTGGCTGCCGGCGAGCCGATCCTGTCCCCGGCGGTCACCCGCCGCCTGATGCTGCGGGTGGCCACCAGCGCCGGCGCCTACGACCGGGCCCGGGCCGCCCTGGCCGCCCTGAGCCCCCGCGAACGCGACGTCGCGCTGCACCTGGCCCAAGGCCACACCAACGCGCAGACAGCCGCCGCCCTGGCCATGAGCGTGCCCACGGTGAAGGCGCACATCACGCACATCCTCACCAAGCTGGACCTGAACAACCGCACCCAGGTGGCCATGCTGGCCCACGACGCCGGCCTCGTCTGAGTACCGTCGAGACGTGATCACCTGCGTCGTGCACTACACCATCGACCCGACCCGGATCGAGGCGTTCGAGCGTTTCGCCCACGCCTGGATGCGCCTGGTGAACCGGCACGGCGGCGTCCACCACGGCTATTTCCTGCCCGCCGAGGGCGCCAGCGACCGTGCCGAGGCGCTGTTCAGCTTCGACAGTCTCGCCGCCTACGAGCGGTACCGCGCCCGGTTCGGTGTGGACCCCGAGTTCATCGCCGCCGACCGCATCCGCGACGAGTCCGGCTGCGTCCTGCGGTACGACCGCACCTTCATGCGCCCCCTGCTGCCCTCTCCCTAGGAGACTGGACCGGGCTGGACTCGCAACCCGACGGCGATGTCGTTGCGTTTCCCGGCAGGGACCTGAGCGAACGACCACGGCCGCCGCGTCACAGCAGCCACCGAACGACCAGCCTCCTACGGTGCCGTAACCGGTGCGGTGGCGTGCTTGACCGCGTACATCGCCTGGTCGGCGCGGTCCAGGACCGCTTCGACGCTGAACGACGTCGCGGACTCGCACGTGACGACGCCGACGCTCGCGGCGACGCGTACGGTGTCGAACTGCGCGACCGCGGCGCAGCGGACCCGCTGCGTCCAGGCGGCGACGGCAGCGTCGGGGGGCAGTATCGCGGCGACGATGAACTCGTCTCCGCCGAGGCGCCCGTGCAGGTCACCGGCACGCCCGACGCGTGCCAGCGACGCGGCGACGCGGCGCAGCACTTCGTCACCGGTGCTGTGCCCGTACGTGTCGTTGACCGCTTTGAATCCGTTCAGATCGACGAAGGCGACCGCCAGCCGAGCACCGTCGCCGGGGATCCGCTCGCCGGCGGCCCGCAGCCAGCGGTGGATACCCGCCCGGTTCGCCAACCCGGTCAACGTGTCCCGTTCGGCGCTGTCGCGCAGCGCGCCGAGCCGCTGCTCGAGGACCGTGGCGCGGGCGGCGGCGACGCTGTGCGCGTTCTCCCGGGCCAGTTGCGCGGCCAGCAGCTGCGCGAACGTGGTCATGACCGCCAACTCGCGCTCGTCGATGACCGTGCCGGTGCTGCTGGCCCCGCACAGTGTGCCGACGACCTCGTTGTGGGCGTCACGCACCGGCACACTGGCGTAGGCCGCGATACCGAGATCCAGCGCCACGTGCGCGTCGGGCCACGTCGCGGGCACGTCCGCGACGTAGCAGCGGTCCTCGTCGACGGCGCGGCGGCACAACGAGTCCTGCCAGTTCACGGCCGAGCCTTCCGCCATGTGCAGGTTCCCGGTGTTGTGGGTGTACGCCAGGACCAGGTCCGCACGGGCCGGGTCCAGCAACGTCAGATAGGTGGATTCCAGGCCGGTGATCTCTTGCAGGAGTTGCAGCAGCGGGCGGGCCAGCGCCTCCAGGTCCTGGCCTGCGGCGACGGCCTGGGCCAAGCGGTGCAACCCCGGACCGGCCGGGACGTCGTCGCCGTCGAGGACCTCGCCGATGTAGCCGGCGACCGCGCGTAGCGTGACCTCGTCGCGAGGGTTCAACGTGTTCGCAGCGGTGGTACCGGCGCAGCACACCGCACCCCGGACCTGCCCGCCGACGTGCAACGGCACACCGGCGTGAGCGGCGACACCGAATGCGGCGGTGTGTGGATGCCCGGCCAGCACCGGATTTCTGCCGGCGTCACCGACCACCGGCGGCAGCTCCCCGGACACGATCAGGTGACACAACGTCTCTTCCACCGGATGCGTAGTGCCGACCGGCAGGACCGCCGCACCGGGGACCGACATGCTGTGCGTGACCACCCGCGACCCGGCACGGAACTCGCTGACGTAGGCGACCTCCAGATCGAACTGCTCCACGAGCACCCGCAGCGCCCGCTCGATGCGCTGATCGGCGCTACCGCCGCCCGCGCGCAGCACTTCGACAAGGGCACCGCCAGCCGTCTGTGTCTGCATACCGTTCCGTGTCGGCCGAAGCAGGCCGCCTGTGAGCCCCTCAACCAGACTGCTACCAGCACACCCACATCGCACCCGGGGTGCGTTGTTCTTGCGGTGGAAACCAGGCAGAGGCCCTTCACGGGCGGTAGCGCACCTCGGGGAAGGCCCGGCTCGGTCCTTCGAGCAGGCGCCGGCGCCTGCCGCGCAGGTGCAGGTCGAAGAAGGCAAGCGGGTACGCCTGCTGAATGCGCACCGCCCGGTCCGGGCGCAGAGTGCCGGCCCAGGACCGCAGTTCCTCGTCGCTCCACCCGGACGCCGCCGCGATCTGCGGCAGCAGGAACTGATAGTCGTCGTACGCGTTGTGGACCGCACCGCAGGCCCGGACGTCGAGCCGCCAGCCGGTCAGATGGGACCAGAACTCGGCGACCGGCTCGGTGTCCCGGGTGTGGTCGGCGGTCATCAGCATGAACGGCCGGTCCAGGTCGGTGGTGACGAGCGGCTCCATCGGCGCGTCCAGGCTCAGCCCGGCCCGGACCCGGGCATCCACGCCCATGACGAGGGCGGTCGCGGTCCCGCCCTTGGAGGTGCCGAACATGCCGATGCGCCGCGGATCGGGGGCACCGGCCAGGCCCGCCGGCAGCGGCCTGCCGTCGGCGTCGGGGTTGCGCCCGGCCGCGAGACGGCCGATGCAGTCCAGCACGTACGGGATGTCGGCGGCGAAGTCCGGGGCGCCGAGGGAATGCTCCCCGTCGAGCGGGGCGAGCTGCCGGCCGTCGGGGAACTCGACGAACGCGTCGTACGTGTGGTCCACGGTGACCACCAGATATCCGTGGCTGGCCAGTTCCTGCACCACGATCGTGGTGTCGGCGCGCTGATCGTGGGCCAAGGGGGAGTAGACGACGACGGGCAGCGGGCCGTCGGAGCGGCGCACGGGGGCGCCCACGTGCCCGGCTGTGATCGGCGGGCCGCCCACCGGGGCGGCCGGGATCCCGTGGAACTCCAGCAGGGACCGCAGCAGCGGATCGGCCAGCCAGAGCGCCCGCGGATGACGGGCGACGTCGCGGGCCGGGTACCAGACGCTGACCATCAGTTCGCGGTGGTGGCCCGGGCCGGCCACCGGGTCCGGCCGCGACCGGTCGGCCAGGCGCAGCGCCACCGTACCGACGGGGTGCGGGCCGGTCGGTGCGGGAAGAACCATGCGCGGGGCGTTTCGTGGTGCCGCTTCCGCCCGCCCGGCGAGGCCGAGCGGCACAGTGAGCCCGGCGGCCAGAGCGGCGGTGATGAGGTCACGGCGGGACAGGTGCGGACGGTACGACGATGTGCGGGGCGAGAACCCCGCGTCCGTATTCATGCCAACAGGTTTCCATAACAAACCTTTTGGCGCCAGTGTTGCATCGATGTCTTCCGCGGTGGTGAGACCGCCCACCACCGCACCCCGGGAACCCCGGCCGTGGTTAGGCTGGAGACGGCGCCGCACCCACGTGGCCGCCCCGGACGAGTGCGCGTCGTACCCGGCTCTGACAAGACGACCGCCGTGAGGGAAGTTGTCATGGCCTGGCTCGTTCTGATCGTCTCCGGAGTGCTGGAAACCGTGTGGGCCATCGCCCTGGACCGCAGCTCCGGCTTCTCCCGCCCGCTGCCGACGGCCGTCTTCGGCGTCGCGCTGCTGCTGAGCATGGCCGGACTCGGGTACGCCCTGCGCGAGATCCCGGTCGGCACCGGTTATGCGGTGTGGGTCGGCATCGGCGCGGTCGGCACCGCCCTGGTCGGCATGTTCGCCCTGGGAGAGCCGGCCAGCCTGCCCCGCATCATCTGCCTGCTGCTGGTGATTACCGGCATCGTCGGCCTCAAGTACTTCCACTAGAACCGCGGCCCACGCACGACCGGCGCGTGGCCCGCCGAAGCGGGCAGGCTCGCCGAGCCGGACGAGTTGATCGAAGACGGCGAGCCCGGCCGTCACCCGGCAGACCGCGCTCCCCGCGCGTCAGCCCGCCGGTCTCACCTCTGCCGCGTCAACCCCGGCCGGTTTCATGTCGCGACGTCAGCCCGCCTCACCCAGCTCAGCGAGGCGAGCCTCGATCTCGGCGAGCTCCGCCCGCAACCGCTGCGCCTGCCGCTCCGCCTCGGCCCGTTCGGCGGCGAGGATCTGCTCGACCGCCTCCTGAACCCCGGGCACGTCGACGAGCTGCACCATGCGCAACGCCTCGGCCGGGCGGATCACGTAGGGCCGCGCCAAAGCCTTGGCACCCTGGTTGGCGGCCACGGTCCACTCGCCCTCGCCGTACGCCAAAGTGACCGTCAGCGTCGGCGCCGGCTTGGTCTTCGCAGGCCGGGCCGCCTTGCGCGGTGCCGTCACGTCGTTTCCTTCCTTGCCCTGAACAGTCTTCACCGCTGCACCGGAACCAGACCCGGCCGAAGCCGGCTCGTCGCCCTTGCGCTGCACGGGCGCGGGCTTCGGCGGCACCGGCTTGTCGATGAGGAACTCCGGACCGGACAGCACCGGCTCCGGCGCGACCGGCGCGACCGGCGGCACGACCTTGCGGGCAGCAGCACCTTTCGGCGCGATCCGCAGGTCGCCGGGGGAGAAGGGCAGCTCGTCACGCCCGAACTTGACCACCACCCACTCGTCGGACTCCGCCGGGTCGGTGAGAGCCACCACCTGCCCGATCTGCCCGGAGATCTGCCCGGCCGACTCGGTGAACTGCACCCGCGGCTTGCGCCCGGCCTCAAGCTGATCCCTGATCTGCTGCAACTCCTCGGTGCTCAGCCCGCGGGCGTCCACGCCTGCCGCCGTCATCCCCACCACACCTTCGTAACCGCACCTTCGTACGTTTGTATGAGAGCCCTTTTCTACCAGCACCCACCGACAGAAACCGGCAACCGCGCCGCATGATCTTCTGCGCGGGGCTCCGGAACAGGTTTCAGGACGGACGAAACGGCGACCGCCCCGTCACGCAGTACTCCCGGCCCACCGGATCCCGCAACGTCGTCCAATCACCGGGCACCCGCCGCACCACCGTCGCCCCCAGCCCGACATGCCGCTTCACCTCGGCATCCACGTCGTCACACGCCAGATCGAGATGCACCCCGGCCGGGCCCGACCCGATACGCTGCAACAGCAACCGCAACGGCATCCGCGCCGGCGACTCCAGGAACGAGAACTCCGGCAGATCCGAGGCCCGCCGCTGCCACCCGGTGACCGCCGACCAGAACGTCGTCTCCCGCGGGTACGCCACCGCCGGGATGTCCAGGCACAACTGGTCCACCACGCTGGTCTGCGGCCCGTCCCACCGCACCGGTTTCGGCAGTTCCCGTTCCCCGTCCCACCGCACCAGGCAGAACGCGATCCCGGCCGGCGAGCGCAGCACCACCAGCCCGTCCTCGGCACGAGCCGGCACCGCACCCAGCCCGGTGACCACCTGCGCCGCCGCCGCGACATCGTCGACATGCAGGTCCAGGTGCGCGCGCGCCGGCGGCCCACCCACCACCTGCACCCGCAGACACGGGTCACCCTCGGCCGGCAGCAGCGTCGCGAACGCCCCGTCCGGGCCCCGCCGCGCCGACAACGTCGTCCCGGTCACCGCCAGCCAGAACGGCTCAGCCGCCCGCCCCGGGCTGTCCAGGAACCCGGTCACCCACCGCACGATCATGCCGTCACCCACCCGCCGCGCCGGACGGCGCCGATCGCCGCCGGCGGACTGCCATGGACATCGGAGATCTTCGCGGATCGCATCCGGCCATCTTGTCAAAGGACGGGACAACCGTTGTGGTACGACCTGAGCACGCCCCTAAGAACGCAGAACCGTCAACGCCTGCACCGTCGCGTACCCCCGCCACTCCAGAGCCGCCGCCGCACTGTGCGCCGCGAACGTCACCGGCCACCCGCCGTCCGCCTGCTGCTGCCCGGCCAGCCGCCGCAGATCCGCCGCCACCGCGTCCCCGTCGAACAACGCCCGCGACGCCGACTCCTGCACCGGCGTGAAGTCCAAGGGGTACAGCACCTCACCCTCGGCGCCACCGGCCACCGGCGTGGGCCCGTCGGTCCGCACGAACCCGATCAGCCGCGCCAGCAGCTCCGGCTCGGCCGGCGCCACCGCATCCAGGAACAGCAACGCGAACATCAACTCGTAAGCGGACGGCGCCGCCTCCATCCGGGAGATCGCCGCCAGACAGTACTCGGTGGCACCCGCCAGCCACGGATGCTCCGCCACCTGCGGATGGTGCCTTCCCAGGCGGTGTGCCTGCGCCGCCAGCTGCGCCGTCATCTGCAACGACGACGAGCCGGGATCAGCGGTGGTCCAGTGCGCCGCACTGCCCGCGGTCTCCGGGAACGGCAGCGCGAACGGCACCCCACCGTCGCCGAGCGTGTGGGCCGCCAGCCAGTCGAGCAGCTCCACCGGCCGCGGCCCGGTGTCGCGAACCTCGGCGAACACCTCCAGCGCGTGCATCGCGGCCACCGGCTGACTCGCGGCCGACCGCAGATCCGGCTCGAGCGCCCACCCGTAGCCACCGTCCGCGTTGCGATAGGCGTCCAACGCGGCCGGCACCGGCCCGGCCGGCCCCTCACCGAGCAGATGCAGCAGCCTGCGCCACTCCAGCACCCGCCCGTGCGTAGCCACGAAAGACACCGCCGCCTCAACATCAACACTCATGCGCCGATTATCCGGACCACCCGGTCCCGCCGCCCGTACGCACTCTCTCCCGTATGGAGGCAGCGAAGCCCGGCGGCCGGGCTGCGGACTCACTCGGGGGCGAAGAACTGCTCGTACCGCAGGAGCGTGTCGATGAAGGCCCGCTGCTGCGCGGGCGTCAGCGGTGCCAACGCCTGCTGCCAGGCGCGGGCACCGGGGGAGAGCCACTGGGAGATCGACGGCCGGCTGTCCACGGTGATGTCGACGATCCGGCGGCGGCGGTCGGCCGGATCCTCGTGCCGGGCCAGAACCCCTTTACGGGTCAGGTCGCTGACCATCAGGCTCACCGTGGTCGGGGCCACGCCCAGCTTCGCAGCGAGATCCGAGACGGTCAGCGGACCGTCGAGCAACAGCAACGACAGCAACGACAGGTGCCGGGGCGCCAGGTCGAAACCGTGCAGCTGCTCCGGCAGCGGGATGCGTTTGACGCGGCCGACCAGGCGCGGCATCACGAGCAGCAGTTCCCGCACCGCGGCATCCGTTGACACAGCATCCCCCTCCGCAATACCTTTGCATACAAAGGTTTTGGGCTCAAAGCAATCCCGGGGGAGATCCTATGCCGCACCTGACCGTCCACGCCGCCGAGACCGCCCTGGCCGGCCGCGAGGAAACCCTCATCACCGCGCTCACCGACGCGGTCGTCAGCGTGTACGGAGAATGGGCCCGGCCCATCGCCGAGATCCGCCTCGTCGGCGTGCCCACCGGCCGGTGGGGCAAAGGGGGAGTGGTGACCCCGGACCCGGCGCCGAACGTGACCTTCGGGATCAAGGAAGCGGCCTTCCAGCAGCCCGAGATCATCACGCGGCTCGCAGAAGGCGTCACCAGCGCGCTCAGCGAAGTGCTCGGAGCACGACAGGGAACAACAATCGAGTTCGTGGGGACGCTGCCCGGCCGCACAGCCACCGACGGCGCCGTCGGCCTCAACTGATCAACTCGGCGCCGTCCAGCACCAGGGGAGCCCACTGCGGAGCGCCCACCGTGCCGTGCTTCGGGTCGACGCCGACGAAACGGCCACCGGCCACCCTGGTGAAGGTGTGCCGCGCCACCCAGTCCACCGAGGCACTTGGACGACCACGGTGCCCGGATCGTCCACGAACTCCCGCAACCGCGACAGCTCCCCGGAACAACCCCCGACGTCCCCGACCACCACCACCCGGCCCACGACCACCTCCGCAGGCCCGACGATAGCCGCGCACCGCGACCAGCCGACCCCGCGTCACGCGCCGGCACCAGGGAAGCGGACAGCACCGCATAAATCCCTGTCCCGAACACCGCCCACGGTGATAGACACCCGCAGTGGAAAGAACCCTGGAGTTCCCCGCCCTGCTGACGCTGCTCGACGAACGGTCGGCCGCCTTCCGCGCCGCCGTCGCCGCCGCGCCCGACCTCGACGCGCAGGTCCCCACCTGCCCCGAATGGACGCTGCACGGCCTGGCCGAACACATCGGGGAGGGCCGCCGCTCCTGGGCCGCCACCGTCGCCGCCGGACCCGGCGCCCCCGGCAAACTCCCCGCCGACAGTGACCCCACAGCACCCCGCGACCGCGACGCCCTGCTGGAGTGGCTCGCCACCTCCACCCGGATGCTCATCGACGCCCTGCACCAGGCCGGCCCCGACCGCGCCTGCTGGACCTGGTGGGGAGGCTCCCAGTCACCGCAGACCTGCGGCGCCGTCGCCCGCCACCAGCTGCAGCAGCTCGCGGTGCACACCTATGACGCGCAGCTCACCGTCGGCGACCCGCAGCCGCTGCCGGAGCAGATCGCCGTCGACGGCGTCGACGAGTTCCTGTCCACCTGCGTCGCCGGACCGTACCGATGGCCCCACGAGCCCGCCACCCTCGACTACCACGCCGCCGAGGGAGGGTCGTGGCGGGTCACGCTCACCGCCGGCGGGGTCCGGGCCGATCGTCATCCCGTGGCGGGCGAGGCTCAGTTCTCCGCCGCCGGCACGGCCAGTGATCTCGTCCTGGCCATGTACGGCCGCATCCCGCTGGAGTCGCTGAAAGTCGACGGGGACCGGCGGGTGTACGACCGGCTCGAGTCCTGGGACCCCAGCCAGTAGGAGAGGGCCGGTGGCCGCCTCGGCCACGCCGCGAAGCCCAGTCACCGGCACAGAAGTCGTGCCGCAGCGGCGGGCGGAATGTTCGATGAGCAGCGTCCGCCGCTGTGCCGGGCGAGCATTGGTTATCAGCCCTCTGAGAGCCATATTTCCCAGGTCGATAATGAGCATTATGTCAACCTAGCTCCGAGAGGGGGCTCCGGAGAGCGGTCAGCACCGCCCTGGAAGTCGCCCCGCAACGAACTCACGCAGAGGCACGTCCGACTTGTGGCTCAGAGCTGTCCCCGACGCCGCCGGAGCGAACCCTGCAACGAGCCTGCCTATCGGCTGAGAGCCGGCTCGACCCGGAGGATGATCAAGTTCTCCTCCGGTCGGGACGAGACCCGGTCCGGAGCGACGACCTATCAGGCCGAGGGTCGCGACGGACGCCCCAACGGGAGCGCATGCGGCCCGGGAGCGCGGCAGGCGGCCCGGATTCATCGGGCACGGATATCAGTGAGCCGCCTATCAGGACGAATACCGATAAATGCTGCATAATAGTGCTTATGCAGCACACTTCGCTGGATGAGCTGATCAACGACTTCCTGGCGGCCCGGGCCACGCGGAAGCCCTCGGCGCACACGCTTTCGGCGTACCGTCGCGATCTGCGTCTGATGCTGCAGCAGATTGACCCCGCTCCGGTGACCGTGAGTGACCTCTCCCCTCGCGTCCTGCGGGCCGCGTTCGCGCGGTTCGCCGCCGATCGCGCCCCCGCTTCGGTATCCCGGGCCTGGTCCTCGTGGAATGCGTTCTTCACTTTCCTGGTGACCGAGGGTGTGGTGGCCGGGAATCCGATGCCCGCGGTGGACAAGCCGCGCCCGGTGACCCTCTCCCCCAAGCCGCTGCGCGGTGAGGATACTCCGGAGGTTTTGTTACGCACGGTGAGCACTGCTGATGATCGGCAGCGGGATCCGTGGCCGGAGCGTGATGTCGTGGTGCTGGCGCTGGCGTTGTGTGCCGGGTTGCGGCTGTCGGAGATGCTGGCGCTGCGGGTGGGTTCGCTGGCGGGCCGTGCCGGTGAGCGGCGGATCGAGGTGGCCGGGAAGGGCGGGCGGCCGCGGACGGTGCCGATCGACGGCGGGCTGGACGCGGCGGTGGGGCGTTATCTTGATTCGCGGCGGGTGCGGTTCGGGCGGGTGCAGCCGGCCGCTCCCCTGCTGGTGGATCGGCGGGGTGCGGTGTTGCAGCGGGGTGGTCTGCAATATCTGGTGCGGTCGTGTTATCGGCGGGCCGGGATCGGTGACCGGGTGCCGCGGGGTGCGCAGTTGCATGCCTTGCGGCATACGTTCGCGACGCGGCTGGCCGAGGACGGGGCGAACGCTTCGGAGATCATGCGGTTGCTGGGGCATGCGTCGTTGGCGACGTCGCAGTCGTACATCGAGGTGACGGCGGAGCAGCAGCGGGCGGCGGTGCAGGCGAACCGGACCAATCGGATCCTGCGCGAGTTGGCGTGACGGCCCGCCGCTGCCCCGTCGTCGGCGGGTCAGGCGACGGTGAGCTGGACTTCCACGTTGCCGCGGGTGGCGTTGCTGTACGGGCAGAGCTGGTGTGCCGCGTCGAGGATGCCCTTGGCGGTGGTCTCGTCGAGGCCCGGCAGTTCGGCCTCGATGGTGACGGAGAGGCCGAAGCCGCCGGTGGGCAGCGGGCCGATGCCGACGTCGACGGTGATCGCGGTGTCGGTGAGGGTGATCTTCTGGTTGCTCGCGACGCGCTTGACGGCGCTGTGGAAGCAGGCGGCGTACCCGGCGGCGAACAGCTGCTCGGGGTTGGTGAGGGCGCCGCCGGGGCCGCCGAGCTCCTTGGGGACGGCGAGGTCGAGGTCGAGGACGCCGTCGGTGGAGCGGATGTGGCCGCTGCGGCCGTCTCCGGTGGCGGTGGCGGAGGCGGTGTAGAGGGCGGAGGTCATGACGGGTTTCCTTCCGTTGCGGGGACGGTCGTCCTGCCGCGGGCGCGGCTGAGCAGCTGGTGCAGTTGGGTGAGTTCGTCGTGGGTGAGCCCGGTGGCGCAGACGAGTTGCTGGGTGAGGTCGCCGATCTCGTCGCGCAGCGCGGTGCCGGCGTCCGTGGCGTGGATCCAGACGACGCGTTCGTCGGCGGCGCTGCGTTCGCGGCGGATGCGGCCCTGCGCCTCCAGGCGTTTGAGCAGTGGGGACAGGGTGCCGCTGTCGAGGACGAGGGCCCGGCCCAGGTCACGGACGGTAGTGGGGCCGTCGTGCCAGAGGACGCGGAGCACGAGGTATTGCGGGTAGGTGAGCTGGTGCGGGTCGAGCATGGTGCGGTAGAGGGCGGTCATGCCGCGGCTGGCCGCGTAGAGCTGGAAGCAGATCATGTCGTCCAGCGCGGTGCTCTCTCGCATGACCCGAACGGTAGTACCCAATTCAGTTGTGCACAACTGGCATGTGTGCCGACCCACAACTGTGTGTGATCATGCGGGCATGGCGTCCATCCGTTTCCTGAAGCTCTCCCCCGCCGCCCTCGCCGCTTTGATCGCCGGGGACCTCGATGCCGCGAGCGCCGCCGCCGGGCATCCGCTGACGCCGTTCCTGGTCGACGAGAAGTGGCTGTGGGAGATCCGCCTGGACGACATCCGCAAGGACCCGGCCGCGGCCGACTGGATCGCCGCGGCGGCGATCGTGGAGCCGGGCGGCGTCGTCGTCGGCCACGGCGGGTTCCACGGGCCGCCGGACGAGAACGGGGTGGTCGAGGTGGCGTACTCGGTGGATCCGGAGCACCGGCGGCGCGGTCACGCCAAACAGATCCTGGCGACGCTGCTGCGGCGCGTCGACGCGGATCCGGCGGTGACGGCGGTACGCGCCAGCATCCGGCCGGACAATGTGGGGTCGCGGGCCACCATCGCCGGGTTCGGGTTCAAGAAGATCGGTGAGCAGTGGGACCCGGTGGACGGCCTGGAGGACGTGTTCCTGCGCCCGGCGAAGTGATCAGCGGTCCAGCCGGACGACGAGCGGCCGGTGGTCGGAGACGTCCACCTGCGGGGTGCGCACCTCCACCACCCGGCCCAGCTCGGCCAGTCCGCGGGTGTCCGCGACCACGTGATCGAGCTGGGTCTTGGGTGCCGGGCTGGGGAACGTCGCCGCCCGGGCCAGGGGCCGCCACCCGGTGAACGCGCGTACCGGCCCGGCCGGCATGTTCAGGTCGCCGAGCAGCACCCGCGGCGCCGGCAGGGCCCGCAGCGCCCGGACGGCGTGGCGCAGCTGCCGCACGTTCCAGCCCGGCACGAACGACAGGTGGGTGGTGGCCACGGTCATCAGCCCGTGCGGGGTCTCCACCACGGCCGCGAGCAGCACCCGCGGCTCGTCGCGCAGCAGCAGGAACCCGCCGTCGGGCACGTAGACCGGCGACCGCATGGGCGACGCCGGCAGCTGGGTGATCTGCCACCGCTGCACCGGGTAGCGGCTGACGAGCGCGATCCCGTACTGCGGGTGCGCGATGTCGGCCCCCGAGTGCCAGGGCTCCCAGACGTGGCCGGGGGTGCCGACGACGGCGGCGGCGAACCGGTGGGCGGCGGCGCCGAGCGTGTCGGCGGCGAGGGCGGTCAGGTCGAGCAGTCCGCTGCGCGGCTGGGCCCGGTCCACCTCCTGCAGTCCCAGCACGTCGGCGTCGAGGTCGGCGATCGCGGCGGTGATCCGGTCGGCGTGTACGGTTCCGTCGGACAGCGACCTGCCGTGGAGCAGGTTGAAGGTGGCCAGGTGCACAGGCCCGACCCTAGCAACGGGAGAAATGAATGTTCTTCAAGGCGTGGTGTTGCGTCTTGACGCTGCTGATCGCCGGAGCGCTGATCGGCGCCTGGCTGCAGAGCAACCGCCGCCGGTGATCGTCACTCTGTTGCTCGCGGCGGCTGCCGCGGGCTGGGTGGACGCGGTGGTCGGCGGCGGTGGCCTGCTCCTGCTGCCGGCCCTTCTGGTGGCCGCCCCGCAGCTGCACCCGGCGACCGCGCTCGGCACCAACAAGCTCGCCGCCATCTGCGGGACCAGCACCGCGGCGGTCGCCTTCGCCCGCAAGACGAAGATCGACTGGGGGGTGGCCGGGCCGGCGGCGGGTCTGGCACTGCTCTGCTCCGGCTGCGGGGCCGCGCTGGCCGGCGGGATCCCGGCGAGCGCGTACCGGCCGGTGATCATCGCGGTGCTGGTGGCGGTCGCGGTGTTCGTCACGGTGCGCCCACAGATGGGCCTGCAGGAACACATGGAGAAGCGCACCCCGTGGCGGCGCGGCATCGCGGTCGGGGTGGCCGGCGGCGTGATCGCCCTCTACGACGGGCTGATCGGCCCCGGCACCGGCACGTTCCTGGTGCTCGCCTTCACCACGATCATCGGCGCCGACTTCCTGCACGGCTCGGCGATGGCGAAGATCGTCAACACCGCGACGAACCTGGGCGCTCTGGTCGTGTTCGCCGCGACCGGGCACGTCGCCTGGATGCTCGGCGCCGGCATGGCCGTCTGCAACGTCATCGGCGCGCTGATCGGCGCCCGGATGGCCCTGCGGCGCGGCGCCGGCTTCGTGCGCATCGTCCTGCTCGTCGTGGTCCTCGCCCTGATCGCCCGGCTGGGCTACCTGCACTGGCAGGAATCGTGACCTCCACCCTGGTGTGTGAAATTCGGGTCGCTATGCGGGCGCAACTTCACACACAAGGAAGCTGGCTGATCTTGAGTGGGCCGGGGCCGGGCGACACAATGGCGGCATGAGCGAGGACCCGCAGAAGCTGATCGCCACCATCGAGGAACAGGAACGGCGCCTGGTCTTCCCCAAGTTCGACGAGACCGACGCGTGGGCGCTGGGCAGCCTGCTGGTCGGCCTGGCCACCGGACGGCAGCTGCCGGTGGCGATCGACATCCGCCGTGGCGAGCAGCAGCTGTTCCACGCCGCCCTGCCGGGCGCCACCGCCGACAACGACGCGTGGATCGCGCGCAAGGTCCGCGTCGTCAACCGGTTCGGTGCCTCCTCGTACCTGGTGGGCCGCCGGCTGGCCGCGGGCGGCAAGACCCTGGGGCCCGAGCTGGGCGTCGATCCCGCGCTGTTCGCGGCGCACGGTGGCGCCTTCCCGGTACGCGTGACCGGCGCGGGTGTGGTGGCCGTCGTCACCGTCTCGGGTCTCCCCCAGGCCGACGACCACGCGCTCGTGATCGAGGCCATCGAGACGTACCTGGCCCGCTGAACCGTGTGAAGTCACGCCCACATAGCAACCACAACTTCACACACAAGAACGGGCGTCACGCACGAGGGCTTTCTGTGTGTGAAGTTCGGCCCGCACCGCGACCCGAACTTCACACGCTGAGATGGTCGAGGCGGGAGCGGTGTGCGGGGGTGAGCCGCAGGGCTGCGGCGGCCACGTTCTCGGCCAGGTGGGCCGGCGACGCAGTACCGGGAATCGGCAGGACCACCGGGGAGCGCTCCAGCAGCCAGGCCAGCGCCACCTGCGCCGGCGTCGCCCCCAGCTCGGCGGCCACCTCGGCGACGGCGCCGTCGGCGGCGACCGCGGGCTGCACCGGCCGCCACGGCAGGAACGCGATGCCCGCCTGCGTGCAGGCGTCCAGCACCGCCTCGGCGTCGCGGGCCACCAGGTTGTACCGGTTCTGCACGCTCGCGATCTCGACGATCCCCCGCGCTGCGGCGAGTTGCTCCACCGTCACCTCGGACAACCCGATATGCGCGATCTTCCCGGCGTCCCGCAGCTCGCGCAGCGTGCCCACCTGATCGGCGAGCGGCACCTGCGGATCCACCCGGTGCAGCTGCAACAGCTCGATCCGCTCGAGCCGCAGCCGGCGCAGGCCCTCGTCGACCTGGGCCCGCAGGAAAGCCGGGTCCCCGCACAACCGGGCGTCGCGATCACCGGACGGCGGCGCGACCCCCACCTTCGTGGCGATCAGCAGCTCGGGAGGGTACGGCCACAACGCCTCGGCGAGCAGTTCCTCGTTGGCGCCCCACCCGTACAGGTGGGCGGTGTCGATCAGGGTGACGCCCAGCTCGACCGCGCGCCGCGCCACCGCCGCCGCGGCGGGGCCGGGCTCCAGGTGCATCGCGCCGAACCCGATCCGGCCGACCGGGCGGGCCCCGCCGATCAGGAACTGTCTCATTCCGGCTGCCGTTGCCGCTGCCGCAGATAGGCCAGCACGGCCTCGCGGGTGGTGCGGACGCCGAACAGCGCCCGGGCCTCGGCGATGCGCCGATTGGCCGTACGCAGGGAGAGGAACTCGGCGGCCGCAGCCGCCGCGATGGTGTCCCCGGCGGCCAGCCGGTCCAGCAGGGCCCGCTGCTCCGGGATCAGGTTGGCGATCACGTCGGTGCCGTCGATGCCGCTGTTCACCGGCCCCAGCCGGCCCAGGTCGTCGACCAGTGCCCGGCCGGCCGGCGACTCGGTGTCGCAGATCGCCACCACCCCGGCGCCACGGGCCGCGGCGAGGACGGCCAACTGCACCGTCTCGGTGTCGTCGTCGGCGATCCGGCCGTGCAGGACCAGGCGGGCGGCGCCGACGTCCCAGGACGGGTCGGGCAGGGCGAACCCGGATCGCGGCGTCCAGCCCTCCCGGGCCAGGCGGCGCAGGACCGTGTCAGCCTCGGCGGACGTCGCGACCACGTGGCGTGGGGCGTCGGGCTGTCTTATCACCGGCCATCCTCGATGTCGTTGGTGTCGGGGGCGAAGGCCAGTGCGGCAGCCTCGGTCCGCGTCCGGGCGCCCAGCTTGCGCATGCTCGCCCGGATGTGCGTGTCGACGGTCTCCGCGGAGATGCCCAGCTGCCCGGCGATCCGGCGGGTCGGCTCGCCGGCCGCGACCAGGCGCAGCACGTCGGTCTCCCGCTGGGTGAGCCGGCCCCCGGAACGCGGACTACGAGTATCCCGGTGCACCTGGTGCCGGCGCAGCCCTCGGCGGGCCCGGCCGGCGAGGACGGCGAGGCCGGCCCGGTCGGCGAGTTCCTCGGCCCGCAGCAGCGCGGCGACCGCCCGGTCCCGGTCCGCCTCGACCAGCCCGGCCGCGATCAGGCAGCGCACCTGCTCGCGCAACGCCACCGGCCGCCACCCGTCGGCGGCCGCCGAGAACCCCGTGCCGACCGCCCACGCGGTCAGGGTCCGGCGGGCGGCGCCGGGCAGCCCGACCGGCACGGCCGCGGTGCCGGGCGCCCCGAGATCGTGCCCGGCCCACCGGGCGGTGATCGCGTGCAGGCCGGCGAGCAGCCCGGAGCCGGTCGATGCCGGGTCGCGGACGGCCCGGTCCGGTTGCCCGTCCAGCCAGGCCGCCTCGCGGGCCACCCAGGCCGGCGCCGGGTGCCCGGCCCACGCCGGGGCGGGATGCCCGGGGGTCCCGCCCAGCCGGGAACGGGCCGCCGCGAGCAGGCCGGTGTCCGCCTCGATCAGGGCGGTCGCGGCGCTCGCGTAGGCGGCGGCCTCGGCCGGCAGCGTGCGGTCGGTGAGGTTCGCGGCCCGCCGCAGCACGCCTTCCGCGCCGTCCCAGCCGAGATCCGGACCGACCGGTTCGGGCTGCGGCGCGCCGGCGGCGGTGACCTGGGCAGCGCCGGAGGAGACCGCGGGGGTCAGCGCCCCGAAATCAGGCCCGGCGGGCGGCTGCGGACCGGCCGGTCCGGCCTCCTGGCCGGGCGGTGCGGTGGGCGGCAGGTCGAGCTGGTGGCCATGCAGGGCCAGGGCCCAGTCGGCGGCCGCCAGGAACCGGGTCTGCCAGCCGTAGGCGAGCGCCTCCCCGCTGGCCCGCGCCGCCCGCAACGCCACCCGGGCCGAGTCCACCAGGCAGCCGTCCGCCGCCAGGTGCTCGACCAGCAGCCAGGCACTCCACCGGGTGATCATCGGATCGCCGCCGGGTTCGGCGGCCGCGGCCAGCGCGGTGTCCCAGCCGGGCACCCGGTGCGCGGCCCGCACCGCGGCGAGCGCGGCGGCGATCCCCGGCGACGGCGCCGGGTGCCGGACGGCGATCTTGTCGGCGAGGTCGCGGGCCGCCATCGGCTCGGTGCCCAGCGCGGCGAGCAGCAGCACCCGGTCCCGGCCGTCGATCGCGGGCGCGGCCGCGGTGTCCGGCACCGCCCGGACGGCGTCGCGGGCGGCGACCGGGTCACCGGCCTGCAGCAGCGCCTCACCGCGCAGCACGGCCGCCTCCACCGTCAGCGGCGCGGGCCCGGCCGGCGGTTCGGTCCCGGCGGCTTGGGTGGCCGGGGTGGCGGCGACCGGGCGCAGGACCTCGGCGGCCTCGGCCGGGCGGCCGGCGGACAGCGCGGCGTCGGCCGCGGCCAGCCGGACCCGGGGGTCGACGGGCACGGTCAGGCCGCAGGCGAACAGCAGCAGCGCGGCGCGTTCTCCACCGGCGGCCCGGTCGGCGGCGGTGAGGGCACGGCGGTACGCCCCCGCGGTGTCCCCGGCGGCGGCGAGGTGCCGTGCGGCTTCCGCGGGCGGGGTGAGCTCGGCCAGCCGGGTGTGCAGGTCGGTGCGGGCGGCGGCGTCGAGCAGGCCCGCGGCGGTCTCCGCCACATAGGCCGACACCGGCAGCAGCGCGCCGGTCGGCTCGGCGGTGACCAGCCCGGTGGCGAGCAGCTCGGCGGCGCCGGTGCCGAGCAGGGCGGGCGGCGCCGGGCGGCCGAGCAACCCGAGCGCGGCCAGGGCGGTGCGGGCCGGTCGGGACAGGTCTGCGAGCGCGGCGGCTATCGCGTACGCCACCTGGTCGATGTCCTCGCCGACGGGAGCGCGGCCGGCCGCCGCCTGCCGGGCCAGCGCGATGATCGCCAGGGGGTTGCCGCCGGCCCGGGCGGTCACCGCCGCGGCGGCGGCGTCGTCGAGACCGGCCGCGGTCTGCCGGGCCAGCGCGGCCGCGGCCGCGGCGGGAAGCGGCGGCACCGGGAGCCAGGCGGAGGCCGCGGCGCGCAGGCCGGCCACCGCCGGTTCGTCGAGACGATGCGGGGTGCGCAACGCGACGAGCACCCGGCAGTGCCGGGCGATGTGCGGCAGCGCCGCGATCGTGGCCGGGTCGGCGTGCTGCAGGTCGTCGAGCACGAGCAGGCCGCCGCGCACCCGGGAACGGACCGCCTCGGCGAGCAGGTGCACGTCCTCGGCGGGCAGCCGGGCCCGCACCGCCCGGGACAACGCCAGCGCCGGCACCGTGGCCAGCATCGCCAGACCACCGCCGACGTGCGCCGGGCCGGGCACCGCCGCCGCTGTCCGGCGCAGCAGGGTGCTGCGGCCGCAGCCGGGCGGCCCGGTCAGCACGACGAGCGCGGGCCCCTGGCGCAGGGCGTCGCGGGCGGCCACCTCCGGGTCGTCCGCCACCGGCGCTCCCCCCTCACTGGCACGAACTCGGGATCCCCGCCGCGACCCCGGCATCCGTAGGCTGTGCAGCGGGCAGGCGTCGAAGACCTGTCACCGCTGCGACGGAAAGGCCCTTCTCGTGACGACGACAGCCGCGGTACGCACATTGTCGCCGACGGTGTGCCGCACTGACGAGTCGTGGTGACCGGGCCCCTCACCACCGGCGTCGCGACTCTCTGTCACGAGATCGTCACGAGAACCCCTTCCGACGCTGCTGGCCAGGTACGACAGATCGGCGACCGTCTCCGTGACCCGTTACGCGTAGCGATCGCGGGTCGTCTGAAAGCCGGAAAGTCGACACTAGTCAACGCGCTGATCGGCCGTCGCGTCGCCCCCACGGCGGCCGGCGAGTGCACCCGGGTGGTCACCCGCTTCCGGTACGGCCCCGCCGACTGCGTGCACGTGGTCACCCGCGACGGCGACCGGCGCAGCGTGCCGCTCGACGACGACGGCATGGTCCCCGGCCGGCTCGGCACCCCCGCGGCCCGGATCGCGTACGTGGACGTGACCCTGACCAGCGACCGGCTGCGCGAGCTGACCGTGGTCGACACCCCCGGGCTCGCGTCGACCGACGGGGCCGGCAGCTCCCGCGCCGAGGAGGCGGTCGGCATCGACGCCGGCTCGGCCGACGAGGTCGCCGCCGCCGAGGCCGTGGTCTACGTGTTCACCCAGGCGGTGCGCGCCGACGACCTGCGCGCGCTGGAGGCCTTCCACACCGCGTCGGCCCGGATGGCGACCAGCCCGATCAACGCGCTCGGCGTGCTCGGCAAGATCGACACCCTGGTCGGCGGGGCGGACGACCCGTGGCCGGTCGCCGGTCCGCTCGCCGCGCAGCAGGCGGGACTGCTGGCGCGTACCGTCGGGGATGTCGTGCCGGTGTCCGCGCTGCTGGCCGAGACCGCCGAGGCCGGCCGGCTCACCGCCGCCGACCGCGACGCGCTGGCCCGGCTCGCCGCGCTGCCCGCCGCCGACCTTGCCCTGCTGCTCACCTCCGCCGACCTGTTCCGCAGCCGGCCCGCCCCGGTCGAGGAGGACCAGCGCGAGCGGCTGCTCACCCGCCTCGACCTGTACGGCATCGGTTACGCCTGCGCGAACCTGGCCGCCGAGCCGCGCCTGGGCACCGGCGAGCTGGTGCGCCGGCTCTACGCGGCGTCCGGCTTCGCCCGGCTGCGCGACACGGTCGACCAGACGTTCCGCTGGCGCTCGGACGCGATCAAGGCCGGCTGGGCGCTGACCCGGCTGGAACGGCTCGCCGGCTACACCGCCGACCCGAGAGCCCGCGCCACCATCCGCGACGCCCTCGAAGCGGCGCTGCGCGACCCGGCCTATCACCGGCTGCGACTGCTGGACGCGGCGCAACGGGCGGCCGGCGGCTCGGTGCCGCTGCCGCCGGACTGGGAACAGGAGCTGATCCGCCTGGCCACCTCCGACGACCCACGCTGGATCCTGCGCCTGCCCGAGGCCGGGCCGGCCGACCTGGCAGCCGCCGCGATCAGCGCGGCCGGCCGCTGGCGGGCGTACGCGGTCGACGGAGCCGGACCGGCGCAGGCCCGCATCGCCCAGGTCGCGCACCGGGGCTTCCACCTGCTGGCCCAGGAGATGCGGCGATGACCGACCTGACCGTGCAACTGGACACCGCGGTCCGCGACACCCTGTCCTACCTGCGCACCGCCGACCCGGACGCGGCCGCCGACCTGGCCGAGCTGCGCCGCGCACACCTCACCCGGCCCGGTGTGGTCGTCGTCGGTGAGACCAAACGCGGCAAGAGCAGCCTGGTCAACGCCCTGCTCGGGGTGCCCGGACTGTCCCCGGTGGACGCCGCCGTCGCCACCGCGGCCTACCTGAGCTTCGTGCCCGGCGAGACGTTCACCGCCCGGGCGTGGCTGCCCGGCGGCGGCGAACCGGTCGACGTCGACGACCTGGCCGGCTGGGCCACCGGCAGACAACGGGCCCGGCGCATCGAAGTCACCCACCCGGCGCCGCTGCTGCGCTATCTGAGCCTGCTCGACACCCCCGGCGCCGGCGGCCTCGACCCGGCGCACGCCACCATCGCGCTGGACGCGGTGCGCCGGGCCACCGCGCTGCTGTTCGTCGCCGACGCGTCCGCCCCGCTGTCCCAGCCCGAGTTGGACTTCCTGTCCGCCGCCACGGAACGCGTGGACGCCGTCGTCTTCGCCCTGACCAAGATCGACGCGTACCCGCAGTGGCGCACCATCGCCGACGACAACCGCGCCCTGCTGCAGGCGCACGCCCCCCGCTTCGCCGCGGCGCCCTGGTTCCCGGTCTCCGCCCGCCTGGCCGAGCTGGCGCTGACCGGTGACACCGCCACCCGCGACGCGCTCACCGACGAGTCCCGCGTCGCCGGGCTGCAACACGCGCTGGTCGAGCTGGCCGGCCGCGGCCACCAGCTGCAACTGGCCAACGTGCTGCGCGCCGCCCGCAGCGACCTGGACCGGCTGCGCGCCGCCGCCGACGCCCGGGTGCAGGCGGCCGCCGCCGACCCGCGCCGGCAGGCCGAGGCCCGCGCCGAACGCGCCGCCCTGGCCGGCCGCAAACGCACCGAGTCCCGGCAGTGGAGCCTGCGGCTGAGCACCGAGATCCAGCGCGCCCGGGTCGAAACCGTCGGCTACCTGCGCACCCGCGTCGGTGAGGTGCAGCACGAACTCGCCGAACGCATCGACAAGGCCCGCCCCGACGACCTGGCCGCACTGCCCGACGAGGTCGACACCCAGCTGCAGGCGGTCGCCGCCGGCCTGTCCCAGCGCCTGGAGACCACCTATCACGACGTCGCCGAACGGGTCCTCGCGGAGGCCTTCGACGCCGAACGGCTCGCCGCCACCCTCAGCCGGCTCAGCGCCACCCTGCGGCACGCGCTGGCCGCCGGGCCGCCGCGCACCGGCTCCGGCGACAACATGCTGATCGCCATGTCCGCCGGCGGCATCGCCCTGGTCGCCGGCCGCGGCGCGGTGCTGGGCATGTCCGCCATGGGCGTCGCCGGTAGCCTGCTCATCCCGTTCGCCGGCATCGGACTGGGCCTGGCCGCCGGCGGGTACGTGCTGTACCGGCGGCGCGTGCACAACGACCGCCGGCAGGCCCAGACCTGGCTGCGCGACGTGCTCGCCGAAGCCCGCGCCGCGCTCGCCGACGAGATCAGCACCCGCTTCACCGACCTGCAGTACGCCCTGTCGGTCGCCCTCGACGACGCCATCGAACGACGGCTGCGCGAACTCGACACCCACATCGCCGAGATCGACGCGGCGATCGCCGAGGACGCCGCCGGCCGCGCCCGGCGCCGCGCCGCGGCCCTGCAGCACCACGACGCCGCCGTCACCCGGCTGCGGCAGGCCGACGAGGCCCTGCTGCGCGCCCGCGCCCTGACCCCCACACCGATCGACGACGACCGGGAAAGGCTCTCACGATGACCGACCACCACTGGGACGACGACTTCGACGTCCCGGACGACCTCCCGGATCTTGACCATCAGGAGCTGCCGGCGCCCGCCCCCGACGACCTGCTGCCCGACTGGGACACGCCCGACCAGCCCGAAACGCCCGAGCTCGCCGAGACGGAGATCGCCGATCTCGGCGACCCCGTCGCCACCGACGACACCGTCTTCCCGCCGGCCATCGACGTCGGCGACCTGCCCGAACCCGTCGACGGCTTCCCGTGGATCGACCCCGGCACCCTCGGCGTGGCCGACCCCGAAGGCTTCACCCCGCACACCGAACCGGTCGGCGCGGACGAGCTCGCCGCGTACGCCGGGGCCGACCTGCCGGACGGCGCCGACCCCTGGGCCGTGCTCGCCGCCGACGAGGACCCCGCAACCAGCGCCCTGGCGCGCTGGTGGACTCCCGGTGAACAGTGATCCACATCTCCCGCTGAACGCCGCCGGGTGGCATCATGTGCGCGCACCTCACGACAACCAGGAGCGCGATCGATGACCGTGACCGGCGAGACCCCACCCCAGCAGGCCGGTAAGCGGGAACGCACCGGCTGGTACTTCTACGACTGGGCGATGTCCGCGTTCAACACGTCGGTGGTCACCGTCTTCCTGGGCCCGTTCCTCACCACCGTCACCGAGATCGCGTCCGGCTGCGCGATCGACGCCGACGAGTGCGAGGGCGTGGTCCGGCCGTTCGGCATCACCGTCGCCGCCGGCTCCTACTTCGCCTATCTGGTGTCGCTGTCGGTCCTGCTCACCGTCTTCGTGCTACCGGTGATGGGCGCCGTCGCCGACCGGGCGACCCGCAAGAAGCCGCTGCTCGCCGGCGCCGCGTTCATCGGTTCCGGAGCCACCATCGCGTTCGCCTTCGTCACCGGCGACCGCTACCTGCTGGGCGGCCTGCTCTTCGTGATCGCCAACATCGCGTTCGGCGCGGCCGTGGTCGTCTACAACTCGTTCCTGCCGCAACTGGCCGGTCCCGACGACCGCGACCGGATCTCCAGCCGGGGCTGGGCGATCGGCTACCTCGGCGGCGGCCTGCTGCTGCTGCTCAACCTGATCGCGGTGATGTCCCTCGACGAGAACGCCGGCCCGCAGGCCACCCTCGACGTCGCCCGCTGGTCGATCGTGTCGGCCGGCGTCTGGTGGGCGGGGTTCACCCTGCTCCCGCTGCTCTGGCTGCGCGAACGCCCGAGCGCCGCGGCAGCCGAGGCGGCCGCCCGGGGCAACGTGCTCACCGACGGCTTCCGGCAACTCGGGCACACCATCAAGGCGATGCGCGCCTACCCGCTGACACTGGCCTTCCTCGGCGCCTTCCTGATCTACAACGACGGCATCCAGACCGTGATCACGCTGGCCAGCCAGTTCGGCACCGAGGAACTGAAACTCCCGCAGTCCACGCTGATCCTGACCATCCTGATCGTCCAGTTCCTCGCCTTCGGCGGTGCCCTGCTGCTCGGCGCGCTGGCCAACCGGATCGGCGCCCGCAAGACCGTGCTGCTCTCGCTCACCCTGTGGCTGGGCGTCGTCACCGCCGCCTACTGGCTGCCCGAGGGCGAACCACTGCCGTTCATGCTGCTCGGCGCCGGCATCGGCCTGGTCATGGGTGGCAGCCAGGCGCTGAGCCGCAGCCTGTTCTCCCAGCTCATCCCGGCCGGCAAGGAAGGCGAGTACTACGGTTTCTACGAGATCAGCGACAAGGGCACCAGCTGGCTCGGCCCGCTGTTCTTCGGCGTGATCTTCCAGCTCACCAACAGCTACCGGCTCGGCATCATCTCGCTGATGGCGTTCTTCCTGATCGGCGGCGTCCTGCTGGCCCTCGTGCCGCTGCGGCGGGCCATCATCGCGGTGGGCAACACACCGCCGAAACTGATCTGATGGACATCACCATCGACCCCGGCGCGGCCGAACCACCCTACGAACAGGTTCGGCTGCGCATCGCCGAGCTGGCCGCGGACGGCACCCTCGCGGCCGGCGCGAAACTCCCGCCGGTGCGCCGGCTCGCCGGCGACCTCGGCCTGGCGGCCAACACGGTCGCCCGCGCCTACCGCGAGCTGGAACAGGCCGGACTGGTGGAAACCCGAGGCCGGGCCGGCACGGTGATCACGGCGCGGGCGGCGGGGACGTCCCGGCGGGCCCACCAAGCAGCGATGGTGTACGCGGAGACGACACGCGCCCTGGGCCTGCCGCCGGAGAAAGCTCTCGCCCTGGTGAAGGCGGCCCTGGAGGATCGGCGGTAAGCCGGCGCGCCGCCACACCGGCCACCGCCACAGCTTTGTCACGCCCACACCGGCCACCGCCACAGCTTTGTCACGGCCCCCCACCGGCCACGGGCACCGCTTCGTCACGCCCACCCCGGCCGCCGCGCCACCGGCCACCGGTTTGTCACGCCCGCACCACCGACTACCGGTCACACCTGTCAAACCCACACCGGGCACCGGGCACCGCGCCACCGCTCACTGCCGCAGCGCCGCACCGCTCACGGCTGTACCGGGTGCCGGCTCGGCGAGCAGACCACTGATGGGATGGTGCGCACTCCTAGCTGGGCATGGCCGGGCTGAAGTCGACGATCGAGCGGGAACCGGCCGGCCGCACCGAGCCGCGCCGCAGGCCGACCGTCGCGGCGAGGGCGGTGACCTGGTCGAGGGTGCGTTCCCGGCCGCCGACGTAACAGAGCATGCGCAGGTCGCCGGAGGTGTGCTCCACGCCGAAGTGGTCGACCAGGATGACCGTGCCGCCGGTCTCCGCGCAGCGGCGCAGGATCGCAGTGGCATCCTCGTCGTTCCAGTCGTGCAGAACGCCGGAAAGCACGTAGCCGGTGGCTAGCTGGTCTCCTGTCGACACGTTGCCTCCAGGCGGCGGGCTTCCCCCGAGTGGCGAGCTGTCCGCGAGTGGCGAGCTGTCTTCAGGCAGCGGGCTGTCTGCGGGCGGGAGTGGGTCGAAGAAGCTGCCGGGGTGGACGCGGGCACGGTCGCTGAGCCCGGCCCCGGCGAAGGCCCGCTCGGCGCGGGCGGCCGGGCCGGGCAGGTCGACGACGGTGCCGTGCAGGCCGGGATGCGCCGTCAGAATGGCGATCAGCAGGTCACCGCTGCCGCCGCCCACGTCGATCACGTGACCGAGGCGGTCCCACGGATAGGCGGTGGCGACGGCCGGCAGGTCGCCGGTGAGGCGTGCGCCCATCAGCGCGTCGAACGAGGCCTGCCGGGCCGGGTCGGCGGCCATGTCGTCCCAGAACGGCCGGCCGTGGTGCCGCTGGTAACCCGGTTCGCCGGTGCGGATCGCATGCAGCAACTCCACGAAGCTCAACTCGGCGTGACCGAGCGCGCCGTCGAGGTCCAGCCAGGCGCGGGCGCCGCCGGGGTGGTCGTCGCGCAGCTGCTCGCCGAGAGCTGTCAGCTCGTGGGACGGCGTCAGGATGCTGGCGGTGACCAGGTGCGCCATCAGCCGGGCCAGGGCGTCGGGATGGGTTCCGGTGGCGGCGGCGAGTGCTTCCGGCGCACGCAATCCGGCTTCTAGATGGTCTGCCAGCCGCAGCGTCGCCGCGACGCGGATGGCCATCGGTGTCACCAGGTCGGCAGCCGCCCACA
Source organism: Actinoplanes sp. 13 (assembly GCF_056134165.1). NCBI lineage: Bacteria > Bacillati > Actinomycetota > Actinomycetes > Micromonosporales > Micromonosporaceae > Actinoplanes > Actinoplanes sp. 13. The sequence continues at coordinate 75,327 of NZ_JBVYOQ010000015.1, read as the reverse complement.
GGTCCTCAGCCATCCGCCCATCCTGGCGGATCCTGGACCGGCGCGCTGCCCCGCCCGCCGGCCGCTCGAGCTGGTGGCCCGGCTCACTCTGCCGGGCGGGCCGGGGGTGGGGCAGGGCAGGTGCAGGACCGGCACGGTACGAACGGGACCGGGTCGTCGGCCGGTTCCTCGTCGAAATACGCCTCCACCGCGGCGATCACCACGGCTGGATCGGTGGCCTCCACCGTCGAGCAGCCCGACTCGTGCCCGCGCACCGCCCGGAACCGCCCGCTGTTGCGGGCGTAGGAGACGCGCCAGGCGGGTCCCAGCTCGGCGCAGAGCGTGTTGCGCGCTTCGTCGGGATCCATCGGCCAGGATCGGGGTCTCGTCACGCGCGGCGCGTTCCCGGATTCGACGGCGGCAAACGCAAGCACGCGGTTTTGTCGGGGGGTGCGTCTATGTTCACGGGCATGAGTGAGCGACCCAGCACGCGATGGCGACGTGAAGCAGCCGCGCAGACGGCGGCGGTGGCTGCCGGCACCATGACGGCGGACGAGGCCTATGCGCCCGAGCTGTGGCCCGACGACTTCACGGCCGCGGTCGACCGGGCGCTGGGGGCCTACGAGCAGGAGGTCGCCCGGCTCGACGGTTCCGGCGACGACGCGGTCTGGGCCGCGGTGGAGCGGGTCGTGACCAGGCTCAACGATATCGACGAGGAGGAGGGGCGCATCGAGACCGGCGAGCGGGAGGACCTCGCGGAATACATCGAGGTGGTTCTCACCGGCGCCGGCATCGACGTCGAGGCGCTGACCGGGCGGCGCGGGCTGAAACCGCACGAGATCACCGACACCTGGCGGGAGTGGTGACCCGGGTCCTGCTCGTCCCCGGCCGGGGGAAGGCTCTGGACGGGCACTGGTCGTGGCAGTGGGTGCGCGAGCGGCCCGGCCGGTTCCGGTGGGCGCCCGAGCCGCCGAGCCCGCCCTATGTGCCGGCGGAACGGGTGGCGGCGCTCGACACCGCGATCCGGGCCGGCGACGAGCCGGTCGTGCTGGTGGCGCACAGTGCCGGGTGCCTGACGGTGGCGTTCTGGGCCGCCGAGCACGGCCACGAGCCGCATGCGGGCCTGGTGACGGCGGCGCTGCAGGTGACGCCGCCGGACGTCAGCGGCCAGATGGAGACGCCGCGGAGCCCGCTGCCGTTCCGGACGGTGGTGGTCGCCAGCCGGGACGATCCGCACTCGTCGTTCGAGGCGGCGCGGGAGAACGCCCGGGTATGGGGTGCGCAGGTGGTGGACGCGGGGGCGGTCGGGCATCTGGATTCCCGGACGGGCTTCGGGCCGTGGCCGCACGGGGAGCGGCTGGTCGCGGCCCTGGTGGCGGGCGAGCCGATCGAGTCCTGATCGGCCCTGCCGACGCCTGTGCGCTGCCCGGGCACCGCCCCGTGTCGGTGTCCGGGCAGCGGACCACCAGGTCAGGTCTGGCCGGAGAGGTCGGCTACCGGACCCAGGTGGGAGAGCTTGTCCGGGTTGACGACGCCGCGGACGGCCTGGACGACGCCGCCGACGATCTCCAGCTCGGTCACGCTGGCCACCCGGCCTTCGGCGTCGCGGATCACGGCGCCGGGGTGGCCGTTCACCCAGGACAGGTCCGCGGTGAAGCCGGCCGGGCCGAGCTTGCCGAACAACGCGATCAGGAAGCGGGCGACCTGCTGCCGTCCGGCGAGCGGGGTGGCCAGCGCCGGGGCCTTCCCGCCACCGTCGCCGTAACTGATCACGTCGGGTGCCAGGGTCTCGAGCAGCGCATCCAGGTCGCCGCCGGCGGCGGCGTCGAAGAAGCGCTTGGCGAGTTCCTTGCCCTCCGCTCGCCGAGCCGGTGAGGACTGCCCGGCGACCGCTTTCCGGGGCGTTGCGGCCCGCTCCGGGGGCGACGGCGCCTCCGGCCGGGACGACTCTTCCGGCTGCCGGGACGACTCTTCCAGTTCGGTGGGCGGAGCGACGGACTGGTCGGCGGCCACCACCGGCGGGCGGCCGGCGGCGATACGCCGACGGGCGCGGGCGAAGATTTGCCGGCTGTTCACCTCGGTCTTGCCTATGACCCGGGCGACCTCGGCATGGCTGAAGCCGAACACCTCATGCAGCATGAACACCGCCCGCTCGACCGGCGTGAGTGTCTCCAGCATCACCAGGAACGCCATCGACAGCGAGTCGGCCAGCTCGGCGTGTTCGGCCGGGCCGCGGCCGTCGGCCGGCAGCACGACCGGTTCCGGCAGCCAGCTGCCCACGTACGTCTCCCGTTTGACCCGCGCCGACCGCAGATGGTTGATGCCGAGGCGGGTCACCGATGTCGTCAGGTAGGCCTTCGGGTCGGTGATCGCGGTGCCGGCCCGCCGGGCCCGGGTGACGCCGAGGAACGCGTCCTGCACGATGTCCTCGGCGTCGCCCACCGAGCCGGTCATCCCGTAGGCGATGGAGAACAGCAGGGGCCGGTATCCGGTTTCGTCGGGCACGTTCTACTCCTCCGCGAAGGCTCGGCGGTCGAGGCACCAGCGGGCGGCGGTCATCCGAACATGCCGACCCGATACTCGCCGGCCGGCTGCCGCACCAGCACGTTCAACCGGTTGAACGCGTTGATCAGGGCGATCCCGGCCACCAGCGCCGCGAGTTCCTCCTCGTCGTAGTACTTGCGGGCGTTCGCCCACGCCTCGTCGCTGACGCCGCCCGCCGCGTCCGCGATCCGGGTGCCCTGCTCGGTGAGTTCCAGCGCGGCCCGCTCGGCGTCGGTGAACGCCGTCGCCTCCCGCCATGCCGCCACCAGGTTGAGCCGGACCGCGGTCTCGCCGGCCGCGGTGGCCTCCTTGAAGTGCATGTCGGTGCAGAACCCGCAGCCGTTGATCTGGCTGGCCCGCAGTTTCACCAGTTCCTGGGTGGTGGCCGGGACCGTGGACTCGGCCAGCACCCGGCCGGCCGCGGTCAGGTGCTTGAGGGACTTGCTCGCGATCGGCGAGGCGAACAGGTTCAGTCGTGCGTCCATGGTGCGCTCCTACCGTTGTGGTGGTTACGCCCTCTAAGACAAGCCCGCCCGGCGAGACGTGACAGCTGCGGGTGTGAACTGGATCTCAGCCGAGCAGCACCAGGATGTGCCAGAGGTACTTGACCAGTTGCAGCACCTCGCCCTGAGTGCCGAAGCGGGCCCACGCCGCCGGGGAGCGGACCGCTGAGCGGGCCGCCCGGCCGATCACCTCGGCGTCGAGGACACGGCGGTCGTAGCGACCGGCGACGAACCGGGCGAACGCCGGCACCTCCGGGCCGCGCAGCACGACCGGGAAGGCGGCCGCGAGCAGGGCGTATCCGCGATGCCAGCGCACCGGGACGCCGAGGGAGCGCAGGGACGCTTCGGTGGTCGTACCCCGGAAGGAAGGGTCGGCGACGACGGCCGCGACGTCGCCGCTCAGGGTGAGGCCGCCGTGGATCTGGGCTTCGACGTACCAGTCGATGGCCCGGCCGCAAGTCGGCGCCGGGGCGTCCGGGGCGGCCAGCCAGGCGGCGCACGCCGCGGAGCGCTCCGACACCGACGAGATCCATTCGGGTACGGAACCGGCGGCGACGGCGAGAGCGGATCCGGTATGAGCCACGTCCTGCAGCAGCGCGTCCCACACCGCGGCGAACGTCGTAGCGGTCCCGACCACGGCCGGTTCCGTGACACTGTCGCCGTGACTGAACGTGGCCCGGGCCGTCGCCGACGGCCGCAGCACCAGGTGGCAGCTGCCGAACCGGGGTGCGGCGCCGTCCGGATGCCCGGCCAGGTTCAGCGCCCCGTAGAGCGGCCGCCCCGCCGTACCCGTGTAGGCCCCGCCGAACATCCGGTGCTCCCACCGGGCCCGGAAGTCGCCGATCCCGCCGTTGGAGATCCCGGTCTCGAACTGGCTGCGGTAGACGCCGTCGGCGGCCAGGCGCTCGGCGACCGTGCGCCCGTCGGCGACCAGCCGGTCCGGATGGAAGTTGACCGTGACCGCCACGTCCGCCGGGAGATCTGAAGCGGACGGGAACAGCGCCCGCACATGGGCGAGCGCTCGTTCCGCGGCAGCGGTCACTTCGCTTCGATCGCGCCCGTCGCCAACAGCACCAGCAGCAGCGAGCCGAGCGCGACGCGGTAGAAGATGAACACGCTGTACGAGTGTTTCGCCACGAACTTGAGCAGCCAGTTCACCGACGCGTACGCCACCACGAAGCTGACCACGGTCGCCACGATCGTGTTGGTCCAGCCGACCCCGTTGGCGATCCGGTCGGCCTCGCCGACGCCCTGCAGCACCGAGGCGCCGGTGAGCGCCGGGATGGACAGGAAGAACGACAGCTTCGTGACGGTCACCCGGTCCAGGTCACGCAGCAGACCGGCGGACATCGTCGCACCCGAGCGGGAGATGCCCGGGATCAGCGCCATGCACTGCACGGTGCCGATGATCAGCGTGTCTTTCCAGGTCACGTCCTTCTCGTTGCGGACCTGGGTGGCGGCGTGGTCGGCGAACGCCATCACACCGCTCCACAGGATCAGCGCGCCCGCCACGAACCACAGGCTGCGCAGCGTGGTCTCGATCTGGTCCTTGAACAGCAGCGCGGCGATCACGATCGGGATCGAGCCGAGCAGCACCGCGAAGCCGAACCGGAAGTCGGCGTGCTCACGCTGTTCCTTGTTGAGCAGACCGCGGAAGAACGCCGGCACGATGCGGGCGATGTCCTTGCGCAGGAACAGGATGGTGGCGAGCACCGCACCGGACTGGATGATGACCGTGAAGGCGGTGATGTCCGGGTCGTCGATGGTGTGCCCGAACAGCTTCTCCAGGATGGTCAGATGCCCGGTGCTGGACACCGGGAGGAACTCGGTGACACCCTCGACCGCCCCGAGGATGACCGCTTCGACAATGCTCATTTCCGTTGCCACGCACGCCCGCTTTCCCTAGCCAGCTGATGAGCATAGGGGGGTGAATCAGGCCGGTTCACGCCGGGCACGGGCCGCCGCGATCGTGTACGCGGGGTCACGATCCAGGTTGTGACGGTCACGGTCGTACCGGCGTGTGGTGCGCGGATCGGCATGTCCCATGGCGTCCTGCACGTCCTCCAGGGGCACCCCCTCGGCGCGGGCGGTGGTGGCGAACGCGTGCCGCAGCGAGTGCGGCGACAGCCGGTCGGCGGCGTCGATGCCGGCCTCCTTCGCCAGCCGCCGCACCGTCCGGAACACCGCGTGCCGGTCCACCCGGGCGCCGGTGGTGGTGACGAACAGCGGGCCGTCGGCGGTGCCCCGGATCCGCAGATATTCGTCCAGGGCGGCGCCGGCGCCCGGAGTCAGCGCCCGGCGGCGCGGCCGGCCGCCCTTGCCGACGAACCGGACGGTGCGGTGCCTCCGCTCCCAGCCCAGGTCGGCGAGGTCCAGGCTGACCACCTCGCCGACGCGCAGGCCCAGGTCGGCGAGCAGCGCCAGCACGGCACGGTGCCGGACCGCGGCCGGGCCGGTGGCCTGCCGGGCGGCGGCGAGCAGCGCGTCCACCTCCGCCGGCGACAACCCGACGGTCGAGGAGTGGTCGCGGGAGACGTGCGGCCGGTCGGCGCCTCCGACCGGGTTGGCGGCGACGGCCTGCAGCTTGACCAGGAAGTCGTACCAGCTGGAGACGCCGGAGAGCTTGCGGGCCACGGTCGCGGCCGCGAGGGGCCGGGCTTCGAGACTCCGGGCGTACGCGTTGACGTCCAGAAAAGACGCCTGCAACGGATCGCGGCCCGTGGCGGCGCACCACTCCAGCCATGACGTCACATCGCGCCGGTACGCCTCGCGGGTGTGCGCGGACAGCCGCCGGTTCGCCAGCCAGGCCTCGGTGAACTGCTGCGCCGGCCCACCGGCGGCCAGTTCGCGGGTGAGGTGCGGCACCAGGGACATGCCGTCATCCTCTCAGCTTTCGATCACTTGTCCGTCCGCGACATGCCACCGGCGGGTGGTTCCCACCGCGTCGGCGAAGTACCGGTCGTGGCTGACGATCACCAGCGTGCCCCGGTAGCGGCGCAGCGCCTCCTCGACCACGTCCAGGGCCTCGAAGTCGAGGAAGTTGGTGGGTTCGTCGAGCAGCAGCACCCGCTTCTCGGTGTTGACGACCACGGCCAGCAGCAGCCGCCGCAGCTCCCCGGCGGACAGGTCACGCACCGGCGCGGTCCACTGCTCGGGTTCGAACTGGTGCCCGCGCAGCAGCGTCTCGGCGTCGTCGGCGTACACCGGCACCCGGGCCCGGAAGAAGTCCAGCATCGACGTCTTCGTCCGCAGCCCCTCGTCGGTCTGCGGCAGCACCGCCACCTCGGGGTGCCGCCGCTGCAGGGCCCGCAGCAGGGTGGTCTTGCCGGAGCCGTTGCGCCCGGTGATCAGGATCCGGTCGCCGCGGTGCACGTCCAGGTCGACGTGCTCGAGCAGCACCCGCGGCCCGGCCAGGATCCGCTCCTCGCGAATCTTGAGCACGACCTCGGTGGTGTCGCTGTCGTCGCCCGGGAAGGCGAGCGTCAGCGGCGGCCGGGTGCGCGGCTGGGCGATCCACCGGACCGACGCCATCTGCCGGCGCAGCCGCCGCTCGCGGACCTTCGCCTTGCGGGCCACCAGCCGGGCGACGCGGCGCAGGTGCGGGGCGGTCACCCCGGACCGGACCGTGTTCTCGACACCGGTCGCGTACCCCTTGGTCCGCTCGATGTCGGCTTCCCAGCGCAGCCGGTCCTTCTCCTGCGCCTCGAAGTCGAGCAGCAGTTTCTCCCAGCGGCGCTGCTTCTCCGCGCGGAACGCCGTGTAGCCGCCGCCCGGATAGTCCTGCGGCTGCTCGTCGATGCCGTCCAGCTCGATGATGCGGGCGGCGAACTCGTCGAGGAACGCCCGGTCGTGGCTGACCGCGAGGACCCCGCCGGGGAAGTCGCGCAGCCAGTCCCGCAGCCAGGCGGCGCCCTCGGCGTCCAGGTGGTTGGTCGGCTCGTCGAGCAACAGCAGATCAGGATCGGACAGCAGGGCCCGAGCCAGCAGCAGCCGGGCCTGCTCACCGCCGCTGACCGTGGCGACCGGCAGGCCGTCGTCGAGGTGCTCGATGCCCAGGCGCTGGCGGATTTCGGTGAGCCGGGTCTCGGCGTTCCAGCCTTCCAGGGCCGTCCAGCGTTCCTGGACCGCGCCGTACTCGGCGAGCACGTCGTCCCCGGCGGCCATCTGTTCCTCCAGGCGGCGCAGGCCGGCGGTCACCGCGGCGAGCTCGCCGAGCCCGGAGGTGAGGAAGTCACCGACAGTGCTGTCCGGCAGCCGGTCGAGCACATGCGCGACCCGGGTGCCGGCGGCCACGCTGACGTGGCCGGCGACCGGTTTCAACTCGCCGGCGAGCACCCGCAGCAGGGTGCTCTTGCCGGCGCCGTTGGGCCCGACCACCCCGATCCGGTCGCCGGCGCCGAGCACCAGGTCGAAACCGGAGAACAGCAGGTCACCGTCGTGCGCGGCGGCGAGGTTGACGGCTTTGAGATGCGGCAAGGAGACCTCCGGGGTCGACGCGAAACGTTGACGGTGTCTGTCTCACATCGCCCGCGTGCCCTCCTCGAAGTCCCGGCCACTCTCTCGCGCCCACCCGTGCCCCGCAACCGAATTCCGCCCGTTCCGGCTCGCCCCCACCGCAACCGAATTCCGCCCGTTCCGGCTCGTGGCACCGGGCTGCCGTGGCCCACCGCCGGCCTGAATCGGCCCGCTGTGGCTACTTGAGGAGAAATACGCGATGCAACCGAGCGGCAACCAAGAGTGCCCATTTCCTGCACCCGACGCAGCGAAAAGTTCCCCCTGTCAGCCGACACAGGGGGGATCACACGATGACCACGACCGTCCAGCCGAACGCCACCGTCACCCGCGAGCAGGAGCAGCACATCCGCGAGAACATGGCGTTGGTCGGCCACATGGTCCGCGAGATGCTGTTCAAGGTGCCGCCACACGTGCACCGCGACGACCTCGCCTCGGCCGGTTACGCCGCGCTGGTCACCGCGGCCCAGTCGTTCGACCCCGAGCGCGGCATCCCGTTCGGCCGGTTCGCCGCGATGCGGGTCCGCGGGGCGCTGCTCGACGAGCTGCGCAGCATGGACTGGGCCAGCCGTTCGGTCCGGGCCCGCGCCCGCCGCGCCGACGTCGCCCGCGAGGAACTGACCCGCCGGCTCGGGCGCACCCCGACCGCCGAGGAACTGGCCGAGCTGCTCGGTGTCGCCGTCAACGAGCTGAGCAGCGTCGACGACGACGTGCAGCGCGCCGCCGTCCTGTCGCTGCAGGGTTTCTCCGCCGGCGCCGCCGAGGACCTGGTCACCGAGGTCTCGATGAACCCGGAGGAGATGCTGCTGCACCGCGAGCGTCTTGGGTACCTGCACGACGCTGTCACCGTGCTGCCGGAACGCCTGCGTTTCGTCGTCGAGTCCTCGTTCCTGCAGGAGCGCCCGCTCTCCGAGGTCGCCGCCGAGCTGGGCGTCACCGAGTCGCGTGTCTCGCAGCTGCGCACCGAGGCCCTCGCCCTGCTGCGCGACGGTCTGACCACCCACATGGAGCAGGTCACCGCGCCCACCGCGAAGGACGGCTGTGTCGCCCGGCGCCGTGCCGCTTACGCCGCGCAGATCGCCGCCCGCAGCACCATGCACAGCCGCCTCGGCGCCACCGACGTCAACGGCCAGCGTCTCGCCGCTGCCGCCTGATGCGCCACCGGGCGCGCACTCTGATCACCGGTCCGGCGGGTTCGCGGCGCCTCACGCGCCGCGAACCCACCGGCTGATCAACCCGCAGCGGTAGGCCTCACGCACTCGACAGCCCCGCCACCGTGCCCGGCCGATGCCGCAGCTGTTCCTCCGCGGCCGTCGCCCGTCTGCGCAGCCGGTCCACCTCGACGCCCAGCGCCGCCGCCCCGCTGTCGCTGAGCCGGTAGTACCGGCGTAGCCGCCCCTCGACCGCCTCCTCCCGTTCCACCTCGATCAGCCCCTGCTCGGTGAGCCGGTCCAGCGCCCCGTACAGAGTGCCGGGTCGTAGCTTCACCTCACCGCCGGACAGGTCGACAACCGATTGGACGATGCCGTAGCCGTGCAGCGGCTGTGACGCCAGCGCGGTGAGGATGAGAAACGTCGGCTCCTGCATGTCCTCAGCCTCTCAACTCGTCACGGGCCGGGTCTCGGCGGCCACGGCGGGCCGCTTCACACCCACCAGCAGCGCACTCACGGCCAGCACCATGCCCGCCCCGAACAGCGCCAGATTGAGCCAGCCGGGCCCGAACGGCCAGTACGCCCCCGGCGACAGCGCGCTGTGCACGGTGTAGACCAGGTCGCCGTTGCCCGTGGTCCGGAAGACACGGATCACGTTGCCGTAGAACGCCGCCACCGGCAACGCCAGCACCACCACAGCGGCCGCCGCCAGCGCAACGGCCACCCCCCGTTGCGCGGTCCCGGCGCGCAGCAGCCGGCGTGCCGCCGCGGCCACGACCAGCCATCCGCCGGCCATCCCGGCGAGCGTGCCGGCCACGACCAGCGGCAGCATGCTCGCGTTGCCGGTCGGCCACAGCTGGATGCTGACGCTGCCGGTCCGTTCGGTCAGGTTGCCTGCCACGCTCAGCGACACCCCGTCATGCTCCGCCCGGAACTCGGTGCCCTCGACCGCCAGCTCGACGCTGCGGTCGTCCTCCTCCAACGCCATCGCGCTGCTGTCCAGAGCGCGGGTCGGGCCCACCTGCCAGCCCTGGGCCACCAGGTGCTGCCGGGCCTGCTCCGGATCCCAGCCGTCGAGCCCGCTCACCATCGTGTCGCCCAGGATCGTGACGCCGAACCAGGGGCTGCCCTCGTCGTCGAACACCGTGGTGTCGGGGGTCTGCGCCGGAACCAGATCGGCCAGCAGCGCCCGCACCTGCGGCTCGCTCGGCAGCTCGGCGAACGTCTTCTCGGCGGCCCACGATCCCGCCGCCGCGCCCAGCCCGCCGCCGATCAGCAGCGCGAACACCGCCGCCACCCAGACCAGGGGCCGCCCGGCCGGCAGCCGGAACCGTTGCCGGATGCCGCTGGCCACCAGATGCCAGACCTCGCCGGCCGCGGGCCGGCGCTGCCCCGGCTCGGCCATCTCCAGCAGCGTGGTCACCATCTCCGCCCCGTGCCGCTGCCGGTATGACCGCGGGTAGGCCCGCAGCAGCCGCTGATAAGCCCGTTCCAGCCCCGGATCCACCCGCGGCCACTCCGCCGCCGTCATGTCGTCACTCCCCGAAAAAGCATGCGCTGACCGTACGCCGCCCGCTATATATCGTCAACCGACCTATGCAAGGTCCCGCCAACAAGATGTGGAGGGTTGTCGATCTCGTCGGTGCGTCGTCATCCCGAGTCGGGAATACTGCGGCGGTGGAGCCGACGCTGAGCACCCTCGCCGTCCTGATCCCGGAGGCCGAGCCCGCGGTCGCCGCCATCCGCGAACGCCTGGACCGCTCGTCGGGCATCCCCGCCCACGTCACCGTCCTGCACCCGTTCCTGCCGCCGCACGAACTCACCCCACGGGTCCTCGCCGCCGTCCGCAACGTCGCGGCCGGCGTGCCCCGCTTCCTGGCCGTCTTCGACACGGTCGGGTGGTTCGGCGACCGTGTCGCATGGCTCTCGCCCACGCCGGCCGAACCGTTCCGCGAGCTCACCCACCGCATCGCCGCCCGGTTTCCGCGCGCCCAGCCTTACGGCGGCGAGTTCGCCGAGGTGGTGCCCCACCTGACGATCGGTCACAGCCACTCCCCGCCGGAGCTGGCGGCGGCCGCCACCGAGGTGACGCGGCACCTGCCGATCCGCTCCTGGGTGAGCACCGTCCACCTGCTGGTGGGGCGGCCCGAGACCGGCAGCCCGTGGACCACCGTCACCGATTTCCCGCTCGGATAGCGCCTGCTCCCGCTCCGCGTTGCTCATGGCGGTCACGCTAGGCCCTGCCCCAAGGGACGGCTCAACCCCGATTTCCGGGACACGATCGAGGGCGCCGGGCGGCCACAATGAACGACGATGCCGCCAACCGGTGGTTGGCGGCATTCAGTTCGGTGCGATCGAGGAGCGCTAGGAACGGCGGCGGCCACGCGGCCCCAGCGGCACCTCGGACATGTCCACGGTCTGCGAGGTGATCCGCTTGAAGCCATAACCGCGTGCGGTCATCCACGCCGCCGCCTTGGCCTCCGACCGGGCGGTGACCTTCGGAATGTCCTTCTCCTCAGCGACCTGCTCGGCGAAGCGGAAGGTGAAGAACGGCCGCGCCGCCAGGTCGTAGGTGAGATGGCCCTCCTCGGTGTACTCCACCGCGAGGATGTCGGCGTGCCGGTCACCGGCCGCGATCAACTCGGCCTTCTGCGCGTCGCTGAGGTTGTCGAAGGATCCGCGGACGGTCACCCGGATCGTGCGTTCACTGTTCACGGCGCCCAGTATCGGCAGCGCCGCCGGCCGGCGACACCGGTTTTCGCCGCATGAACTCGTGGGCCCCGCGCAGCCGGACAGCGAGGACGGCGGCCGCCCGGTCGGTGACCAGGCGCAGGTCAGGTGGCCGGGACAGCCCGAGCGCGGCGAGGCTGGTGGACGGGACGGCGCCCGGGTCGAGGCCGTCGCGGCGCGCCACCAGGAGACCCAGGTCATAACGGCTGATCGCGTCGGCGCCGGCCACGTTGAGCACCCCGCGGTAGGAACTGCCGGCCAGCTCGACGAGCGCGTCGGCCAGGTCGTCGACGTGCACCGGCTTGCGGACCTCGTCGGTGAACAACGCGCCCCGCGCCCGGCCCGCGATCAGGTCCCGGGTCAGCACCTCGTGGGCGCCGTGGCCGTCGCCGAGGATCAGCGAGGTCCGGACCACGGCCGCGGACGGCAGCACGGCCTTGACCGCGGTCTCGGCGGCTGCTTTGGCGGCGCCGTACGCGTACACCGGGTCGGGGAGGGCTTCCTCGTCGTACTCCCCCGCGCGCCCGGAGAAGATCGCGTCGCTGGAGACGTGCACCAGGCGTACCCCCGCAATTGCCGCAGCGACCGCGACGTTGGCCGCACCGTCCGCCGTGGCCGGCCAATCATTGCGGTCGCGGCCCGCGGCCGTGTGGATGATCGCGTCCGGCCGCACCGCCGCGACCACCCGCCGCACGTCCGCCGGATCGCGGATGTCCAGGCGAACGTCGTGCGTCAGCGACGCGCCGACCGCCTCCCAGCCGGCGGCCGCCGCGCGGGAGACGACGCGGCGGCCGAGGTAGCCGCTTCCACCAGTGATCAACACACGTCCGGTCACCCGGGAGACTCTAGGCGGCCCTGGCCCGCAGCGAGATGTCGCGCACCATGCCGAACAGCAGCCCCCACAACGCCGCGACGGCGACGGCGGTGACCGCCAGGATCACGCCGAGGTTGTCGGTGTCGGCGCGCAGGGCCGGCACGAGGCCGAAGAAGCCGTTGAACCCGCCGGTGACCAGCACCGCGGCGGCGGCGAACGGCACCATGACGATCCCGCCCGCCTCCCACCGGTAGAAGGCGGCGCCGAGCACCGCGCCGGCGACGAGCCAGGTCAGCAGAACGCTCAGATAGGCCACGAAGATCGCCGGAGAGTCGGTCGCCGAGTCGAAGATCCGGCTGTCCTGCAGCTTCTGCGGCCAGTCGAACGCCCGGTAGACGGCGGCCTCACCCGCGTAGACCAGGGTGATCAGCGCGGCCGCCGACGTCGCGAGGGCCACGATGAACGCCGGGTACTGCAGCAGGAACTCGCGCCGGGTCCGCCCGTGCACCAGCGTCGTGCCGAGCACGCCGGTGAAGCTGGTGCCGTAACCCAGGGCGAGCCAGATCAGCACCTGCCCGCCCACGTCGACGGTGCTGATCCGGATGTCGGTCAACAATGCGACCACGGTCAGCAGCACCGCGCAGGCCCCGTAGAAGCCGAGCAGGATGAACAGCAGGAACGGCAGGTGGGTGCTGAACAGGTACCGGGCGATCGGCCAGCGGCTCACGAGACACCTCCGGTCAGATGGATGAACAGGTCCTGCAGGGCGACCGGGCCGAGCTCGAGCCCGTGGGTGCGGGCGGCACGCAGACTGTCGTCACCGAGCGTCCCGTAGACCATGACCCGCTTGGTGGGGCCGAGGCGTTCCTCGCCGAGCACGGTCAGGCCGAACACGAAGTCGTCGACGACCTCGGCCGGCCCGGTCACCGACACCCCGCGCGCACGCAGGTCGTCGACGTCCTCGTGCAGCTGCAACCGCCCCTCGTGCATGATCAGAACCTGCTCGAAGACCGGGCTCTGCTCCTCGATCAGGTGCGTGGAGAGCAGGAAGGTGCGCGGGTTCGCCAGGTAGTCGCGCAGCAGCTCGTCGGTGAACAGCCGCCGGGTGGGCGCGTCCATGCCCAGGTGAGCCTCGTCGAACATGGTCACCGGGGCGCGTGAGGCCAGCCCGACGACCACGCCGAAAGCCGAGCGCTGGCCGCGCGACAGCGCGCCGAGCGTCTTGTTGCGCGGCAGCGCGAAGCGTTCCATCAGCTCCTCGGCATACTTGCCGTCCCAGCCGGGGCGCAGCATCCGGGCCATGTCCAGGATGTCGGGGAGTTTGTCGGTGTTGTCGCCCACGCCGCTGTTCTCGCCGATCAGGCAGATCCGGGTGGTGACGGCCCGGTTCTCGAAGACCGGTTCACCGCCGACGTGGACCGTGCCGCCGGAGGGCTTGCGGAACCCGGCGAGCGCGGTCAGCAGGGTGGTCTTGCCGGCGCCGTTGCGCCCGAGCAGCCCGTAAATCTTGCCGCCGGGCAGATCGAGGTCGAGGCCGTGCAGGGCGACGGTGTCGCCGTATCGCACCTGCAGGGCGGATGTCTGGATCGAAAGCGTCATCGGTCCTCCCCCGGGTCGGCCGACTGCTGGATGCGGGCCACGAGATCGGCGACCGGGATCTCCAGGGCGCGGGCCTCGGCGATCATCGGCTCCAGCACGTCGGCGAAGAACCGCTCGCGCCGCTGTTCGCGCAGCTGCCGTTGGGCGCCAGGACTGACGAACATCCCGACGCCGCGGCGCTTGTAGATCACGCCGTCGTCGACGAGCTGCTGGAACGCCTTGGCCGCGGTCGCCGGGTTGATCCGGTAGAACGTCGCGTACTGGGTCGTGGACATCACCTGCTCGTCGTCCTTCAGCACGCCACGGAGCACATCGGCCTTGATCTGCTCGGCGATCTGCCGGTAGATCGGGCTGCGGTCGTCGAACATCGCTCCACATCGCCTCCTCGGCTAGCGGTTCCCTGGCTCACTGGTTCATTACTCTACTAATGAACCGTAGAGCCACGATGCCACCGCGTCAACCATCGATGCCTGCGCGGGGAGCAACGGCAGTCGTACATCAGGGGTGGGAATGCGACCCGCCGCATGCAGCGCCGCCTTGACCACCGTGGGGTTGGGCCCGGCGAACAGCGCCGCGGACAGCCCGGCCAGCCGCTTCCCCAGCTGCCGTGCCCGCGCGACGTCGCCGGCCTGCCACGCCGCCACCAGGTCCGCGAAGGCGGCGGTCTCCAGGTGAGCGGAGGCCAGGACGCCGCCGCGCGCGCCCAGCGCCAGCATCGGCGCGAGCAGCACGTCGTCGCCGCAGAGCACATCACACCCGGCCGGTGGGTCGCTGAGCAGCGCGACCACCTCCCCGTCGAGGACGCCGGGCGCGTACTTCACCCCGATCACCCCGTCGATCCCGGCGAGCCGGCGCAGCGCCGCAGCCGACAACTGCTGACCGGTCCGGCAAGGGACGTGGTAGACCACCAGCGGAACCGGACTCCGCGCCGCCATCATCGCGAAATAAGCCACCACACCGTCCTCGCCGGGCCGCAGGAACGGCGGCACCAGCGTCAGCGCGGCCGTCGCCGCCTGCGGCACCTCGGCCAGCTGCGCCGGCGAGTTCGCCCCCACCAGCAACGGCGCCCCGATCTGCGACAGCACTTCCAGCACCGCGGCGCGTTCGGCCGCACTCAGCGCCGCCGGCTCCCCGGTCGTCCCCAGGGCCACCAGACCGGCGGCGCCGGCTTCCAGCACATCAAGAGCCAATTGCCGGAGTACGCGTAAAGCAACCGTTCCGTCGGCTGCGAAGGGAGTGATCAGCGGAACCCAGACACCGTTCATGGTCGTTACGCTGCCCGGTGTCCGCCGTAAGTTCCAGTTTCGATTTCTGCCGTTGACCGTAAGCTGTGCTGATGCTCGACGTGCGCCGCCTCCTGTTGCTTCGCGACCTCGACCGGCTCGGCACCATCGCTGCGGTCGCCGCCGCGCACACCTACACGCCGTCCGCGGTGTCCCAGCAGCTCGCCGCGCTGGAACGGGAAGCCGGAGCGGCACTGCTGGAACGCAGCGGCCGGCGGGTGTCCCTGAACGCGGCCGGGCAGGTGCTGGTGCGCCACGCCGGTGACGTGCTGGCGGCACTCGAAAAGGCGGACGCGGCGCTCGCGGTGGTGCGCGGCGAGCCGGCAGGACCGTTACGGATCGGGGCCTATCCCAGCGCGGTGCGCACCGTCCTGCCGGCAGTGCTGGTGGCGCTGGGCCGCGACCACCCGGCGCTGGAGCTGTCGGTGACCGAGATCGATCCGGTGGCGGTACCGGTGGCGTTGCGCGAGCGGCGGCTGGATGCCGGACTCCTGCACGACTACTCGGCGGCGCCAGGGGTCGCCGACGCGGACCTGGGGTCGATCGCGTTGTTCGAGGAGAGGGTGTACCTGGCGGTGCCGTCGGACGTCACCGCGGCCGGGATCGCCGACCTGCGGGACATGCCGTGGGTGCTGGCCGGCCCAGGGACGCTGTGCCACGAGGTGACCGTGCGGGTGTGCCGGTCCGCCGGGTTCGCTCCGCGGGCACGCCATCACGCCGACGACTTCGGGGCGGTCCTGGCGCTGGTGGCGGCCGGCCAGGGCGTCTCCCTGGTGCCGGAGCTGGCGGCGGACCCGCTGCCCGCCGGGGTACGGCTGATCGAGGGTCCGACGCGCCGCCGGACCCGGGTGGCGTTCCGGCGCGGGGCCGCGGACCACCCGGCTGTGGCGGCGCTGGTGCGGGCGCTGCGTGGCGCGGCCTCCGACTTCATGGCCGCGCGGGGTGCTGCGCCCGGGTGAAGGTTCCCACCCTCGTCCGGCTCGTCGTCTCGCTTCGCCTCGCTCTGCATCGCCCCGTTTCGCCTCGCCGTCCCGCCCCCGCCTCGTCTGCCCGCACCCGCCCCGCCGTCGGGAGCGGCCGCTAGGCGTCCTCCTGGAAGAGCCGACCCAGGAAGCGCGCCGGGTCCGCCAGAAACGCCCGCGTCAACACGACCGCGTCCGCCTGGTCGTACTCGATCCGCGAGATGTCACCTTCCCGGCCGATCTCGTAGATCACCGCATCCGGGCAGGCCAGCAGGATCGGCGAGTGGGTGGCGATGATGAACTGGCTGCCCAGCGCGACCAGCTCCCCGATCCGCAACAGCAGGGCCAGACAGCCCTGCACCGACAGCGCCGCCTCCGGCTCGTCCAGCAGATAGAGCCCGGCCGGCCCGAACCGGTGCGTCGCCAGATCCAGAAACGATTCACCGTGCGACCGCTCGTGCGGCGAGACCCCGCCGTAGCCGTCCACCACCCCGAGACGCTCCACCTCGGTCGCCACGTTGTAGAAGGACTCGGCCCGCAGGAAGTAGCCGTTACGCGGTCGCCGCCCCGGAACCCGCGACAGCACCAGATGCTCACCCAGCGCCGACTCACTCGCCCGCGTCGCGAAGTTGAACGACGTGCTTCCCCCTTCCGCGTTGAACCCGGCCGCCACCGCGACACCCTCGATCAGCGTCGACTTGCCGGAGCCGTTGTCACCGGCCAGCAACGTCACGGGCCGATCCAGCCGCAACTCCCGCCGCGCGCCCAGCGCCCGCACCGCCGGCAGGTCGAACGGGTAGCCGCCGGCCGGCACCCGGTCCAACATGATCCCCTTGATGAACACCCCGCGAGCCTTGCATGCCCACACCCACGCCCACGCCTCACCGGGCCTGCCGTCCCTCACCGGGCCCGCCGTCCCTCACCCGGGCCCCGCCGGGCGCGCCATCACCTCCGGTCGGGCTCAGCCGAGCATGCCGTCTTGCAGGGCGCGCAGGACGGCGCTGGTGCGGTCGCGGACGCCCAGTTTGAAAAGCACACTGGACACGTGGTTCTTCACCGTCCCCTCGGCCAGGAACAGCCGGTCGGCGATCTCACGGTTCTGGTAGCCACTGACCAGCAGCCGCAGCACCGCGAGTTCACGCTCGGTCAGTCTCGGTGCGCCTGCCTTGCCGCCCGGGGAACCCGTGCGCACGGCCCGCAGCACCCGTTCGGTGACGGCCGGCTGCACCAGGGTTCCGCCGGCCGCGAGGGTGCGCACCGCGTCCAGCAGTTGGTCGAGCGTGACGTCCTTGAGCATGTAACCGGCCGCGCCCGCCTGGACGGCCCGCAACACCAGTTCATCGTCGTTGAACGTGGTCAGCACCAGCACCGGGACCGTGCTCCCGCGTTCCTTCAACGTCTGCAGCGCCCAGATCCCGTCGTGGCGTGGCATGCGCAGGTCAAGCAGGACCACGTCGGGCGGATCCGCCTCGATGACGGCCACCGCCGCCGCGCCGTCCTCCGCCTCGGAGATCACCTCGACGTCGTCGGCGAGGCCCAGCAAGGTGCGGAAGCCCTGACGCACCAGAGTGTGATCATCGACGAGGCAGACCCTGATCATGGCGCGGGCACCTCCGCCACCACGCGGAACCCGCCGCTGCCCTCGAATCGTGCGTGCCCGCCCAGCTCACGAACCCGCTCCGAGATGCCGGTCAGGCCGTGCCCCATCACCACCCGATCGGTGCCGTGCCCGTCGTCGTAAGCCTCGAACACGATCCCTCCCTGCGGGCTGCGAGCGATGTCGATCCAGACGTGCTCGGCGCGCGCGTGCCGGATCGAGTTTGTCACCACCTCCTGCACACACCGGATCAGCACCGTCGTGCGTGCCTCGTCGGTCTGCACAGCCGGGTCGACCGACAACCGCACGCGCGGCGCCGGCAGGCCCTCGGCGATCCGCTCCAGGGTGGCCAGCAGGTCGGGCGCCCGTTCCCGCAACTCTCCCACCGTCTCCCGGACCTCAGCCAGCAGCTCGCGCGCCATCCGGTTGGCGCGGGCCACGTGCTCGGCCGGGTCGGCCTTGTGGGAGGCGGTCTCCAACTCGAGCGTCAGCACGGTCAACTGGTGGCCCAGGGCGTCGTGCAACTCGCGGGCGATACGCATCCGCTCGTCCGCCCGCGACTTCTCCGCGAGCAACGCGTTCGCCGCGCGCAACTCGGTGTGCGCGACGGCCAGGCGCCGGGCGTTGTCCTGGGCGCGGATCGTGGTCAGCACGCCGATCGCGGACGCCAGCTGCAGCAGCAGATAGAGCGTGCCGGTGATCAGCAGGGTGGCGGTGGTCGCGTCGGCCAGCGCGGCGGCGATCACGGTGACGGCCGTGTTGAGCGCGACCACCGCGATCGTCACCGGCCAGGCCACCAGATGGACGGTCAGCGCCGCGGTGTAGATGAGCAGGATCGATGTCCAACCTGCTTGCGCCGCCGTCAGCGCCAGCACCCAGCCCAGCACGGTCAGGGCGCCGAGCGCCAGCAGCACCGCCCACCGGTCGAACCACTCGGAGAACCAGGTGCAGAGGCTCTGCGCGACGACATAGCCCGCGAAGCAGGCCCACCACCAGCCGGACGGGATCGTCGTCAGATCGCCGCCCCGGGCGTCCACGATCAGGACGGGCAGGCCCACCGCCACGCAGAGGAGCGTGCCGTAGACCGCCCCCCATAGATCGGGGTCGAACCGTGGCTTCATGCGCTCAGAGTAGGGCCGGCGGGTGCGGCGCGGCCCGTGCCGATAGTCATGGTTCGCCGTCATGACCGGCGGCACGGGCGCCGGATCATGTCCGGAGCCGAGACTTTCTGGCATGACGGCGATCGAGGTCACCGACCTGCACAAGAGATTCAAACGGACCGTCGCGCTCGACGGGGTCGGCTTCAGCGTCGAGCGCGGCGAGGTCTTCGGCCTGCTGGGCCGCAACGGCGCCGGGAAGTCGACCACCGTGGCGGCGATCGCCGGCCTCATCCGGCCCGACCGCGGGGCGGTCCGGGTGCTCGGCCTAGACCCGATCGCCGACCGCCGGGCAGTCCGCCGGCTGCTGGGCGTGCAGCTGCAGACAGCGTCACTGCACAGCGCTCTGACCGTCCGGGAGCTGATCCGGATGCACCGCGGCTTCCACCGCGACGGCCTCGACCCGGATGATCTCATCGACCTCCTCGGGCTGGTCGACCGCCGCGACACCCGGTTCGAGGAGCTGTCCGGCGGCGAGGCACAGCGGGTGTCCGTCGCGGTGGCGCTGGTCGGGCGCCCGAGGGTGGCGGTGCTCGACGAGCTGACGACCGGCCTGGATCCGGAGGGCCGCCGGGACATCTGGCGGATCGTCACGGGTCTGCGCGCCGACGGGGTGGGGGTGCTGCTGGTCAGCCACACCATGGAGGAGGTCGAGCGGCTCTGCGACCGGGTGGCGCTGCTCGACCACGGGCGGCTCGTCGCGGTGGACAGTCCGGCGGGCCTGGCCACGGTCACCGGGCGGGCGACCCTGGAGGAGGCGTTCCTCGCGCTCACCGGGGGCACATCATGACCCGCCTCCGGGAGCGCGCCACGTTTCTGCACGGGGGGCACGCCACGCTCCGGATCTGGCGGCTGCTCGTCGGCGCCGAGTTGCGGACGGTCGTGCGCGACACGGCCGGGCTGGTCATTCCGATCGCCCTGCCGATGCTGATCCTGGTCGGCAACGCGCTCAACGTGCCAGGTGACGTGCTCTCCCGGTTCGTGCTGCCGCTGGTGCTCACCGTGGTGATCGGCACGGTCGGCATGGTGAACGCACCCGCCACGCTGGCGACCTACCGCAAGACCGGTGTGCTGCAGCGGCTCGCCGTCACGCCGGTGCCCCCGGCCGCGGTCCTTGGCGCCCACCTGGTCGCGGGCGGACTGCAGATCCTCGCCGGGGTGCTGCTCGCCGCGGTGATCGCGGTCGGCGGGTTCGGCGCCACGGCACCGCAGTCGCTGCCCGCGACGGCCGCGATCCTGGCGTTGTCGACCACGGCGATGTTCACGGTCGGCCTGGTCATAGCGGCGCTGGCGCCCAGCATCAATGCCGCCCTGGCGACTGGCCTGCTCGTGTTCTTCGGCCTCGGCGGGGTCGGCGGCCTGTTCGGCCCGGTCGCCAATCTGCCGGACGGCGTCGCCCGGGTCGGCGAGGCCTTGCCGTTCGGCGCCTCCGTGCAGGCGATCACCGGGTCGTGGAACGGGGCCGGCTTCGAGCCGGGACCGGTGCTCGCGCTGGCATCGTGCACGGTTCTCTGCGGGCTGGCCGCGACCAGGTTCTTCCGATGGACGTGAACCGGGCGGGCCACCGGCGCCCGGCACCTCATCGGAGACGCCGGGGGCGGGCCACGGTCAGGAGTGGTAAGCGATGTTCACACCCAGGTTGACCGCCACGGTCACGAAGAAGACGGCCCAGCCGATCAGGTTGCGGGAGCCTACCCGCAGGTGGGCGATCAGGGCGCCGGTGAAATACAGGACCAGGCCGACGGCGGCCAGGGTGCCGAGCAGCGGGACGGCGAAACCGACCAGCAGGCCCACGGATCCGGCGGCCAGCAGCAGTCCGAGGATCGGCACCCAGGAGCGTGGGATGCGTTTCATGTCGGCCTGTGCCTTGGGATATTCGTGGCCGATCAGATAGGTGACGGCGGCGCTGCCGGTGAACAGCGAGGCGATGATGGTCACTGCGACGTAAGTGGCGAACACGAACCCTCCAGAGTGGTCAGTTGCCACCAGGACGGGACAGGCCACCGGAATGTGACAGCGGAGGCGCCGCGGCAGGCCGAGTCAGGAAGTGACGGTGTGGTGGCCTCGTGGTGGGTCACCACGGCGCGGGCACGCGCGGGATGGATACGGGCACGCGCGCAGCTGTCAGCACGAAACTCGGGCTTGGGGGCACGCCAGAGGAGCGGTGGGCACGAAAAAAGCGAGGACCTCGTCCCCGCCACTCCCAACTTATATCGCACTGGGGGACTTGCCGCAAGACCCCGGTGCTGGCGGAGAATCGTCGACCTGAGCCGGGTACAGGGCAAATGGGGGATTCACGTAATGCATACGGTTTTGCCGACGTATGAGCCGCGACCAGCGCTGCCGACCTCCGGGAGCGGGCTGATCGCGTGAACCACACGACTACGAGCGCGTTCGCCCTGCCTGATCGGCTGGCCGCCAAGGCGGAGGCCGCGCTGATCGCCGACGACGAGAAGCACTTCGCCGCGATGACCCGCAACATCGAACAGTCGATCGCCGAGCTGTCCGAACGGATCGACACCGAGCGCAGGGCACCCGCCGGCAAGGGACGGCAGGCGGTGGACCGGGACGACGCCGTCCGCCGGATGACCGCCCGGCTGCGCACGCTGCGCCGCTTCAGCCTGGACCTCTGCCTGGGCCGGATCGTGCACGCCGACGAAGCGGAACCGGTGTATGTGGGACGGCTGGGCCTCACCGACAGCGACGGCCGCCGGCTGCTGATCGACTGGCGGTCCCCCGCCGCCGAGCCGTTCTTCGGCGCCACCCACGCCACCCCGATGGGACTGGTCAGCCGCCGGCGTTACCGGTGGACCGGTGGCCGCGTCACCGACTACTGGGACGAGGTGTTCAGCCCGGACGCCCTGCAGGGGCACGCCGCGCTCGACGACCAGTCCGCGTTCGTCGCGAGCCTGGGCAGCAGCCGGTCGCCGCGGATGCGCGACGTGCTCAGCACCATCCAGGCCGACCAGGACGCGATCATCCGGGCCGGGTCGCGGGGCGCCCTCGTCGTCGACGGTGGCCCGGGCACCGGCAAGACCGTCGTGGCGCTGCACCGCACCGCCTATCTGCTCTATTCCGACCCGCGGCTCGGTCACCGGCAGGGCGGGGTGCTGTTCGTCGGCCCGCACGAGCCGTACCTGGCCTACGTGGCGGACGTGCTGCCCAGCCTCGGTGAGGACGACGTGCAGACCTGCACGCTCAAGGACCTGGTGCCCGAGGGCGCCGGCGCGCTGCCGGAGACCGACCCGGAGGTGGCCCGGCTGAAAGCGTCCGCCGACCTGGTCACGGCGATCGACGCGGCGGTGCGGTTCTACGAGGAGCCGCCGACCACCGCGATGACCGTCGCCACCTACGAGTCCGAGGTGCGCCTCACCGCCGGGGACTGGGCGGAGGCGTTCCGGGCGGCCGGGCCTGGCGTCCCACACAACGAGGCCCGTGATCAGGTCTGGGAGGAACTGATCACGATCCTGCTGGAGAAGCACGACGGTGACGAGCCGGAACACCTGCTGCGCAAGGCCCTGACGCAGAACCGGGAACTGGCCGGCACCCTCCACCGGGCCTGGCCGCTGCTGGAACCCACCGACCTGGTCGGCGACCTGTGGTCGGTTCCCGCCTACCTGCGCAGGTGCGCGCCCTGGCTGGACGCGGCGAGCGTACGACGACTGCAGCGTCCCGACCCGCAGGCCTGGACCGTCGCCGACCTGCCTCTGCTGGACGCCGCCCGGCAGCGTCTCGGAGATCCGGCGGAGTCCCGGCGGCGCCGGCAGCGGGAGGCCGAGGTCGCCACCCAGCGCGCCGGTATGTCCCGGGTGATCGACGACCTGATCGCGTCGCACAGCTACGACGACGGTGAAGGCCTGATGACGATGTTGCGCCAGCAGGACCTGAAAGACGTCCTCGTCGACGAGAACGCGCTGACCAGGGCCGAGCCGGACCAGCTGGCCGGGCCGTTCGCGCACATCGTCGTCGACGAGGCGCAGGAGCTGACCGACGCGGAATGGCAGATGCTGCTGCTGCGCTGCCCGTCGCGCAGCTTCACCATCGTCGGGGACCGCGCGCAGGCCCGGCACGGATTCACCGAGTCGTGGGAGCAGCGGCTCGAGCGGGTCGGCCTGGACCGGGTCAGCTTGGCGTCGCTGAGCATCAACTACCGCACGCCCACCGAGGTGATGGCCGAGGCGGAACCGGTGATCCGGGCGGCCCTGCCGGACGCCAACGTGCCGACGTCGATCCGCAGCAGCGGCCTGCCGGTGAGGCACGCGGCAACCGCCGACCTCGGCGCGATCCTGGACGACTGGCTGCAGGACCACGCCGAGGGGGTGGCCTGCGTGATCGGGGATGCCGGGTTCGCGGCACGGCCGAGGGTCCGGTCGCTGGCGCCGGAGCTGGCCAAGGGGCTGGAGTTCGACCTGGTCGTGCTGGTGGACCCGGACAGGTTCGGCGACGGCGTCGCTGGGGCGGTCGACCGATATGTGGCGATGACCCGGGCCACGCAGCAGCTGGTGATCCTCACGAGCGGCTGAGACACGAAACGGCCCGGGCACCGACGGGTGCCCGGGCCGTGATCAATCGGCTACTTCGGGTCGCGCGCGGATCCCGGCTCGGCAGCAGGCGGTGTCACAGCTCCCGGTGTGACCGCCGGCGGCGCGGCAGGCGGCGGTGTCACGGCCGACGGTGCGACCGCGGGAGGTGCGCCGGAGGCTGCCGGCGATCCGGGTGCGGCTGCGGCCGGATCCTCGGTAACGGTCACCGGCGCGGCACCCCCCTCGCCCCCCGGCTGCGGCGCGGCAGTGGCGACAGGCGTGGCAGTGCCGGCAGGCGTGGCAGTGCCGGCAGG
Source organism: Actinoplanes sp. 13 (assembly GCF_056134165.1). Classification (NCBI taxonomy): domain Bacteria; kingdom Bacillati; phylum Actinomycetota; class Actinomycetes; order Micromonosporales; family Micromonosporaceae; genus Actinoplanes; species Actinoplanes sp. 13. The sequence goes on along the minus strand of NZ_JBVYOQ010000015.1, from coordinate 51,659 downwards.
CGTGGCAGTGCCGGCAGGCGCGGGCGAGCCACCCTGTTTCTCGTCGTGCTTGTCGTCGTGGCCCTTGCCGTGGCCCTTGCGGTGCAGGGTCACGCTGAGCACGGCCACGATGAGCGCACCCACGATCAGGCCGATGATGGCACTGGCCACCGTGTTGACGATCCAGCCGACCACGCCGCCGAGGGCGCCGGTCGCGTCGTGGGCGGCTTCCTCCATGTGGTGGACGAACTCGTACAGCGGGTGGAAGCCGAGCTCGTCGGTGCCGACCAGCAGGATGTGGCCACCCACCCAGAGCATCGCGGCGGTGCCGACCACGCTGAGCACCGACAGCACCTTAGGCATCGCCTTGACCAGGCCGCGGCCCAGCGAGATGGCGCCCTTGCTGGACCGCTGCGACAATTTGAGGCCGACGTCGTCCATCTTCACGATCAGGCCGACCGCCCCGTACACCAGGACCGTCATCAGGATCGCGACCACCGACAGGATCACCAGCCGGTTCACGAACGACTCCGCCGCTACCTCGTTCAGCGAGATCACCATGATCTCGGCGGACAGGATCAGGTCGGTGCGGATGGCCCCGGCGACCAGGACCTTTTCCTCCGGCTGCTTCTGTTCGGCCTCGCCGTGGGTGTCGTGGTGGGCGATCCGCTCCCACACTTTCTCGGCGCCCTCGAAGCACAGGTAGGCGCCGCCGATCATCAGCAGCGGCGTCAGCGCCCACGGCAGGAACTCGCTGAGCAGCAGGATCACCGGCAGGATGATCAGGAACTTGTTGCGCAGTGAGCCCAGGGCGATGCGCCGCACGATCGGCAGTTCACGTTCGGCTGCCAGGCCCCGAACGTATTGCGGGGTGACGGCGGCGTCGTCGATGACCACGCCCGCGGCTTTCGCGCCGGCTTTCGCGGCGGCGGCCCCGACGTCGTCCACGGACGCGGCTGCGGCACGTGCCAGCACCGCCACGTCATCCAGCAGGGCTGCGAGTCCACCGGCCAAGGGAGGTCCTTCCGTCTGTGCTGAGCGCTTGTGCAAGCTCATTCTCGTTCGGGCAGGCTACCCACCGCAGCGCTCCCTCATTCGCCAGGCACACCAACCGGCACACCGAACTCTTCAAAAGGCGGCACCGCGACGCCGGCAGCACCCCGGTGGATGATCGGTATCGCCAGTAGCGGTGAGGGGTGACCACCGATCAGAAAACCTCCGCCACGCCGTCAGTTCTGTTGACTTTCCGCACCGGTGGAGGATTACTGACCATGACCGAAGCCAGACTGCCGGGCGCCGACGAGGCCACGTTCATCGCGGCGGTCCGCTCAGGCGACACGGCGCAGTTCGCGCGCATGACGGAGCGCCACCGGCGTGAGCTGCAGGTGCACTGCTACCGGATGCTCGCGCACTACGAGGATGCCCAGGACATGACGCAGGAGACGTTCCTGCGAGCGTGGCACAAGCGCGAGTCGTTCCAGGGACACGCGGCGCTGCGGACGTGGTTGTACCGGATCGCCACGAACGCCTGCCTCGACTTTTTGGAGAAACGCAACGCCCGCACACCCGTGTCTGCCGAGCTGCCGGGCGCGGGCCCGGACCTGCGATACCTGCAGCCCTACCCGGACCGGATGCTTCCGGAGGACCCGCAGGAGTCGGCGGTGACGCGGGAGACGATCGAGCTGGCGTTCATCGTCGCCGTCCAGCACCTGCCGCCGCGGCAGCGGGCGGTGCTCATCCTGCGCGACGTCCTCGGCTGGCCGGCGTCGAAGGCCGCCGACGCCCTGGAGTTGACCGTCGCGTCGGTGACCAGCGCACTGCAGCGGGCGCGCGTGACGATGCGCGAGCAGCTGCCCGGTCGCCGCCTCGACTGGCGGTCCCCCGCCACGCACGAGCTGTCGAACGAGGAACGCGCCGTGGTGAGGGCGTATGTCGACGCCCATGAGCGCAATGACATCGTCGGGCTGACGGCCCTGCTGCGCGAGGATCTGCGCTTCGTGATGCTTCCCGATTCGGGCACTCTGATCGTCACGGCCGAGGAAGCGGTGGACAGCTGGCTCGCCAACGGGCTCTTCCAGCGCGGCTACGACGACTGGCGCTGTCTCACCACGACGGTCAACCGCATGCCTGCCGCCGCGCTGTACCTGCGCACCCCTGACGACCCGCAGTACCGGTTGTTCACCATCGCGGTGCTGCACATCGTCGACGGGAAGGTTGCCGAACTCACCGGATTCGACGCCACCGGCAAACCATGGCTGGGCCTGCCGGCGACACTGTGATCACACATTCCCCCGCGATGAGGCCGACCAGGCGTGTCATGACTGATCGCATTCGTCCGTGCCGGTGACACCATCGTCGCGCGCTCCATGGACCGTCGCCCGCGATCTCGACGACCTACGCCAGGCTCATGCGGATGTTGACCGGCAGGGACCGTGCGGCACTGCGGTGGTTGCCGGCGCAGTGCCGCACCCGGGTTCGCCGGCCGCGGGCGCTATCCGCCGTGCCGGCTGTCGTGCAGGAGCCGGACCGCGTGCACGGCAAGACTCTGCAAGGCGTGCAGGTCCTCGTCGTTGAACGCGAAGGGCCGCTCGTCCATGACGCACAGGGTGCCGGCGGACCCGTTGCCGACAGGCAACGGCACGCCGGCGTAGGAACGCATCTCGCTGGCCATCACGAGGCGATTGCCGGCATGTCGCCGGTCAAGGCGGGTGTCGGTGATCAGCACGGGCGCATGGTGAAGGATGACCGTGCCGGAGGGCGCCGACCCGGCGGCCACATTGCCGGGCGCGGCGGGCACCCCACGAGCGGTGCTCATCAACACCACGTCATCGACCACGGCGGTCACGGCCGCGACGTGGGCCTCATAGATCACGGCGACGCGGCCCACGAATTCCCGCAGCCCCCCGGTGAGGGCGCCGTCGGCGGGCAGTAACGCTGCAACCGCGCTCGACCGATCGCCGCGTAGCGACGCGTCCACCAAGTTGTCGTTGGAGCGGTGAGCAGCGTTGATCGTCATAGGGGCCCTTCGGTTGGCGTGGCAACGAAACCCGAACGCTATCGGCCCGCAGACGGATAACCGGCCACCGCACAGGTGCGAGGTGGTTGTTGCGTAGTAAGAGATCGGCTGCCGGGCATCGCCACCCCGCAAGCCCGGGATCCGACCATCACCGCACGAGAGTGAACGGTCGATCAACGCGAGATCGAGCCCAACCCGCTTCATCGCCCCCCGGTACGGAACGGTCGAAAAGGTCGTCGGCTGACGACCTGCCCGCTGCACGGTCTGCCGTCGAGGCCCAGCTCACGGGTATCGGCCGCTCACCTGATCGTTGGGACATCGAGCCGGCGCCGGCGACTGAATGTCGGCTGCGCGCAGCAGCATGTCGTGGATACGGGTGAGGGCGGTGGCGGCATCGATGAGGTCTACGGCCGCTTGCGGCTGATCAGCCGGGGCGAGGGCCGCGGTGCGAAGAACATTTTGTTGTATGGCGCGGGCCTGCAGGGCGGCGGCGAGCAGATGGTTGACGACGTCTTGTCGGTCGTAGTGCATGGTGACCGCTGGTGGTGAGTGCATGGCTAGTCCTAGCGGGCTCGTCTGTTAGGGAGGTTTGCCGCGGCGGCCGGTACACCGTTGGCGGGGTAGGACGGTGTACCGGCCGTTGCCTGCCGGCGTGGCCGGATGCGCGGACTCTCTGCAGTGGTGAGTGGCGGAGTTTGTCGTGGTGCCGGGGCCGGGTCGCCGTTGTTCAGGTGCCTGGGTTGGTGGGGGTGCGGTGTTCGGCCAGGATGCGCATGGCTTCCGTGGCGCCGGTGGTCAGCACGGCGATGTCGGCGTCGGTGAAGGTGCGGGGGGTGACGTCGATGACGCAGTGCGCGCCGAGGATGTGGCCGCTGTCGTCGGTGAGGGGTACGCCGGCATAGCTGCGGATCGGTGCCATGGCGAACAGGGGGTTGTCGGCGTGGACGGGGTCGGTCGTGCCGTCGGCGATGCAGTACGGCCGGCCGGCGAGCACGGTGTGGCTGCACAGCGCCCATTCCGCAGGCGTGCCCTGGACTGCGGAGACCCAGCCGGGTACGCCGTGCTGGCCGATGATGAACTGGGAGCTGTCGAGTACGACCGAGACCATGGACACCGGCGCGTCGAGCAGGCCGGCGGTGCGTGTGGCCAGGGTGTCCAGTTCGGCTTGCAGGGTGGAGTCGAAGACGTCGTACCGGGCGATCTGGTGGATGCGGGCCGGCTGGCCGAGACGGCGGAACAGGTCGGTAGGAGTGATGGTGCTCATGCGGAACTCCTGGTGATGGTGTGCGCGGCGGACAGGTGGGTGTGCGCCGACAGGCGGATGTTCAGGGCCTGGGCGCAGAGCCGGCTGACGGGGTCGAGGCCGGTCATCGCGGTGAGCAGCCGGTGCAGGGCGTCGTCGCCGGTCTCAGTGCCCGACATTGCGGCGGTCTGCAGCAGCCGTTCCCAGGTGGAGCGGCCGGTGTGCCCGTGCACGCGCAGCATCGCCTCGTAGGCGTCGGACATCGTCGGGCGCTGCAGCCCGTACGGGCCGTCCGCCGTGTCCCCGGATGTGATCGACATAAGTGCCTCCTGGAAGGAGTAAGCCGCCGGCCCGCTCCGGGTCAGTGGCGGAAGCTGCCGACCAGGGTGGTCAGGTCGCTGGCGAGGCGGGTCAGGTCGCCGGAGGCCTGCTGGGTGGCTTTGGCGCTCTCGGCGGTGGCGTTGGCGACCTCGGCCACCCCGGACATGGTGCGCGCGACATCGGCGCTGCTGGTGGCGGCTTCGGCCACCGAGCGGCTCATCTCGCCGGTGGTGGCGGTCTGCTCTTCCACTGCGGAGGCGATGGTGGTGGTGTAGTCGCCGACCTGCCGGATCACGTCGGTGATCTCCCCGATCGCGGTGGCGGCGGTGGCGCTGGAGGCCTGGATGTTGCCGATCCGCGCGGTGATCTCCTCGGTGGCCTTGGCGGTCTGCTGGGCCAGTTCTTTGACCTCGCCGGCGACGACGGCGAAGCCCTTGCCGAGTTCCCCGGCGCGGGCGGCCTCGATGGTGGCGTTGAGGGCGAGGAGGTTGGTCTGCTCGGCGATGCTGGTGATCAATCGGACCACGTCGCCGATCTCCGCGCTGGCCGCACCAAGGGCGGCGACCTGGCTGGTGGTGCGCTCGGCGACGGCCATGCCGTTCTGCGACACCTGCGCCGCGGAGCTGGCATTCGACGCGATCTCCGTGATCGAGGCACTCATCTCCTCGGCGCCGGCCGCGATCGACTGCACCCCGGCGTTGACGTCCTCACTCGCCGTGGTCGCCGTGGTGGCCCGGTGCGCGGCGTCCGCGGCGCCGGCCTGCAGCTGGGTGCTGACCGCGGTCAGTTCCTCCGACGCGCCGGCCAGGGTCACGGCTGACCCTTCGATGGTGGTCACCGCCTGCCGCAGGGCACCGACCGCCGTGTCCAGAGCGTGACCCATCTGCCCCGTCTCGTCGCGGGAGGTCAGCCCGGTCGTGCGGGTCAGGTCGTTGGCGGCCAGCGCCTCGCACACGGCCTTGACCTTGTTCAGCGAGCGCACGATGGAACGCGCCACGAACACGCCCAACCCCAGCGCCACGGCCAGCCCCGTCACGAGCAGCAGAATCGACATGATGCGGCTGGAGTCATAGGCCGACCGCGCAGCCCCGGCGTTGCGGGCCGCGTCGGCGTCCTCGGCCGCGGTCAACGTGGTGATGTCCTCGCCCATCTGCGTCATCAGCGGCAGGACCTCTGCGGAGCGGGTCTTCTCCCAGCCGGCGATGTCGTTACGTTGCCCGGCAGGCAACTGTTTCGTCTCCACGATCTGCACGTAGGCCTGCCACCGCGACTCCAGGTCCGCGATCAGCGCCGGATCCCCGCTGGGATTACTGGCCCGGTACGCGGCCACCGCCGCTTCGAACGCCTCCTGGTCCGCGGCGAACGCGTCGGCGTACTTCTGGGTGTCAGCGGGCTTCTGTGAGATCAACTGGAAGGCGGTATCCAGCCGCGCCTGCACCAACGTCTTGTCCACCGACGCGATCGCCTTGACCGACGCGACATTACTGCGATAGATCAACTGCGCGGACTCGCTGGCCTGCCCCAACGCGGACAGCCCCAGCACCCCGACAACCAACGCGACCAGCGCAGCCAGCGCGACAGCCATCAGAATCTTGACGTTGACACTCAGGTCAGCGAACGACCGCCGCCCCCGAGCTGCAGGCGCCACCGGAACGGCAGCAGCAGAGGTACTCATGGGTTTCTCCTCGGCGCGTGACAGAAGGATGCCAAGCTGCTTTCCAGCCCGGCCCTCTCTCGCGGTCAGCCCCCGCCGGCCGCTCTACACCCGATCGGCAACCTCCCGGCACCTGCTGAGCCTCACCACATATCTCCTTGGAGGCCGGGTCCGGCGAACTCACCGCTCCCGCAGATCATCTCTACTGGCACGGCTTGGTCCTGGATTGCTCGCCGGGCCGCTGCCCGGCCTCCTTAGCCGCGATGGGCGAGACCGAACGGGAGAACACCCGCCCGGATCGACTGCTCAGCGTTGTCTGGTCCGGGACCGGCCGTATCGGGTCATCATCACCCCACCGGCAAACGTTCGGGTCTCGACCAGGTCCAGGTTCACCCAGCTGTCCAGCGCGGTGAAGAACGGCGTGCCGCCGCCCACCAGGACCGGATAGGTGACCACGACATATTCGTCGACCAGCCCGGCACGTATGGCCGCCCCGGCGAGGGTCGCGCCGCCGATGTCCATCGGGCCGCCGTCCTCGGCCCTGATCCGGGTGATCTCCGCGACGGCGTCGCCGGTGACCAGACGCGTGTTCCAGTCGACCTGGTCGATCGTCGAGGAGAACGCCACCTTCGGCATGTCCCGCCAGCGGCGGGCGTACTCCATCTCCGCCCCTGTGGCGCCGGGTTGCTGGTCAGCGGTCGGCCAGTGGGAACTCATCGCCTCCCACAGTTTGCGGCCGTACAGCGCCAGGCTCGTGGCTCCCACCCGGTCGGACCACCACTGGAACAGCTCGTCGCTGGACGACGAGTCCGGTCCGTCACCCCCGCTCCAGCCGAGGTCGTCACCGGGCGCGGCGATGTAGCCGTCCAGCGTCACGTTCATGGCGAAGGTCAGTTTCCGCATCGTGCCAGCCTCTCGTAAGTCGATCTCACAGGTACAGACGGGCACGGCGTGAAAACTAATCGGTGCGAACCGGGCGGATTACTGGATTACCAATAACTGCAATCCAATAATCCGCCCGGTCGGTAGAAAGGGACAAAACTCCTCTACATCATAATGACAGTTATGTTGTACGAACGATCGCCGTGGTCGTGAGGAGAGAGCCGATCCGGCTCACTTCGAAGGTGCGTTCCGGAACAGGGACCTCACCGCAGGGTCAGCGGGGTCGCACTCACCACGTGCGTCAGCTTCTCCGGATTGCGGACGTAGTAGATACCGGCAATCCGGCCGGCCACGACCCGCGCCGCCATCACCCCGTCGAACTCCCCGTCCAGATGCAGCACCAGCGACGGGCTCCCGTTGAAGACCGTCACCGCGGTGTCGATCTGCTCGTGCACCCGCCGGATGCCGCCGAAGATCAGACGGGCCACCTTGCCGGCGCCCGCCACCGGGCGCAGAGCCGCCTGCTTGATGCCGCCGCCGTCACCCACCAGCACCACGTCCGGGGCGAGCACCCGCAACAGACCCTCCAGGTCCCCGGTGACGACCGCGCTGCGGAACGTCTCCAGCACCGCACGGGTCTCCGCCGCTGACACTGTCTCCCGCGGCTTGCGGCTCTCCACGTGCTGCCGGGCCCGGTGTGCGATCTGCCGGACCGCCGCCGGCGTCTTGCCGACCGCGGCCGCGATCTCGTCGTAGCCGACGTCGAACGCTTCCCGCAGCACGAACACCGCCCGCTCGGCCGGCGTCAACGTCTCCAGAACCAGCATCAACGCCATCGACACGCTCTCGGCCAGCTCCACGTCCTCGGCCACGTCCGGCGAGGTGAGCAGCGGCGACGGCAGCCACGGGCCGACGTACGCCTCCTTGCGCCGGCCGATCGAGCGCAGCCGGTTCAGCGACTGCCGGGTGGTGATCCGCACCAGATAGGCCCGGGCGTCGCGCACCGCCTCCAGGTCCACCGCCACCCACCGCAGCCACGTCTCCTGCAGCACGTCCTCGGCGTCCGCCGCCGACCCCAGCATCTCGTAGGCGACGGTGAACAACAGGTTCCGGTACTCGACGAAAGCCGCAGTGGCACGGTCGGTCACCGGTGCGCTCCCTCCACCGTCAGCTGCGCGCGCTGCGGATCCCTGCCCCACCAGGACAGCACGCCCGGGTGACGCGCCTCGAAACGCAACTGCCCGAGGATGCCCCGGCAGATCAGCTCCTTCATCACCGCGCCCGCCCGGCCACCGACGTGATAGCCCTTCGCCGTGTCGCTGCGGGTGGCCGCCTGGAAGACACCGGCGTCCCGGCCCAGGCTCAGGCACAGCCCGGCGAAACCCACCTCCGCCGGTTTCGGCTCCCGGCCGGCGACGCGGCTCAACACCGTCTCGGCGGCCTGCGGGCCGAGCTGGACGGCGGCCTGACAACTCATCCGGTACGGCCGGCCGGACGGTGCCCCGGCATCCCCGGCCGCCACGATCCGCTCGTCGTCCACGCTGGTCAGCGTCTCGTCGACCAGCAACCGGCCGGCCGCGTCGGTGGCCAGCCCGCTGCGCGCGGCCAGGTCCGGCACCCGGAAACCGGCGGCCCAGACGGTCACCGCGCTCGGCAGCTCCCGGCCGTCGCTGAGCTTGACGGCGTCCGCGGTCACCCCGGTCACCGTCACGTCCTCGACCACGCTCACCCCGAGCCGCGCCAGCTGCTTCGCCACCGACCGCCGGCCCCGCGGATGCAGGTACGGCCCCAGCTGCCCGCCGCAGATCAGCGTCGTCCCGGCCCCCAGCTCGGCGGCGGTCTCGATGCCGGTCGGGCCGCCACCCACGACGGTGACCGGCCCGGAGCCGACCGCCTGCCGCAGCCGCTGCGCGTCCTCCAGCGTGGCGATCGGATAGGTGTGCGGCGGGGCGTCCGCGAAACTGCCCACCGCATAGATCAGATAGTCGTAGCGGACGGTGCCGCCACCGTCGAGGGTCACCGAACGTGCCGGGGCGTCGATCGCGGTCACGGTGCCGACGACCAGCCGGACCCCGCGGGCCAGCACCCGGTCGTACGCGACGACCGCGTCCCGCTGGTGCAGGCGGATCCGGTCCACGAACCGGGGCCGCGGGTTGATCAACGTCACGGACACGCCGGCCCGCCGGGTGAGGCGGTTCGCGGCCATCACACCCGCGTACCCGCCCCCGATCACAAGAACGTCGATGCTCATGGCCATCAGGCACCGGCCGCCCCACGTTTCGTGACAGCGCGTGACTCAGGTCACACCACCGGCAGCGTCAGGGTTTCCACAGCGGGTCACGGCCCGTCCTGGCCAGCAGCCTGCCCAGGTCGTCCGCGTCGTCCGGGGCGGCCAGCTCCGGGCCGAACACCCCCATCTTGCGGGCCATGTCGCCCATCAGGTCGACGAACTCCGCACCGGCGGCGAGCACAGCCGGATCCGGCCGGTACGGCTGACGGGTGGCGGTGGCCAGATCCCACGAGTGCACCAGCAGGTCCACCACGAGCATCAGGCCGACGGTGCGCTGCGGCAGACCCATCCCGGGCGAGACACCCTCCAGCGCCCGCGGGTCCGACCAGGCCACCCGCAACGCATCCAGGTCACCGGCGAACGCGCCCCGCCAGTCACCGGTGAGCCGGTCCGGACCGGGACTCCAGTCGACGTCATCGCGGCGGGCCATCGCCTGGAAGTTCACCGTCACCTGCAACAGGTGGTTCAGCAGGTCACGCACCGCGAACTCGGTGCACGGGGTGGCCTGGTCCAACTGGTCGTCACGGATGCCGCGCACCACACTGGTCGCGGCGGGTGCGGCGGTCTCGAGCAGCTCACTGATCTCAGTAGACACCCGCACCAGAGTACGGACGGGGCCCGTCCCGGACCAGGCCGGTCATCCGGCCGGGCAGCCGGCGGACGTCCCGGCTCACCGCCCACGAAGATATCGGCCGCTCTGGATGCGATCGAGTCGGGAACGTGATACTCCGGGAGGTGCGCCCCACCGGCAACGGTGCGGGCCGCACCGGTCGCGGGACGGGCGCCCCCTCCCGCCCTCCCGCGGCCGACGACGGGCGGCCGAGCCCCGCCGGGGCGGGGGCTGACGGTGAGGGGGCAGATGGCCCGGCGGCCGCGCTGCGGCCCGGCGTTGCAGCACGTCGCGGTGACACTCGGGGACGGCCCGGGTTGCGCTGGGGGGCGCTGTGACCCGTACCAGAAAGGGGTTGGCGGCGAAGACGGAAAGCCGGCGGCGCGTGACGGCCGGCAGCGGGCAGGTGGGTGGCGAGAAGGGGGAAATCTGCGGTGAGCCAGCTGGGGCAAGGGCGCGGGGTATTCCGGCGTAAGCCGGTCGAGCAGATCGAGGACGAACCCGGCAGCGGACTGGAACGCACGCTCGGACTGTGGCAACTGACCGCGATCGGCGTCGGCGGCATCATCGGAGCCGGCATCTTCGCGCTGGCCGGGGCGGTGGCCAACGAGACCGCCGGACCCGCCGTGCTGATCTCGTTCCTGCTCGCCGGGATAGCCAGCGCCGCGGCGGCCCTGTCGTACGCGGAGTTCGCCGGCATGATCCCGAAAGCCGGATCCGCCTACACCTACGGATACGCGGTGCTCGGCGAGGTCGTCGGCTGGTTCATCGGCTGGGACCTGCTGCTCGAGTACACCGCCATCGTCGCCGTCGTGGCCATCGGCATCTCCGGCTACTTCAGCTTCCTGATGGGCGAGATCGGCGTCGACCTGCCGGTCTGGATGCTCGGCGCGCCCGGCTCCGGCGAAGGACGCGTCGTCGACCTGTTCGCCGCCCTGCTCTGCCTGCTCATCGCGTTCCTGCTCAGCCGCGGCATCCGCACGGCCGCCCGCTTCGAGACCACCGTCGTGATCATCAAGGTGGCGGTGGTGCTGCTCGTCGTCGGCGTCGGCGTGTTCTACGTCAACACCGCCAACTGGAACCCGTTCTTCCCGTTCGGGGTCAGCGGCGCCATCACCGGCGCCGCCACCGTCTTCTTCGCCGTGTTCGGGTACGACGCGATGAGCACCGCCGCGGAAGAAGCAAAAGACGGCCGCCGGCACCTCCCCAAAGCGATCATGTATTCGCTGGCCATCTCGATGGTGCTGTACGTGCTCGCCACCCTCGTGCTGACCGGCATGCAGAACTACCGGCAGATCGACGCCGAGAGCGGCTTCTCCACCGCCTTCCAGTCGGTCGGCCTCAACGGCCTCGCCAGCGTCATCGCCGTCGGCGCGATCATCGGCATCCTCACCGTCATGTTCACGTTCCTGCTCGGCGTCACCCGCGTCTGGTACGCGATGAGCCGCGACGGGCTGCTGCCCGCCTGGTTCGCCAAACTGCACCCCGAACGCCGGGTGCCGACCCGGGTCACCTGGATCGCCGGCGTCGTGTCGGCCGTGATCGCCGGGTTCCTGCCGATCCGGGAGGCCGCCGAACTGACCAACATCGGCATCCTGCTCGCCTTCGTGGTGGTCTGCGCCGCCGTCATCGTGCTGCGGTACCGCCAGCCCGACCTGCCCCGCACCTTCCGGCTGCCGGGCATGCCGGTCGTACCGGCCGTCGGCATCGTCTTCTCCCTGTGGCTGATCACCTACCTGGCCCCGGAGACCTGGCTGCGGTTCGCTGCCTGGTTCGTCATCGGCGCCATCGTGTACTGGGGTTACAGCCGCAAACACTCACTGCTGAACACGTAGGAACACGACCCTCCCGTTCGGCGTGACGATTTCCCCCAGGTCGGGATCGCGGACGACGGTGACCCGCTCCTCATCGAGGTCCAGCCGGTCACCGTCGTCCAGCACCACACCGTGGGAGTTGACGTGCGCGGCGGCCCGGGTCAGCAGCGTGAACGGCCACTCCGGCGGGGCCGGCGCGTCGGCCGGCACCCGCATCGTCAGCTCGAAACCCCACCCCGACCAGTCCGGGTCGTCATCCTCGGACTTACCACCCAGCTCGGTCAGCCCGTAGGTGACGAAATGCCAGTGCGCATCACTGTCATCGAGCACGGCGGAACAGCCGTGCAGACCGCCGGCGGTGGCCGGGGCCAGAGTGACGTGATGGCGCAGCACGCCGGGGTAACGGCGATCGAGCGCGGCATCGATGGCGTCGCGGCCCGGTTTGATGCTGGTCACGGCCGCATTATGCCCTCTGTTGATCTTCAGAGTGGGTGTGGTCCCACCAGGTGGCCCCCACGTCATGCGCTGGACAGCGGCCCGGACCTCCGACGGCGAAGGCCCGAGCCACCCTCCGTCAGACGGCGTCCAGGACCGGAAGCAGCGCCTCCTCCTCGTGGTCCAGGTGCGACAGCAGCGCCGAGGTCAACTGATCAACCTCGGCCACCAGGACGCCGCGCGGCAGATCCGCGTCGGCCAGCACCGCCCGGAGACGCCCCACCAGCCCGGCGATCGCCTCGTGCTCGGCGCGAAGCTCCGCCACGACCGGCGCCAGATCGGGACGCTGCTGCTCGATGCCGGGAAACATGGCCTGATCCTCCCGGACATGATGACCGTGCAGACCCGCGCACAACGTCAGGCAGTTCACCCGCAGCTGCGCCCCGAGCACCGGGCCACCCTCAGCGATCTCGGCGCGGACCAGCGCCAGCTCACGCCGGAACGCGTCATGAACCGACTTGAGGAAACCGCCGAGAGACGTCGTCGAAACGCGCGGCGGGCCGGGGATCGCGGTCAGAGCGACAACCGGCAGCGTACGACCGGACCCGCGCTCATAATCAGCCCAGCCCCCGTCGCCCTCCACCGCCCGGGCGAAGGCATCGTCGCGGTCGGCGCCGCCGAGGACGACGGCCGTCGCCTCGTAGGTGAAGGTCCCGTCCTCCACCGTCGTCACCGGGTTGGCGAGCACGTTGTGGAACCAGGCCGGATGGCGGGGCGAGCCACCCGCCGAGCCGATGACCAGCACCCGCTCGCCACCGTCCGGAAGATAGCCGAGCGGCACGGTGTGCGGGCGGCCGGTGCGGGCGCCGGTCGTGGTGAGAAGCAGCAGGCGGGCGCCGGCGAACATGCCACCGACCACGCCCTGATTGGCGCGGAACTCCTCGATGATCGCGGTGTTGAAGTCGTTCGGCATACACAACTTTCTTGATGGGTCGGACGTCAGGAACGGCGAAGCGAGAGTCGGCCCGGTGAAGACACACGGCGGCGACTCATCGACAGAAGAAGAGAAAGAGCAGCGCTGAAAGAAGCGGGCGGCGGGCCACGCGCAGCGGGCGACCGGGGCGGTCGCCGGGCGGTCACGCGCCGGCCGGGTGCCCCACTCGGTAATGGCCCAAGGCCGACCCGGCAGTCACGAGCGGAACCCTACAACGAAAAGAACGGCTCCGCTCCCCCACGGGTTGTCGGCGAAGCCGTCCTTTGTGGTTGTGCTGGGTGCGACTTGCCGCACTACCTCTAAGCCATCCTAGGATGTTAGTCGGCGGTCCGGTGTTCGCCGAGGATCTGCAGGGCCTCCGAGGCACCGGCCGTCAGCACCGCGATGTCGGCGTCGGTGAAGATGCGCGGGGTGACATCGATGACGCAGTGCGCGCCGAGCACGTGCCCGCTCTCGTCGCGCAACGGCACCCCGGCATAGCTGCGGATCGGCGCCAGGGCGAACAGCGGATTCGCGGCGTGCGCGGGGTCGGTGGCGCCGTCGCTGATGCAGTACGGTCCCCCGGCGAGCACGGTGTGGGTGCACAACGCCCACTCGGCCGGGGCGCCCTGCGCCTCGCCGGCCCAGCCGGACACGCCGTGCTGGCCGAGGACGAACTCCGAGCTGTCCAGCACCACCGAGACCGTGGAGACCGGCGCGTGCAGCAGGCCCGCGGCGCGGGTGGCGACCGCGTCCAGGCGCGCTCGCATCCGGGGGTCGAAGACGTCGTACCGGGCGATCTGCCGGATCCGGGCGGGATCGCCGAGACGGCGGAACACGTCGTCGGTGGGGGTGATGGTCATGCGGTGCTCCTGGTCATGGTGTGCGCGGCGGTCAGATGGGTGTACGCCGACAGGCGGATGCGCAGGGCCTGCGCGCAGAGCCGGCTGACCGGGTCCAGGCCGGCCATCGCGGTGAGCAGCCGCTCCAGGGCCTCGTCGCCCTCCTCGGCGCCGGACATCCCGGCCGCCTGCATGAGCCGCTCCCAGGCCGAGCGGCCGGTGTGCCCGTGCACGCGGTGCATCGCTTCACGGGCGTCGGCCATCGTGGGACGGTGCAGCCCGTACGGGGTGGCGGCACTGTGGTCGGGTGTCGTCGGCATGGGTCTCTCCTGGGCGGGAGCAAGCCGCCTGGGCCGCTCCGGGTGAGCCGGTGCGCCGGCCGGCGCACCGGCACCGGTCAGTAGCGGAAGCTGCCGACCAGGTTGGTCAGGTCGCTGGCGAGGCGGGTCAGGTCGCCGGCGGCCTGCTGGGTGGCTTTGGCACCGTCGGCCGTGGCGTTGGCGACCTCGGCCACCCCGGACACGGTGCGGGCCACCTCGGCGCTGCTGGTGGCGGCCTCGGCCACCGAGCGGCTCATCTCGCCGGTGGTGGCGGTCTGTTCCTCCACCGCGGAGGCGATGGTGGTGGTGTAGTCGCCGACCTGCCGGATCACGTCGGTGATCTCCCCGATCGCGGTGGCGGCGGTGGCGCTGGAGGCCTGGATGTTGCCGATCCGCGCGGTGATCTCCTCGGTGGCCTTGGCGGTCTGCTGCGCCAGTTCCTTCACCTCGCCGGCAACCACGGCGAAGCCCTTGCCCAGCTCGCCCGCGCGGGCGGCCTCGATGGTGGCGTTCAGCGCAAGAAGGTTGGTCTGCTCAGCGATGCTGGTGATCAACCGGACCACGTCGCCGATCTCCGCGCTGGCCGCACCAAGGGCGGCGACCTGGCTGGTGGTGCGCTCGGCGACGGCCATGCCGTTCTGCGACACCTCCGCCGCCTTACCGGCGCTGGAAGCGATCTCCGTGATCGACGCGCTCATCTCCTCGGCGCCGGCCGCGATGGACTGAACACCGGCGTTGACCTCTTCACTGGACGAGGTGGCTGTGGTGGCCTTCTGTGCGGCGTCGGCGGCGCCGGCCTGCAGCTGGGTGCTGACTGCGGACAGCTCCTCGGAAGCGCCGGCCAGCGTGACCGCCGACCCCCCGATCGTGGTGACCGTCCGGCGCAGTGCCCCGATCGCGGTGTCCAGCGCGCGGCCCATCTGACCGGACTCGTCACCGGAGGTCAGCCCGGTCGTGCGGGTCAGATCGTTGGCGGCCAGCGCCTCACACACCGACTTCACCTTGAGCAGCGAGCGCACGATGGAACGGGCCACGAAAACGCCCAGGCCGAGCGCCAGCATCAGCCCCACCACGAGCAGCACGATCGACTGGATGCGGCTCGACTCGTACCCCGACTGGGCGGACGCGGCACTCGCGGCGGCGTCCGCGTCCTCCGCCGCGTCCAGGGCGGCGAGATTCTTGTTGACGGCGTCGATGAACCTCTGGGTCTCCGTGTCGCGGATCCTGGTCCACGTGGCCACGTCGTTGGCTGCACCTGCCGGGATGAGCTTGCTCTCCAACAGCTCGGCGTACGCCCCCCACTTCGTCTCCAGATCGTCGATCATCGCCGGGTCGCCGGCCGGGTAGCTCTGCCGATAGGCGGCCAGGCCCGCCTCGACCTCCTCCAGGCCGGCGGTGATCTCCTTCGCGAAGCGGGCCATGCCGGCGGCGTCCAAGGACAGGGCATGATTCGCCGCGTCCGACCGCACCTCGGTCATCGCGCCGTCCACCGTCCCGATGGCCCCGACACTGGCCACGTTGCTGCGGTAGATCCGTTGCGCCGAACCGTTCGCGTCATCCAGCGCCGACAGCCCCAGCACCCCGACCAGCAACGCGACGAGCGCGGCGAGCGTCACCGCGGCCAAGATCTTGATATTGACGCTCAGGTCGGCGAACGAACGCCGTTCCCGAGGTGCAGGCACCGGGACGGCACCAACGTAGGAACTCATACGGAAATCTCCTCGGCACGTCACTTCCCACGGTCAGCCTCCCGCCAGCCGCATTACTCCTGATCGGCAACCGTGAGCCTCCACTGAGCGCACACCCCTTAGAGTGTCCTAGGAAGATAGGTCAGAGCCGGTAAATCGGTTGCCGTCGCCGGCCCTTCCTGATGCGGTGGGCCGGACGAACGTCGCCGGATGAAGGAGAGAACGCCAGATGCGAGCCGCGTGCATGTCCCGCCCGGAAGGAGTCCACCCCACCTCTAAGGACATGACACTTGTCCCTGCTCAACCTCGGCATCCTGGCGCACGTCGACGCCGGTAAGACCAGCCTCACCGAGCGGCTGCTGCACACCGCCGGCGTCATCGGCCACCTCGGCAGCGTCGACTCCGGTGACACCCGGACCGACAGCCTCGAGCTGGAACGCCGCCGCGGCATCACCATCAAAGCGGCCGTCGTGTCGTTCCCGCTGCGCGGCCGCACCGTCAACCTGATCGACACCCCCGGCCACCCGGACTTCATCGCCGAGGTGGAACGGGTCCTCGGCGTCCTCGACGGCGCCGTCCTGGTCGTCTCGGCGGTCGAGGGCGTCCAGGCGCAGACCCGCGTGCTGGCCCGCACCCTGCACCGGCTGCGCATCCCCACCCTGATCCTGGTCAACAAGATCGACCGCACCGGCGCGCGGTTCACCGGGGTGCTCGACGAGATCGCCGCGCGGATCAGTCCGGCCATCGTGCCGATGAGCACTGTCGACGGCCTCGGCACCCGGGACGCCAAGGTGCTCCCGCACGTCGACATGCTGCGGCTGGCCGACCACGACGACGAGGTGCTAACCGCGTACGTCGAGGACTCCCCTCCCCCACCGCTGCGGGTGCACGGCCGGGTGCATCCCGTCTATTTCGGATCGGCGATCACCGGCGCCGGCATCGACCACCTCATCGACGGGATCACCGGGTTGCTGCCCGGCGCAGTGGGATCGGCGGAAGCGCCGCCTGCGGCGACGGTGTTCAAGGTGGAACGTGGGGCGGCCGGCGAGAAGCTCGCCTACCTGCGGATGGTCGACGGCACCCTGCGGGTGCGCGACACGGTGGGGCCGGATCGGATCACCGGCATCGAGGTGGTCGGCGGCGCCGCCGCCGAGACCCGGGACGCGATCACGGTGGGCGAGATCGGCCGGGTGCGCGGGCTTGCGGCCGTCCGGATCGGAGACACTGTGGGCGTACGACCGAAGCACGCGCACCAGGCGCAGTTCGCCCCGCCCAGCCTGGAAACCGTTGTGCTCGCGTCCCGCCGGGCCGACCGCGGGGCGCTGCACGCCGCGCTGGCCGAACTCGCCGAGCAGGATCCCCTGATCGGCCTGCGCCAGGACGACGAGGTCCACGTCTCGCTCTACGGCGAGGTGCAGAAGGAGGTCCTGGCGGCGACGCTGGCCATGTCGTACGGGCTCACGGTGAGCTTCCGGGAGACGACGACGCTGTGCGTGGAACGGGTGACCGGGATCGGGACGGCCGTCGCGGTCAACCAGATGGCACCGAACCCGTTCCTGGCCACGGTAGGCCTGCGCGTGGAGCCGGGCGCGACCGGATCGGGGGTGGCGTTCCGGCTCGGGGTCGAGTTGGGGTCGATGCCCGCGGCCTTCTTCACGGCCGTCGAGCAGAGCGTGCGCGAGACGCTGCGGCAAGGGCTGTCGGGGTGGCCGGTTCCGGATTGCGTGGTGACGATGACGCACTCGGGGTACTCGCCGCGGCAGTCGCATTCGCACGCGGTCTTTGACAAGAGCATGTCGAGCACGGGGGCGGACTTTCGTGGTGTGACGCCGATGGTGCTGATGGAGGCGCTGCGTGAGGCGGGCACGGAGGTGCTGGAGCCGATCCACGCCTTCCGGGCGGAGGTGCCGGAGGACACGCTGCCCGTGGTGCTGGCGGAGGTGGTCCGGCTGGGCGGGGTGCCCCTGGCGACGGGGCAGGCCTCAGCGGGTGCGGTCGAGGCCAGCGGGGAGATCCCGGCGGCACGGGTGCACGAGTTGCAGCGGCGGTTGCCCGGTCTGACCCGCGGAGAGGGCCTGCTGGACAGCGCGTTCGACCACTACGCGCCGGTGCGCGGGACGCCGCCGGTGCGGCAGCGGGCCGGGCCCGATCCCCTCGATCGCAAGGAGTACCTGCTGCGGGTGCTCCGGCGATCCGGCGCCCGGGAGGAGGATCACTAGTTACTGTACCGTCCGGACGGTACAGTAACTGCCATGGGAACCGCACGAGAACGCATCC
Organism: Actinoplanes sp. 13; assembly: GCF_056134165.1. Classification (NCBI taxonomy): domain Bacteria; kingdom Bacillati; phylum Actinomycetota; class Actinomycetes; order Micromonosporales; family Micromonosporaceae; genus Actinoplanes; species Actinoplanes sp. 13. The sequence continues at coordinate 33,315 of NZ_JBVYOQ010000015.1, read as the reverse complement.
TGGACGCGGCCGAGGAGCTGATCACCTCCGGCCACGTCCCCCCGGCACTGGACGCGGTGGCCTCGGCCGCCGGCGTGAGCAAGGGCGGTCTGCTCTACCACTTCGACAAGCAGTCCCTGCTCCGTGCGCTCGTGACACGGGCGGTGCAGCGCTTCGACGAGCGGCTGACCGCGGCCGCGGCCGACGGCGTGCTGGCTGCGGCCTGGCTGCGGCTCTCGGTCCCCGCACCCGGCGAACGCACGGTGTACCGGGCGATGCTGTCGATGATGCGGCTGACCACCACGGGCGAGCTCGACCTGCCCGGTGAGGTTGGCGAGGCCGAGCAGCGCTGGCAGCGGATGCTGACAGCCGAGCTGGGCGACCCGGTCCGGGCCCGGCTGGTGCGGCTCGCCGGTGACGGCCTGTTCCTGGCTGCGCTCACCGGTCAGCCGCCCACCTCCGCCGAGGTGGAGGAGCTGCTGCACCACCTCGGCCTGCAAGCGCCGGCATCCGGCCCGGACCTGCCGTGACCGCCGCGCTGCTGTCCGGCGTGGCCGGGCTCGCCCTGCTCGACGCGCTCAATCCGGCCACCATCGCCGGGGTGGCGCTGCTGCTGCTCGCTCCGATGGCACATCCGGTCCGGGCGGCGGCCGGGTTCGTGACCGGGGCCTACCTGACCGTCCTCGGGCTGGGAGCCTTGGTGTACGTCGGCGCCGACACGGCCGCGGAAGCTGCCGGCAACGGGCTCGTCTGGGTGCGGCGGACGGCGTTCACGGTGGCCGCCGTGGCGCTCGCGGTGTCCGGGCTGCGCCGGCTGCGGCCGCGGATCCGGCCGGCGGTCACCGTGCCGGGCTGGGTCAACCCGGTTACCGCGGCGGGGCTCGGCGTCCTGATGACCGGCGCGGACCTGCCCAACGCGTTCCCCTACTTCATCGCCATCGAACGCATCGTCAACGCCGACGTCGGCACGACCTCCGCCCTGCTGGTCCTCGCCGGATACGCACTGCTCTACTGCCTGCCATGCCTACTGCTGCTGCTCGCGGGGATGGCCCGCGGCGACCGGGTGCGGCGGCGCCTCGGGACGCTTTACGAGCGGCTCGGCGCCGAGAAGAAGCAGCCGCGCAGCGTGCCGATCGCGGCAGGCTGTCTTCTCGCCGCTGCCGGAGTGCTGGCTGTCGCCGTGACGGCGTGACGCATACCCCGTAAACCATCCTAGGAAGATAGGTTCGACACTATGCCCGTCTTTGTGCCCGGTGTGGAACTGGCGCGAAGCTTCTACACCGAGGTGGTCCGGCCGTTGCTGGGCGGCCGGCCGCACATCGCCGCGCGGATCGGCCCGGGCAGCGACGTGCTCGGCTACGACACCGGCCGCTCCGCCGACCACGACTGGGGGCCACGGCTCGACCTGTTCCTCTCCGATGCCGGCGACCTGCGGGAACGGCTCTCCCACGAGCTGCCGAAACGCTTCCGCGGGTGGCCCACGCACTTCGAGCCGCCCGGCGCACGGGTCCGGTCCATGGCGGACACCGACGGGCCGGTGGACCACTACGTGCTGATCCGGGACCTGCCCGCCTGGCTGGAGTCACAGCTGGGGTTCGACGCCCGGGCAGAACCGGCCGTCACGGACTGGCTCGCGCTCCCCTGGCAACGCCTCGCCGAGACCACCGGCGGCGCGGTCTTCCACGACCCGCACGGTGAGCTCACCGCGGTGCGGGCCCGGCTCGCGTGGTATCCGGGCGACCTCTGGCGCTACGTCCTGGCGTGCCAGTGGACCAGGATCGCCCAGGAGGAGGCTTTCGTCGCCCGAACCGCTGAGGCGGGCGACGACCTGGGCTCCCGCCTCGTCACGGCGCGCCTGTGCCGCGACCTGGCCCGGCTCCTCCTGCTGCAGAAGCGGCGGTGGCCCCCGTACCAGAAGTGGCTCGGCAGCGCGATCCGCACCGACCCGGCGGCGAACCTCCTGGAGGCCGCGCTGCGGGCCGATCGTGTCGGCGAGCGTGAAGCCGCGCTGTGTGCCGCCTACGAGGAAGCCGGCGTCCGGCAGAACGCGCTCGCGCTCAGCGCGCCGGTGGAGGCGGTGCGGCGGCCGTTCTTCGACCGGGGTTATGCGGTGATCGACGCCGGGCGCTACGCGGCCGCACTGCAGGCGGCGATCGGCGAGCCCGCGCTTCGTGAGCGGCCACTGACCGGCTCGATCGACCAGATCAGCGACAACACCGACGTACTGGGGCGGCCCGCCTTGTGCCGGTCCCTGATCATCGCGTCTCGGTAGCCGCGGCCGACCACACTCATGCCGGTGCCTCGCCTTCGCCGGGGTCCCAGAGGATGAACAGCTGCGGGAAATCGGGTCGAACGGCTCCCGGCGGTGTGTGAAGGTCGCGGTCCGGACGCAGGTAGGGCGCTGACGAATCAACCCTGGTGTGTGACGCCGGGCCAGACCGGTTGCAGCACATGCCAGTCGTGCGGATGCCGGCGGACGGCGCCCGTGAAGACGTCGGCCAGCTCCTGCGTCATTTCCGCCACCCGGTCCCGGGTGGTGCCGTCCTGACCCGGGACGATCTCCGGGTGGATCCGGATGCGCAGGCGCGGGCCGTCGTACCAGAGCGACGCGGGCAGCAGCGCGGCTCCGGTGCGCAGCGCCAGCTGCGCGGGCCCGGCCGGAAACGTCGTCGGCGCGCCGCAGAACCGCACGCCGATGCCGGTCGCGGACGTGTCCCGGTCGGCGACCAGGCACACCACCTCGCCGTCGCCGAGCCGCCGGGTCAGCGTGGTGACCGCCCGCCGGGTCTCGTCGGCGGGGAGCACCTCGATGCCCAGCGCCGCACGGTGGCTGACGAACCGCTGGTAGAGCCGCTCGGGCCGCAGGCGCTCCGCGACCGTGGTGAACCGGTGCCCGTTCACCACCAGCGCGGCGCCGGCCAGGTCCCAGTTGCCGCTGTGCGGCAGCGCCAGCACCACGCCGCGGCCGGCGTCACGGGCCGCGGCCACCCGGTCCAGCGACTCGAAGACCACGGCGTCCCGGATCCGGTCCCGGCTCCATCCGGCAAGCCCGAAGAACTCCCGCCAATACCGCAGGTAGGAGTGCACGCCCCGGGCGGCCGCGGCGGCCACCGCGGGACTGTCCACCGCCTGGCCGAGCACCTGAGCCAGGTTGACCCGCAGCTGGCGCACCCCACCGGCGCCGGACCAGCGCATTCCGGCGGCGACCGCGTCGAAGACGAGCGCGGCGACCGGGCCGGGCAGCCGCGGCGTGACCCGCCAGGCGAGGCCGTAGAGCCGGCTGCCCAGATCGTCTCCCACGCCGGGGATGGTAACGGGTCGCCGCCCGGAACGGCCCTCGAGGAACGCCGGAACGGAAACTGGCGTCAGCGATCGGTCGTGGCGGCGATGGTTCGGTCCATGGCGGCGATGTACTGGGTGAGGGCGTGGGAGTGGTGCTCCAGCAGGGCGATGCGCTCGGTCATGCGGTCACGTTCAGCAACCTTCCACGACGCCGCCCGCACAGCGTGACACCGCCCATGACCACCCCACCGAAACTTGCCGTCGCCGCTCCGGCACCGACGGTGCGCTCCGGCGACCGGCTCCCCCCGGGCGTCGCACTGGTCATCGGGGTCCTGATGGTCTCGACATTCATCGTCTTCCTCAACGAGATGCTTCTCGGCGTAGCCCTGCCCACGCTGATCGAGGACTTCGGCGTCAGCCCGAGCACCGGGCAGTGGGTCACGACCGGATTCCTGCTGACCATGGCCGTGCTGATCCCGGCCAGTAGTTTCGTGATTCGGCGGTTCCACATGCGAACGGTCTTCCTGGTCGCGATGTCGCTGTTCATCGTCGGGACGACGCTCGCCGCGATCGCGCCGACGTTCGGCGTCCTGGTGACCGGCCGGCCCACGTCACCGGCCTGAGCACCCTGCAGCTCGGTCTCTTCCTGCTCCCCGGCGGGGCGGCGATCTCGATCGTGGTGGCCCTCAGTGGCCGGGTGTACGTCAGCCGCGTCGACGAGAGCACGAGCGTGGTCACCCTGACCGTCGCGTGGCTGGTGTTCACCAGCGCGCAGGCCGCGATGTGGGCGCCGCTGACGACAAGTGCGATGGACGGCCTGCGGACGGAGTTCCTCCCGCACGGCAGCGCGGCTTTCTCCACCGTCCAGCAGCTCGCCGGGGCCGCCTTCGGAGCCGTGTTCATCTCCGCCTACACCATCGGTTCGGGTGCCCGGGACGCCGGCGTGCTCAGCACGGCCCAGGCCACCTCCGCCGGACACGCCGCCTTCCTGACCGCCTGGGCCATCGGCCTGCTTGTGCTGGTAGGCGTCTTGTTCGTCCGCCGGACGCCGAGTCCGGCCGCCGACGGGACGGCCGCGGCCGCACCAGTCGACGGATACGGTGGCCTGCACGGCGCCGGGAGTGCCGCTCTCCAGGATCACCCGTAGCGGCAGTTCTCGTCCCGATGTTCCGCAAGGGCCGGAACCGCTTCTAGCGGGCGGCCGGTTCCAGGTCCACGGCTGCCTCTGCCGCCGGCAGCGTGGTTCTGCTGCCGGCGGCTGTCACCGCTGCCACGTTCGCCGCGACCACCATGCCGATGCCGATCCACTCGTGGGCCTGCAGGATCTCGCCGAGCAGGACCAGGCCGGCCAGGGCGGCGAACACCGGGTGGGCGCTCATCACGATGCCGAAGAAGCGGGCGGGCACCCGGCGCAGCGCGATCACGTCCGCGGCGTACGGAACTGCCGAGGCCAGGATGCCGGCGCCGACGGCGTAGAGGACGGTGGCTGTGGTGAAGCGGTCCTGCACCGCAAGCACCACGATCACCGGGACGTAGAGCAGGCAGGAGATGGCGGTCGCGGCGGCGGGCGCCTGGAGGCCGGGCAGGCGGGCGCCGGCTGTCCGGTTGAGCAGGATGTAGGACGCCCAGCAGGTGGCGCCGAGCAGGCCCGCCCCGATGCCGAACCAGTCGCTGGTGGCGTCGGGCAGCACGAGGACGTAGACGCCGGCGCCTGCGCCCACCGCGCACAGCAGATCGAGGCGGGTACGGGAGCCGGCCAGGGCCACGGAGAGCGGGCCGAGGAATTCCAGGGTGATCGCCAGGCCGAGGCCGATCCGGTCGATCGCGGTGTAGACGCTCAGGTTCATCGTGGCGAAGACCAGAGCGAGCAGCAGCGTCGGCCACCACTGGGCCCAGGTGAAGCGGCGGAAGGCGGGCCGGGCCAACGGCAGCAGGACGGCGGCGGCGACGAGTTGGCGCACGGCGACCACGCCGGCGGGGCCGATCGCGGGGAACGCGTGGGCACCGACCGCGGCGCCGGTCTGGTTGCTGGCGGCGGCGCCGACCATCAGGGCGAGGCCGCTGAGCAGACCTTTGCGCATCTTCACGACGCCAGTATCGAAAGCGCAACGGGCCGAAGAGAAATACGGCGGACGCGACACCTATACGCTCGGCGCATGAATGTGGAGTTGCGGCATCTGCGGGCGCTGGTCGCCGTGGTGGATGCCGGCACCTTCACGGATGCCGCGGGGGACCTGAACCTGTCGCAGGCGGCGGTGTCCCGGGCGATCGCTGCTCTGGAGGGTGCTCTGGGCGTACGCCTGATGGAACGCACCACCCGGCACATCTCGCTCACCGTGACCGGCTCGCAGATCGTCGCGGCGGCACGCCGCGTGCTGGCGGAGGCCGCCCACCTGGAGCGTCTAGCCGAGGAGTCCCGCAGCGAGTTGCGCGTCGGCTACGCGTGGGCGGCGCTGGGCAAGCACACCCGGCGGCTGCAGCGAGCCTGGGCCACGGCGCGGCCCGGCACCCCGCTGGTCTTCGTGCACAGCAACACGGTGACCGCCGGTCTGAGCGAGGGCGCCGCCGACGTGGCCGTCATCCGCAGGCCGCTGGCCGACGCCCGGTTCGACACCGCACTGCTCGGGACCGAGGGGCGGTGCGCCGCGGTCGCCACCGACAACCCGCTCGCCCGGCGGCGGACGGTGCGGGTGGAGGACCTGGCCCGGTACACCGTGGCGATCGACGCGCGGACCGGGACGACCACCCTGGACCTGTGGGCGCCGGGGCCGGGACCCGCGGCGATCCGGGCCACCCACAGCGTCGACGAGTGGCTGACCTCGATCGCGGCGGGTCAGGCGGTCGGCATCACCTCGGAGGCGACCGCCAACCAGAACCCGCGGCCGGGCGTCGCCTATCGGATGCTCCGGCAGGCTCCCCGCATCGAGGTGTGGCTGGCCTGGTGGCGCGACAGTCCCCCGGACGGTCTCGGCGACCTGATCCGGCTGAGCCGGGCGGCATACTCCAGGGCATGAGCCATCCCATCATGTTCGACGAGGCGGACCCGATGCTGGCGCGCGTCCGGGCGATCGCGCTGGACTTCCCGGACGCGGCCGAGAAGGTCTCGCACGGCATCCCGGCGTTCTACACCACCAAGGTGTTCGCGTACTACGGCGGCTCGGTCAAGGTCGGCGGCGGGTGGCGCCGGCACGACCAGTCGATCCTGGTGCTGGCCGACCCCGGCGAGTGGGAGGCGCTGCTCGAGGAGGAGCGGTGCTATCTGCCGGCTTACCTCGGCCCGTCCGGCTGGGTCGGTGTCGACCTGCGCGCGGACACCGATTGGGCGGAGATCGCGGAGCTGATCGACGCCAGTTACCGGCGCACCGCCGGGGTGCGGCGGGTGGCCCGGCTGGACGCCCGCCGGACGGAGTCGCTCAGGACTGCCAGGCGGCCTGCACCAGGGCGGTGAACCCGTTGGCCAGCAGCACCACCGCGATGCTCGTCAGCAGGATCCCCGCCACCCGGTCCAGAATGGCGGCCGCGGCCGGCGAGATCCGCCGCTCCACGTGCCCGGACAGATACAGCGTCACGCCGGTGACCAGGGCGTACGCGACGGCTGCGACCGACAGCCAGGCCCGCCCGCTGACGCTGCCGGCGTCGGCGGAGGCCGCCACCCCGAAAGCGAACGTGGTGCCGCCGACCGTGAGCGGGAACGTGAGCGGCGTGAACAGCACCGACCGCCGGCCCTCGTCCGCCGAGGGCGCGGCCGGCGCGCCCTCGGTGGCCGCTCCCGCCACCCCGGCACGCTCACCGGCCTCGGCGGCCGGCACCGCGACCGGCACCGGATCAGGGGCCGGCTCCGGGGCCGGGGTGGTACCCCGCATCAGCGGCACCGCCGCCAGGATCAGCGCGATGCCGCCCGTCGCGGTCAGCGCCGCCGTGCTGATCCCGAGCAGTTCCAGCAGCGGCTCACCCACCCAGATGGCGAGCAGCACGAACACCGCCACGTTGACGACCAGCCCCATCGCGAGGCGCAGCTGCTGCGGATGGCTGTACGGCCGCACGTAGGGCAGGTACGACGACAGCGCCGCCACCGGGCTGTAGAGGGCGAACAGCGCCAGGAACAGCACCAGCGCCTCGTACTTGAACGACATGTCAGTAGTCCAGACCGTCTCGGACGAGCGGGCAGGTCATGCAGTGCCCGCCGCCGCGCCCCCGGCCCAGCTCCGCGCCCACGATGGTGATCACCTCGACGCCGGCCCGCCGCAGCAGCGTGTTCGTCGTCGTGTTCCGGTCGTAGGTGAACACCACGCCGGGCTCGACCGCCACCGCGTTGTTGCCGCTGTCCCACTGCTGGCGCTCCGAGGCGTACACGTCACCACCGGTCTCGATCACCCGCAGCTCCTTGAGCCCGAGCGACGACGCGACCACCTCGGTGAAGGCACGCCCGCCCTCGTCCACCACCTCCACGCCGGGTGCCCGGTCCGAGGGCAGCAGCGTGAACGTGTGCACCGCGTCCATGATTCGCGGGTACAGCGTGACGATGTCCCGGTCGGCGAACGTGAACACCGTGTCCAGGTGCATCGCCGCCCGCAGTTTCGGCATCCCGGCGACCACCACCCGCTCCGCCGCCCCGGCCGCGAACAGCGCCGCCGCCACCTGGGTGATCGCCTGCCGGGAGGTGCGCTCGCTCATCCCGACCAGCACCACCCCGTTGCCGACCGGCATCACGTCGCCGCCTTCGAACGTGGACATCCCCCAGTCCTGCTCCGGGTCGCCCCACCAGATCGTGTCGGCGGCGAAGTCCGGGTGGAACGTGTAGACGGCCTTCATCAGCAGCGTCTCGTCGTGCCGGGCCGGCCAGTAGAGCGGGTTCAGCGTCACCCCGCCGTACAGCCAGCAGGTCGTGTCCCGGGTGTAGAGCGTGTTCGGCAGCGGCGGCATCAGGTACTCCCGGGCGCCGGTCTGTTCGCGGGCCAGCGCCACATAACCGGACCGGAAGTCGGCAGGCAGATCGTCGGTGGCCAGCCCGCCGATCACGTACTCGGCCAGCTCCCGCGGTTTCAGGCCGTCCAGGAACGCCCGGGTGTCGGTCAGCAGCCCCAGTCCCACCTCGTTCGCGACGATCTTGCGGTCGAGCAGCCACGCCTTGGCCTCCGGGATCGCCATCGTCTCGGCGAGCAGCTCGTGCAGCTCGACCACCTCGACGCCGCGGCCGCGCAGCTTGTTGACGAAGTCGGCGTGGTCGCGCTGCGCGTTCTCCACCCACATCACGTCGTCGAAGAGCAGGTCGTCGGCGTTGGTCGGGGTGAGGCGGCGGTGCGCGAGGCCGGGTGCGCACACCAGCACCTTGCGCAGCCGGCCGACCTCGGAGTGGACGCCGTGTGTCATGACGGTTCCTTTCGCACGAAGGAAACACCCCGTGGCCGGGGCGGCTCAGAGGGAGATCCAGCCCGTGGCGAGGGCCACGACGCCGGCGACGGCGCCGGTCACCGAGACGGCGAGGACGACGAGTTCCCGGCCGGAGAAGAGCTGCCGGCCCTGCTCCCGGCGGGCCTTGACGAACAGCAGCGTCGCCGGGGCGTACAGGATGAAGCTGACCAGCAGGAACTTCGGGCCGGCCGCGAACAACAGGAAGATCGTGTAGATCAGTGCGAGCACCGCGACGACCAGCTCGCGCCGCTTGCCGATCCGCACCGCGTACCCGGCGGCGAGAGCGAACGGGATCAGGCTCAGCGCGCTGGTCAGGTCCAGGGCGAAGTTGAAGGCGTCCGCGGAGAAATAGGTGACCACCAGGATCACCTGGACCAGGATCGAGGTCAGCAGCAGCGCCGCGAACGGCACATCCCCGGCCCGGGTACGACCCAGGAAGCGCGGCATGTCGTCGTCCTTCGCGGCGACGTAGAGCACCTCGGCGGCCATCAGCGTCCACGCCAGGTACGCACCCAGCACCGACACGATCAGCCCGACGCTGACCAGCACCTGTCCCCACTCGCCGACCGCCGCCTCGAGGACACCGCCCATCGACGGCTGCCGCAGCTCGGCGATCTCGGCGGCCGGCAGGATCCCGTAGGACACGATCGTCACCGAGGCGAACACCGCGAAGACCGCCAGGAATCCGAGCACCGTGGCCCGCCCGACGTCCTCACGCCGCCGCGCGTGCCGGGAGTAGACGCTCGCCCCCTCGACGCCGAGGAACACGAACACGGTCACCAGCATGGTGCCTTTGACCTGCTCGAACAACGATCCGTATTGCGGGCCGCCGCCGCTGAGGTTGCCGGCCAGCACGGCCGGGTCGAGGGCGAAGAGCGCGAGCAGAACGAACACCAGGATGGGTACGACCTTCGCGATCGTGACGATCCGGTTGACCGCCGCGGCGTCCTTCACCCCACGCTGGATCAGGTAGAAGAACACCCACACGCCGACCGACGAGAGCAGGATCGCCGGCACCGTGTCACCGTCACCGAGCGCGGGCATCACCGCCCCGGCCGTCGACATGATCAGCACCCAGTACGTGACGTTGCCGACGCACGCGCTGGCCCAGTACCCGAACGCCGAGAAGAACCCGAGGTACTCGCCGAACCCGGCTTTCGCGTAGGCATACACCCCGGCGTCCAGATCGGGCCTGCGGACCGCGAGGGTCTGGAAGACGAACGCCAGCATCAGCATCCCGAGACCCGCGACCGTCCAGGCGATCAGCGCGCCGTAGACGCCGGTCTCCTGCGCGAAGCGCCGCGGCAGCGAGAACACCCCCGCACCGATCATCGACCCGACGACCATCGTGGTCATCGTGGCCAGCGTCAGTTTCTGGGTCGTGGTTGCGGTCACGCTCACAGTTCGCCCACCAATACGCTCGTCTCCCGCTCTGCCGCGGCGGCGACGCCGCAGCCGGTCACGGCAGCGGCAGCGGCCGGCGCGGGCTCGGCGTCGTCGGCCGCTGCTGCGCCGAGAGCCCTGCCGGCCGCCCTCGCGACCAGAGCGGGACCGACAGCGTCGGCGGCCCATCGCCCGGTCGAGACCTCCATGTCACCGGACGCTAAGGCCTCGATGGGCCGCTGCCTTCCTCCGGAACGGATGAGCCGCACGCCGGCCCACACCCTCTGATGCATCCTAGGAGGCTAGTTCGAAACCCGGCCCGCACTGCCGGCGTGGGATGCGACCCTCGGCCGGCATTCCCGCATGATCCCCGTCTCGGGACCCGTGGTCAGTGGCCCGAGCGGCGCACGAGCATCGGCACCAGCATCGCCGGGAACATCAGAATGTGGCCGGCTGTCATCAGCGTCCCGCCCGAGATCCACCCCAGCCAGTACGGCGGCAGCAGCACCACGAACGGCACGTACATCGCCGCGCACATCTCGCCGATGTGGGCCCACGAGTGCCGGCGGATCCGCATCCACAACGCCATTCCGATGGCCATGTTCGTGGCCATCACCATGGCGTGCGCGTCGGGATGCGCGTCCAGTCCGGGTACCGCCCGGTCCCACAGCGGGGCCAGCGCGATCATCCCGACGAACATCGCCACCACCATCTCGAGGTAGTGGCCGAGGAACCGCAGTTTCGTCATGCCATCGATGGTCGGGCCGCGCGGGCCGTACGGCAGGTGCCGGAGGTCATGGTCCGGGGTCATGATCCACCGTGACCCGGGCTCAGAGCAGGCCGAGCTCGCGCGCCCGCAACGCCGCCCGGGTCCGGTCCCGCACGCCCAGCTTGCCGAGCACATTGGTCACGTGGTTCTTGACCGTCCCCTCGGCCAGGAACAGTTCGGCGGCGATCTCCCGGTTGCTGTGCCCGGAAGCGACCAGCCGCAGCACTGACAGTTCCCGTTCCGAGAGGGGCACCGGCAAGGCCTGCGCGGAGGTGTCCGCGACGAAGTGGGACAACACTCGCGCGGCCACCGACGGCTGCAGCACCGATTCGCCGCGCACCGCCGCCCGCACCGCCTCCAGCAGCCTCTCCGACGAGACGTCCTTCAGCAGATAGCCCACCGCCCCGGCCCGCAGCGCCGCGAACACGTCCTCGTCGTCGTCGAACGTCGTCAACGCGATGACCCGGGCGAACGGCAACTCGGCCCGGATCCGCCGGATGGCCGACACGCCGTCCAGGACCGGCATCCGCAGGTCCATCAGCACCACGTCGGGCCGGAGCGCGGCCACCTGCGTCAGCGCTTCCGCCCCGTTCCCGGCCTCGCCCACCACTTCCAGGTCGGGGGCGGCGCCGAGCAGCACCCCGAGCGCCTCACGGAACAGCGCCTGATCGTCCACGAGCAGGACGCGCACGCTCATCCGGGCACCTTCATCCGCAGCGTCGTCCCACCGTCCGGGGCCGCCGAGAACGTCAGTTCGCCACCCAGCTGTGCGGCCCGTTCCCGCAGTCCCAGAAGCCCGAAACCGCTGCCCGGATCGTGCGCTCCCACGCCGTCGTCACGCACTTCGACCGAGACGGAATCCGGCGCCGAATAGTCGAGCACCACCCGGACCCGGGACGCCGCCGCGTGTTTGCGGACGTTCGTCAACCCTTCCTGCACGGCGCGGAACAATCCTTCCTCCGACTCGGGGCGTAACGCTCTGCCCGTACCCGCGATCTCGAATTCACCAGGGATTGCGCAAGCCGCGGCCATCGCACGCAGCGCTTCCGGCAGCGGCGCCGCCGGGCGTGGCTCGCGCAGCGCGCCCACCGACCGCCGCACCTCCCGCAGCGCCTCCTCGGCCTGCTCCTGTGCTTTGGCCAGCATCTCCTCGGCCCGGCCGGGCGCCGCCCGCGCGGCCTTGATCTGCATCTGCACCACCGTCAGCGCGTGCCCGAGGCCGTCATGAATGTCGCGCGCCACACGATTGCGTTCCTGCACCGCGGCCAATTCCTCGATGCGCAGCGCATGGTCCCGGAGCCGTTCGTGCGCCGAGGCCAGCTCCGCCCGGGCCCGTTGTTCGCGCATCAGCAGAGTGGTCACCACGGCGGCGAAAGCGCCGACCGCCAGCAGCCCGAGCCCTTCCCGCACCCCTTCCGCGAGTTCCATCCCGGTGTGGAAGAACGGCAGTGCCGCCACCACGACGGCGACGGCCGGGACGGGAAGCAGAAGCACCGTCTGAACGACGAGCACGACCAGCATCAACGTCGCGCCGACCGACGCGTGCGACAGGACGAACGTCAGGAAGCCGAGAAGGAACAGCAGCGCGACATGGCCGTACCTCCCGATCCGCGCCTTGCGGTGCTCGACCCGCGGGAACCCGAGCGTGGCCACGAACAGGAACACCGCCGCCGGCCACAGGGCGGTCGCGGGCCGGCTCTCGCCCGCCACGTCGACCAGCAAGGTCAGAAAGGCCGCCACGGTCAGCGCGGCCATCGCCCGTCTCACCCCGACACTGTGCCACGCTCCGGCCGGTGCGACGTCAGGCCCGCTCCCGTTCTTCGGTGCGGAAGGTGCGCCAGCCCCGGCGGTGATAGTTGGGCAGCGCGTGAGGATGGTCCACCGACGACGTGTGCAGCCGGATCCGGGTGACCGCCGGCGCCGGCTCCCAGGCGGTGCGGACACCGAGCGTCAGCGCGTACCCGCCGAGGCCGCGCCCCAGGAACTCCGGCGCCGGGCCGGCCGGCTCACTTGGCACGGGGTCGGCCGGGACGAGCTGGTCGCGGCCGGTCATCTCCAGATGGGTGACGGTCTCCCTCACCGGGGCCACGTTACCGGTGTTCGCCGCGCCGCCGGTCGTACCCGAGCGCGAGCCCCGTGGCCACCGCGCCGGCGGCCTCCCACAGCGCCACCCCGAGAAATTCGGCCGGTGCCACGTCCGCCACGACCAGACCGGCGAACACCAGGAAGGTCAGCAGGCGGAACGGCACCGTGAACCGGAAGAACGGCCGCCACTCGGTTGCCGTCGCCACCAGGTAGTACACCCCCATGTTCAGCGACGCCATCGACGACGCCGTCACGAACACCCGCGCGTCCGGGCCGATCGACGGGAAGCCGGCGCCGGCGGCCACCACAGCCGGTGCCACCAGCCCGGTCACCCCGAACACCGCCGCCATCGCCCCGAACACCGCGATGGTCCATCCCGCGGCGCTGCGCGGTCGCAAGATCCTCACCGGCGTGAATGTACTCAACGGGTGAACGTGCGGGCGACGGACTCCCGGTTGTGCGCCATCAGGTGCACAGTGATCTGCCCCGTCCGCCGGCACCGCTCACAACGGAAGGATGCGACGACAACCGCCCGCCTGGCAGCCCACGCCGGAAGAGATCGAACAGATCAAGCGCGCGTTGCGCACCGAGGCCCACCCGCCGACGGTCCGCAGCGGCCTCGGCGCCGCGGTGCGCAAGGCCCCCTGATCCACCGGGCACCGGGATCCGCGCGGTCCTGCGAGAATGCCGCCGTGATCGATTCTCCGGCGGGCCGCCTCAGCCCCGGTGTCCTGGCAGTGTTGCTGGCCGCCGCCTGCGCCACTCCCGGCAGCACACCGTCCGCCGCCGCGCTCCCGTCGGCGACCTTCCCACCCGGCTGCGACGTCGCCACCGCCGGGATCAGCTGGCAGGAGCCCGTGCAGCAAACCCGGCTCACCCGGGTCGTCCTCTTCCGCGCGGTCCGCGAGGACCCCGCCGGCGAGGACGTTCTCGACGAGCCGTTCGCGCCCGCCGTCACCGGTGCGACCGCCTCCGCCGAATGGACTGCCCGGCTCGCCCGGTCCCTCAGCGCCGAGATCGATGCCGAGGTGAAGGCCGGTCCGGTGACGGTGCCGGACGGCGGTGACCTCGGCATGTCCGGTGGCCGGATCGACTCCGCCATCCCGGAGACCCTGATCTACCAGGGCGTCGACACCGTCGCGGCGACGTTCACGGTCGACTGCGCGACGCCCGTCACCGGCACCTTCACGTCCTGGACCAGGGCCCGGGTCGGCGGTGTGAACTGTGCGAACTACGAGCGGCCGGCCGAACGCCTGGGCCGGCTCGCCCACCCGTACTGTCCGCGTACCCCGGGTCCGGAGTCCTCGTCCCGCGGAGGCACCGCCACGTTCCTCGAGCCGGGCACCAGGATCGGGGAGCCGAGCCGCCAGATCAATTAGGGCAGCACCACGCAGCGCCGGCACCGGGCCTCGTACGTGTAGGTCCCGTCGTCCGGCAGCGCCGTCGACGGCGCCAGCTCGCGGATCATCGGCTTGCCGTGCTCGAGGACCTGGGTGTGCGTCGCGTCCAGCGACCGGCACAGGTCGCACACCGCCCGCCGGTAGATCACCTTCTCCGGCGCCAGCTCGAACAGCGCCCGCACCGGGGCGAACAGCTGTCCCCGGTGGTCCAGATCGATGCCCGCCACCACCACCTTGACGCCGGCCCGGACCGCCCGGCCCAGCACCGCGATGTCGTCGACGGTGAACATGTGGATCTCGTCGACGCCGATCACCTCGACCCCGTCGTCGGCGGCCCCGGCCAGCGACTGCACCTTCACCGTCTCGAGGGTGCCGCCGGACCGCGACATGACCGCGGTGTCCCGCCCGTGCCGCGCCGACTGATAGATCCGGTGCGGGATGCCGGTGTGCTGCAGCGGCGACAGCAGGCTGATCATCTCCAGCGATTTGCCGCCCTTCATCGGGCCGAGGATCACGGTCAAATCCATGCCGGAGACCGTGCCACCAGCCACCCGGCCAGGCCAGCGGCGGAGACGAACATTACAGCCGCCGGCCGCACGTCAGGCGTCGACGATCCCGTACCGCGCCATGATCGCCGACCGTCGCGCCCGGTTCACCGCGCGCACCCGGCGCCCCACGACCAGACCGTCGGCCAGCGTCCACAGCCCGAGCCCGCCGAGCGTGAACAGCATCGCCACCGACCGGCCGGTGTCACCCAGGTAGAACCGGTGCCCGCCGATCAGGCCGACGACGGCCCACAGCGCGTACGCCACCCGGGGGTCCTTGCGAACCGATGCGAACTCCGACTCGGCCCGGAGCACCCGGAACCTCTCCCACTCCGGCAGCTCGTTCACCGCGCAACGATAACCGCCACCGTAGAGACTCATATCCGTCAATCGATTGTCCCTCGGGAGCCGACTCGGCAGGGTGGGCGGCAAAGCCGACCGCACCACGGGGGTTCCCATGGCACGCCGATCGACCGCCTTGGCCGTGCTGACCGCACTGGCCGTGACCGTTCCCACGCCCGCCGCGGCAGCGCCCGCTGCCGACGCCCGGGCCGCCGCACCCCATGCCGTCACCACGAACGCCGTCATCGCCTGGAACATTCACGCCCAGAACGCCGCCTACGGCACGGCCCGGCAGTCACCGACCGCCGCCACCCGCAGCTTCGCGATGGTGCACGGCGCCGTCTACGACGCCGTGAACGCCATCGCCGGCCGGCCCTACGAGCCTTACCTGGTCGCTCCGCGCTCACGGCCCGGCGATTCGGTGCCCGCAGCCGTGGCGGCCGCCGCCCACCGCGTACTCACCAGTCTGTTCCCGGCGCAGGCGACGACGTTGCAGGCGCAGTACGACGCGGCACTCGCCGCGATCCCGGACGGCCGGGCCGAGCGCGGCGGCGTCGCCGTCGGTGAGGCAGCGGCCGCCGCCATGATCCAGGCACGGGCCGGCGACGGCGCGTTCGCCGCCGTCCTGTGGCCGGTCGGCGACCAGCCGGGCCAGTACCGGCCGACGCCGCCGGCCTTCGTCAACGCCGGCGCCTGGTACGCCCGGCTGAAGCCGTTCTCGCTCCGTGACCCCGGCGCCTTCCGCATCCCGGCCCCGCCGGAACTGACCAGCGCCGC
This sequence comes from Actinoplanes sp. 13, assembly GCF_056134165.1. NCBI lineage: Bacteria > Bacillati > Actinomycetota > Actinomycetes > Micromonosporales > Micromonosporaceae > Actinoplanes > Actinoplanes sp. 13. The sequence goes on along the minus strand of NZ_JBVYOQ010000015.1, from coordinate 17,341 downwards.
CTGGGCCCGCGAGCTGAACGAGGTCAAGATCCTCGGCGAGGCCGGCAGCACGATGCGGACCGCCGAGCAGACCGAGGCCGCGACCTGGTGGGACGACCCGCTGATGGTCGAGTGGGAGATCAAGCGCAACCTGGCGACCTCCCAGCGGCTCAGCACCCTGCAGACCGCGCGCCTGTTCGCGATGGTCGAGGTGGCCGCCGCGGACGCGCTGATCGCCTGCTACCGCGAGAAGACTCGCTGGGCGTTCTGGCGCCCGGTCACCGCGATCCCCCTCGCCGACACCGACGGCAACCCGGCGACCAGCGCCGACCCCGACTGGCAGCCGCTGCGCGTCACCGCCCCGTCCGCCGAGTACCCGTCCGGCCACGCCTGCTTCACGACCTCGGTGATGACCTCGTTCCGCACCTTCTTCGGCCGCGACGACGTCCCGTTCAGCGCGTACAGCCCCGACTCCGGCACCACCCGCCACTACGACAGCTTCGCCGGGGCCACCGCCGAACTGGCCGAGGCACGCATCTGGGCGGGCGTCCACTACCGCTTCGCCGTCGTCCACGGCACAACGATCGGCCGGGACGCGACCCGCGAGGTGCTGCGCCACGAGTTCCGCCGCAACCGCTGACGACGCCGACGGCCCGGCGCGATGCCGGGCCGTCGGCCCACACAGCCCGACCCGCACGGTGATGAGCTACCCCGCCGCCCAGAACCGGGCCCCGGCTGCGCCGAGGGAGGCGTCGAGCGGCCGGTCCGGAGACTCCTCGACCGGCTGGAACTGGCCGCTGCCGGGAGACAGCCGGCCGCGCAGCACCCGCGGGCGATGGTGACGGCGCCGCTCAGCGCCGACCGAGGCGCGTCCGGGCCTGGCGGTCGGGCATGTGTCCCGGCGCGTCCGGCCCGGCGCGCCGGATCTCAGCAGCCGAGTCGTGTGGTGGACAGGGCGATGTCGTCGATCCACAGGTTGAACTCGTCCGGGGTGGTCCCGGGCTGGTACAGCTGCCAGCCGATCTTCACGGTGTCCACCGCCGGCAGGATGAAGGGGACGTCGTTGCCGCCGTGGCGGGTGGTGGAGGCGGTCAGCTCCGGGTTGGCGACACCGTCGATCCAGACGGCGACGCGGTTGTCGGCCGGGTCGAGGAGCCACTCGAAGCACTGCCAGGTGTCCTCGATGACCGGGGCGGACTCGCGCCATGCCGTCCAGTCGCCGGTGGGGCCGCCGTCCGCGCCGACGCCCCAGAAGATGCCGGGGACGGTGGGCGCGTACTGGCCGCCGATCGGCCGGACGACCTCGGCGCTGCCGGTGCCGGTGGCCTCGACGAGCGTGAAGTGGGCCCAGTCCGGGGCGGTGGGGAACGCGTCGACGCGCAGCCGCATCCGGCCGTAGAACCGGTTGCCCGGCGCCGCGAAGTCGTCCACCCGCAGGAACGCGCGACCGTTGTCGACCGTGCGGACGTGCAGGTGCTTGCCGCGGCGGCCGCGCTCGACGGCGAGGGTGCCGTTGCGGGTGTCGACGCCCCAGTTCAGCGTGCTCGGGCCGCCGGTCGGGAGCCGGTCGAAGTCCTCGCAGAAGAGCAGGCCCCGGGTGCAGGAGCCGCGGTGTGCGGCACCCGGTGCGGCGGCGGTGCCGGTGGCACCGGCCGGGACGCTGCCGGCCGTGGCGCCGAGCAGCAGCGCCGCGGCCAGGGCGGCGATCACGTTGCGCATGGTTCCTCCTCCGTACGGTCATATGGGAGCGCTCCCATCATCGCAGGTGATCGATGTATGGCAAGTCGTCGCCGAACCGACACACGGCGAAGATCACCGGGTGCCCGGTGGTAGTGACGAGGGTGAGTAGACTCCCGGGGCGCGGGAGGCGCCTGAGGGGGACGACAGAGATGAGCACGCCGCTCCGTCCGGGCGACCGGACCCGGCTCGGCCGGTACGAGTTGATCGGCCGGCTGGGCGAGGGCGGCATGGGTGCTGTCTATCTGGCGCGCGATCCTGACGGGCGGCAGGTCGCCATCAAGATGGTGCGGCCCGAGTTCGCCGACGACGCCGAGTTCCGTGGCCGGTTCCGCAGCGAGGTGAACCGGGCCCAGCAGGTGCCGCCGTTCTCCACCGCCGAGGTCCTCGACGCCGACCCCGACCACGAGCCGCCCTACCTGGTCGTCGAGTACGTCGACGGGCCCAGCCTCGCCGCCGAGATCCGCGACCGGGGTCCGCTGTCCGGCGCCGCCCTGCACAGCGTCGCGGTCGGCACCGCCACCGCGCTCACCGCCATCCACAGCGCCGGTGTCATCCACCGCGACCTGAAACCGGGCAACGTGCTGTTCGCCCGCGGCGGCATCAAGGTGATCGACTTCGGCATCGCGCGGGCGTTCGAGGCGACCAGCCAGCACACCCGCACCGACCAGATGGTCGGCACGGTGGCCTACATGGCGCCGGAGCGCTTCGACGCCGAGGGCGGCCGCCCGGTGACCGCCGCCGCGGACATCTTCGCCTGGGGCGCTGTCGTGGCGTACGCGGCGACCGGCCGCACCCCGTTCGCCGCCGACAACGCGGCTGCCACCGCCATGCGCATCCTCACCCAGCCCCCGGACCTGACCGGTGTCCCGGCGTCGCTGGTGCCCACCGTGGAACGGGCTCTCGCCAAGGACCCGCTCGAACGGCCGACCGCCCGGGAACTGCTCGACATGCTGCTGGCCGGCGGCGCCGGCCCCATCCGGCCAGGAACCCGGGCGGCGGTGCCCACGCAGGTGTCCCCGGCCGCTCCGGGCGCCGAACACGCTCCGGCGCCGGAGCCTTCCTCGCCCTCGGGCCCCGTCCGGGCATCGGCTCAGGCCGCGGCCATCCACCCGGGACCGGCGGACCAGCCCGTGGCCAGGCGGCGGCGCTGGCCGCTGCTGATCGCCACCATGGCCGCCGTGCTGATCGCGGCCGGGCTCGGGGCGGCAGCCCGTTACCTGCCGATCCTGCCCGCCGGCCAGCAGGCGGGCGGTCAGGTCTCGCCCGGCTCCGTCGCAGGCTCGGCCCCCACGCCGTCCGGTCCGGCCGCCGTCGAGCCGATCACGCCGCAGGAACGCCTCGATGCCATCCTGCGCGGCGACCGGCGCACCCTGATCCACGTCGCCGAGGTGGATCGTGACCTCGCGCTGGACCTCTCCGACTACGAGGTGGCGACCGGCGACGGGACCGGCGCGAAGTCGGAGTTCTCGCTGATCCGGGTCGGCGTCGACCACATGATCCGGACGCTGCGCGATCCCACCGGCGCGCAGCGGTGCCTCGGTGTCAAGGTCGTACCGGACGAGTTGGCCCGGCTCGTCGCGACCAGGTGCGACCCCAGCAAGGCCACGCTGTTCTCGCTGAGCCGCACCGACGGCGGCGTCGACGACCAGGGCCGGCCCACCTATCACATCTACAACGAGGACCACGGCTTCGTGCAGTTCGACGCCGACGACCGGGTGCTGTACGTGCAGCAGGTGGGTGACGCCGACCCGATGTCCACGTTCAGTTTCGTGGACCGGGGCTGGCTGCCCTCCCCCTCCCCCAGCTAGGACCCGGCCCGCGCGGAACCGGTTGCCTTCTCGTGGTGTCCTGGGTGACATGAAGCGCGGCTGGCTCGTACTCCTGTTGTTGGCCGGATGCTCGGCTCCCGGTGAGCCGGCGCCGGCGCCGTCGCCCGCGATCGGCTCCGCGCCGCCCGGTCCACTGTGCGTTCACAACATCATCGGCACCGAGCCGCCGGACCTGGCCTCCGCGCGCGTCGTCCTGGACGCGGTCGTGCTCCCCCGGCGGACCTTGCAGACCTCCGGGTCCGGTGTGCCCGGCGAGCTGTTCGCCAAGCAGGGACTGCTGGTCCGCGCCGACACCGAGGTCCAGATCGAGGTGGCCCCGGACGCGCCCGCCGGCACCCGGATCGGGTGGGGCAGCCCAGCTTTCCAGGGCACCACTGTCACCGTGCCCGCGTGCCCGCACCGGATCGGCTGGCTGGCCTTCGCGGGCGGTTACACCGTGCGCGAGCCCTCGTGCGTGCCGCTGCTGGTGCGCGCCGGCGGCCGCGAGGAACGCGCCGAGGTGCCCGTCGGCAAAGCCTGCTGACCGGTCACTCGCCCTTGTTCACGAAGCTGGGGTGGTCGAGCAGGAACTCGCCGACCCGGTTCTCGCTGACCGCCCGGAAGAACTCGTCCACCTCGGGGGTGAAACGCTCGCCCAGGTACTTGCCGTTGGGCTGGTGAGCGCCGCCCGGCAGGTTGATCGTGGTCATGTCGTCGGTGTTCATGTCCTTGAGCTCGAGGCCCCAGTCCACGATGCTGTGCCGGCCGCCGGCGAACGTCAGCGAGTCGCCGGCCGCGCCCATCACCTTGAGCAGTTTCGCCGGGTCGGTGACGACGTCCTTGCTCATCGCCTGCTTCGCCATGGCCTTGATGAACTGCTGCTGGTGACGCTGCCGGTCGTAGTCGGTGCGCGGCAGCCCGTAACGCTGGCGCACGTAGTCGAGCGCCTCCCAGGCCTCCAGGTGCACCGGCTTGGCGCTCTTCTTGTACTGCTTCTGCGGGCCGGTGTACGGCCGGGTGCAGCGGTGATGGCCCTGGCACTCGGGTTTGCGGTCGCGCGGCTTGCCGTTGGGCTGCAGGTGTTCGGAGGGCACGTCCTGGTCGATGACCATGTCGACGCCGCCCATCGCCTCGACGATCTTCTTGAAGCCGCCGAAGTTGATGATCGCGCCGGCGTCGAACTTCTTGATGCCGGTGACGCCGCTGACCGTCTTCGACAGCAGCTGGAAGCCCTGGGCGGTGCTGTACTTCCCGTTGCCGAGCTGGCTGCCGACCGACATCGCGGCGTTGATCTTGGCGGAGTGCGGGCGGACACCGGCCTTGGGGAACGCGGGAATGTCCACCCAGAGGTCACGCGGCAGCGAGAACAGATAGGCCCGGCTGCGGTCCTCCGGGATGTGCGCCACGATGATCGAGTCGGAGAGCGGCGCCGTCTTGTCGTCACGCGGATCGATGCCGGCCAGCAGGATGTTCAACGGACCCTTGAGATCGGTCTCCTTCGTCGCCGCCTCGGCCGGTTGCTCCTCCAGGAGGCTGGCGTCGGTGACCGCGCCCGCGTACTTCGACATCAGCGCCTGACCGGTGACGAGCACACCGCCGCTCGCCACCAGGAACACCACACCGAAGACGACGCTGATCCGTGCCCACAACGGCGCACGGCGCTTCGCGGACTTAGCCACCCGATCCCCCCATTACCGGTTCGCCCAACGATCTCGCATGATCGCACGCCTGGGCAAACGCACGAACAGCCCGCGCGGATCGAAATCAGTCCCTATGGGATGCACGATTTTTCCGCCGTGACGAAGGATCCTCACGTCGTCGGGGGCATAGTGCCCCGTCCGCCGCCGTTCACTCCGGGCGGAAACTTCGCCGCGATTCTCAGCTCCCCCGTTCACCGGCCGATGGACCGAGGTCAAGCAACGGGGAGGAGAACCCATGCGCCGGCCACGAGCCACCGCTCCGGCCTGGGCCGTGCACGTCCTCCTGCTGGTCTGCGCCGCCACCGGCCTGATCGGCTATCAGATGGCCGGGGATGACGGGCGCCCGGCGGTGCAGACCGTGGTCGCCGCCTTCCCCGCGACCACCTGGCTGCTGGCGCTGGTCAGCGGCCACCTGGGACACCGCCGTCCGTGGATCGTCGCCGTCGGCGGGCTGGCACTGCTGCTCGGCTCGCAGTTGCTGTGGCCGGAGTATGTGCGGGACGGCCATCTGGGCGCGGGCGGCACCGGCGTCCCCGACCTGGCACTCTTCCTGTCCCACGGGATGTTCCTGACCGGCACCGCGATGGCGCTGCGCCGGCGGATGACCGGGGACGCCGGCGGCGTCCTCGACGCGTCGCTGATCGGCTTGTGCGCCGGCGGCCCGATCTGGGCGTGGGTGATCCAGCCGCACCTCTCGTCACAGGTCAGCGGCGTGGGCGAGATCCTCATCCTGGTGGACGTGCTGACCCTGTGCGGCGTGTTCGGCTGCTTCGTGCGGATGGCCACCGCGGGCGGCCCGGGTCGCGGCCCGTTCCTCTACCTGCTGGCCACCGGGGCGCTGACGCTGGGTGCGATCAGCACCGGCGCCGTGACCGCCGGACAGGAGAACCGCTGGGTCGCCGCGCTCTGGATGCTCGCCTTCCTCACCCTGGCCGTCGCCCCGCTGCTGCCCGACGCGTACGCCGTGACCCAGCTTCCGCCGGCTGTTCCGGCGACCAGCGAGACCGCGAACCTGGCCTGGCTCGCCGTTGCGCTCGCCATCAACCCGTTGATCGCCGCCGTGCAGATCCTGCGGGGCAGCGACTCGGCGAACCTGTTGCTGGCCGTCGGCACGCTGATGGTCATCCCGCTGGTGCTGCTGCGTTTCCAGCGGCTCACCGCCCAGCGGGAACGTGCCGAACGGACGCTGGCCCATCAGGCTTCGCACGACGAGCTGACCGGGCTGCGCAACCGCCGGCATGTGATGGGCGAGATCGACAGCGCCCTGGCCGAGCTGGAGCGCGGCGAGCTGACCGGGGTCACCGTCCTGGTCTGCGACCTGGACGGCTTCAAGCCGGTCAACGACAGGTACGGCCATCTGGTCGGCGACGAGGCACTGCAGGCCGTGGCGGCCCGGCTGACCGCGGTCACCGGCCCCGGCGACACGGTGGCCCGGCTGGGCGGCGACGAGTTCCTGGTGCTGCGGCGCTGCCCGGACACCACCGACCCGGGTCTGGCCGACCGGATCAGGGACGCGCTGCGCTGCCCGATGAACCTGTCCGCCGGCCCGGTGGAGGTGGGCGTGACCATCGGCTCCGCCACCGCCCGCCGCGGTGACGGGTCCGGCCGGGAGACGCTGATCGGGCACGCGGACGCCGCCATGTACACCGGCAAGGCCACCCAGCGGACCCCGGCCCCGCACGCCGAACCGATCATCACCCGATAGACCAGGAACAGAGGCGGAGGGAGGTACGACCGATGCCGGCTCGCGCAGCCGCCGCAGCGGCCTGGGCGTCGATGCTGACAGCGATCGCCCTGATCGCGCTCGGCACCCGGACACCTCTGCCCGTGTACGCCGTCTGGGTCCCCGCGATCGCCGGCCTCGTCGTCGCCGTCGGCATCTGCCGGCAGACCGCCCGGACACTCGACGGCCCGCTGCGCGTCTTCTGGCGGCGGTTCTCGTGGGCGTGCGCCGGCATGCTGGCCGCCGCGATCAGCCAGACCGTCGACGCGCTGACGGTGCCCGCCACCTCGGTGCCGCCGGTCAGCGTCCGCACCATGCTCATCTACGTCGTCGCGTCCACGGTCGCCGCCACCACCCTGGTCCGGTTGCCCGCCGGCGAGCGCACATGGCGCCAGCGCACCACCGCGGTCCTCGACGTCACCGTGGTCACCCTCGCCGTCGGCATGGCCGGGTCGGTCTATCAGTGCTGGTTCCGCGACGCCCTCGGCGACGAGCCCGCGGCGGTACGCCTGAACTTCGCGGTCGCCGCGATCACCGTCGCCGGCATCGTGATCATCCTCAAGGCGATGATGTCGCGGACCAACCCGATGCCGTGGCCGGCTCTGTGGTTCCTCAGCCCGATCGCCGTCGCCGCCCCGCTCTCGGTGGTGCTGATGGACGTGCTGCGCCCGTGGCCGTACCTCAGCGGCAGCGCCGCCGTCCTCCCGGCGGCGGGTCTGATGTGCTCGTTCGCCGCCCGGCTGACCACCGACCGACCGGCGCCGGCCATCCCGCAGATCTCGTCGCGGCGCACCACCACCGTGCCGCTGCTGGCCAGCGTGCTCGCCGGCGCGCTGATCGTCACCGTGTACGCCCGCTCCGGGTATCTCGACGGCTTCCAGGTGGCCGGCGTCGCGGGGATGCTGGTGCTGGTAGCCGCACGCCAGGCGTTCGCCGTCGCGGACAACGCGATCCTCATCGACGCGGTCACCCACCACGCCGAGCACGACGAGCTGACCGGGTTGCACAACCGCCGTCACCTGGCTGCCGCGATCACCGCCGGGTGCGGCGTGCGGACCGTGGTGCTGATCGACCTGATCGGGTTCCGGTCGGTCAACGAGAGCCTCGGCACCAGCGCCGGCGACCTTCTGCTCACCGCGTTCGCGGCCCGGCTGACCGAGGTGGCCGGCACCGGCGCGGTGGTCGCCCGGGTCGGCGGCGACGACTTCGGGTTGCTGCTGGCCGGCCCGGCCGGCGCGGCCCCGATCGACCGGCTTCTCGCACTCGGGCGGGTGCCGCTGCACGTCGACGGCCAGGACGTACTGCTCGACGTGGCAGCCGGCGTGGCCGACGGCGGCGACGGCGAGGCCGCCGACCTCTACCGGCGGGCGGGCATCGCATTGCGGGCCGCGCAGGCCGGCGTCGGGCCGGTCGCGGTGCACTACGACGCCGCGCTCGAACAGCAGGTGACCCGCCGCACCCAGATGGCCGCGGACATGCAGCGCGCCCTCGGCGACGGCGAGTTCCACCTGCTCTACCAGCCGATCGTCGGCCTTCCGTCGGGGCGCATCACCGCGGTCGAGGCGCTGGTCCGCTGGCGGCGGGCGGACGGCCGGGTGGTCCCGCCGGGCGAGTTCATCCCGGTCGCGGAGGACACCGGCACGATCACCGAGCTGGGCGCGTGGATCCTCGACACGGCGTGCGAGCAGGCCGCGGCGTGGCAGGCGAGGTACGGGCCGGCGGCGCCCCGGGTCGGTGTCAACGTCTCCGCCCGCCAACTGCTGGATCCGAGGCTGCCCGGGACGGTGGCCGCCACCCTGGCCCGCCACGGGCTGGCCGCGCAGGCCCTCACCGTCGAGATCACCGAGACCGCGGTCTTCGGCGGCGGTCAGGCCCTCGCCACGGTGCACGCGCTGTCGGCGCAGGGGCTGGCCATCGCGCTGGACGACTTCGGCACCGGGCACTCGTCGCTCGGCCTGCTGCGCACCTGCCCGGTCGACGCCATCAAGGTCGACAAGTCGTTCGTCGACGGGCTGGGCGGCACCCCGCAGCAGGAGGCGATCGTGACCGCGCTGGCCGGCATCGCCGCGACGATGAACCTGCACCTCGTCGCCGAGGGCGTGGAGACCGAGGAACAGGCGCGGCGGCTCGTCGAACTGGGGTACCGCAACGCGCAGGGCTTCCACTTCGCGCGGCCGCTGCCCGCCCTCGACGTCGAGGCGCTGCTCGAACGCACCCCCGCCCCCCTCCCCGCCTGACCCAGCGTGTGAACTTCGGGTTCGCCCCGCACCCCAACTCCCCACGCAAGGCCGTCCCCACCCCAGCGTGTGAACTTCGGGTTCGCTCCGCACCCCAACTCCCCACGCAAGGCCGTCCGCACCCCAGCGTGTGAACCTCGGGTTCGCTCCGCACCCCAACTCCCCACGCAAGGCCGTCCGCACCCCAGCGTGGGGAGTTCGGGTTCGGTTCGCGCCCGAAATCACCACGCTGATTTTGGTTCGCGTTTCAAGACTGTTTCGTGGGGTGAGATCCGTCTAAAGTGCGCCCTCATGGTGGCGATGTGGTCTTTGTTCGTCTGTCTGGGTCTCGTGGTCGCGGTGGCGGTGGCCGCGTGGTTCGGCGTTCGGCGGATGTGAGCGATGAGCAACGGAGCAGTGCTGATCACCGGCGCCAGTGCCGGGCTCGGTGAGGAGATGGCGCGACAGTTCGCCGCGCTCGGCTACGACCTCGCGCTCTGCGCCCGCCGCGGCGACCGCCTGGCGCAACTCGAGCAGGAGATCACGTCGCGGCATCCGGAGCTTCGCGTGTGTGTACGCGCACTCGACGTCACCGACGACACGGCGGTCTTCGCGGTGTTCCGGGAGTTCGCCGCCGAGCTGGGCCGCATCGACCGGGTGGTGGTGAACGCCGGTCTGGGCAAGGGCGCCCCGCTCGGCAGCGGCCGGTGGGACGCGAACCGGGCCACCGCGATGGTCAACTTCGTCGGCGCGCTGGCCCAGACCGAGGCCGCCCTGGAGCAGTTCCGGTCGCAGGGCGGCGGCCACCTGGTGATCATCTCGTCGATCTCCGCGTTGCGGGGCATGCGCCGGTCGATGACCACGTACGCCGCGACCAAGGCCGGCATCGCCGCGGTCGCCGAGGGGGTGCGCTCGGAGCGGATCCCGGGCGTGGACGTGTCGGTGATCTACCCCGGCTACATCCGCTCGGAGATGAACGAGCACGTCCAGCAGCGCACCCGGTTCATGGTCGACACCCCGACCGGTGTCCGCGCGATCGTCGACGCGATCGAGAAACGGCGGGCGAAGGCGTACGTCCCGGCGTGGCCCTGGGTTCCCCTCGGCATCCTGCTGCGCACGTTGCCGCTCTCCGTCGTACGAAAAATGGTGTGAAATGACCCGCCGCCTGATCCGGCCGCGCCGCTGGCGGCCGCCCACCCTCGACGATCGCGGTCGCACCGCGGCCCTGACCGTCGACCGCAGGCTGCCCACCGGGGGTGTAGGTCCGGAGGACGTGGTCTTCGACCGCGCCGGACAGGTGATCACCGGGACCGCAGACGGCCGGATCGTGCGGCTGGACCCGGCCACCGGGGAGCGGACCGTGCTGGCGGACACCGGCGGGCGTCCCCTCGGCCTGCACGCGCGCGACGACGGCGGGGTGCTGGTGTGCGACCACGACCGGGGGCTGCTGACGGTGGACCCGGACGGCGCGGTGTCGGTGCTCGCCGAGGTGGTGTTCGCGAGCAACGTGGTGGAGGCGGCGGACGGCGTCGTCTGGTTCACCAGTTCGACGACCGAGTGGAGCCTGACCGATCACCTCGGCGACGTGTTCGAGCATTCCGGCACCGGGCGGTTGCTGCGCCGTGACCCGGACGGCACGGTGACGACGGTGCTGGACGGGCTGAAGTTCGCGAACGGCCTGGTGCTCGCGCCGGACGGGTCGCACCTGCTGATCGCGGAGACCGCGGGTTACCGGATCCGGCGGCACTGGATCGCGTCCGGGCGCACCGAGGTCCTGGTGGAGAATCTGCCCGGGTTCCCCGACAACCTCTGGCTGGGCGACGACGGCCTGGTGTGGGCGGGCATCGCGGCGCCCCGGAACGCCCTGCTCGACCGGCTGCTGCCGCTGCCCGGCCTGTTGCGGCTGGTGCTGTGGAACCTGCCCGAGGCGGTCCGCCCGAAAGCGGTGCCGATCGCCTGGGTGATGGCGTTCACCCTGGACGGCGACCTGGTGCACGACTGGCGGAGCAGCGACGGCTCCTACGGGTTCGTGACGTCGGCGGCCTCGCAGGGTGGGGTCATCGTGGCGGGAAGCCTGACCGAGGGTGATGTCGCGGTCCTCCGGCCGGCGGAAAAGGGTTCGACGCGGTGATGCCCGGGCTTGTACCGTGCGATCGACTGTGACGCGGCCCGAGGAGGTGAGACCCATGAACGATGTTCCGATGTGGGTGCTCCCCCTTCCCGTCACGGCCGGCGACTGACGTATTTGTCGCCGGGAGCGCCTCCCCACAGGCACTTCCGGAAGGCAACTACCGATGCACCACGACGTGATCATTGCCGGCTGCGGGCCGGCCGGTGCGATGCTGGCCGCTGAGCTGCGGCTGCACGACGTGCGGGTCCTGGTCCTGGAGAAGGGGACCGAGCCCGTGTCGGTCGTCCGCATCGTCGGCCTGCACATCCGCACCATCGAGCTGATGGCCATGCGCGGGCTGCTGGAACGGATCCGCGAACACGGCAGACAGCGGCCGGCGGCCGGGTTCTTCGCCGCCATCGACAAACCCGTGCCCCCGGGCCTCGACTCCGCGCACGCCTATCTGCTGGGCATCCCCCAGCCGGTCGTCGTCCGTCTGCTCGAAGAACACGCGATCGCACTGGGGGCACAGGTCCGGCGAGGTCGTACGCTGGCCGCCCTCCAGCAGGACGACGAAGGCGTCACCGTCGAGCTGGCCGACGGGGAGCAGCTGCGCTCGCGGTACCTCGTCGGCTGCGACGGCGGGCGCAGCACGGTGCGCAAACTGATCGGCGTCGGCTTCCCCGGCGAGCCGTCACGGACCGGGACGCTGATGGGCGAGATGGAAGCGGATGTGCCATGGGAACAGATCGCCGCCACGGTCACGGAGATCCGCGAGACCGACAAGCGGCTCAGCCTCCAGCCGTTCGGTGACCGGATCTATCGCGTCATAGTCCCCGCCGCCGACGTCAGCGACCGCGCGGAACCGCCCACCCTCGAGGACTTCCGGCGCCGGCTGCGCGCCGTGGCGGGCACCGACTTCGGTGTGCACTCGCCGCGGTGGCTGTCCCGGTTCGGCGACGCCACCCGGCTGGCCGAACGCTACCGGGCCGGGCGGGTGCTGTTGGCCGGCGACGCCGCCCACATTCATCCGCCCATCGGCGGCCAGGGCCTCAACCTGGGCGTCCAGGACGCGGTCAACCTCGGCTGGAAACTGGCCGCGCAGGTCCGCGGCTGGGCGCCGGACACGCTGCTGGACACCTACCAGGCCGAACGGCGGCCGGTGGCCGCGGACGTGCTGGACAACACCCGCGCCCAGATGGAGTTGCTGTCGCCCGGGGCGGGACCGCAGGCCGTACGCCGGCTGCTCACCGAACTCATGGACATCGACGAGGTGAACCGCCGCCTGATCGAGAAGATCACTGCGATCGACATTCGGTACGACCTCGGCCCCGGCCCCGACCTGCTCGGCCGTCGCCTGCCCGACCTGCCCGTGGGAGGGGGCACCCTCTACGGTCTGCTGCGCCGGGGCCGTGGCCTGCTGCTGGACCGCACCGGTCGGCTGAGCGCCGGCGGCTGGTCGGACCGGGTCGACGAGCTCGCGGATCCCGCCGTGGACCTGGACGTTCCGGGTCTGCTGCTGCGGCCCGACGGCCACGTGGCCTGGATCGGGGACGGCCAGGGGGACCTGGACGGCCGGCTCGGCCGATGGTTCGGCAGCCCGTCGGCGATCGGGTCGTAACTGCGGCGGTGCGGGTCAGCGTGATCGCCGGCCCAGGGCGGCGCCGACGACGAGCGCCGCCACACCGCCGGCGGCCAGCGCCACCCGCTTCGCTGTCCGGGAGCGCGGTGGCTCGGGGGTGGCGGCCTTGTCCTGGGTGCGCGTGTCCTCCGGGGTGTGCTGCTTTTCCGGGAGATGCGGCTGTTCCGGGGCGGCGGCCTTGAAACCCGCGTTGACCAGGGCGACGAAGCGGCGGTTGCGTTTCGTGTCGGCGTGCGCCCAGTGGTCACCGACCGACGCCCACCAGGCGCGCGCCTCGGGACGGCGGAACAGGTCCTCGGACGCACTGGCGACACGGTCGTCCTCGATGACGCCCAGGTCCCAGAGCATCAACCAATGGGCGACGGTCAGATTCGCGTACGCCCGCCGGGCGAACTCGTCCTTGGTGAAGCCGGGGATCGTCTCGTGGTCGATCGCCAGGCGCACCAGTTCGAAATGCATCACCCGTGCGGAGGACAGCATGGCCACCTTGGTCTGCCGCCGCTGCAGGACGAGCGAGACCGCGATGGCCGACAACGCGAGCGCGGACAGCATCGCCGACATCCCGCCGTACGACTGGCCGACGTCCGACAGGACCTGCCAGTCGTCGCGCTGGTCAGAGGCCCACCGCGTCATCGACGGGGTGAGCAGGACAGCGACCAACAGGAGCGCGGTGGCGAGGAGAGTGATCAGAACCGGGCGGTAGCGACGAACGGGGACCATGACGTCTCCTCGGGCCGGCGACAGTCCCATTGGACCGCACCCCGGCAAGCACCCGTTTCGGCCGTTCACGCTCCCGGGTATCGACGCGGAGGCGTTCATACTGCGGGCGCTCGGCTGCGGCGGCTCAGGGTCCGGGCGCTCGGTTGCGGGCGCTCGGTTGCGGGCGCTTCAGGTTCCGGGTGCTGTCGCGCTGCCGGCGTCCTGCCACAGATAGACGGCCAGGGAGAGCGCCGCCAGGGCGATCGCCACCCGCAGCGGCCTCTCCGGCAGCCGCCGGACCGCGGCCGGGCCGAGCCAGCTGCCGATCAGGCACCCGGCCGCCAGGCAGCCCGCGGCGGCCGGGCGATGCGAGCTCCCTGCCCGCGCAGCTCGCGCCGCGACCCGGCGGCGCCGACCGCGCTCGACAGCAGGGCCACCGTGTTGGTGACGTTCGCGGCGACCGGCGGGAGGCCGACGGCGAGCAACACCGGGTAGCTGACGAGCGAAGCCAGCCCGGCCATCGAACCCGTCAGGCCGGAACCGACACCGCCGAGGAACAGCAGACCGGCGTGATCAAGCTGCACGCGGGGTCAGGACGCCGGCCGCAGGCGCCCGTCCACCCGGCGCGGGATGCCGTCGTAGTCGTCCCTCAACTCTGCGGGCAGCAGCTCGGCCGGCGCGTTCTGCCAGGTGACCGGGCGCAGGAACCGGCGGATCGCGGTCGCGCCGACGGACGTGTGCTGGGTGTTGGTGGCCGGCCACGGCCCACCGTGGTGCTGGGCCCAGGAGACTGCCACACCCGTCGGGTAACCGTCGTAGATGATCCGCCCGGCGATGGGCCGCAGCCGCCGGGCGAGTTCGGCGGGCAGCTCCGTCTCGCCCGGTCCGCGGTGGACCGTGGCGGTCAGCGAGTTCGGCAGCCTGCTGAGGGCCGCGAAGAGGTCGGCCTCATCGGTGTAGCGGGCGATCACCGCGACCGGCCCGAAACACTCCTCGGTCGCTTCCGGGGGAAGGTCGGCTGCGGTGGTGGTGAGCAGAGTGGGAGTCGCGAGAAAGCCGCCTGACGTGTCGGGCTGGCTGCCCGCCGCCCCACCGTGCGCGGTCGCCGCGCGGAGGGCGGCGGTCCCGCGCGCGAACGACGCGGCGATGTTTCCGCTCAGCATCACCATCGGCTGGGCCGCGACGATCGCCTCGCCGGCCGCGGCGACCAGGGCATCCCCGTCCGGCCCGGCCGGGACGAAGGCCAGGCCCGGCTTCGTGCAGAACTGGCCGGCGCCGAGCGTGAACGACCCGGCGAGCTCGGTCCCGATCCGCGCCGCCCGGTCGCCCGCCGCGGCGGGGGTGACGACGACCGGGTTCAGGCTGCTCAGCTCGCCGAAGAACGGAATCGGGTCGGCGCGCTCCTCGATGATGGCGAGCAGCGCCCTGGCGCCGCCGGTCGAGCCGGTGAAGCCGACTGCCCGGATCGCCGGGTGCGCCACCAGGTCGGCGCCGGCCTGCCGGCCGTAGACGATGCCGAGCGTGCCCTCCGGTGCTCCCGCCTTGCGGGCGGCCTCGCTGAGCAGCTCGAAGCAGAGTTTCGAGGTCGCCGGGTGCGACGGGTGCGCTTTCAGCACCACCGGACTGCCCGCGGCGAGGGCGGACGCGGTGTCGCCGCCGGGCACCGAGAAGGCCAGCGGGAAGTTGCTCGCGCCGAAGACGGCGACCGGCCCGACCGGCACCAGCATCCGGCGCAGATCCGGCCGGGGACCCATCGCGGTGTCCCCGGCATGGTCGACGGTGGCCTCCAGATATCCACCGTCGGCCAGCACCGAGGCGAAGAGCCGCAGCTGGTAGCAGGTCCGGGTCAGCTCGCCGTTGAGCCGGACCTCGCCCAGCCCGGTCTCCCGGTCGGCGACCGCCACGACCCGCTCCCGTGCCTCTTCCAGCGCGGACGCCAGCGCTTCGAGCAGCGCCGCCCGCCCGTCCCGGCCGCGTGCCTCCAGGGGTTCCGCGGCGGTGAGCGCCGTCTCGCAGAGCCGGGCCACCTCGGCGGAGGTGGTCTCCTGCGCGACCACCTCGACCACGTCGCCGGTGCGCGGATCGATGCTGGACACCTCTGAGCTCACTGCGGTCCTCCTATGTCGGCACGATCCACGGCCCATGCGCTCGCCAGGTCGCGGAGAGTGACTCCGAGCCCCGGTCGGCCGGGGAGATGGATGCGCCCGTCGCGGATCTCCAGCCTCTCGTTGAACAGCGGGTGCAGCCAGTCGAAGTGTTCCACCCACGGCTCGTGCGGGTAAGCCGCCACCCCAGTCCGCCCGGGGCGCGGTGGCCAGCCGGTCGGTGCCGGATCAGCGCTTCCGGGGGCGGTGCCGCAGCGCCAACACCAGCACTACGGCCACGGCGGCCACATCAGCCACGATCAGGGCCGCCTGGGGCCCGAGGAACAGCGCCACGAACGGCAGCGCCAGGAACGTCACCGCACACAACACCGGCAGCAACGGAAAGGGGCGACCACCCGCCGCGTCCATCCGGCGGACGAAATCGGGGTCGTCCGCGCGCAGACGCGATTCGATGTCCGCCAGAGCACGGCGGTCCTTCTCGTCGAGCATCCTTCACCCCAAGCGATGGCGATGGCGATGGCGATGGCAACAAGCAATGGCGATGGCATGGGTGGCGACGGGGACGACAGTGCGACGGGCCACGGAGCGACAGAGCGGGGCGACAGGACGGCGGGGCGGTGCGG
This sequence comes from Actinoplanes sp. 13, assembly GCF_056134165.1. Classification (NCBI taxonomy): domain Bacteria; kingdom Bacillati; phylum Actinomycetota; class Actinomycetes; order Micromonosporales; family Micromonosporaceae; genus Actinoplanes; species Actinoplanes sp. 13. The sequence continues at coordinate 996 of NZ_JBVYOQ010000015.1, read as the reverse complement.
CAGAGCGACGGGGCGGGGCGGCGGCAGGGCAAGGCGGGGCCGAAGGGCGGCGGGGCAGGGCGACCGGCGCAGCACGGCACACAAGACCCGCAGACCTCACCCGTACCGCCGAATATGCGGCTGATGCGCGGATCTGGCCCGTATTACTGCGGTAGCAGCCTATAACGGAGAGTGAACACCAGTTCTCCGTATGCGAAGCTGAGGTGCCTGCATGACCACCGTCGCCCCGAGACCCGTACCCGTCCGGCCGCATCCGGTCCGCCGGCAGGTGAAGGGCTCGGCTCTCGCCCGGATCCTGCGGACCACCGACGCGAAGCAGATCGGGATCATGTACATGATCACGTCTGTCGTGTTCTACATGGTCGGCGGCCTGATGGCCCTGCTGATCCGCGCCGAGCTGGCCAAGCCCGGCATGCAGATCCTGTCGCCGGAACAGTACAACCAGCTCTTCACCATGCACGGCACAGCCATGCTGCTGTTCTTCGCGACGCCGATCGTGTTCGCCTTCGCGAACTACATCGTGCCGATCCAGATCGGCGCGCCCGACGTGGCGTTCCCGCGGCTCAACGCGTTCGCGTACTGGCTGTACCTGTTCGGCACGCTGATCGCGATGGCCGGCTTCCTCACGCCGGGCGGCGCCGCCGATTTCGGCTGGTTCGCCTACACCCCGCTGAGCGATTCGCTGCACTCCCCCGGCGTCGGCGGCAACTGCTGGGTCGTCGGCCTGGCCATCGGTGGTCTCGGCTCGATCCTCGGCGCGGTCAACCTGATCACCACGATCCTGACCCTGCGCGCGCCCGGCATGACCATGTTCCGCATGCCGATCCTCACCTGGAACATGCTGGTCACCAGCCTGCTGGTCATTCTGGTCTTCCCGTTCCTGGCCGCGGCGCTGTTCGCGCTGGCCGCGGACCGGGTGCTCGGCGCGCACGTCTTCGACGTGGCGACCGGTGGCCCGATGCTGTGGCAGCACCTGTTCTGGTTCTTCGGCCACCC
>NZ_JBVYOQ010000014.1:0-204676 GCF_056134165.1 Actinoplanes sp. 13 | reverse complement strand
CGCCGCCCGCCGCCCTCGGCGCGGTGACCGCCGCCTCACCCCGTCCGTGGCCCGCCGGGCTCAGACCACCCGCGCGCGCCGCCCGCCGCCCTCGGCGCGGTGACCGCCGCCTCACCCCGTCCGTGGCCCGCCGGGCTCAGACCACCCGCGCGCCCGGCTGGGGGCCGCGGGCGGTGATCGCCGCCCGGCACACCCCCGAGGCGTTCAGGTCGGCCGCCACCCGCTGGGCGTGCCCGGCGTCGGCGGCGAGGAACACGCAGGTCGGACCGGAGCCGGAAACCAGGCCGGTGATCGCGCCCGCGTCGTGACCGGCTTTCAGCACGTCGGCCAGGTGCGGCCGCAGCGAGAGCGCGGCCGCCTGCAGATCGTTGCCGAGGGCGGCGCCGAGCACCTCGGGGTCACGCTGGCGCAGCGCGCCCATCAGCTGGTCCGGCCCGTCGAGCGCGGGCGGCGGCCAGGAGCCGGCACGCAGCGAGTCCAGCTCGCGGTAGACCGCCGGGGTGGAGAGCCCGCCGTCGGCGACCGCCACCACCCAGTGCCAGATGGTCGGCCGGGCCAGGATCGGGCTGACCGCCTCGCCGTGCCCGGTGCCCAGGGCGGTGCCGCCGTGCAGCAGGAACGGCACGTCCGAGCCGAGATCGGCGCCCACCTCGGCCAGCTCGTCGCGGGACATGCCCAGACCCCAGAGCACGTCGCAGGCGATCAGCGTGGCGGCGGCGTCGGCGCTGCCGCCGGCCAGCCCGCCGGCCAGCGGGATCGACTTGCGCAGGTGCAACCTCGCGTATGCCGGGACGTGCGCCCGGGCGGCCAGCGCCCGCGCGGCCCGGATGATCAGGTTGGTCTCGTCGAGCGCCAGCTCGCCCGCGCCCTCACCCTCCATGGTGAGCGTCAGCGTGTCCCCGCGGCGGGCGGTGAGCTCGTCGAACAGGCTGATCGCGTGATAGACGGTGTTCAGCTCGTGATAGCCGTCCGGCCGCAGCGGGCCGACCCCGAGATGCAGGTTGATCTTCGCCGGCACGCGCACCCGGACCGGGCCGTGGTGCGGCCGCGGCTCGTCACCACCCGGACCCCACGCCTCGGTCACGGAGTGATGTCCTCGATCGGCAGCCGCATCTCGAACGGCGAGAACAGCACGACTTCCTCCGCCGAGTCAGCTGTCAGCTGGTATTCCCCCTTGACGAGGTCATAGGCGAACAGGTGCACCGGGTTCTGCTCGATGCGCCAGTAGTGGGGTATCCCTGCTGCCGCGTACTCCACGGGTTTCTCCAGCCGGTCACGACGCCTGGTCCCGGGCGAGACCACCTCGACCACCAAGACCACTTGATCCGGCACCGCGAAGTGTCGGGAACCGCCGATTCGAGCGTCCGCGAGGACCACATCCGGTTCCAGAGTGGTGTCCATCGACAACGCCACTCCGGTGGCCAGACTCGCCCGGAACTCCTTGGGTGCGTTCCGCCTCAGCCACTGCCAGAGAAGCGCTGCAATATCTTGATGATCATAGGTCGGGGAGGGAACCACGATCATGACTCCGTCACGGAGTTCGACGCGAGGGGCGTCATCGGGCAGGAAGAGAACGTCTTCGACGGTGTGCTGCGCCAGCTTCTGCTTGACGGGGTCAGGGGACCACATGACGTGGCCGGCTGGCTGGGCAGTCATGAGTCCACCTCCTCGGGTTCCGCGCCGGACGGGGTGAGCTTACCGCCGTACCCCGACGCTTTCGCCTGTGCGGCGATCGCGGCGAACTCGCCCACCGAGAGCGACTCCCCCCGTGCCTGCGGGCTGACGCCCGCCGCCCGCAGCACCTGCTCGGCCCGGCCCGGCCCACCCGCCCAGCCGGCCAGCGCGGCCCGCAAAGTCTTGCGCCGCTGGGCGAAAGCCGCGTCCACGACCGCGAACACGTCGGTGCGGGCGACACCGGGCGGCGGCTCGCGCCGGGTGAAGGCGACCAGCCCGGAATCCACGTTGGGCACCGGCCAGAACACCGCGGGTGGAACCTTGCCGGCCGACTTCGCCTCCGCGTACCAGGCCAGCTTCACCGACGGCACGCCGTAGACCTTCGAGCCGGGGCCGGCGACGAGCCGGTCGGCGACCTCCTTCTGCACCATCACCAGGCCGCCGCGCAGCGTGGGCAGCTCGGCCAGCAGGTGCAGCACCACCGGGACAGCGACGTTGTAGGGCAGGTTCGCGACCAGCATGGTCGGTGCCGGGTCGAAGCGGTCGCCGGAGACCCGCAGCGCGTCGGCGGGGTGCACGGTCAGGTGCGACGCGGAGACGGTGCCCGGCAGGGCCGCGGCCAGCGCTGGGTCGATCTCCACGGCGTGGACGTGCCGGACCGCGCCGACCAGGCCCAGCGTGAGCGAGCCGAGACCGGGACCGACCTCCAGGGCGACGTCGTCGGGCCGCAGGCCGGCGGCCGCGACGATGCGGCGGATCGTGTTCGGGTCGTGCAGGAAGTTCTGGCCGAGCTTCTTGGTCGGCGCCACACCGAGGCGGGTGGCGAGTTCCCGGATCTCCGCCGGGCCGAGGAGTGCGTCAGCCATGGCATGAGCCTAGAGCGGCCGTTCCGGCGTGCTGGACACTGCCGGGTAGTAATGGGTTCATGGCAGCGCTCACCCTGTTCTGCTCCCCCGGCCCGCGGTGCGGCCGATCATGACTGAGTTGCTGGTGCTTCGTGGCGTGGTCGAAGCGGCTCCGGACGCCGTCGCGGCGGTGTTGCTGGACGTGTGGCCGGGTGGCCGGTCGCCGCTCGCCGCCGACGGGCCGGTCGAGGAGGCCGGCGGTGACGAGTTCGTGGTGGTGCGGGACGGCAGCCGGCTGACGGTCCGGGTGGACCGTGCCGCGCGGTCGGTGACCCACGAAGGTGAGTGGTGGTACCGCGGGGTCACCTCGGTCGAGCCGGATCCGCGGGGCTCGGTGCTGGTCAGCCGGATCTACAACATCGCGCCGGGACATCGCTGGGCGGTCCGGATGGTGTCCCGGGGGCCGTTGCAGGCGGCGCCGGGCGTCTTCGCGAGCCAGTCTGAGCGACTGGGCCGGGAGCTGGGCGTGGCCGCCCGGGTGGAGGCACCTTAGGGTCGGCCCGCCCGGTCAGCGCCAGGTGCCGAAGACGCGGTCGCCGTTGGCCGATATCGCGGCGCACAGCTCGTCCACGTCGACGCCGCGTGCCGCGGCCAGGGCGCGCACCGTGATCGGGATCAGGTACGACGCGTTCGGGCGCCCGCGGTGCGGGGCCGGGGTGAGGTAGGGCGCGTCGGTCTCCACCATCATCTGCTCGGGCGGGGTGGCCGCGGCCGCCTCACGCAGGGCCGCCGCGCTGGCAAAGGTCACCGTTCCGGCGAAGCTGAGGTGATATCCACGGCGTACGCATTCCGCGGCGAACTCGGCGTCGCCGGAGAAGCAGTGCAGCACCACGGTGTCCGGAGCGCCCTCCGAGTCGAGCACCCGCAGCACCTCCTGGTGTGCCTCGCGATCGTGGATGATCAGCGCCTTGCCGTGCCGTTTGGCGATGGCGATGTGCGCCCGGAAGCTCTCCTCCTGCGCGGCCCGGCCGTCCTCGCCGGTACGGAAGGTGTCCAGCCCGGTCTCCCCGATGCCCCGGACCCGGGGGCGGGCGGCGAGCGCCTCGATCTCCCGCAGCGCCTCGTCCAGATCGGAGAGCCGGGGCGCCTCGTTGGGGTGCAGAGCGACCGCGGCCAGCACCGACTCGTGGCGGTCCGCCAGGTCGGCGCCCCAGCGTGAGGAGGCGGCGTCCACTCCTACCTGGACGAGACGGTCCACACCGCTCTTCGCCGCCGCGGCGATCAGGGACTCGACCGGGTCGCCGGCACCGTCGCCGGGCACGCCGGCTTCCTGGACGGTCAGGTCGAGGTGGGTGTGGCTGTCGAAGACCGGCACCGCGAGCGGCTCCGGCGCGGGCGGGAACTCCCCGGCCCGTCGCGAGCTCCTGGCACGGCGCGATTCCGATGGTGAAGACATGTGAGACATTGTGCACGTCGCGAATTCCGGTAACCGGCTGTTCATCCAGCATCCACCGTGGTCACTTAAGTTGCGCCGCGTGACCGTGACCGGTGAGGACAGTGAGCTGGGCGCCGACCCGCTCGACCCGCCCCTGATGGCACCTCTGCGGCGCGACCTGACCTGGCAGCAGGTCCAGGGCATGAGCCAGTCGGTGGGGTACCGGGACGATCCCACCCTGCACCGGATCCGGGCCACCGCGGCGATCCGCCGGGGCACCCGGATGACCAAGCTGCTCTCCCCGGCCCAGGTGGCCGGCCATCTGGGCGGCTGGCTGCCGTACGGCTTCTGTTACCGCTCCTGCGACATCGCCCACCTGCGGGACCCGGAGCAGCTGACCCTGCTGCGCACCGACGGCGTCACCGACGACCGGGTGACGTTCGCGCTACGCTGGCGGGCCGTCGACCCGCTGGACTACGAGGTCCCGGCGGAGCCCGCGCAACCCGGTCTGCAGGCGCTGCCGGCACACTCCCGGATCGGGTCGATGGTTCTCGGCACCGGGTTCACGCCGAGCACCGACGATCTGATCCCGGAGTTCGTCACGGCCGGTTTCGCGGACCTGCCGATGCCGGCGAACGCACAGCTGCTGGCGTACGTGCCGGGCGGGGACGAGGTGGTGCTCTACTCGTACCAGCCGGAGCAGAACGGGTGGCTGCGGCTGGCCGGCCCGCGCTGGCGAGGCCTGCTCGGTGAGATCCCCGGCGCCGGCCCGGACCGGGAGTACGTGCCGTGCACCACCACCGGCACCGCCAGGCTGGTCGGGCAGGTCGACGGCAAGGAGTACGAGGCGGTCGCCGACCCGCCCGGGGAGTTCCGGGTGCGCGCGCTGACGAGGGCCGCCCGTTATCCGGTGCAGACGCTGAGCCGCCGGGCCGAGCAGGCGCTGTGGCGGCGGGTGCCGTGCTGGGTGCTCCAGCGGGACGAGACCTGGGCCCGGCTGCGGCTGCTGCGGCCGGACGCCGACGCGGTCGGCACCACCGGCGCGCGTTGTTACGAACGGGGCGTCTACGAGGCGTGGGCGCCGGTGGACGAGCTCACCGATCATCACATCGCGGATCTCGCGTACCAGCTCTGAGACGGGCATGCAGAAAGGGCCGGCTTTCGCCGGCCCTTTCCGGTGTCACGTTCAGCGGGTGAGGCGAGCCTCACGGGTGCGCTGGACCGAGCGGTCGGCGTAGTCGCCGGCCACGGCGCCCACGACGATGTAGCCCTTCGCGATGCCCTTGGGCAGGGTCACCGACCACTTGCCCTTCTTGACCGAGACCCGCAGCAGGTTCGTGAAGCACGACTCGAACTGCGCCTCGGTGGTGACCCGCTTCCACTTCTTCTGCGGGGTGATGCAGTATTCCGCGCCGGAGTTGCTGATGCGGTAGACGGCCAGGTACACCGAGTTGTTGATCAGGCCGGCGCCCTTGTCACTGGCGGTGCCGCGCAGGGTCCGCCAGGAGCTGGCCTTGTTGGAGCTGCTCGGCTTGGAGATCGAGAGCTTCGGGCGCCAGTCGTCCTTCAGCACGGTGATCTTGCCGGCGGTCTGGTAGACGCTCGCGCCGAACTTGTTCACCGGCGAGATGCGGACGGTGCGGACACCGCTGATCCGGCCACCCCGGTTGCCCTTGTTCCAGCTGTAGAGGATGAAGCCCTTGACCGACTTGGTCTTCGAGCCGTGGTACGACGTGGTGCCGTCGGCCCAGTCGATGACGTAACCGGTGGCGCCCGCCGGCAGCTTCTTGACGTTCACGTTGAAGCGCGCGCCCTGGTACACCTTCTTGGTGCTGAGCGAGTACGTCCCCTTGGCCGGCGTGGTGACGGTGACCGACTTCGGCCCGACGACCTTGTAGTTGCCGGCCTTGTCGGTCAGGGTCACGGTGACGTTGAACTTGCCGTTACGGGCGTACTTCTTGTTCACCGTCGACCAGCCCGGGTACAGCACCGTGGTGGTGCCGTCGCCCCAGCTGATCTTCCGGGCGATCTGGTTGTCCGGCGTGACGTTGTCACCGAACTCCGAGGTGTTCTGGTTGAACACCAGGGTCTGGCCCAGCCAGAGGCCGCCCGAGTTCAGCCGGAACGAGCCGGTCGGCGCGGTCTTGTCGGCCGGCGGCGGGGCGGTCGTGGTGCTGGGGCTCGAGGTGACCGACGCCGAGGGGGAGGTCGACGCCGACTCGGAAGCAGAGGCCGAAGCCGACGGCGAGGCCGAAGCCGAGTCCGACGGGGACGGCGTGGTCGAGGTCGGGACCGACTCGGAGGGCGAGGCGGACGCGGACTCGCTGACGCCGGGGGTCGGGTCGGCGGCCGAGGCCGGTGACGTGTAGACCGCACCACCTGCGACCAGCGCGCCGCTGACGACAGCCGTCAGCAGCGGGCGCGAAAGGCGTGGCTTCAAGGGAACTCCTTCGAGGGGTTGTGATCCACACGAAGGACGGGCGGGCGCGCTCACCGGCAGCCACGACGAAACGTGACCGTACCGATGAAACGCCCACGTCCCCCCGTGGCGAAGTGACGGTACCGGATCAACGTGACTTCGATCAATCCCTTAAACGGTCTTGACACGTGCTGTTCACCACAAGCACGCGAATGCCCGCCGGCGCCTTTTGGCACCGACGGGCATGAACAGCTGAAACCGCAGGTCAGGATGCCTCGCCCAGGCGGGCCAGCTCCTCTTCCACGATGGACGGGTCGAGCTTGCGGAACACCGGCTTCGGCGCGCTCAGCGGCGTGCCGGCCACCAGCGGCACCGACCGCCAGCGGGCGCCGGTGGTGTAGTCCCCCATCAGCACCGGGTAGCCCGGGCCGCCGTCCAGGTCCTCGACCTCCACGATCTCGGGCATCGGCGCGTGCACACCCTCGCCGCCGAGCAGCTCGAACACCTTCTGCGCGGAGTGCGGCAGGAACGGCGTCAGCAGCGTGTTGGCGTCGCTGACCACCTGGAGCGCCACATGCAGCACGGTGGCCTGCCGCGGCTTGTCCTCGTCCGACTTGAGCTTCCACGGCGCCTGCTCGGAGAGGTACTTGTTCGCCTCGGCGACCACCCGCATCGCCTCACCGATCGCGGCCTTCTGCCGGTGCCGGCCGATCAGCTCACCGACCGTGTCGAATCCGGCCTTCGCCACCGCGAGCAGCGCCTCGTCCTCGGCGGTCAGCTCGCCGGCCGCCGGGATGGCGCCGAAGTTCTTGGCCGCCATCGAGATCGACCGGTTGACCAGGTTGCCCCAGCCGGCGACCAGCTCGTCGTTGTTGCGCCGGACGAACTCGGCCCAGGTGAAGTCGGTGTCGTTCGACTCCGGCCCGGCCGCGGCGATGAAATAGCGCAGCGCGTCGGCGTCGTAGCGCTCCAAGAAGTCCCGGACGTAGATGACCACCCGGCGCGAGGAGGAGAACTTCTTGCCCTCCATCGTCAGGTACTCGCTGGAGACCACCTCGGTGGGCAGGTTCAGCTTGCCGAACTCGCCGGGCTCACCGGCCTTGTCGCCCTCACCGGAGTAGCCGAGCAGCAGCGCCGGCCAGATCACCGAGTGGAAGACGATGTTGTCCTTGCCCATGAAGTAGTAGCCGGAGGCGTCCTTGCCCTCCGCGTCGGCCGACCACCACTTGCGCCAGGCCTGCGGATCCCCGGTGCGCCGGGCCCACTCGACGGACGCCGACAGATAGCCGATGACCGCGTCGAACCAGACGTAGATGCGCTTGTCGGCCCGGTCCCGCCAGCCGTCCAGCGGGATCGGCACGCCCCACTCGAGGTCCCTGGTGATCGCCCGCGGCTGGAGGTCGTCCAGCAGGTTGCGGGAGAACTTCAGCACGTTGGGCCGCCAGTTCTCCCGGCGGTCCAGCCAGCCGCCGATCGCCTCGGCGAACGCCGGCAGGTCCAGGAAGAAGTGCTCGGTCTCGACGAACTGCGGGGTCTCCCCGTTGATCCGGGAGCGCGGGTCGACCAGCTGCTCCGGGTCGAGCTGGTTGCCGCAGTTGTCGCACTGGTCGCCGCGCGCGCCGTCGTAACCGCAGATCGGGCAGGTGCCCTCGATGTAGCGGTCCGGCAGGGTGCGCCCGGTGGACGGGGAGATCGCGCCCAGGGTGGTGCGGGCGACGATGTACCCGTTGCGGTGCAGGCCCTCGAACAGCTCCTGCACCACGGCGTAGTGGTTGCGGGTGGTGGTCCGGGTGAACAGGTCGTACGACAGGCCGAGCCCGTGCAGGTCCTCCACGATCACCCGGTTGTACCGGTCGGCGAGCTCACGGGCGGTGACCCCGTCCGCGTCGGCCTGCACCTGGATCGGGGTGCCGTGCTCGTCGGTCCCGGAGACCATGAGCACGTCGTGACCGGCCATCCGCATGTACCGGCTGAAGACGTCGGACGGCACCCCGAAGCCGGAAACATGACCGATGTGGCGCGGGCCGTTGGCATAGGGCCAGGCGACCGCGGCGAGAACGTGACTCATGGTGCACCAGCGTAGTGACCCGTGCCGGTGCCCCGCGAACGGATTGGCACGGCGCGGACCGGTATACCGATTTGTCCCGACACGCCCGATCATTGACGTGCTCGGCGCCACCACCGGGCGTTGAATGAGCGGGTGACCGGAGACGCGCCGCAACCAGGGGAAACGCCCCGCAGCCAGGGCAACCCGCGGGATCTCGCCGACCCCGACACCCCGTGGTGGCGCGGCGAGACCGATCAGGAGCCACCGCAGGCCGCCCCACCGGTGGAGGGATCCCGCCTGATCACCGCGGGCGAACTCGTACCGGAGGAGGAGAACGCCGGCCGCAACCGGCCGACCGTGGCCATCACCCCCCGGCGGCCCCCGGCCGCCGCCTCGTCGCCGCACGCCGAGGCGCGGGCCGAGGCCCACCTGGAGCGGGTGGAGAACTCGACGTTCTGGTTGAGCGAGGAGGAACGGGCCGCGCTGGCGGCCGCCCAGCCCGACCAGCGACCCGGCCGCCGCCGGAAGCCGCCCGCCCACAATCCGGCCGGTGCCTTGTTCGCGCTGGTCATGCTGAGCCTGGTGGCGGCGTTCTTCAGCTGGGTGAGCGCGGAGCCGTTCTGGCTGGCCGTCGGGCACGGCGACCGCGGCTACGCGGTCACCACCCACTGCCGGGGCGACGGTCTCACCCAGCGCTGCACCGGCCGATTCGCGGCGTCCGACGGCCGGTTCAGCGTGTCCCCGGTGACCCTGCTCGGCGTCTCCGGTGAGGGCCGCCGGGCCGGCGCCGTCTCCCCGGCCCGGATGGTCAGCCCGGGCAGCGACCAGGCCTACACCGCACCCGCGGGCCTGCTCCTGCACCTGCGCTGGGCGCTCGGCTTCCTGCTGGTGCTGATCTGCGGGTACGGGATCACCGAGGTGACCAGGGCGCGCCGGCTGGGCAGCCGGCGCGCGATCGTCGCCGGCTTCGCCGGACCGCTGCTGCTGCTCGCCGGATTCCTGGTCGCGGCCTACTGAGGGGCGTGCACCAGCGTGTAGACGTCCCGCTTCTTCAGCCCGTACTCGTCGGCGACCGCCTGGACGGCGTCCCGGCGGGAGACACCCCCGGCCTCGCGCCGCGCCACCGCCGCACGCAGCTCGTCGTCGTCCGGCCGCTCCACCGGCCCGTCCGGCGCGCCGGCGACCACCAACGTGATCTCACCGCGCGGCGCGCTTGCGGCGGCCCAGGCGGCCAGTTCACCGAGCCCGCCCCGGCGAACCTCCTCGTACGTCTTGGTCAGCTCCCGGCAGACCGCGGCCGGCCGGTCCGCGCCGAAGATCCCGGCCAGGTCCTCCAGGGCGCCCACGATCCGGTGCGGCGCCTCGAAGAAGACGAGCGTGCGCGGCTCGGCGGTGAGCTCCCGGAGCCGGCCACGGCGCCCCGAGCCGGAGCGCGGCAGGAAGCCCTCGAAGACGAAACGGTCGCTGGGCAGACCGGAGAGGGCCAGCGCGGTGGTCACCGCGCTCGGGCCGGGCGCCGCGGTCACCGGGAAGCCGGCGTCCAGCGCGGCGCGGACCAGCCGGTACCCCGGGTCGGAGACGCTGGGCATGCCACCGTCGGTCACCACCGCCACGACGGCGCCCGATTCGAGTGCTTCCACCAGCTCCGGAGTTCGACGTTCGTCATTGCCCTCGAAGTAGGAGACGACCCGCCCGCGCACCGTCACGCCGAGGTCCTTCGCCAGCCGGTTGAGGCGCCGGGTGTCCTCCGCGGCGATCACGTCCGCCGAGGCCAGGACGTCACGCAACCGGGTGGAGGCGTCACCGATGTTGCCCAGTGGCGCGCCCGCGAGCACGACCCGTCCTTCACTGTTCACCGGAAAAGTCCACCACATGACAGAACGCGGTGACGGCGGGCGTCACTTCTGCGGTGTACCGCCTACGATCGCGGAGTGACGACGGCGGCCACAGCTGAGACTGACCTCTCCCCCGAGAACTCCCCCGCCGAGGTGGAGTCGTCCGCACGCGGGTTCGGCGTGCCAGAGATCGTCAGACGTCGATTGTCGACGCTGGACGCGCGCTTCAATCCATACTCCTGGATCGTCACCGCGATCATCGTCACGGTGGCGGCGATCCTGCGCTTCGCCGGGCTCGGCAGCCCCAAGGGCTACGTCTTCGACGAGGTCTACTACCCGACCGACGCCTGGGACATGCTCCAGCACGGCGTGGAGTGGGACGAGAAGACCAACGGCCCGGCCTACGTGGTGCACCCGCCGGGCGGCAAATGGATGATCGCGTTCGGCGAGCAGCTCTTCGGCAACACCGAGCTCGGCTGGCGGTTCTCCGCCGCGGTCGCCGGCACTCTGATGATCCTCGTCCTGATCCGCGTGGCGTACCGGCTGTTCCACTCGATCGTGCTGGCCGGCACGGCCGGTCTGCTGATGACGCTGGACGGTTTCCAGCTGGTGCTGTCGCGCACCTCGCTGCTCGACATCTTCCTCGGCCTGTTCATCCTGCTGAGCTTCGCCGCGATGGTCCTCGACCGGGATCATTACCGGCGGGCCTGGCGGCGGGCTCTGGACAACGGGTACGACCCCTCGGCCACCCCGCACATCCCGCGGATCGTGCCGTGGTGGCTGCTGGTCTCCGGCGTCACGTTCGGGCTGGCCTGCGGCGTCAAGTGGAGCGCGCTGTTCTTCGCGCCGTTCCTCGCGGCCCTGGTGATCGTCTGGCGGGTGCAGGCGCGCCGCTCGGCGGGTGTCCGCGGCCCGATCGTGGCCGGCATCCTCGGCGACCTCGGCTGGCTGCTGTTCACCTTCGGCCTGATCATCCTGCTGTACCTGGCCACCTGGACCGGCTGGTTCCTCACCGACGTCGGCTACTTCCGGCACTACCGCGAGGCGAACGGGTTGAGCGAGCCGCCGGTCCTCGGCGCGCTGCTCAACCTGGCCCACTACCACTCCGAGGCGTACAACTTCCACAGTGGCCTGACCGAGAAGCACACGTACCAGTCGTGGCCGTGGCAGTGGCTGCTGCTCGGCCGGCCGGTCGCCTTCTACTGGAACGGCAACGGCGACTGCGGCGCACCCAGCTGCGCTGCCGAGATCCTGTTGCTCGGCACGCCGGTCCTGTGGTGGTCGTTCCTGCCGGCGCTCGTCGCCCTGGTCTGGTTCGGCATCGCGCGCCGCGACTGGCGTGCCTACGCCATCTTCACCGGCGCGGTCGCCGGCCTGCTCCCCTGGTTCTGGTTCGCGGTCGCTGACGGCCGGACGATGTTCTCGTTCTACGCGCTGCCCGCGCTGCCGTTCCTCATCCTGGCGGTGGTCTACGTCCTCGGCGCCATCATGACGCCACCGGGCGGCATGCTCGGCGGCTCGCGGCGCTCCGACCGCCAGCTCATCGGCACCGTGGTTGCGGTGACGTTCGTGGCACTGGTGGCGCTCTGCTTCGCGTACTTCCACCCGGTCTTCGTCGGCACCCTCATTCCTTACGACGACTGGTCGGTGCGCATGTGGCTCGGCAGTCGCTGGATCTAGATCAAGACCCTTTTCTGGTACGCGACAAGCGTCCCCAGAAGCCGCTACGGGGTGCCGTGGCAGCCACGCGAGCCGGCTGCCACACCGGGCCGCCCGGCGACCGCCGGGCGGAAGCGTCGCTCGAGGCCGGCGGTCCCGTGACAGCGCGACCAGGCGCCCAACACCGCCGGTGCCGGCGGTGTTGCATGTCCAAGGCCACGAAATTCCATAAGCACAATCGGCCGCCGTTGGCAAGACCCGGCCCCTTCGGCCGAAGGCGGCGCCATGCGCACGGGCCTGGCCGCAAAATAGGGCACGCCCCGATCGCCTGCCACGGGGGAAGCGGGCGATTGGGGCGTGCAACCAGAGCTTAACGAGGACCGATGTCCCGCACAACGCTTGCCCCGACAAGATTGGCGTGTCGCTGCCAGCATCCCAGCGATTCGGACATTAGCCTCTTAATTCTCTAATGGGTTTTATCGCTTCGCGAAGAATGCTCGATTATCGAGTCGGAAATGCGACAGCAAATTGATCGGGATTTCGGCGTAACGTCTTTTCGCCGGCTCCCCCACCGCAGCTCAGCGAAATGGCGGTCGGCCGCGGACGCCCACGTCCCGCCGGGTCAAATCCCGGCACTCAGCATTTCGTCCCTTTTCTGGGCATCGGTCGGGCGTCCCCCTTGTGAGTGATACATGCCAAGATCGCATTAAATGTTCTTAAGCTCGCCGCGTGACTTCGCAGGAACCCCAAACCCCGCAAAACGCCGATCCCTACATGCCGGACACGGAAGTGATCGCCGTGTCGACGCCCGCTCCGGTGTTCGTCGACGCCACCGGTCGCCGCAGCCGGTTACTGCGGCGCGTCGCGTTGGCCTTCGGTGTCCTCGTCGTCGCCTACGGCGGGCTGGTCAGCGTCAGCCTGGCCGGTGGCCCGGTGAGCGCCGGAGCGGTGCTGCCGCTGCCCGGCCTCGACGAGGACGAGGAGGAGCCGACGAAGCCGGCCCCGCCGCGGCCCCGGCCGGCCCCCACCCCGGCGCCCAGCGCCACGCCGCAGCAGCGTTTCGTCGCCGAGTCCGTGCAACGCCGGGCCCCGGAGCGCAACCGCACCTCCTCGGCCCCGTCCCGCTCGGCCCCGTCCCGGCCGACCGGCTCGCCGTCGAAGTCGACCGGCACCAAGCCGCCGTCGAAGAAGCCGAACCCCGTCCCGAGCACGTCCCGCAGCACCGAGTCGGGCACCGTGAAGCCCGGCCCGACCGGCACGGGGTCGGCCGGCCCCACCAATCCCGTGAAGCCCGTCGAGCCCGTCGAGCCGCGGCCGCCCACGGGCCAGATCCCCGTCCCGGCTCCCGGTGGTCAGGCCGGCGGCGGCCAGGCCGGCGGCAACCAGACCAACAGCGGTCAGACCGGTGGCCAGACCGGTGGCCAGACCGGTGGCCAGACCGGCGGTCAGACCGGCGGTCAGACCGGCGGCCAAATCGGCGGTCAGACCGGTAGCCAGACCGGTAGCCAGACCGGTGGCCAAGCTGGTGGCGGCCAGACCGGCGGTCAGGCCGGCGGCGACCGGGTGAACCCAGCGCCCCCCGTCGTGGCCCCCAGCCCGCCGTCGCCGCCGAAGGCCGACGACGATCCGGCGGACACCGCCACGCCCTCGACCAGGGCCCCGGCGTGACCGCCACGCCCACCCCCACCCGCCGTGCTCGTGCCCGGGGACGGAGCCGGCGGCGCCTGCTGCCCCGCCCCCGGGTCATGCTCGGCACCCTGCTGATCGGGTTCTTCGTCGCCGTGCTGGTGGTGCAGGCCTACATCAACGCCGAGTTCAAGGGCGACCACGTCGAGTCCGAGGTGGGCGACCAGGCCGGCGTTCCCGCCGCGATCCGCGAGGGCGGCCCGGTCATCAACACCACCGGCGGGCAGGAGGCCACCAGCCGCCTGCCCGAGCGCACCATCGCCCTCACCTTCGACGACGGCCCCGATCCGGCGTGGACCCCGAAGGTGCTGGAGGTGCTGCGCAAGCACGGCGCCCACGGCACGTTCTTCGTCGTCGGCTCCCAGGTGGCCCGCCACCCGGAGCTGACCAAGCAGGTCGTCGAGGGCGGCAACGAGCTGGGCCTGCACACGTTCACCCACCCGAACATGCAGCGGCTCGCCCCGTGGCGGCGGGACCTGGAGCTGTCGCAGAACCAGGTGGCGATCGCCCGGGCCACCGGCGTCCGGACCAACCTGGCCCGCTTCCCGTACTCCTCCAAGAACGCGGCGATCGACGAGGTGAACTGGAAGCTCGTCAAGGAAGCCGGCACCAAGGGTTACCTGGTCGTGGTCAACGACCTGGACAGTGCGGACTGGCAGCGACCCGGCGTCGACCAGATCGTGCGTAACGCCACCCCGAAGGGCGACAGCTCGGCCGTCATCCTCTTCCACGACTCCGGCGGTGAACGCTCGCAGACCGTCGAGGCGCTGGACCGCTTCATCCCGATGATGATGGCCCGGGGCTACCGGTTCACCACCGTCACCGAGGGCCTCAACCTGGGCATCGCCGAGCAGGCCGCGGCCGGGCGTGACCGGGCGGAGAGCACCGGGGCGATCGCCCAGCTGCCGGTCAACCCGGCGGCGCCGGCCAGCGACGAGTGGCGCGGCCTGGCCCTGCTCTGGACCGTGGGGCTCGCCGACGGCATGGTCACCGTGATCGCGGCGCTGTTCCTGGTGGTCGGGCTGCTGACCATCGGTCGTACCGTGCTGCTGCTCCTGCTCGCCGGCCGGCATGCCCGGCAGCGCCGCAGGCCGGACTGGCGCTGGGGTCCGGAAGTGACCGAGCCGGTCTCGGTGATCGTGCCCGCCTACAACGAGAAGGAGGGCATCGAGGCCGCCGTCCGGTCGCTGGCCTCCGGCGACTACCCGGAGATCGAGGTGGTGGTCGTCGACGACGGCTCCACCGACGGGACCGCGGACCTTGTGGAGCGGATGCGCCTGCCCAACGTGCGGGTGGTGCGCGTGCCCAACGGCGGCAAGCCGAACGCGCTGAACACCGGGGTGGCCCTGGCCCGGCACGACCTGATCGTCACGGTCGACGGCGACACCATTTTCGAGGACGACTCGATCCGGCGGCTGGTGCAGCCCTTCGCCGACCCGACGGTGGGCGCCGTGGCCGGCAACGTGAAGGTCGGCAACCGCGGCACCATGGTCGCCCTCTGGCAGCACATCGAGTACGTGATCGGCTTCAACCTCGACCGCCGCCTCTACGAGGTGCTGAACTGCATGCCGACCGTCCCCGGGGCGATCGGCGCGTTCCGGCGCGAGGCGCTGGCCCAGGTCGGCGGGGTGAGCGACGAGACGCTCGCCGAGGACACCGACGTCACGATGGCGCTGTGCCGGAAGGGCTGGCGGGTGGTGTACGAGGAGCACGCCAAGGCGTGGACCGAGGCCCCGACCACGCTGGAACAGCTCTACCGCCAGCGGTACCGCTGGAGCTACGGCACCATGCAGGCGATGTGGAAGCACCGCCGGGCGATCTTCGAGTCCGGTCCGTCCGGCCGCTTCGGCCGGGTCGGCCTGCCGTTCCTGACCCTGTTCGGGGTGGCGCTGCCTATGCTCGCCCCGGTCGTCGACATCATGCTGGTGTACGGCCTGGTCTTCTGGGAGCTGAGCGAGACCGTGGTCGCCTGGCTCGGCATGCTGGCGCTGCAGATGTTCACCGCCGCGGTGGCGTTCCGCTTCGACCGGGAGTCCCTCAAGCCGCTGCTGCGCCTGCCGTTGCAGCAGTTCGCCTACCGGCAGCTGATGTACCTCGTGCTGATCCAGTCGGCGACCACCGCGCTGACCGGCGGCCGGCTGCGCTGGCACAAGCTCAACCGGGCCGGGCTCACCCCGCGCTCGCCGAGCCCCGAGCCGCCGCCCGGGCCCGGCGGATCCGTCGCGCCGGTGGTCGACTCCTGGCCGCCCGCCCTCGCCGACCTGCCGCCGTCCATGCCACGGCAGCCGGTCGGCCGTGCGGTCGCGCCACCGGCCGTGCCGACGCAGCCCCGGCACTCCAGCGACTACCGCCATTCCGACGACCACTCGCCGGTCGTACCGCAGCAGTCCTGGCATTCCGACGACCACTCGTCAGTCGTACCGCCGCAGTCCTGGCATTCCGACGATTTTTCCCTGGACGTCCCCGAGCAGTCGTGGCACGTCGAGGACTTCCCGTCGGCCGGCTCGCCCCCGGCCGACGGCTTCGGCCCGGTACGCGCCGGGTGGACACCTGACCAGCGCACCGGGTCGCCGACCGACCCTCCCGGCCCGGTACGCGCGGGGTGGACGCCCGACCAGCGCACCGGGTGACCGCGCCGGCCCGTGTCCCGACCGTGCAGCCGTTCGGGACACGGGCCGGCGTCGTACGTCAGGCGACCGCCAGGTCGCGTACCAGGTCGGCCGGGGTCAGCTCCGCGTACGGGAAGACCACGTGCAGCGAGGTGCCGTCGCCGGGACGGTCGGACAGTGCCACCGTGGCGTGGTGGGCGTCGAGGATCCGTTTCGCCACCGCCAGCCCGCGGTCCGGCCCCGGCATGTTCGCCGGGTTGGCGATCGCGCCGTAGTAGAGATGCGGGAACAGTTCGGGCCGCATGCCGTCGGGCATGTCCATGTCGTCCACGCGCACGGTCGGCCCGGACTCCATCTCGGTACCCACCCGGACCCGGCCGCCCTCCGGCGTGTACTTCACCGCCGCGAAGAGCAGATGGGTCAGGACCTGCTCCAGGCGTACCGGATCGGCGATGATCGGCAGTGACGGGCCGCCGGCCTGGTTGAGGATCCAGATGTGCTTGCTGGCCGCGATCGGCCGGACCGCTTCGACCGCGCGCTGGGTGACCCGGGTCAGGTCGCACTGCCGCATGTGCAGGCTCTCCCCGCCGAGTCCGGCTTCGGCCATCGAGGTGAGGTGGTCGAGCAGTTCGCGGAATCCACGGACGTGCGCCGCGGTCGCCCGGCCCACCAGGTCGGCCATCTCGGCGTCGTGATGACCGGTGTCCCCGAGCCGCTCCAGGTACGCCGCCATGAGCCGCAGCGACGACCGCAGCTCCCCGCCGACCAGGCCGGCCAGGTCGTCCTTGCGGCGTTCCAGCTCCTGAAGGCGGGCAGTCGTGTTGGCCAGCGCGAACGCGTACCGGCGCAGCTCCAGCTGGGCGGTGACCTGCCGGGCCAGCGCACGCAGCGCCTGCTGCTGCTCGACGTCGAGCCGGCGGGGGACCGTGTCGAGCACGCAGAGCGTGCCGAGCGCGAACCCGTCGGTGGTCATCAGTGGCGCGCCGGCATAGAAGCGGATCCCGTCCGGCACGGCGACCGCCGGATTGTCGGCGAACCGGGCGTCCTCCCGGGTGTCCGGCACCAGAAGCAGGTCCCGGCCGAGGATGGCGTGCGTGCAGAAGGACGCTTCCCGGGAGGTCTCGGCCAGCTCCGGGCTGGTGCTGGCCTTGGCCCACTGCCGGTCGGCGTCGACCAGGCTGACCATCGAGATCGGCGCTTCGCAGACACCCGCGGCCAGCGCGACGATGTCGTCGAAGTCCTTCTCCGGCGGGCTGTCGAGGATGTCCAGGGAGTAGAGCGCCGCAAGACGCTCGATCTCGTTGTCGGGCAGGGGTGCTTTCATGTGGGTCACCTCCGAGGCTTGCTCCAGAGATACCACCCAAAAGTAGCTATCCTTATGTTTTACACATATCGGGCCGGACGTTGAGGGGTGTGACGTAGCGGGCATGACCGGGAAAGATTTCCTTCCACCGCCGTATGCTTCGCGCACATGAGCACCGACACGTTCGCCTGCGGCACGTGCGGCGGCGTGCACAGCGGCCCGCCGCTCAGCTTCGCCGCCCCCGCGCCCGACTTCTGGCGACCGGGGATGGCCGACGACCCCGACTCCCTGCTGGACGCCGACCTCTGCGTCATCGCGGGCGAGCACTTCTTCATCCGCGGCCTGATCGAGCTGCCTGTCTGGGAGACCGGCGAGACCTTCACCTGGAGCATGTGGGTGTCCCTGAGCCGCCCCAACTTCACGCGCGCCGTCGACGTCTGGGAACAGCCCGGCCGCGAGACCGAGCCGCCGTACTTCGGCTGGCTCTCCAACGTGATCGCCGGCTACTACCCGACCACGCTCAACCTCCGCACCAACGTCCACACCCGCGCCGTGGGCCAGCTGCCGTACATCGAGCTCGAACCCACCACCCACCCGCTGGCCATCGAACAGCGGGTCGGCGTCTCCATGGCCCGGGTCGAGGAGATCGCCGCCCTCCACCTCCACCACCTGGACGAACACTCCTCCGGCCGCTGACCCGGTCCGCTGCCCCACCACGTCGGCTGACGCCACCCAGCCGGCGCTGTCGAACCACGAGCGCAACCCGAGCTGCCGGCACAACCCGACGGCCCAGCGCAACCGAACTGCCAGCGCAAGGGGACCGGCCCAGCGCAACCCGCGGATCGCGGGGCCTCCGGGGGCTCGGCCCCCGGAGCAGAATGACGAGTGCCCCCGGTCCGCGCATCCCGCGGACAGAGGGCACTCAGGTACTCGTGGAGCTGAGGGGATTTGAACCCCTGACCCCCTCGATGCGAACGAGGTGCGCTACCAGTCTGCGCCACAGCCCCTTGGCAACCCCGGTGAGTTCGTCACCGTGGAACCGAAGAAAGGCTAACAGGTCGCCGGGCTCCCCCGCGAACCGCCCCTCCCTCAGCCACGATCTTCGCCCGGAGCCGGCGCTGCGGCCCGGACCCGGCAGGTGGCCGCCGGGACAGGCTCGGGACGGAGAGGGTGTGGCCGGTACGGCCATGGCCGTACATCTGCGGTGGAATGAAGCTGGGGCGAAGGCAGGCGACGGCGCAAGAGGGGTGGGTCAGGCGGTGTGGTTGCGGCCGCCGGCCTCGTAGGCGCGTCCGCGCAGCCCGCCACGCCGTCGGTAGGAGACCGAGCCGCCGTTGGCAGCCATCGGGAGGTCGGAGGGTTCGCGGTCGAGGCCCATCGCGGCGCGGCGGACGGCTTCGCGCTGGGCGGCCAGGCGGCGCTGGGCCTCGCGGCGGGCGGCGGCCCGGCGGGCTTGTTCGCGGCGGACCTCGGCCTGGCGGGCGGCGAGCCAGGCGGCTTCGCGGGCCTGGGCGCGGCGGCGGCGCCGGTCGACGATGGCGCGGTTGCGCAGGTGGACGAGGTAGAGGCCGAGGAGGGCGCCGGTGACCGCGAAGCTGATCCAGAAGCCGGGGCTGACGGCGAGGACGCCGATCAGCTCGATGACGTTGAGCAGGAGCAGCGCGGCGAAGACGCGTCGCCGGCGGACCACTGCGGGGGTGCCGCGGCGGCGGGGCACGCGGGTGGGCCGGCGGCCGGTGACCAGGCGGAGGCGGCGCTCGGGTGGCGCGTTTTCACCCGATGGGGCGGGCACCGTAACCGTGACCTGGCGGGCGGGGTTGATGGGTCGGCGTCCGGGCACGGTGCGCTGACGGCGGCGGCGTTGCAGCACACGCGCCGTCGACGACGCCCGCTCCGCGGCGAGGCGCTCGGTGGCGTCGTACCGGCGCACCAGCGCCGGTGCCAGGGCGAGCAACCCGGCCGCGGCGAGGACGGCGAGGAGCACCGAGGTGGGCACCTCACCCCTCCCGTCAACGAATGACACGACGAAAGCGAGGTTACGGGCGGTACCTGCGTATTCTTGCGCGCCGCGCCGGTAGCGTCGCTACGCACAAGATCAATTGCTGGCGCGCACACGCCGCCAGCGGGACAGCAGGCCGCCCTCGGCGGCGACCTCTTCGCTGGTCATGGCATATCCGAGGTGGTCGCGCCAGGCGCCGTCGATGTGCATGTAGCGCTGGTGGTACGCCTCCTCGCGGAAGCCCAGTTTCTCCACGACACGCCGGCTCGGCCCGTTCTCCGGCCGGATGTTGACCTCGATGCGGTGCAGCCCGCCCGGCCCGAACGCGTGGTCCACGGCGAGGGCCAGCGCGGTCGGTATCACACCGCGGCCGGCCACCCGGTGGTCCACCCAGTAGCCCGCGTACGCCGAAGCGAACGCCCGCCGCACGATGTTGCCCAGGTTGACGTGCCCGACCAGGCGTTCCCGCCCGTTCTCCACCAGGCAGACGGCGAACGGCATGCTGTCGCCGCGCCGGGCGGCCCGTTTCATGTCGCGGTACACGTAGCCGAAGGCCCGCGGCGAGTTCATCTCCGCCCACGGGCCGGGTGGCGCCGACTCCCACGGTGCCAGCCAGGCCTTGTTGGCGACCCGCACCTCGGACCAGGCGCGGGCGTCTCCCCGTTTGTAGGGGCGCAGCAGCACCGGGCCGTCCGCCAGGACGGCGGGCCATCCGGGCGTGGCCCCGAGCATCTATCGCCTCCGGTCGAGCAGAAGTACGTCCACGGTCGAGCCGGCGGCCGCGGTGGTGACTCGTTCACCGAGCACCAGCAGACCGTTGGCCTCGGCCAAACCGGAGAGAGTGTAAGGCCCACCGGCGAGTGGCTGCACCGTGTAACCGCCACCGCGCCGTTCCGCGACGTGTGCGGGGCGGAACTCGCGCAGGCCGCCGGGTGAGGAGACGGTCTCCAGCAGGTGCGCCTTGACGCTGGGCCGGAAGACCGGCTCGGCGCCGGCGAGCAGCTGGATCACCGGCCGGGCCAGCACCTCGAAGCCGATCAGTGCGGCACCGGTTTCGCCGGGCAGGCAGACCACGGGCACCTCCTCGCCGCCGGCCGTGCCGAAGCCGAGGGCGGTGCCGGGGCAGAGCGCCACGTCGGTGAACTCGACCGAGCCGCGGCCGGTGCCCGGGCGGGACAGCACCCGGCGCAGCATGTCGCCCGGCCCGGTGCCGGTGCCGCCGGTGGTGATGATCAGGTCGGCGCGGAGGGTCTGGTCCTCCAGCAGGCCGCGCAGCCCTTCCGGGTCGTCGTCGCAGATGCCGATCCGGTACGCCAGGGCGCCGGCTTCCACCGCGGCCGCGGTGAGCGCGTGCGAGTTGGCGTCGACGACCTGCCCGGGCTGGCTGGGCCGGCCGACGTCGACGAGTTCGTCCCCGGTGGCCACCACGACCACCCGGGGGCTGGGCCGGACCAGCACGTGACCGATGCCGGCGGCGGCGAAGACGGCCACCATCGGTGGTGTCACGTACGACCCGGCGGCGGCGAGCACCTGGCCGACCGACAGCTCTTCGCCGGCCCGCCGCACGCCGGAGCCCCGCTTGGGGGCGTGCATGATCTCGACGGCGGCCATGCCCTGGTCGGTCCAGTTCACCGGCACGACCACGTCCGCCCCGATCGGCAGCGGCGCGCCGGCCGCCACCGAGAAGCAGGTGCCGGGGGTCAGGCGCACCGGGCGCCAGCTGGCCGCGCCCAGGTCGCCGACCACGTTCAGCCGGACCGAGCGGGCCTTGCTGTCGAACTGCCCGAACGACGGGTGCGACCCGATGCGCCCGGCGCCGGCCAGGTCTTCCCATCGGGCCGCGTACCCGTCGATCGCGGCCTGGTCGAACGCCGGGAACTGGTGCGGGGCGACCACGTCGGCCGCCAGCACGTTCCCGTGCGCCTGGGTGAGGTCGAGGTCGAGCGGAGGCAGCGCCCGCAACCTGCGCAGCACGCTGCCCAGGTATTCGGCGAGAGGCATCAGCTCGTTGGCGGCCGCCTCGGCATCGGCCGTAGCGGTCATCCCTTTCGACCACCGACGAAGTCGGTGAGCCAGGCGAGGAACTCGCTGCCCAGGTCGTCGCGCTTGACGGCCAGCTCGACGACGGTCTGCAGGTAGCCCAGCGGCATGCCGGTGTCGTAGCGGTGCCCGCGATACACGATGCCGTGCACCGGGACGCCCTCGGCGAGCAGCGTGGCCATCGCGTCGGTCAGCTGGATCTCGCCCCCGGAGCCGGGCTTGGTGTTCGCGATCGCCTCGAAGATGCCGGCCGGGAGGACGTAGCGGCCGATCAGCGCCAGGTTGCTGGGAGCTTCCTCGGGCGACGGCTTCTCGACCAGCCCAGTGATCTTGACCGTGTCGGCTTTGCCGGTTTCTTCCACCGAGGCAATGCCATAACGTGAGGTCTCCGACGGCGACACCTCGAGCAGCGCGAGCACGATACCGCCGGTCTCCTGCTGCAGATCGAGCATCGCGGGCAGCAGCGGATCTTCCTCGTCGACGAACTCGTCACCCAGGAGAACCGCGAACGGCTCGTCCCCCACGTGCGAGGCGGCGGTGCCGACCGCGTGGCCCAGGCCGAGCGGCTCACCCTGCCGCACCGTGTAGATGTCGGCCAGCTCGCTGGTCCGGCGGACGGCGGCCAGCCGCTTCTCGTCGCCCTTGTCCGCGAGCCGCTGCTCCACGTCGGGGCGGCGGTCGAAGTGGTCCACCATCGAGGTCTTGCCCCGGCCGGTGACCAGTAGGACGTCGGTGATGCCGGCGGCCGCGGCCTCCTCGACGATGTACTGCAGCACCGGGCGGTCCACCACCGGCAGCAGTTCCTTCGGCACGGCCTTGGTGGCCGGCAAGAAGCGCGTGGCGAGCCCGGCTGCCGGGATCACCGCCTTCACCGCGCGCTTGCCCGAACCCTGAGCGTTCGTCGTCATTCAGTCACCGCACCTTCGCTGGATCCTCGGCGGACATGACGCGAGACTATCGGCCACGGCCATGTCGCGGCGGTTGTGGCCCACCGGTGGCAGCCGCCGCGGAATCGAAATGCCCTTCGGGTATACCCGGGGAAACCCGTTCGGCGAGGCGATAGGTGTCACGTCCGGCGTTCTTCGCCGCGTACAGCGCCTCGTCCGCGGCGTCCAGCACCTCCTGCGCGGTCTCACCGTGCTCCGGGAAGACCGCGATGCCGATGGAGACGCTGATCGCGACCCGGTCGTCGAGCCCCGGGCGGCGCGGGTCGACGGGCACCGGCCAGTCCCGGACCGCGGCGCCGAGTCGTTCCGCCACGATCACACCGCCGTACGCGTCGGTCTCCGGAAGCAGCACCACGAACTCCTCCCCGCCCTGCCGGAACGCGACGTCCACCTCGCGCAACCCGATGCGGATCCGTCTCGCGAACTCGCTGAGCACCTGATCGCCGGCCGTGTGCCCGTAAGTGTCGTTCACTTCCTTGAAGTGATCCAGATCCAGCACCAGGACGGTGAGCATCCGGCCGAACCGGCTGGCCCGCTCCACCTCCCGGCGCAGCACCTCACGCAGGTAACGGTAGTTCCACAGGCCGGTCAGCGGATCGGTCAGCGACAGCCGCTGGGCCTCCTCGTGGACGCGGACGTTGTGCACCGCCACCCCGGCCTGCCCGGCGAAGGTCCGCACGGTGCGCAGGTCGGCGTCGTCGAAGGCGGGGCCGCCGAGCGGGTCGTAGAGGGCCAGCACGCCGAGCGCGCCCGGTTCCGGGTCGGTCTCCGACTCGGTGGGTGGCGCGCAGATCGGCACCGCCAGGTACGCCTCGCACGGCGGCTCGTCCGGAGCCGATCCGGTCCCCCGCAGGGGCGATCCGCCGGCCGCCACGGCGCCGAGCACGCCGCGGCCGGGCACCAGGCGGCGCTTCGCCAGCTCGGCATCGCTCAGGTTCCAGTCGCCGGTCAGCCCGGCGCCGCACCGTGCGGCGAGCCGCCCGTCGGCCGGGTCGGCGAGCAGGATCAGGCCGGCCCGCGCGCCGGTGGCGGTCATCGCGGTGCGCAGGATGACCGGCAGGATCCGGTCCAGGTCGTGGGTGCTGGAGAGGGTGTCGCCGAGGATCGCCAGATGGCGCCGGAGCTGGTCGCGGCTGGCGGTCAGCGCCTGGACGTACGACTGCAGCTCCCGGGTCATCCGGTTGAACGTGCCGGCGAGCCGGCCCAGCTCGTCCGGGCGCGGGATCGGGACCCGCGTGTCCAGATCGCCGTTGGCCACCCGGTCCGCCGCCCAGGCCAGGTCACCGAGGGGGCGGGTGGTGGAGCGGGCCAGCCAGCGGGCCGCCAGGACGGCGGCCACGGCGGTGGCCAGCACGATCAGGAGGAGGATCCCGTACCAGAAGGTCGGGTCGCCGGCGGGCACGCTGAGGGTGAGCGGCAGCGGCTGGCCCGGCCCGGCGGTCAGGCGCAGGCTGGCCGGGCCGTTCGGCGCCACACCGGCGCTGAGCGCCACCCCGACGCCGCCGGCCTGCCCGAGGCGCTCCAGCAGGGCGGGATCCACCCGCTGAGCGGCGATCACGGTGACGTCCGAGGCGTACGCGTACGCGCTCAGCGCTGTCACCGGGTCGGCGGATCTGTCCGGGGCCGAGCAGTCCTTCCAACCGGCGCTCGTGGCGTGCGGCGGTTGCGTCCCACCGCGCGGCGGCGCCGCCGACCCGCCGATCCGGCCGACCGGTCTCGGGTCGCCCATCTCGACGTCGGTGGCGAGGCCGCGGGTGACCAGCTGGTCGGCGACCGCTGAGCGGGAGGTGGCCGGGACCACCGCCACGGCGTCCGCCACGGCCTGAAGCTGTCGGCAGAGCGCTCCGACGGCCGCACTCACGGTGGCCGCGGCATGATCGAGTCGCTCGGCCGTCCGCTCGCGGCTGACGGCGCCGACGGTCAGAGCGACGAACATCGACCCGAGCAGGACCGGACCGAGCACGACCACCAGGAACGCGCTGGTGAGCCGGCCGCGTAATGTCACACATCCTCCCGGCAGTGGCCTCTTCGCCAAAGCAGTGGCCCCCTTTGGAGCGATGCTGACATAGTGTGCCCCGTTTGCCGGTTTTCGAAAGGGGGTGTTGCATGTCGGATTTGGCCGGTGACGCGGAAAAATCACCACAAATCAAGATCGCGCTCCGCGCTCGACTGCTCACAGCGCGTCGATCACTTTCGGTCGCCGAGCGCGAGGCCGCCGCCACGGCCATTCAAGATCAAATCCTTGCTCTGGTACGACGTACGCGCGCCGAAACGGTCGCCGCCTACGTGCCGATCGGCTCGGAGCCGGGCGGCCCGTCGCTGCCGTCCACCCTCGCCGGCGCCCTCCCGCCGTCAGGACGACTGATGCTGCCCGTCCTGCTGCCCGACAACGACCTCGACTGGGCGCTGTTCACCCCTTCCGGGACGACCTCAGGACTGAACGCCGGGGCTCGCGGCCTGCTGGAGCCGACCGGCCCGCGGCTGGGCGTCGAGGCCGTCCGGGAAGCCGACCTGGTGCTCGTTCCGGCACTCGCCGTCGACCGTGCCGGCGTCCGGATGGGCCGGGGCGGCGGCTCCTACGACCGCGCCCTCGCCCGCCTGCCGGCGCCCGGCCCACTCGTCGTGGCACTGCTGCACGACGGCGAGGACGTCGACCAGGTGCCCCGCGAGCCGCACGACCGTCCGGTCGGGGCTGTGATGACACCCACCGGTGGGTTCTCCCTCAGACCGGGCCCGGAGTGGACGAATTGACCTCCGATGCCGCAACATTGGCACTCGGAGTTGGCGAGTGCCAGCAGCCGAACGATCCGGAGGAGCCGTGCCCACCTACCAGTACGCCTGCACCGAGTGCGGTGACCAGCTCGAAGCCGTGCAGTCCTTCTCCGACCCGGCACTCACCGAGTGCCCGAACTGCCAGGGGAAACTGCGCAAGGTCTTCAACTCGGTCGGCATCGTGTTCAAGGGCTCCGGGTTCTACCGCAACGACTCCCGCTCCGGGAACGTGAGCGCGGAGAAGTCCGGTTCGGAGAAGTCGGGCACCGAGAAGCCGGCCGGCAGCACCAGCTCCGCCGACTCGTCGAGCTCCAGCCCCTCGTCCACCTCGTCGACGGCTGCCTCGTCGACGTCCGGCTCGACCTCGTCGTCGAGCTCCTCGACCGGGACCAAGGCCGCCGCGGCCTCCTAGTCGCTTTCCGGCGCGTCGCGCGCCGGGCCACTCGGCCCGGCGCGCTTCTGTCGTACCTCCGGCCGTGCCGTCCCCTCCGGCCGTGCCGTCCCCTCCGGCCGTGCCGTGCCGTCCCCTCCCGGCCGCGCCGTCCCCTCCGGCCGCGCCGCGCCTCCGGTCGCCGCTCCCGCACGATCGGCCCGCGGCGCGCCGACATGATTTGCCGCGTCACCCTTTCCCGCCGCCGCGCCTTCCCCCGGGCCTAGCAAGATCAAATCCGGCTGGGGGCGTTCGTCCACAACTTCGGGTTGTCCACAGGACGCCTGCGGGCCCGGCAGTGGACCGCCTAGCGTCGGGCTCCCCTCAGGCGTGGCGAGTCAGGAGCAGGAGATGTCCGGTAAGGCCGATGACCTCGACCCGGTGCGATGGCGCAGGCCGTCGCGCGGCTCACTGCTCCGCCTGGCCGTCGTGGCGATGCTCCTGGCCACGGCCGCCGCCGCCCTCTGGGTCCGGCCGCCGTCCTGCGCCCCACCGGCCGCGGCCTCTTCCACACCGCCAGGCACGGCTGAGCCCACCGGATCACCACCCGCGGACTCCCCACCACTGCCCGCGGGCCCACCACCCGACGGGTCGCCGCCCACGGGGGTTCCCGCGGGCAGTGTCGGCGTGCCGATCCGCTTGGCCGACCCCACCGCTCTCTCGATCGTCGAGGCCGGCGACCGTGTCGACCTGTTACGCCTCGGCGAAAAGGTAGTCCCGGTGGCCGACGACGTGCTCGTCCTCGACGTGACCAGGACAGACGACCTGGTGACCGGCGGTCTGCTGCTCGCACTGAGCCGCGATCAGGCCGAACAGGCAGTGGCCGGCCCCAACCAGGGGTTCGCCGTCCTGATCCGTCCCGACTGACCGCGTGTGAAGTTGCGGTTCGCATGTGGGCGCAACTTCACACACAGCCGGTGCATACAGAGCCGGTGCGCGCAAAGCCGGGTGTACACGAAGCAGCGGGTGCGGGCGGGCAGCTCAGCCCCAGTGCGGCGGCCGGTCCTCGATCAGACGATCGTCGTTGGAGTAGCCGCGCTCGCCCCAGCCCCGCTCGGTGTCGTCACGGGTCTGGTCGGGCAGCACCGGCGCTTCTTCGGGCTCGAGATCCACCACACGTTCGGCGTCGCTGTCCCGCTCGGGCTGGTCCAGAATGTCCACGACTACGAGCGTAAGCCGACAGCGGCACGGCCGTCGTCCCCCTCCAGCTGTACCGTCGGTGAACGTGAGCTCCCCCACCAACCCGCCGGACGACTCCTTCTGGCAGCGGCCCGATCCGTCCGCCGAGTCGCTCGGCCGGCCGGCGGCCGTCGGGCCGCCCGCTCCCGAGCCGCCCGGCTATGCGGGGCCACCCCGGACCGAGCCGCCGGTGACCGGCTGGCGCCCGCCGACGATCGCCCATCCGCCGCCGCCGCGCAGCATGCCGCCCCAGGACATCGACGCGCTCGACGAGGCCGAGGGCTCCGCGCGCACGGTGACCTACGGGATCGGCCTGGTGGCGGGCGCGGTCGCGATCGTCCTGATGTGCCTGCTCTGCGCCCGCATCCTGTTCTGAGACCCGGCAGCCACGCCCCGTCGTGACCAGTCGTCCTCGAGCGCGCCCGCGACAGCGCCTCGGCCGCCGGGCAACCATCGGCGGGCCCCTTGGACCGACCCGCGATCTCCGGCATGACGCCACTGCGCCGGCCCGGTTCCTCCCCGGGCGGCGCCGCACCAGACAGTTCCGGGACGGCGCCGCATCAGACAGTTCCAGGCCGCAGCCGCCTCAGACAGTTCCAGGCCGCAGCCGCATCAGACAGTTCCAGGCCGCAGCCGCATCAGACAGTTCCAGGCCGCAGCCGCATCAGACAGTTCCGGGACGGACCTGACATGCGGCCCGCCCCGGAAGCGTCGTCAACAGGGGCCGGGTGGCCCTGGACGCGTCGTCAGTAACTGCCCCACACGGCGGTAGCGCCGGAGTCACCGGTCTGGAAGATGTAGTAACCGCTCAGGCCGGCCAGCACCACCAGGACCAGGGCGAACCCCAGATCGGCGACACGCGGCAGGGCGCGCGGGTTGCGCCAGGTCAGCGCGACCAGCACCAGGCTGACCACCCCGAGTCCGAGTGCCAGCCAGGCCGTCAGCGAGCCGTAGTCCATGTGCTGGTCGAGGATGACCTTCCCGGCGGGCGACACCCGGTTCTCCGAAAGCAGCCGGGTGTAGAACTCGCTGCCGGACTGCTTGGTGACCAGCGCGGCGGCCGGCGCGACTACGGCGAGGAGTCCCACCGCCCAGCCGAGTTTGGGACGCCAGGATGCCGCCAGGGCGTAGACGATGGCCCCCAGGCCGAGCAACGGCACGAAGATGACTGCCGCATGAAGCACCAGGATATGTACCGGCAAACCGTTGACCTGGTCAAACACCATTCCTCCTCGATCGGGTGCAGGCAAGCTTAGGGGTATTTGACGGCGCAAACATCCCCTCAAGAGCAAACTTCTGTATCGGTTTCGGCCAACCGGCCGTCAGCATCGTCACAGCGCCGCGTCCTGGTGCGATGACCGTCCGGGTTGGTGATTCGGTTCCCGCGTGTTGTCATGGAGCGATGTCCACCGGTGAAGAACTGCTGCGTACGCATGGCCTGCGGGTCACCCGTCCGCGCCTCGCCGTGCTCGAGGTGCTCAGCGCCGGCGGGCATCTCGAAGTGGACGAGGTGGCCCGGCGGGTCCGCACCAGGCTCGACTCCGTCTCCACCCAGGCGGTCTACGACGTGCTCGGTGCGCTGTCCCGGGCCGGTCTGGCCCGCCGGCTGGAGCCGGCCGGCAGTCCGGCCCGCTTCGAGGCGCGGGTCGGCGACAACCACCACCACATCGTCTGCCGCGGCTGCGGCGAGATCGCCGACGTCGACTGCGCTGTCGGTGAGGCGCCCTGCCTCACCCCGAGCAGCTCGCACGGGTTCGCCCTGGACGAGGCCGAGGTCACGTTCTGGGGTCTCTGCCCCACCTGCCAGTCCCGCCGCGAGGCCGACACCACGGCCTGACCAGCACGCCGCCAGGCTGACACCACAAGGCTGACCAGCAAGCCGCTGAGCCGGCACACCACCGTCTGACCGGCGGCCCGGCCGGGCCACTCGGTCTGCTCCGCCCCACTCGATGTCCTCGGCACGAGCCGATGGCGATTCCGCGTGGCAGTCTGGGTTGCATGGCAGGAGACGTCGGGCTGTTCGGGCCGGAATCGGTCACCTGGAAACTGCACAGCGAACCGATCCTCATGCTGGGCGGGCTCCGCTCCCTCTATCTCCAGGCGCTGCACCCCCGCGCCGTCGCCGGGGTCGCGCAGAACTCCGGCTACCGCGCCGACCCCTGGGGCCGGCTGATGCGCACGTCGGACTACGTCGGGACGGTGATCTACGGCAGCACCGAGGAGGTCCGGCAGGTGAGCGACCGCCTGCGCCGGCTGCACTCCCGGATGTCCGCGATCGATCCGGTTACGGGTGAGCGGTTCCGCATCGACGAACCCGACCTGCTCCGCTGGGTCCACGTCGCCGAGGTCGAGTCGTTCCTCAGCACGGCGGTGCACGCCGGCGTGCGCCTGACGCCCGACGAGGTGGACACCTATTACACCGAGCAGTTGCGGGCCGCCGAACTCGTCGGCCTGGACCCGGCCACCGTCCCCGCCACCGCCGCCGAGGTCGCGGACTATTACGACGCCGTCCGCCCGGAGCTTCGGATGACCCGGGACAGCGCCGAGACGGCGTTCTTCCTGACCGTTCCGCCGGCGCCCCCGATCGGCGGCCGGGCGCTGCGGCTCGGGCTGACGCTGGGGCCACCGCGCTGGGCGTATTTCGGGATCGCCGGCACCGCCATCGGGCTGCTGCCGCCGTGGGCGCGCAAGATGTACGGCGGTCTCGGCTGGCCCACCACCGACCTGGCCGCCCGCCTCTCGGTCCGTAGCCTGCGCGCGCTGCTCGCCACGGTCATGTCCACCCTGCCCAAGGAGCACCAGATCTCGCCGGTGCACCGAGCCGCCCTGGAACGCGCCGGCCTCGCCTGACCCGGCTCCGCTCAGCCCTGCAGGTGCTCCACCGCCGTCCACGGCTCCTTGCCCTGGGCCTGGGCCCCGGCCGGACACACCTTCCGGAAGTCGCACCAGCTGCACAGCGTCCCCGGGTTGGTCGGGAACGCCTCATCCGGGTCGGCGCCGCCGGCCACCGCTTTCTCCGCCGCCAGAATGTCGAGCGCCGTCTCCTCGGCACGCCGCACCTGCCGGGCCAGCGACTCGTCGGTGTGCTCGTGGACGGCGACCGTGCCGGTCGGCAGGTGGTGCAGCTCGACCCGGCGGGACGGCCGCCGGAAGACCCGCTGGGCGGCGAACGCGTAGAGCGCGAGCGCCTGCGAACCGCGGGCGTCGTCGGCGTCCAGCCCGGAGCGGCCGGTCTTGTAGTCGACGATCACCGCTTCCGGCCCGTCCGGGCCGGTGCGCCCGTCGATCCGGTCGGCCCGCCCGTTCAGCGCGAGGACCGAGGTCTTCGTCGCGACCACGCGCTCGACGCCGAGCGGCTCGTCGTCGGGGTCGAGGGTCGCCACATAGGTCTCCAGCCACTCCAGCGCCCGCTGGTAGACGGCCCGCTCCTGGTCGACGTCGCGGTATCCCTCCCGCACCCAGGTGGATTTCAGCAGGGTCGGGAGCGCGCCGGGGGCACGCCGCTCGACCGGCACCGCGTACCAGTTCTTCAGGGCGGTGTGCACGCTCGCGCCGAGCGAGTTGTGCGCCCACGGCGGGCCCTTGGGCGGGGTGGGGCGGTCGACGTAGGAATAGCGATAGCGCCGCGGGCAGTCGGTGTAGGCCCCGAGCTTGCTCGGCGTGCAGACGAAGAGCCGCTCGGGCATGCCGGCGAACCCGAGTTGCTCGGGGACGGCGGCACGGTTTCTGGTGGGGGGCACACGGCAATCCTGCCAGCACCCCCCGACAGGAAACGTCAGAGCCGCGGCGCGTACAGCTCGACGAAGGCGAAGATGGCGTCCGCGATGAGCTGGACCGCGATGGCCGCGAGCAGCAGGCCGGCGATCCGGGTGAGCACCTCGATGCCGGCCGGTCGCAGCAGCCGGACGATGACGCCGGAGAACCGCAGGACCACCCAGACGGCGAGCATCACGGCGAGGATGGCCGCCGCGATGACCAGATATTCGCCGTTGTTGTCGGCCCGCTGCACGAAGAGCATGGTGGCGACGATCGCACCGGGGCCGGCCAGCAGCGGTGTGCCGATCGGGACCAGCGCGACGTTGCTCGTGCCGACCTGGTCCTCGGGCGCGTCGGTCTTGCCGGTGAGCAGCTGCAACGCGACCAGCACCAGCAGCAGGCCACCGGCCGCCTGCAGAGCGGGAAGCTGCACGTGCAGGTAATCGAGGAGGGTCTGCCCGGCCACGGCGAACCCGACGATCACCCCGAGCGCCAGCAGGACGGCCTGGGTGGCGGCCCGATTGCGGGCCTTGGCGGGCAGGGCGCCGGTGAGCGCGAGGAAGACCGGCACCATGCCGGGTGGGTCGACGATCACCAGCAGGGTCACGAAGACCTCGCCGAACAGCTTGACATTCACCCGATCAAGGTAGGGCCCGGCCCCTCGCCGCCGCAGGCTCGTGCGTCCAGCGTCACCCCAGCACCGGCACACCGGTCGCCGCCGAGACGACCTTCTCGTACGCCTCCGGAGCCGTGGTGAAAGCTCCGAGCCGGACCGTCTTGTGCGTGCCGTGGAAATCCGAAGATCCGGTGACGACGAGGCCGAGCCGATCCGCCAAGGACCGGATCTCGGCCCGCTCGGCGGGCGAGTGATCCTCGTGGTCGGCCTCCAGGCCGAACAGACCCTCGTCCGCGAGGTCGGCGATCAGCTCGTCCGGCACCACCCGGCCGCGCTTGGTCGCCCGCGGATGCGCGAAGACCGCCACCCCACCGGCCGCACGCACCGCTCGGACAGCCTCGAAAACATCAAGATCACTTTTGGGTACGAAGTAACGCGCGCCCAGCCAGGCGGAGGCGAAGGCCTCGTCCGTGGTGCGGACCAGTCCCGCCCGGATCAGCGCCTGGGCGATGTGCGGCCGGCCGACCGAGCCACCGGCCGCGTACCCGTGCACCTCGGGCCAGGTGATCGGCACACCGTCGGCCCGCAGCTTCGCCACGATCTTCTCGGCCCGCTGCTCCCGGTCCGCGCGCAGCCGCGCCAGGTCGGCCGCGAGTCTCGGCTCGGCCGGGTCGAACAGATAGGCCAGCAGATGCAGGGGGATGGCGGGCTGCGCGCCGAACCAGCGGCAGGACAGCTCGGCGCCACGGACCAGCCGCAGCCCCGCGGGCCGGGCCGCCTCGGCCTCGGCCCAGCCACCGGTCGTGTCGTGGTCGGTGATCGCCATGACGTCCAGGCCGGCCGCGGCGCCCGCCCGCACCAGTTCGGCCGGGGTCAACGTGCCGTCGCTGGCGGTCGAGTGGCAGTGCAGGTCGATTCTGGTCACCGCGATCACGCTACCGCCGGGCTCCCGGTCAGGCGTCTTCTCCCTCGTCGTCCTTGCCCAGCCGGGCCTCGACGGCCTGCGGCTCGTACATCTCCTCGACCACGCGGAGGTAGAGCTCGTTCGGGTTGGGCAGGTGCTTGACCTCGCGCAGCGCCTGGTCCTGGCCGGCCGACTCGAGCACGAACGTGCCGTAACTCAGCATCCGGCCGAGGGCGGACTGCTCGTACTTCATGTCGGTGACCCGCAGCAGCGGCATCATCGCCACCTTCCGCGTGATGATGCCGTTGACCACCATCACGCGCTTGTTGGTGAGGATGAAGCGGTCGAAGTACCAGTCGAAGACCTTCCACGCGACCCAGCTGATCACGCCGAGCCAGATCAGCACCGCGACGGTGACGAGACCGTCGACGTTCTGCCGGGTCAGGAAGCCGGCGAGGTATCCGAGCGCGAGGGTGGCGCCGGCGCCGATGCCGAGCGGGCCGGAGAGGTGGATCCAATGTCTCTTCCACTCGCCGCGGTAGCGCTCGGTCGGGAAGAGATAGCGGGCGACCAGCGTGGTCGGCTCGTCCTCCAGCGGGAGGAACCGGCGCGGGCCGCCGCCCCGGTCGAGACCTTCCAGCTCCTCCTCGGTGAAGCTGGGCGCCTCGTACTGATCCGGTTCGTCGTACACCTCGCGGCGTTGGCCACGTGCGTACGCCGCATCGTCCCCATAGGGATCGCGCGGGTAGTCAGGATCGTCGTCGAAGGCGGCCGGGTCTTTCCACCCGAAGCTCTCATCGTCATCCCGAGGGCGGCCAGCACCCTCACCTCGCGGGTCGCGCGGCTCACCAGGATCCATGTGGCGATGCTATGCGACGAGGTCGGTGAAGAACGTGCCGAAGCCTCGTGCGATGTCGGCGATCGTGCCTCCGAGTGACTCGAAGACCGCCGCGGCGGATCTCGGGTTGAAGGCGATGAAGAAGATCAAGAATGCAATACCAAGCCAGGTGAGGACCTTCTTGATCATGGCGGGCCTTCTCCTCCGGTGCGGGTGACGTTCAGCGCCGCGGCAGTACTGACGGTATCAGCTTCGTCGCTTCGTGTGAACAAAGTGCCCGGAAAGCCGATTGCCATCTCTGCAGGTCACACTCGAGAGAGTTAGGCGCGACCGTGCAGATAGGGCGACGGCGCCCCGAACACGAGCTCGGGCGGCACCCCTTCGGACAGGTCGTGCAGGACGACGTGCTCCGCGAGGAGATAGCCCGCGCTTGCGGGCCACGCTACCGCATAGAGCCACATTCCTTTTGCCTCACTCACGTAGGCGCTTCGATCTTCCGGTGACTTCACACACCACAGTGGAGTGGGATGGCCGGCCGCTTTGATCTTCGCGTGTGGACCGGCGTGCTGGCCCCGCTCGGCGAGCGCCTCGGAGAGCAGATGGCCGGGGTCGATGCCCGGGATGCCGGCGAACCGCGTGCCCAGCCCGACGCCGGGATGCTCGGCGATCAGGACGAGATCCGCCGGGCCGCCGGCGAGCGGATCGGGACCGCTGCAGGCGAGGGCCGTCGCTCGTACGCCGAAGCGGTCGTCGCCCGACCAGGCGACCCCGGTGACCATCCATCCGGGAGGCAGCGGCCAGGGGCACCAGAGCGGCGTACGCTCCGCGCTCGACGCCGACTCCCGCAGCACCGCCCCGACGATCTCCGCGCTGATGTGCTCAGCGACGTGGAACGGCGGAACGTCGCCACAGCTGTCGCACCGCCAGTTGCTGTGCATCAGGTCCGGCCTGCGAACCTGAGCAGCGCATCTGGGGCAGCTCACCGTGACACCCACACTTCATACCGTGCTGGTCCCGGGAGCCGCCGTCAAGCGGATCGGCAGAACACGGGACCGGTGGGGTCCCCGTGCCTCAGTCCGGTGGCGCACCGGCATGGGCCCGGATCCAGGCGTGCATCGCGATGCCGCTGGCGACCCCGGCGTTGATCGACCGGGTGGAGCCGTACTGCGCGATCGAGAACAACTCGGCGCAGGCAGCCCTGGCCGGATCCGACAGCCCCGGCCCCTCCTGACCGAAAAGGAGCACGCAGCGCCGCGGCAGGGTGACAGTCTCCATCGGGCGGGAACCGGGCAGATTGTCGATACCGATGACCGGAAGGTGCTCCGCGGCGGCCCAGCCGACGAACTCCTCGATGGTCGGGTGGTGCCGCACATGTTGATAACGATCCGTGACCATCGCACCCCGGCGGTTCCACCGGCGCTGCCCCACGATGTGCACCTCGGCGGCGAGGAAGGCGTTGGCGTTGCGCACCACGGTGCCGATGTTGAAGTCGTGCTGCCAGTTCTCGATGGCGACGTGGAAGCCGTGCCGGCGCGCGTCGAGATCCGCGACCACCGCCTCCCGGCGCCAGTACCTGTACCGGTCGACCACGTTGCGCCGATCGCCGTCGCGCAGCAGCTCAGGATCGTAATGGTCGCCGGCCGGCCACTCGCCCGGCCACGGCCCCACGCCGACCTCTGCTGAATCTTCACCGCCCGCCGTCATGGGGCGTTAGGCTACTCATCCGGCCCGGCTCGACCCGGAGTCACCCGGTGGCCTCAGGACCGGCAGGAGACGCAATGAGCGGCGGGGCCCTCCCCGGCACCCGCCGCCCACGCTCTGTTGAGTTCAGAGTCTGCCTTACCGTCCGTATCCATGTGAAGGTCTTTCAGATGTGACACAGCTCACATTTAGGTTTGTTTACTGTTAATAAACCGGCATGGGCACGCTCCCAACAGTGGTGGGGCGGATGGACAAATCGCCTACATCCCGAGATGCCGGGCGGGACTCGCCTATCCCCGCTGTCAGCAAACGGACACTCTGCGCCTACCTTCGGTTACCATGAGTTGCCCCCGGCTTTCGAGCCGGTCTGACCCGAAGGTGCCCCACGACACGTGTCGAGGTGCCCGCAGCGGGAATGGTGGGTGGGTAACAGAGGTTTCACCGGACGAAAGCGATTCCCGCAGACGGAGGCATCATGGCGACGGTTGCGCTGACCACAGCGAACTTCGACGAGGTCACCGGCAAGGACGGCATCGTCCTGGTCGACTTCTGGGCCAGCTGGTGCGGGCCCTGCGTACGGTTCGCGCCGACCTACGAGCGCTCCTCGGAGAAGCACCCGGACATCACGTTCGGGAAGGTCGACACCGAGGCCGAGCAGGCCCTTGCCGCCAAGTTCGACATCCGGTCCATCCCGACGATCATGGCCGTTCGCGACGGCGTGGTGGTCTTCTCACAGCCGGGCGCCCTCCCCGAGTCGGCGCTCGAGAGCCTGATCGAGAAGGTCGAGGAACTCGACATGGACGAGGTTCGCGAGCAGATGGCGGCCCACCGCAAGGCCGCGCACAGCGAGCCCACCGAGGCTCAGGCCGACGCCGGGGCGACGGCCAAGACCGAAACGGCCGCGGAGAAGTCCGAGACTCCGGTCGAGGACGAGCCGACGGCGGAGAAGGTCGAGCAGACCGCGGCCGCCGGCCGCAGCTGACACTTCGAGTTCGAGAAGGGCCCGGGGACCTCATGGTCCACGGGCCCTTTTCGGTACGCGCGCCCGGCACCTCTCGGGTCCGCCCGCCGGACGCGGATGTTCTTCGGGTGAGTCGGCGAGGGCGATGGACATGATCTAGAACGTGTGTTCGAATACTCGCCATGCGATGGTCCACCCTGTCGGCTCGCGCCGACGACGGCTCGCTCCCGGACAGGGCAGCGCCGGCGGCTCCACCCCTGCCGTTGGCGCTGCCCGGCGCGACCGTCCGCACCTTCTCGACGCCCGGCTTCGCCGGGATGACGTTCTACGAGGTGCGGGCTAAATCGCTGATCAACCGGGTGCCCGGCACCTCGCGCGTGCCATTCGAGTGGACCGTCAACCCCTATCGCGGTTGCTCGCACGCGTGCACCTACTGCCTTGCCGGTGACACGCCGATCCTGCTCGCCGACGGCTCCACCCGGCGGCTCGCGCAGATCCGCCCCGGCGACACGGTGATGGGCACGATGGGCGCCGGCGCACACCGGCGTTACGTGCCGACCACGGTGCTGGACCACTGGGCGACGAGCAAGCCCGCGTTCCGGGTCACCCTGACCGACGGCACCAGGCTGGTCTCCAGCGGCGACCACCGCTTCCTCACCGACCGCGGCTGGCGGCACGTCAGCCCGACCGAGCCGCATCTGCCGGCGCTCGCCGTCGGCGACCTGATGTTCGGCGTCGGCCACTTCGCCGAGCCGCCCAAGGAATCCCCCGACTATCAGGCCGGCTTCCTCTGCGGCCTGCTGCGCGGCGACGCGGCCGGCAGCGGCGCGGCCCGGGAGGGTGACGCCTGGATCCGGGCCGACGGCTACCTCGACGACGTCTCGCTCACCGACGCGCTGCGCTGGCCGGAGCAGCCGACCGCCGACTGGAGCCGAGGCTTCCTCGCCGGAGCGTTCGGCGCGGTCGGCCGCACCGACCGGCTGGCCGTCGTCTTCGAGAGCGTCGACCAGGCCTATCTGCGGCGGGTCACCGAAGCTCTCACCCGCCTCGGGCTGGCCGCACGCAACCCGGCCACCACGCGGACCTTCGCCTCGGCCCGCTCCCGTCCCCGGTCCCGGCTCGACCAGGACGGGCCACTGCCGCTCGGGCGGGTCGAGACGGAGCGGCATCTGGAGGCCGCGCTGCGGTTCCGGCACGCCACCGGCGCCGCCCTGGACCCGCTCGACGCGTCCGGGGTGGGCGTGCGCACCGCCCGGCGGCTGGCCGTCGCCGACATCGAGGACCTCGGGCTCACGCTGCCGCTCTTCGACATCTCCACCGGCACCGGCGACTTCATCGCCGACGGGGTGGTCAGCCACAACTGCTTCGCCCGCAACACGCACACCTACCTCGACCTCGACTCCGGCAACGACTTCGACACCCAGATCGTGGTCAAGGTGAACGCCGGCGAGCTGATCCGCCGGGAGCTGGCGAACCCGCGCTGGTCCGGGGCGGCGATCGCGATGGGCACCAACGTCGACGTCTACCAGCGCGCCGAGGGGCGATACCGGTTGATGCCGGAGATCCTGGCGGCGCTGCGCGACCACGCGAACCCGTTCTCCATCCTCACCAAGGGCACGCTGATCCTGCGCGATCTCGACCTTCTCCTGCAGGCGGCCGAGGTGACAAGCGTCGGCCTGTCCTTCTCGGTGGGCTTCCTCGACGAGACCGTGTGGCGCTCCGCCGAGCCCGGCACGCCCAGCCCACGCCGCCGGCTCGACGCGGTCCGCCGGCTCACCGACGCGGGACTCCCGGTCAACGTCCTGATGGCGCCGATCCTGCCCGGCCTCACCGACACCGAGGAGTCCATCGACGAGACGGTGGCCGCCATCGCCCGCGCCGGGGCCACCAGCGTCACGCCGCTCGCGCTGCACCTGCGGCCCGGCGCCCGCGAGTGGTACGCGAAGTGGATCGGCCAGTCCTACCCCGAGCTGCGCCCGCGATACAGGGAGCTGTTCGGCAACGGGTCCTACTCGCCCCGGGCCTACCAGGACGAGATCGGCGCCCGGGTGCGCATGGCGGCCCGCCGGCACGGCCTGCACCGGCAGCAACCCGCCGAGGCACGCCGGGTCACCGACGCGGAAGGCCGGGATGCCAAGCGGCCTGCGCCCGAGGCGGAGGGCCGGGGCGCGAAGCGGCCCACGCCCGGCCCGGAGGGCTCGGGTGCGGAGCGGTCCGCGCAGTCGAAGCGGGCCTCCGGGGATCAGCTCACACTTCTCTGATCCACGCCTCCCAGCAAGGCTTTCGACTCTGCCCCGGTGGGTGCGGCTGCTTGACCGGGGCCGAGGCGGTGCGGAGGTATGCGCGAACCGGGGGGCCGCGCATACCTCCGCATGCCGCCGCGGGCTGCGGCGAGCAGCAGCGGGCTGCGGTGGGCTGCAGCGGGCTGCGGTGGGCTGCAGCGGGCTGCAGCGGGCTGCAGCGCTCAGCGCTCAGGGCTCAGGGATCACGGATCGAGGCTTGGGGCTCGGGCTCGGGCTCGGGGCTCGGTGAGCTTGGCGACCGCGTCGTGGATCATGGTGGGCGCGGATAGTGTTGGGGGATGCGGAGCGCTCAGCAGATCTTGGCGGAAGCGAACGTCATCGCCGTCGTGGGAGCGTCGCGGGAGCCCTACAAGCCGTCGCACACGGTGCCTCTGCAGATCCTGCGGCACGGGTGGCGGATCATTCCGGTGAACCCGTTCGCGGACGAGGTGTTCGGTGTGAAGACGGTGCCGACGCTCGCGGACATCGGCGAGCCGGTCGACCTGGTCAACATCTTCCGGCCGGCGGCGGACGCGGTGGAGATCGTGCGGCAGGCCGCAGCGATCAAGGCCCCGGCGGTGTGGTTGCAGAGCGGCATCGTCTCGGCGCAGGCACGGCGGATCGCCGAAGAGGCCGGCATGGAGTACGTCGAGGACCGCTGCATGGCTGTCGAGCGCGCGGTCGGGCAGCTCACGAAGCTGCGCTGAGCCCCCGGCGACCCACACCCCGGAACGGTAGCTGCAGCCCGAACCGCCGGAACGAGTGCCCTGGCTCGCGCCCCTGGAACGGGAGCGGCGTGCCACCCCGGTATCGGGGCGGCACGCCGGCTACGTGTCCGGCTCGCGGACCGGGCTCGGCTCAGCGGAACTGGGCCTCGCGGACGCTGTTACCGCCGTCCACCACCAGCATCTGGCCGGTGATGTAGGAAGCGGCTGGCGAGCAGAGGAAGGCGATGGCGGCGGCGACCTCATCCGGCGTGCCGGGACGGCCGATCGGGGTGCCGAGGCCCTGCTTGATCTCGGTGACCGTGGAGGCCGCCGTGTAGATGGTGCCGGGTGCCACGCAGTTCACGTTGACGCCGTCGGCCACCAGCTCCATCGCGAGAGCCCGGGTCAGGCCGACGACGCCGGACTTGGCCGCCGCGTACGCCGCCTCGGTGGGCAGGGCGTTGACCGGCCCCGCGGTGGCCGCCAGGTTGACGATCCGGCCCCAGCCGCGCTCCGACATGCCGCCGACGAAAGCGCGGCTGCACAGGAAAGCGGTGCTCAGGTTCCGGTCGATCTCGGCCC
Organism: Actinoplanes sp. 13; assembly: GCF_056134165.1. Lineage (NCBI taxonomy): Bacteria > Bacillati > Actinomycetota > Actinomycetes > Micromonosporales > Micromonosporaceae > Actinoplanes > Actinoplanes sp. 13. The sequence goes on along the minus strand of NZ_JBVYOQ010000014.1, from coordinate 165,450 downwards.
GCCACTCGTCCAGGGTGAGCTGCGCGACCGGGCGCAGCACCTCAGGACTGGTGCGGCTGGCCAGGCCGGCGTTGTTGACCAGCACCTCGACGTCGCCGAGCTGGTCCGCGACCGCGTCGGCGAGCGCGCCGACCTCGGACTCGTCGGTGAGGTCGGCCACGAAGCCGGTCACACCGAGTTCGGAGGCCCGCTCGTGAATCCGGCGGGTGGTCGACACGATCGCCACCCGGGCGCCGAGGTTGCGCAGCCGCCGGGCCGTCGCATAGCCGATGCCGTCGGGACTCCCGGCGCCGGTGACAAGGGCGACCTTGCCGTCCAGGCGCATCGTGATCGGGGCTTCGCCGCTTCCTTCGATCTCCGCTTCCACGACTTCCAACATATCCGGCTGGTCGAAGCGTTCCGGGTCGGACCCGGGAGCGCCCGAATTGGGTGGTCGGCCGTCTGCGGGGCGGGTGGCGTCACGCCGGGAGGGGCTGCCCCCGGCGGAACGTGCGTCGAAGACCATGCGGCGATCCTGCCCGCTCGCCGGGGGAGGGGCAAACATCGCCTCACTGTGGCGTACCCGGTACGGGCGGCTGATGACGGCTTTCCGACATGGGCGCGGTCACCCGCCGGACTCGGGCACCACCGGGCGGCCGCTCGTCCGTGGCGTGACCGGACCCTCCTCGACGAAGACCAGCGGGGCCGCCGAGCCGTAACGGGCGGGGAGCTCGCGGCGGGCGCGGTCGAAGTCGCGGGTGCCGATCTCCACGCCGACGCCGTCGTGACGGGTTCCCACGGTGACGATGCGCAGGTCACGGCTGGTCCAGTACGGCAGGTCGGCGACCACCCGGTCATGCCACGTGCCGAGTTCTTCCACGGCGTGCGCGGCGTCGCGCACCACGATGCAGGTGTCCTCGGCACTGTGCCGGACGAAGTCGTCGAATCCGGCTGACGGAACGCGGTACACGATGGCTCGTACCCGCAGCTGGTCGACCTCGATGCCGGCGAAGCTGGCGGCGAACCGCTCCCGCCCGCCCCGCTCGATCCGTTCCATGGCCGCGCCGAGCCGCGCCGGGGTGATCGTCGTCCGGGCACCGCCGGTGACGGTGTACTGGGGCGCCCGGCGGAACTCGCATCCGGCGGTGCGCCAGCCGCCGGTCAGCGGCGCCCGGTCCGGAGCGGCCGCGCCGACGATCTCCGCGCATCCGCCCAGGGTGAGAGCCGCCACGGCCAGCAGTCCGGCCACCCGATCCCGTCGCATCCATCTCCCCTTAGATCACCGTGGCCGGCCGGTTGCAGGTGCAACGAGCGGTACCGCGCCGCGGGTGACGGCCGCGGCCATCGAGACGGTCTCGCGCCGTACGGGCAGGAGTGTCAATTACGGGAGGAATTCGCCGTAAAGAGCAGGTTTACGGCGAGATGGAGGCGTCAGCGGCCGCCGGGACGAGGCGCGCGCTCCGGGTGGTGCCGACGATCACCACCGCGACGCCGAGCACCAGCAGCACCAAGCCGGGCAACGACTCCATCCGGGGCGTCTGGCCCAGCCACACCCAGGCGAGCAGGGCCGCGCCGGGCACCTCCAGCAGGATCAGCACGCTGACCGTCGTCGCCGAGGTGTGCTGCAGCGCGTAGTTGAACATCGAGTGCCCCAGCAGCTGCGCGCCGACCACGAGCGCGAGGATCGCCGCCCACGTCTGCCCGTCGTAACCGCTCAGGTCCACTCCCCCGACGAGGCAGACGACGACCAGCACGAGGGCACAGACGCCGTAGCAGATCCAGGTGTACGTCGTCGTGCTCAGCGTCGCCCGGGCCCGCTCCCCGAACGCGGTGTAGACGGCGGCGAAGATCCCTCCGAGCAGAGCCAGGACGTCCGCCCAGACGGCCTGCGCGGAGACCCCGATGTCGACCCCGGTGGCCCAGGCCGCGCCGGCCACCGCCAGCCCGATGCCGATCCAGCCGGCCGTGGACGGGCGCCGGCCCTGCACCGCCGCGATCAGGCCCTGCCAGACCGGCTGTGTGGCCACCAACGCCGTCGCGGTCGCCACCGAGCCGAGCTGCACACTGGGCATCCAGGTCGCGAAGTGCGCGGCCAGCGCGAGGCCCGACAGCACGCAGAACAGGCCCACCCGGCTGCGCAGGACCTCCCGCACCTCGGTGCGCCGCCTGGTCAACGCGACCGGGGTGAGCGCGACGGCGGCGATCCCGTTGCGCCAGAAGGCCACGGCCAGCGCCGGCGCCGCCGCGAACGCGATCAGCGGCGCCGAGGAGGAGACCGCCACCACGGCCACCAGCAGGGCAAATGCTGTGGCGGGCGGCACTGTGTGCGGTGAACGCATATTCATCCCCGGCAGTCGCTTCTTGCACAGTCGCGCGTCACAGTTTGTCGCCCTCTATTGGCGGAGAGTGACCGAGTGGATACAGTCACCGACGGCCGCTGGGCCGTTTTCACCCCTCGATGCCGTGGAGGCCGATTTACGTGCCCGCATTCCGTGCGGTGGTGTTTGACTTCTTCGGCACGCTTACCCGTTCTGTGCAGCGTGGGCCCCAGCATGCCGACATCGCCCGGGCTCTCGGCGCCGACCCGGAAAGGCTGGTCGGCGTCCTGGACCGCACCTTCCGGGCCCGTGCCTGCGGCCGTTTCGGCTCGGCGGAGGCGACCTTGCGCTGGGTGATCGAGCAGGCCGGCGGCGACACCCGGCCGAGCGCCATCCGGGCGGCGATGCCGGCCCGGGTCGACGCCCTGCGCGCGGACACCCAGCTGCGCCCGGACGTGGTCAGCGCACTCACCGCGATCCGTAACCGTGGGGTGCGCACCGCGGTGGTCAGCGACTGCACCCACGAACTCCCCGCCTTCCTGCCCGGCCTCCCGGTGGCGCCGCTGCTCGACGCTCAGATCTACTCGGTCGAGCTCGGTGTCTGCAAACCCGACCCGGAGATCTACCAGGCGGCGTGCGCCGCGCTGGAGGTGGCCCCGGAGGACTGTCTCTACGTCGGCGACGGCGGCAGCCACGAGCTGACCGGCGCGGCCGCGGTCGGTATGACGCCGGTCCGGCTGGCGGCGCCCGACCTCGCCAACCACCTCGTCTTCGACGCGGACACCAACTTCGCCGGCCGGACGGTGCGGTCGCTCACCGAGGTGCTCGCGCTTGTCGATCCGATGCCTTCCTTCGCCCGGTACGCCTGAGCACGCCCCGAACAAGATCACACTGTCCCCGGACAGTCCCGCGACGTGCCCGCCCGTCCCACCACGCGGGCAGCCTCCCTGGGCCGCCCCGCGACGCGCCCGCCAGCCCCACCACCACGGGCAGACCAGTGTGTGAACTTGGGGTCGATATCGAGCCCGAACTTCACACGCTGAGCGGTGCGTGGCGGTGCGGTGCCTGACGGCTGAATCGGCGGCGGAGGCGTGCGAGGATGGCCGGGTGAGTGCTGGCGTGCTGGAAGAGGCGATCAAGAAGGCGTCGATCGCCTGGGTCTCGGTGGACGGCGGACCGGCATATGGGCTGTGGTGCATGCCGGTGGAGAGCTCGCTGGCGGTGGTGAGCGGGCCGGGTGAGCAGTTCGCGCCGGGGCTCGCCCAGGCCGGCCGCGCCAGTGTGCGCCTGCGCGGCGACCACGGCGGGGCGATCGTGCAGACCGACGCCGCCGTGGCCCGGGTGCTGCCGGGCAGCCCGGAGTGGGACGAGATCGCGCCGCAGCTCGCCAACAAGCGCCTCAACGCGTCCGGCACCGCCGAGGACCTGATGGCGCGGTGGGTGGAGAACGGCTGCGTGGTGGTCCGGTTGACCCCTGTCACGGACTCCGCGGTCGGCGCCGCCGAGCTGCCGGCCGAGTCGGCGGCCGAACCACCTCGGGAGACTCCCGCCCGGGTGGAGACCCGCCGCCCGTTCCGCCTGCACCGGGTCCGCAAGCGCTGACCCCACCCCTCACCGTGGGGATTTCGGGTTCGCTCCGCACCCCAACTTCACACACTCCAGCCGCGCGCGGCGCGTGGGGATTTCGGGTTCGATACGCACCCCAACTTCACACACTCCAGCCGCGCGCGGCGCGTGGGGATTTCGGGTTCGATACGCGCCGCTACTTCACACACTGGGTGGGGGTCAGCCTATGAACGGGGGGACGGCTATCCGGCCCTCGGCGATCGGGACGACGTGGCCGGCCACGGTGGCGGCGGTGGCGACGCCGGCTGACGCGGTCACGGTGCACTCCAGCAGCGACGGCCGCTTCATCTCCACGCCCTGGTGGACCCGGTAAGACGAGGTCCCGTCGGCGGGGAGCCAGCCGGCCGCGACCAGCCACACGCCGAGGCCCAGCGCGGCCGAGCCGGTGGCCGGATCTTCCCAGACGGCCGTACCGGGGACGAAGACGCGAGCGTGCGCCTCCCCGTCGGCCCAGGCGAACACGCTGATGTCGGTGACGCCGATCGTGGCCGCGGCGGCCGTGTCGAGTTTGATGCGGTTGAGCGCGTCCCGGCGTACCGGCAGAAGAACCCAGTCCAGACCGCACCCTGCCGGACGTGGGGCAGCAGGCCCGCCGCCGGCGAAGTCCGAGGCCGTCAGGCCGAGCATGTCGAGCAGCGGTTCCGCGGCGACCGGCTCGCCCAGCCGTGGCGTCCCGCCGGTGACCGTGGCCGCGCCCGCGGGGGTGACCTCGATCGGCAGCAGGCCCGCGCCGCACTCCTGCACCACCGGCCCGGCCGGGAAGAGCCCGCGCCGCATCGAGGTGACCGCGGCGCCCACGCTCGGGTGCCCGGCGAACGGCAACTCGGCCTCGGTGGTGAAGATCCGCGCCCGGTAGGTGGCGCCCGGAACCGTCGGCGGAAGGATGAAAACTGTCTCCGCGAGGTTGAACTCGCGGGCGAGCGTCTGCATCTGATCGGCGCCGAGATGATCGGCGTCGTACACCACGGCAAGGGGATTTCCGGCGAACGGCCGATCGGTGAACACGTCGACGATCTCGTAGGCCACGGTGGACATGTGCGGACCCTAACCTAATCTGAGGGCGTGACCATGGGGACGAGGGTTTATCTGGCCCGCCTGCCCGGCCTGCCGGTGTTCGACCCCAACGGCGACCGTGTCGGGCGGGTGCGTGACGCGGTGGTCCGGCTGCGCACCACGAACCGGCCGCCGCAGGTCGTCGGCCTGGTTGCCGAGATGGCTCTGCGCCGCCGGATCTTCCTGCCGATCGGGCGGGTGACCAGCATGGACGCGGAGGCGGTGTTGCTCAGCACGGGGACGCTGAACCTGCGCCGGTTCGAGAAACGGCCGAACGAGCTGCTGGTGCTGGAGGATCTCCTGGACCGCCGGGTCACCGTGCTGCCGGAGAACGAGGACGGCTCGGAGCACATCGGCACGGTGGTGGACATCGGGATGGAGCAGAACCGCCGGACCGAGTGGATCATCACCCGGGTGGCGGTTCGCGAGCACACCGGCCGGCTCGCCCGGCGCGGGCACGTCTTTCAGGCGGAGTACGACCGGACCCGCGGCCTGATCGGGCCGACCGACACGCAGGGCACCTCGAACCTGATCGCGCTGCTCGACCAGATGCGACCGGCCGACATGGCGAACGCGCTGCAGGACCTGCCGGACGCACGGCGCAACGAGGTGGCGGCCGCCCTCGACGACCGGCGGCTGGCCGACGTGCTGGAGGAGCTGCCCGAGCACGATCAGGTGGAGATCCTGGTCGCGCTGGACCGGGAGCGGGCCGCCGACGTGCTGGAGCGGATGGACCCGGACGATGCCGCGGACCTGCTCGCCGAGCTGCCGAAGGCGGAGCAGGCGGTGCTGCTCGACCTGATGGAGCCGGAGGAGGCCGCGCCGGTCCGGCAGCTGATGGATTACCGGCCGGGCACCGCGGGCAGTGTGATGACCTCGGAGCCGGTGATCCTCACGCCGGACACCTCGGTCGCGGAGGCGCTGGCCCGGATCCGGGAGCCGGAACTCTCCCCGGTGGTCGCCGCCCAGGTCTTCGTCGCCCGGGCCCCGGCCGCCACGCCGACCGGGAAGTACCTGGGTATGGTTCACTTCCAGCGGCTGCTCCGGGAGCCCCCGGCGAGCATGGTCGGCGGGCTGGTCGACTCCGACCTGGAGCCGTTGCGCACCGACACCGGGCTCACCGAGATCATTCGGCGGATGGCGACGTACGACCTGATCGCGATCCCGGTGGTCGACTCGGCGCACCGCCTGCTCGGCGCGGTGACCGTCGACGACGTGCTGGACCATTCGCTGCCCCGGGACTGGCGTGACCGGGACAACTCCGACGAGGAGCAGGCCGCGTCATGAGCGACAGTCGGCCGAACCGCCTGGACCAGCCCCGCGACCCGGGGCGCATGCAGCTGCCCAGGTTCGACCCGGAGGCCTTCGGCCGGTGGTCGGAGAGCATCGCGCGGTACATGGGTACGGCGAAGTTCATCGTCTACATGACCGTGATCATCGCGGCCTGGTTCCTGTGGAACACGCTGGCGCCGGAGAAACTGCGCTTCGACCCGTACACCTTCACGTTCCTGACGTTGATCCTGTCGTTGCAGGCGTCCTACGCCGCTCCGCTGATCCTGCTGGCGCAGAACCGGCAGACCGACCGGGACCGGCTGGCGATGGAGGAGGACCGCCGCCGCGCCGCCATGCAGAAGGCGGACACCGAGTTCCTGACGCGGGAGATCGCCGCGCTGCGCATCGCGCTGGGCGATGTCGCCACCAGGGATTTCCTTCGTTCGGAGCTGACCCGGCTGGCCGACGAGCTGGACGAGGCCGCGCACCGCCGGGAGAAGCGGGCGCGTATGGAGTGGGACGAGGACCACTCCTGACCTCGACGTAGCATGGCAATCATGTCCGCTCCTGCATCGACGCTCGAGGACGCGATCCAGGCCGCCCTGGCGACCGTCGACGACCCCGAGATCCGCCGCCCGATCACCGACCTCGGCATGGTCGCCGGCTTCACCGTCGGCGACGGTCTGGTCAAGGTCGACCTGTTGCTCACCGTCTCCGGCTGTCCGCTGCGGGACAAGCTCAACAACGACATCACCGCCGCCCTCACCAAGATCCCCGGCATCGACCGGGTCCAGGTCAACTTCGGGGTGATGGACGAGGAGCAGCGCAAGGCGCTGCAGAGCACGCTGCGCGGTGGTGGCGCCACGGCGGAACCGGTCATCCCCTTCGCCCAACCGGGTTCACGGACGCGGGTGTACGCGGTGGCGAGCGGCAAGGGCGGTGTCGGCAAGTCGAGCGTCACCGTGAACCTGGCCGCGGCGCTCGCCAAGCGGGGCCTGTCGGTCGGCGTCGTCGACGCGGACATCTACGGCCACTCGGTGCCGCGGATGCTCGGCGTGGACGGGGCACCCACGCGGGTCGAAGACATGATCATGCCGCCGCAGGCGCACGGCGTGAAGGTGATCTCGATCGGCATGTTCACCGCCGGCAACGCCGCGGTGGTGTGGCGCGGCCCGATGCTGCACCGGGCGCTCCAGCAGTTCCTCGCCGACGTCTACTGGGGCGACCTGGACGTGCTGCTGCTCGACCTGCCGCCCGGCACCGGCGACGTGGCCATCTCGCTGGCCCAGCTGCTGCCGAACGCGGAGATCCTGGTGGTCACCACCCCGCAGACGGCCGCCGCCGAGGTGGCCGAGCGGGCCGGCGCGATCGCCCTGCAGACCCACCAGCGCCTGGTCGGCGTCGTGGAGAACATGTCGTGGCTGGAGCTGCCGGACGGCTCCCGCATGGAGGTCTTCGGCGCGGGCGGCGGCGCGAAGGTGGCGGAGTCGCTGACCCAGACCATCGGGGCACGGGTGCCGCTGCTCGGCCAGATCCCGCTGGACACCCGGGTGCGGGAGGCCGGTGACGACGGCACGCCGATCGTGCTGGCCGAGCCGGACGCGCCGGCGGCCAAGGCGCTGGACGCGGTGGCCGACAAGCTCGCCGTGCGGCGGGAGTCACTGGTCGGCAAGCCGCTGAGCCTGATGGTCAACGCCAAGCGCTGACCGCCGCGCAGCGTCTCTGGGGCCGGCTCAGGTCGCGGGTCGGCTCAGGTCGCGTCGAGGTCGTAACGCTGCGCCGGTCGAGGGGTGACCTCGGCCGGCGTCGCCGCTTTCGGGGTGCTGCCGTTCTTGAAGTCGGCGGCCGAGGCCACCTCGTTCAGCTCGGTCCGGACGCCGTTGAGATCCTGCTTCACGTCGTCGTAGAGGGTCTGCAGCGGCTTGCGGATCGCCGCCTCGTCCTCCTCGCTGAGCAGGTGCTTGCGGATGAACGCCTTCGGGTGCAGATCCTCGAGCTGGATGTCGGTGCCCAGCTCCCGGCTCAGGTCGGTGGTCGCGTTCTGCGCCATGTTGCGCAGGCCGCGCAGCAGGCGCAAGCCGTCGCCGATCACCTTGGGCAGGCGTTCCCCGAAGATCAACAGCGCCAGCATGAGCAGCGCGCCGATCTCCCACCAGTTCAAGTTCTCGAACACGTGCAGCCTCCCAGGCGTCCCGGGCCAAGCGTACGCACGATCCGGGAACGAACGACACCCCGTCCGGTGATCAGTTGGTGTCCGCGGCGAGTGTCACGGATGCCGTGGCGCTCCGGTTGCCCCGGCGGTACTCCACCGCGACCACCGAGTCCGGCGCGTACTTGCGGACCAGGGCGATCAGATCGGTGCCCTCCTCGACCAGGTGCCCGTCCAGTTTCGTGACCACGTCACCGCTCTTCAGGCCGGCCGCGCCGGCCGGTCCGGCGGGCTCCACCGAGCGGAGCCGGGCGCCGCCGGCCGTCTCGCCGGTGACCACCTCGGCGCCGATCACCGTGCGCCGCGGCTTGCCGGTGTCGATGATGTCCTGCGCGACCCGCTTGGCCTGGTTGATCGGGATGGCGAAGGCGAGGCCGATGTTGCCCGCCTCGGTGTCGGCGCCACCGACCGATCGGATCACCGAGTTGACCCCGATCGCCTGACCGGCCGCGTTGACCAGCGGGCCGCCGGAGTTGCCCTGGTTGACCGCGGCGTCGGTCTGGATGGCCGCGTAGTAGCGCGTGGTGCCGCCCGGGTCGCCCGCCTCGAGCGTGCGGTCCAGGGCGCTCACGATGCCCTGGGTCACGGTGTTCTTCAGGGCCAGCGGTGAACCGAACGCGAGCACCGGGTCACCGACCGCGAGCGCGTCCGAGTCGCCCAGCTCCACCGGGACCACGCCGCTCTTTGCGACTTTGATCACTGCGATGTCGGATTCCGGATCCCGGCCGACGAGCCGGGCCGAGGCCGAGGACCCGTCGTTGAACGAGACCGACAGAACCTCGTCGGCGCTCTCCACGACGTGGTCGTTGGTGATCACGTAACCGTCGGTGGAGACCACGAAGCCGGATCCGATCGCGCCGGTGACGTGGACCGTGACGACGCTCGGAGCCACCCGCTGGGCGACCCCGGCGAGCGACTCGGGGGCCCGCTGCGCGGACTCCGGGACCTGCTGCGGCGGGCCGCCCAGCTGGGTGCCGGCGTTCGCCACATAGCCGCCGCGGACCGCGAACACAAAGCCGAGCGTCCCGCCGAGACCACCGGCCAACAGTGCCGTGACCAGGCAGATCAGCAGGACCGGGGTGAGTGACCGGCGCGGCGCGTCAGGGTTGGCAACCGGGTCCAGAGGTGGTCCGCCGGTGGGCGGCGGAGGGGGCAGGTGCACGGCCGACGAAGAGTACGGATCGCGCCACGGGTCGGCCGTCGCATCGGACCACCACGGCGAACCGGGCGGCGGCGTCGGCGGGCTTCCGGGCACGCCCGAACCAGGCGACGTCGGTGGCCGGCGCCAGTTCCAGCCGTCGGTCAACTCGGTGCCTCCACTCGTCGTCCTCCCGGCTCCGAGCCTCCAGGATGACACGGATCCGCCGGATACCACCTTCCCACCGATGCCACTGGCGGTCCGACTGGACTGTTTGTGCATCGACGGTGTGGTGCATCACCAGAGGGCATCGCTCTACTCTCTTATCCGATGTGCGCGGTTGCGCCGCGACCATCACCGCTTCGTCCGGAGGTCGTCATCATCGGTCCAGCCCGCTCATTCGGTCAGCCGGCGCCGCAGGCAACGCTGTTCGCCGAGACCTACGCCACCGAGGACCAGGTCCAGCAGACCGCGCGTTCCCTGGCGCACGAGCTCGGCCTGCCCTGCGTCTCACCCGGGGCGGGCTCCGTGCTGCGCCTGCTGGCCGCCGCCGGCAACGCCAAGGCGGTCGTCGAGATCGGCACCGGCACCGGCGTGAGCGGCGTCTGGCTGCTCCGCGGCATGCGCCCGGACGGGGTGCTCACCACCATCGACGTGGAGCACGAACATCAGCGGATCGCCCGCCGGGTGTTCCTGGAGGCCGGCTTCGCCTCGTCCCGGACCCGGATCATCAGCGGGCGCGCGCTGGACGTGCTGCCCCGGCTCGCCGACGGCGCCTACGACCTGATCTTCGTGGACGCGGACACCACCGAGTTCGCCGCGTGCACGGAGGCGGCCCTGCGGCTGCTCCGTCCGGGTGGGGTGCTGATCGTGAACGGCGCGCACGCGGGTGGCCGGATCAGCGACCCGTCGGCCCGGGACGTGGACACCCTGACCATCCGCGAGACGGTCAAGGCGATCCGCGAGTCCGAGGACTGGATCCCCGCGGTGATCCCGTCCGGCGCCGGCTTACTGGCCGCCGTAAAGCGTTGAGAGGTATCGGAGCAACATCCGAGCCCCCCAGCCGGTAGCGCCCTTGACCAGGTCGAGGTCGTCGGCGTCGGCCCAGCTCGGCGCGGACATGTCGAGGTGGGCCCACTTCGTGTCGCCGAAGAAGTCGCGCAGGAACAGTGCGGCCATCACCGAGCCCGGCCCGGCCGGCGCGCTGACCCGGTCGGCGATGTCGCTGCGCAGGTTGTCGGTGTAGTCGTCGGCCAGCGGCAGCTGCCACATCCGCTCACCGGCTGCCTCGCCGGCCTCGGTGAGCGCCTTCGCCAGGTCGTCGTCCGGGCTGTACAGCGCGGCGAGGCGCTTGCCGAGGGCGACCGCGTTCGCGCCGGTCAGCGTCGCCAGGTTGAGGACCAGGTCGGGCCGCAGGCGCTCCGCCGCATACGCCAGGGCGTCCGCCAGCACGATCCGGCCCTCGGCGTCGGAGTTGGTGTTCTCGCTGGTCGAGCCGTCGAAGTGGGTGATCACGTCACCCGGGCGGAAGGCGGAGCCGCTGACCGCGTTCTCGGCGAGCGGAGCCAGCGCGGTCACGCGTACCGGAAGGGCCAGGTCCGCGGCGCCGAGCGTGGCCGCCACGACCGCGGCCGCGCCGCCCATGTCCTTCTTCATCAACTTCATGCCGTCGCGCGTCTTGATCGAGATGCCGCCGGTGTCGAAGGTGATGCCCTTGCCGACCAGCACCACGTGCGTGGTGGCACCGGGCGGCTGCCAGGAGAGCTCGACGAACCGGGGCGGGGTGGCGGAGCCGCCGCCGACCGCGCGCAGCCCGCCGAAGCGGAGCAGGTCGTCACCGGCCAGCACGGTCACGGTCAGCCCCGGGCGCCCGGCGGCCTCGGCGACGATCTGGTCGGCGAACCACTGCGGGTTCTTCACCGAGGACGGTGTGTTCGTGAGGTCCCGGGCCAACCATGTCGCCGTGGCCGTCACCCGGGCCAGGGTGAGGCTCCGGTCGTACCGCCGGGGGTCGTCGGCAACGACCCGCACCTCGCCGGGCCGGGCCGCCTTCGGCGCGTCGCGATAGCGGTAACCGCCCAGCCAGAGGCCTTCCGCGAGGCCCCGCAGCGCGGCCTCGCCGGCGCCGGCCGGCAGCCGTACCTCCAGGTCGTCGTCGCCCGCCTCGCGAATCACCGCGGCACCGGCCGCGCGCCAGCCGGCCTCGTCACCCGCACCGATGCCGGTCAGCAACACCCGGGCCGGCACGCCCAGCGGACGCGGCAACGCCACCACCCGCCCGGCCGCACCGGCGCCCTCGGTCTGTGCGGCCAGGGCGGACACCTCGGCATCGACGTCGCCGGCGGGTACCGGCCCGTCCGGGCCGACCGGGATCACCCAGGTCGCGCCGGTGTCGGGAGCCTCGGTCAAACGGATTGCGAACACGGGAGGATGACCTTTCCGTAAGACGTGGAAAGCCCGCCGGTACGGGCGGTACCGTACCGGCGGGCTCGCGTGAAACGTCAGCCGGCGATCGACTTCAACGCGTCACCGAGCGCGTTGGCCTCGTCCGGGGTCATCTCCACGACGAGACGGCCACCACCCTCCAGCGGGACGCGCATGACAATGCCACGACCCTCCTTGGTGACCTCCAGCGGACCATCGCCCGTCCGCGGCTTCATCGCCGCCATCTTGTCTCCCCTCAGACCTACGTCAGGGTCGGTGGGTTGCCCCACAGCCACTTGCTCCTGGAATGCACAGCAACACGCCACGTGCTCAGCCCCACGTGACGCGATGCTCGTTTCCGACCGGCGGCCGTACAGGCCGTTTCACGTCTCCACGCGTTGCGGCCCACCGTGCCGATCAAACATTTTCCCTGATGAACACCGGCGAACCCAAACCCAGCCCGGGCGGATGTGACAGCATCTAGCATATAACGTTTTCGGCTGTCACAATGTGCGGTCATGCAGGCGCGGTCCGCACTCTTCGACCTGTACGGCGATTACCTGCGCGCTCGTGGCTCGCGGGCGCCGGTCTCGGCCCTGGTGCGGCTGCTCGCCCCGCTCGACATCGCGGCGCCCGCAGTTCGTACAGCGGTGTCGCGAATGGTGCGACAAGGATGGCTGCACCCCCTTCGTCTGGCCTCCGGACCCGGATATCTGCTCACGCCGAAAGCGGCCCGGCGCCTCGACGAGGCGGCGGGCCGGGTGTACCGAACCGGTCGCGGCGGCTGGGACGGGCGCTTCGACATGATCCTCCTGTACGAGCCACCGGCGCGACGGGAAGCCGCCCGGCTCGCCTATCTGGGTTACGGCCCGCTCACCGAACAGGTCTGGGTCGCGCCCCGAGCCTCCGACGAGATCGAGGCGACGCTGGCCGAGGCGGAAGCGGGGTACGACCGGTTCAGCGCCGGCCACACCGCCGGCTCCGCGGGCGCCGCCGAGATCGTCGGGCGGGCGTGGGACCTGGAACGGATCGGAAAGTCGTACGAAGATTTCGTCACCGATCTACGTCCGGTCGTCACCGCGGTCACTGCGCGTAGCTCCGACGAGGAGGCGTACGCGGCCCGGTTCCGCCTCGTGCACGCCTGGCGGTCGTTCCTCTTCCAGGACCCGCAACTGCCCGGCGCGCTGCTGCCGCCGGGCTGGCCGGGGGTGCGCGCCGCCGCCTTCTTCGACAAGCACGCCACCCGGTTACGGCCGGCGGCCGACCGCTACGTGGAACGTTGCCTGCAGGCGGCCAGCCGTGGAGGTCGTGTGGGATTCTCAGACTCATGACCGCCATCCGACCGCCCCACCCGCCACCCACGAACGGACTGAAGACCGACTCCCTCCTCGTCGACCGCACAGACGCTGTCGTCACCCTCACCCTGAACCGCCCCGAGGCGATGAACTCCTTCACCGTCGACCTCAAGGAGGCGCTGCGCGACACCCTGGCGACGCTGGAGAGCGACCGGTCATGCCGCGCCATCGTGCTGGCCGGGGCCGGCACCGCCTTCAGCGCCGGTCAGGACCTGCGCGAGCACGCGGCCCTGCTGGACGCCGGCTCCACCGACCTGAACACCGTGCAGGCGCACTACAACCCGATCGCGCAGCGTCTGGCGAACATGCCGAAGCCGGTCGTCGCCGCGGTGCGGGGCATGGCGGCCGGCGCGGGGGCGTCGTTCTCGCTGCTCGCCGACTTCCGGATCGGCGGCCCGTCGACCAAGTTCCTGATGGCCTTCGCCAACGTGGGTCTGGCCGGCGACAGCGGCATCTCGTGGTCGCTGCCGCGGATCGTCGGGCACGCCCGGGCGCTGGAGCTGCTGCTGCTCGCCCAGCCGGTGAAGGCCGAGGAGGCGTACCGGATCGGGATGCTCTCCCAGCTGGCCGAGGACGACGAGCAGGTGCTGCCGGTGGCGCAGGAGCTGGCGGCGCGGCTCGCGGCGGGGCCGACGGTGGCGTACGGGGCGATCAAGCGGGAGCTGTCCATCGGCGACGCGGGGACGCTCAGCGACGCCCTTGCCGCGGAGGCTCAGGCCCAATCGATCTGCGGGGCCACCGGGGATCACCGGGCGGCGGTTTCGGCCTTCCTGAGCAAGCAGAAGCCGGTCTACGAGGGTCGCTGACCCGCTTGGCTGCGCCAGGCGGGTCAGCGACTGTCGCGCTAGCTCGAGCGGGGTGGGATTCTCGCCCCCCGGTGGACGGACGGCCATCGGGGGGCGGGGTCAGGGCACGCTGACGCTTGTGAAGGGCGACAGCGGGGGCTCAGTCGTCGTCCTCGTCTTCTTCGGGGTCCTGGTTGGCCTCGGCGCCGAGGACGAACGCCTGCATCGCGAGCTCGTCGCCGGACGGCCAGACATAGGTGGGCAGCTCGGCCGGACCGAGCTCCAGCACGTGCGACCAGAACTGGCGCACCGCCTCGGCCGGCGAGTTCGCCTCGATCGGCATCGCCACGCTGACCAGCCACGGCTTGCGGTCGGCCGCCGCGCCGAGCCGCTCGGCCAGCCGGCGGAACGTGGCCGCGTCGAGCGGGCCGCCGGTCAGCCCCTCGGCCGGGACCGGCTCGTCGAAGGCGCGCCGCCGGTAACCCAGCACCAGCTCGCCGCCCTCGGTCTTCTCCACCCGGGCCAGCGCGACGACCTTGTCCTCGGCCAGCAGGACGACCTCGTCACCGGCGGAGGCCTCCGCCGGGCCGCCCGCCACGGTCACGACATCATGCTGGAACAACCGCTCGGTCGCCCACTGCTCGTCCGAAATGATCACCGACCACTGCGCCATGCGGTCCATCTCATCACGGGGGTCGTCAACCGTTTCGGGGTGGGACCCAACACTCCTCGAGGTGGTCGTCGACCATGCCGGTGGCCTGCATCAACGCGTACGCCGTGGTGGGTCCGACGAACTTGAACCCGCGCTTTTTCAGCGCCTTGGCGAGCGCCGTGGACTCGGCCGTGACAGCCGGCACGTCGGCCCGGGTGCGCGGGCGCGGGCGGGCGGCCGGCGCGAACGACCAGAGCATCGCGGAGAGCCCTTCCGGCAGCTCGGCGGCGACCCGGGCGTTGTGCAGCGCGGCGTCCACCTTCATCCGGTTGCGGACGATGCCGGCGTCGGCCATCAGGCGGGTGGCGTCGGCCTCGGTGTACCGCGCCACCTTGGCGATCGAGAAGTCGTCGAAGGCGGCCCGGAACGCGGGGCGCTTGCGCAGGATGGTGATCCACGAGAGGCCGGACTGGAACGCTTCCAGGGTGAGCCGCTCGAAGAGGGCGTCGTCGCCGCGGACCGGCTTGCCCCACTCGTCGTCGTGGTACGCCGTGTACTCCGGGGTGCTCGCGCCCCAGAAGCACCGCGGCCGCCCGTCCGCCCCGATCACCAGCCCGTCGGTCACAGCAGCCGTCCCCGCGTGTGAAGTTGCGGCTCGATCCGAGCCCGAACTTCACACGCTGCGCTTGCCTTGGTCACGGCAGCCACCCTGGCGTGTGAAGTTGCGGCTCGATCCGAGCCGCAACTTCACACGCTGCGAATGCTTCGGTCATGGGAGCCGCCCCTGCTCCACGAGCCGCCCGAACTTCTTCAGGGCGCCGGTGAAGCCGAGCTTGGAGCCGGGCCAGAGCACCGGCCAGGCGAGCTTGCCGACCGCGCCGGCCGGGAGGTGGAACCACTCGTGCAGCACGACCTGGGTCCGGTCGCCGGACATCGCGGTGCACCGCATCGCGCCAGGGCCGCGCAGCACCTTTCCGCAGTGCACGACGCGCACCTCGTACGGCGCGTTGACCTTGGCCACCCGCAGTTCGTCGCGGATCACCGCCGGGCCGATCGTGGTGACCGCCTCGACCAGGCTGCCCTCGCCGCCGTCGCCCTCGACCACCCGGACCCGGGTGAAGGGGATCCACTCGGACTGCTTCTCCCAGTCCATGAAGGCGGCGAAGACCTTGGACGCCGGCGCGTTGACGATCACCGTGGCGGTGAACTCCCCGGATCCGGGCCTGGCCGCGTCGCCCAGGCCCCCGGCTGGGCCGTCCGCGGGTCCCACGCCGGTCATCGGCGGTCCGCCGGCTCCCCCTTGGCGGGCGGCACGTCGCCCACCTCGATGAGCGGGCTGTCGGCGGCAACGGCTCCGGCCGGCTCCGGGGTCTTCTCGGCGGCCGGCCCGGCGTTGCCCGGTCCAGCTTTGCCCGGCCCAGCGTTGCCCGGCCCAGCGTTGCCCGGCTCAGCGGTCGGCGGTGGGCCGGCCGGTGCGGGCGGTGCGGCCGCGGCCTCGCGGGCCTTGCGCAGCGCGTCGGCGTCCGCGAGGCGGCCCTCGCGCAGGGCGGTGACCTCGGCCTCCAGCACGCCGATCAGCTCACCCTTGTAGCCGATGTCGTACGCCGCGCGCTGCAACGCCTGATCCACCTGGGCCATCCGGTAGCCGCGCCAGGCGGTGTCGAACCGGGTCTCGGAGACGTCCTTCTCCCCCAGCGGGCGGTCGCTGGGCAGCGGCACCGCCCGGCCGTCGGGCTCGACCGGGGTCAGCCCGGAGTCGCCTCCGCTGAGCAGGACGGTCACGCCGAAGACGATCGTCGCGACGACCAGCGCCACGACAACGAAGAGGAGAAGCTGACCCATGCGCACGATGTTGGCATGTCCGCTTTCCGGTGGCGAGCCCGCCACCCGGTCGGTTGCCCCCGCGACTCCCCCGGCGGGGGTCAGGTCCAGGTCAGGATGCGTTTGCGCCAGGCGTAAAGAATGCCCAGCGCGAGCACCGCGACGAAGACACCCATCTCCGCGACGGCCGGACCGCCGAACTCGGGTCGGTCGAAGATCAACGCCCACGGGAAGAGAAATACGGCTTCCACCGCAAAGAGGACATAGAGGTACGCGTAAACGTAGTACCGAATCTGCGCCTGGGCCCAGTCGCCGCCGACCGGGTCGATGCCGCTCTCGTACGAGATCCGCTTGCCGGGCGGCTCGGCCGGACTGGCCGGCCGCAGCAGCCGGTTCGCCCCGAACGCCGCCACGAACAGCAGCACCCCGGCGGCGAGCACCAGGCCCAGCGTGGCGTACGAACCGAGATATCCGTCCACGATCGGGGAGCCTAACCGACGAGCGGCCGACCGCGACGTGCCGCATGGTGGACTTTGTTGGCTGGTCCTCGCCACTCGTGGCTACTGTGGTCAACGGTCCGCGACCGCCTCGTAAGGAGCGGCGACGTACTGTGGAACTGACGATGTACGGGCCGGCCCATCGACGGACCTGAGTCGCCGGACCGCGTCTTTTGGAGGTTGAACGTGGCCGCTCCCGCGAAGCGAGTCGAGCAGCTGGATCGGGTGGTCATCCGATTCGCCGGCGACTCCGGCGATGGCATGCAGCTGACCGGGGACCGGTTCACCTCGGAGACCGCTCAGCTCGGCAACGACATCTCGACGTTGCCCAACTTCCCGGCGGAGATCCGCGCGCCGGCCGGCACGCTCCCGGGCGTGTCCAGCTTCCAGGTGCACTTCGCCGACTACGACATCCTGACCCCCGGCGACGCGCCCAACGTGCTGGTCGCCATGAACCCGGCGGCGCTCAAGGCCAACGTGGCCGAGCTGCCCGCCGGCGCCGACATCATCGTGAACACCGACGAGTTCACCAAAAGAAATCTGGCGAAGGTCGGATATGCGACCAGTCCGCTGGAGGACGGCTCGCTGGCCGAGTTCGCGGTGCACCCGGTGGCCCTCACGTCGATGACGGTGGGCGCGCTGGCCGACGCCGGCGTCGCGAAGAAGGACGCCGAGCGCGCCAAGAACATGTTCGCTCTGGGCCTGCTCAGCTGGATGTACTCGCGGCCCTTCGAGTCCACCCTGCGGTTCCTGGAGCGCAAGTTCGCCAAGCGTCCGGACCTGGTCGCGGCGAACAAGGCGGCGTTCCGGGCCGGCTGGAACTTCGGCGAGACCACCGAGGCCTTCTCGGTGCGATACGAGGTGAAGCCCGCGAAGATGCGGCCCGGCACCTATCGCAACATCACCGGCAACCAGGCGCTCTCGCTCGGGCTGGTGGCCGCCGGGGTCCGCGCCGGGCTGCCGGTCTTCCTCGGGGCGTACCCGATCACCCCGGCCTCGGACATCCTGCACGAGCTCTCCAAGCACAAGCGGTTCGGCGTGACCACCATGCAGGCCGAGGACGAGATCGCCGCGATCGGGGCGGCG
Organism: Actinoplanes sp. 13; assembly: GCF_056134165.1. NCBI lineage: Bacteria > Bacillati > Actinomycetota > Actinomycetes > Micromonosporales > Micromonosporaceae > Actinoplanes > Actinoplanes sp. 13. The sequence continues at coordinate 147,235 of NZ_JBVYOQ010000014.1, read as the reverse complement.
CTCGGCGCGTCGTACGGCGGGGCGCTCGGCGTCACCACCACCTCGGGCCCGGGCGTCGCGCTCAAGGGCGAGACGATCTCGCTGGCCATCGCCCTGGAACTGCCGCTGGTCATCGTCGACGTGCAGCGTGCCGGGCCGTCCACCGGCATGCCCACCAAGACCGAGCAGGCCGACCTCAACATGGCGCTGTTCGGCCGGCACGGCGAGGCCCCGCTCGCGGTGATCGCGCCCAAGTCGCCGTCGGACTGCTTCCACGCGGCGATCGAGGCCGCCCGGATCGCGCTGACCTACCGCACCCCGGTCATCCTGCTCTCCGACAACTACGTGGCCAACGGCTCCGAGCCGTGGCTGCTGCCGTCCGTCGACGAGCTGCCGGACCTGCGGGTCGCCTTCACCACCGAGCCGAACACCCCGGACGGGCGGTTCCTGCCATATCTGCGGGATCCGGAGACGATGGCCCGGCCCTGGGCGGTCCCCGGCACCCCGGGCCTGGAGCACCGGATCGGTGGTCTGGAGAAGGCCGACAAGACCGGCGACATCTCGTACGACCCGGCCAACCACGAGTTCATGGTGCGGACCCGGCAGGCGCGCATCGACGCGATCCCGGTGCCGGACGTGGACGTCGAGGACCCTGAGGAGAACGCCCGCGTGCTCGTCCTCGGCTGGGGCTCCACCTACGGCCCGATCGGCGCCGCCTGCCGGGCGCTGCGCCAGCGCGGCCTGCCGATCGCTCAGGCCCATCTGCGGCACCTCGCGCCGCTGCCGGCCAATCTCGGCGACGTGCTTGCCGGGTACGACAGAGTGGTCGTCCCGGAGATGAACCTCGGCCAGCTCGCTGCGGTGATCCGAGCGAGATATCTGGTCGACGCGGTCCCCTTCAACCAGGTCAGCGGCCTGCCGTTCACCGCCGCGACCCTGGAGAGCATGCTCGAGGACGTGGTCAAGAATGGCTAGCCCGGTCACGGTGAAGCTCACCGCCAAGGACTTCAAGTCGGACCAGGAGGTCCGCTGGTGCCCCGGCTGCGGTGACTACGCCATCCTCGCCGCGGTGCAGGGCTTCATGCCGGAGCTCGGCATCCCGCGGGAGAACATCGTCTTCGTCTCCGGCATCGGCTGCTCGTCCCGCTTCCCGTACTACATGAACACCTACGGGATGCACTCGATCCACGGCCGCGCGCCGGCGATCGCCACCGGCCTGTCCTCCTCCCGCCCGGACCTCAGCGTCTGGGTGGTCACCGGCGACGGCGACGCGCTCTCGATCGGCGGCAACCACCTGATCCACGCGCTGCGCCGCAACGTGAACCTGAAGATCCTGCTCTTCAACAACCGGATCTACGGGCTCACCAAGGGGCAGTACTCCCCGACCTCGGAGATCGGCAAGATCACCAAGTCGACACCGGCCGGCTCGGCGGACTCGCCGTTCAACCCGCTCTCGCTGGCCCTCGGCGCCGAGGCGACGTTCGTGGCCCGCACCATCGACTCGGACCGCAAGCACCTGCAGTCGGTGCTGCGCGCGGCCGCCGAGCACGAGGGCTCCGCGTTCGTCGAGATCTATCAGAACTGCAACATCTTCAACGACGGCGCGTTCGAGCTGGTCAAGGACCCGTCGACGCGGGACGAGCACCTGATCCGGCTGGAGCAGGGTCAGCCGATCACCTTCGGCCCGGACGAGCGCTTCTCGGTCGTACACCCGGAGGGCAGTTTCGGTCTGAAGGTGCAGGAGGGCGGCACCGCTATCGTCCACGACGCGACGGTCGACGACCCGGCGTACGCGTTCGCCCTCAGCCGCCTCTCCGGCTCGGACCTGAGCACCACCCCGATCGGGGTGTTCCGCAACGTGCGGCGCCCGTCGTACGACGAGATCGTGCGCAAGCAGGTGCTGGACGCCAAGGCCCAGGCCACCGGCACGCCGGAGGAGATGCTCGGCGAGCTGCTCAACGCCGGCGACACCTGGACCATCATCTGACGGCCACTGCTTCTGTGTGGTGACTTCGGGCGCCCAGCGCACCCTGAGTCACCACACCCGCCGCTCGCCCATGCGATGTGGTGTCTCAGATCGCCACGGGTCAGACCGAGACGCCGTTGGAAGCACTCTCCTCGTCACGGATGTAGACCAGCAGATCGCCGGTCTCGATGTTGATCGCGTGCTCCCCGCCCAGCGGCAGCACCTTGCCCCGCCGGATCAACGCGACCACCAGCGTCGGCAGCTGACGAGGATTGCGGCCCACCTCGGCCCGCTCCGCCGAGCGCATCGCCAGCGCCATGCCCTGACCCGGGGTCAGCAGATCCTCCACCACGTCGATCAGCGGCGGCGCGGTGGTGGTCAGGCCCAGCAGCCGGCCCGCCGTGGACGACGACACGATCACGTGGTGCGCGCCGCTCTGCTTCAGCAGGGCGGCGTTCTCCTGCTCCCGGACAGCCGCGATGATCCGCACCTGGCCGGCGGTCAGCTGGCGCACGGTCAGCGTGATCAGGACCGAGGCCTCGTCACGGTCGGTGGCGATGATGACGGACTTGGCGTTCTTCACGTCCGCCTCGTTCAGCACCACGGACCGGGTGGCGTCGCCCTCGATCACGACGAGCCCGCTGGCCGCGGCCTGCCGGACACCGGCCTCACGGTTCTCCACGATCACGATGCGGGACTTCTCGTACCCGGTCTCCAGCAGTGCGGCGACCGCGGCCCGGCCCTTGGTGCCGTAACCGCAGATGATCACGTGGTCTTTCAACTTTCGCCTCCACCGGGTGACCCGCAGGCCCTTCCGGTACTGGTCGGTCAGCACCTCCAGTGTGGTGCCGACCAGAATGATCAGGAAGAGCACCCGGGCGGGCGTGATGAACAGGACGTTCACCAGCCGCGCGCTCTGGGTCGCCGGGGTGATGTCGCCGTACCCCGTGGTGGAGAGCGAGACGACGGCGTAATAGAAGCAGTCGAGGAGAGTCAGGCCGTCCTCGTTGACATCGCGGTACCCCTCGCGGTCCGCGTAGATGACGGCGACCGAGACCAACACGAGAGTGCAGGCCATCACGACCCGTAGGCCGAGAGCCCGAAGTGGTCCTTGCCGGACCAGCGGTAGATGAATCATGGAACCGCCCGCACGAACACACCCTAACGGTCAAGCTGGAGGTCGCACCCTTCAGGAGGCACGATGACGCGCCCTGCGATCCGCCGCGCCGCCGTAGCGGGCATCATGCTGGCGGGCACGATGATATGGCCGATCGGGCCGGCTCGGGGGGCGGACGTCGACAAGGCCGCCCTCCTGCTGCGCTGGACCCAGCCGACCGCGGCCAGCACTGCCGAGTGGAACGCCGCGCGGCGGGACCGGGCGAAGTGGGCCGCGTACGACTTCGACTGGTCCACCGACCACTGCTCGCACGCCCCGGAGCGGCCGTTCGGCTTCACCTTCCGCAACGCCTGCCGGCACCACGACTTCGGGTACCGCAACTACCGGGCGGCCGGGACGTTCGAGCTGCACAAGCGCCGGCTGGACGAGACGTTCCGGGCGGATCTGCGCCGGACCTGCGACGGGTACCGCGTCGTGGTGCAGCCGGTCTGCAACACGGTGGCCTGGACCTATTACCAGGCCACCGTGCACTGGGGCGAGGGTTAGCGGGCGATCTGCGCGAAGCGGGCCGCGCCGTTCTCGAGGTCCGGGTGCTCGACGGCCAGCGCCATCGCCACGATCTGATCGAATCCGAGGCCGGCCCCGTCGGCGTACGCCGCATCGAAGGCCGCATCGCCCAGCGCGACGCGCAACGCCTGCTGCTGGGCCGACCAGAAGGCGCCGAACGACTCGGTCCGGCGCGCGCCGGACGCCGCCTCCGCCCCGCCGAAGAGCACCGTCGCGGTTACCGGGTCATCGCCGAGCACGCAGCGCACCGCGATCGCCGCCACCGCGTCCGCCGCGGCGCCCCGGAACCCGTGCCGCAGCCGGGACCGCAGCGCGACCACCAGGTGGTCGTGGGCGGCGACCAGGTCACCGCGGCGCAGCGCGACCATGCCGAGCAGCCAGTCGACGGTGCGGCGGCCGCGATCCTCCGGATGCTCGGCCTCCAGCTGGCGCGCGGCGCCCAGCAGCTCGGCGGCCTCGCCCAGCGCGTCCCGCCGCCAGAGCAGCTCGGCCAGGGCCAGCACGGCCGGCAGCGCGGCGGCCGGCGAGCCGACCCGCTCGGCCTCGGCGATCACCTCCCGGCAGGCCTGCTCCGCGCCGTCGCCGGCGCGCTCCACCTGCGCCTGGCGTGCGGCCAGCACCCGGATCAGCAGCACCGGATCACCGCACTCGCGGGCCGCCTCCTCCGACCGGCGCAGGTAGCGCTCCCGCTCGGCGCGGTCGTCGGCGAGCCCCGCGTGCACCAGGTACGCCCCGGCCAGCTCGGCGGGCCCGGCCTGCTCCGCGCCGATCCGCTGATAGAGCAGGGAGAGCAGCTCACGTCCCGCGCCCGCACCGCCGTGTTCCCGCCACCACGGATCGAGCACGCCGGCCAGCCGCAACCCGGCCCGCACGTCACCGCCGGTCGCGGCCCAGCGCAGCGCCGACTCCCACTCCCCGACGTACGGGCTCAGCTCGGTCAGCGACACCGTGCGCGCCTGGCCGTCGGTGTCCACCGTGACGGTCTCGACGATGCGCAGCGACCAGGCGAGGTGCTGGTCGCGTGCGTCCGGCTCCTCGCCGACCGCGGCGAGTCGGCGCAGCGCGTACGCGCGTACCTGATCGGAAAGCCGGTAGCGCGGGCCGGGCACCACCTCGACCAGTGATTTGTCGGCAAGCTCGGAGAGCGCGCCGAGCGCCTCGGCGCCGCACCACTCGACGGTCGCGAGGTCCACCGGCCCCGCGAAGACCGCCAGCCGGTGCAGCAGACCCGCCGCCCGGCTCCCCAGGGTTCGATAGGACCAGGCCAGATTGTTGGCCAGGCTGGCGTGCCGTCCGTCGCCGGCCGCGTCGTTGTCCAGCGCGCCGAGCGGATCGTCGAGGCGCCGGGCGAGCTGCTCGGCCGGCAGCAGCCGAAGCCGCGCGGCGGCCAGCTCGATCGCCAGCGGCGACCCCTCCAGCCGGGCCGCCAACCGCGCCAGCTGCGCCTCACCGTCACCCGCCCGGCCGCCCTGCGCCAGCGACGCACGGTCCTTGAGCAGCGCGAACGAGTCGGCCGGCACGAGCGGCGGGATCCGCCAGACGGTCTCGCCGGCGAGACCGAGCGGCGCGCGCCCGGTGGCCACGACGTCCAACCGCCGGCACCGGCTGAGCAGGCGGTGGACCAGATTGGCGGTGAGCGCGGGCGCCGCGTCGCAGGTCTGTAACAGCACCAGCATCCGCCGCTCGGCGCACTGCTCGACCAGGGTGTCGATCATCGGACGGCCCGGCTCGGGGCGCAGGCCGAGGGCCGCGGCCAAGGCGCTGGGCAGGCCGTTCGCCGCGGTGGCGGCATCGATCGTCCAAACACCATCGGGGTACGCCGGAAGCAGGCGCTCGGCGACCGCATGCGTGAGTCGCGTCTTGCCGGCACCGCCCGGTCCCACCACCGACACCAGCCGACAGTGGCTGATCAACTCGGCCAGCTCGGCGGACTCGGCACGCCGGCCGATGAAGAGGCTGTGCTCGGCGGGCAGGTTGTGCCGTGGCGCCGCGGCGGTGCGTGGCCGGGGGAAGTCACGATCCAGTCCGGGCGCGATCACCTGGAACAGCCGCTCGTCGTCGTCGAAGCCGCGCAGCCGGAACGGGCCCAGGTCGAGCAGGTCCACGGTGGCCAGCATCGCGGCGGCAGCGGTGGGCACGCCGGCGGTGGCATAGGTCGTGGTCACGGCCAGCGTGGTCGCCTCGGAGCAAAGGATCTGGCCGCCGTGGGCGGCGGCGGAGACGCGTGCGGCGCGGTGCACCTCGGCGCTCGCGTATTCCTGGCCGATCGGTGTGGCCCGCCCGGTGTGCAGTCCCATCCGGACGCGGGGCACCGCGTCGGCCCGGGGCCAGTCGTGACCGGACAGTCGGCGCTGCGCCTCGACGCACGCGGCAACAGCGGCGTCAGCATTCGAGAAGGCGACGAAGAAGGAATCACCCTCAGTTAACAGTTCGACACCGTCGTAGTTTCTGAACACAGCGCGTAGCACCGATCGATGCGCTCCGAGAACATCCCGGTACGCCTCGCCAAGCATCCGGGCGAGGCGTGTCGAGCCCTCGATGTCGGTGAACATGAAGGTCACCAGACCGCTAGGTAGCTCGCTCCGTCCCGACACGGTGGAACCTCCGCCCCCTTTGTGGAAGTCACGCCTCATGTTGCCGTATCTCTGCGTCACCGCCCATCCTAGAAACGGACGGTAATCATTTATGCGCCACGGCCTACCCCGTACGGAGGACGAACTGATCGCGGGATCGACGGCGGCATACGGGACTACGCGTCTCGTAACGAAAGAGATCGAACACGGAAACGCCGCGCTCAGCCAAAACCGTCAGGCCGTTCGGGTGTACCCATATGGGGCAACGGAACGGGTACGGCGTGCGAGCGCGGGCTCACCGGCCGAAGTCGACGCGCCTCGCCGCACAGCCTTGCCCAGGAAGTCGAGCCGGGGCCGGCCGTGCCGGGATCGGCCGCGCGGCCGGCCGGGCGGGTGATCAGTTGGTCAGCAGCCGCAGCCGCCACCACAGCAGCCGCCACCACCGGCCGGGGCTGCCGGCGCGCCACCGCCGCGGCCGGTGACGGCGACTGTGGACAGCAGCTTGACAGTGTCGGCGTGGCCCTCCGGACAGGCGGCCGCGGCGGTCGCCTCCCGCATCGGACGGTTGACCTCGAAGGTGGCGCCGCAGGCGCGGCACCGGTACTCATAACGCGGCATCAGACCAGCGTAGGGCCCATGCCAGGGTCGGCGCACGGCGACTTGGCCACAGGGCCCCGGCGACCTCCCCGTCCAGTGACACGGGCGGGTAGGGTCGATCTGTGGCGGAGGCGCGAAAGACCCCAGGAGAGGTGCCGGAGTTGCGCTCCGCGGCACCACATCAGCGCGGGCCGCTGGGCAGTTCCGGCGCGGCGCCGAGCGGGGATCCCAGCGAGTCGGACAAGTCGGATGTGCGTGAGCCGGCTCCGGAGTCGGCGGTGACGTCCGGCAGCGAGGTCCCGCCGGCTGAGGACGCGCCCACGACGCCCACGGCCGAGACACCGGCAGCGCCCTCGAAGCCTGAAGCAGCGAAGGACAGCCCGGAGAAGCCGGCCGAGACGAAGGCCGCGGCCCCGAGCGGCCCGGTTAAGGAGCCCTCCGCCGAGGACGCTGCCAAGGACGCCGTCAAGGACAGCGCAGCCAAGGACGCCGCGGACAAGGACGCCACCCCCAAGGGCGACGCTTCCAAGGGCGACGCCCCCAAGGATGCGACCGGCAAGGACAGCGCCTCGACGGACGGCACGGGCAAAGAGGGCGCGGCCAAGGAGGGCGCGGCCAAGGAGGGCGCGGCCAAGGAGGGCACGGCCAAGGAGGGCACGGGCAAAGAGGGCGCGGCCAAGGAAGGCACGGGCAAAGACGCCGCGGGCAAGGCGGCTGTGCCGGCTGCCGCGGCGGCGGGCGCCGCCACCCGCCGGTTCCGGCCGCTGGCCGCCGTCGGCAAGGGTGGCCGGGCGACCGCCACCTGGGCACGCGGTCCGGTGGGCCGCGTGGTCCTGCCCGGTCTCGTCGTCGTCGGCCTCGTGGTGCTCGCCGGGACGTCCGGGGCCTATCTGGTCCCGCGCGCCCTGGAGGCCGCCGCCCCGACCGCCACCCCCACGTTCACCGGCCAGTCCGCGGCGCCCAGCGCAGGCTGGAGCGACCCCGCGGTCCCCGGCGGTCCCACGCTCCCCGGCGGCGCCCCGGGGGCCACCACCGGCGCCGCGCCGCCCACCGGGACCCTGCCGGCGACCGGCCTCCCGACCGCCCAGCCCACCGCGACCGGCGCCCGGCCGGCCGACGCGCTGGCGAGCTGGGCGCAGCAGGTCGGCACCCGCGTCGGCATCCCGGTCGTCGCTGTCCAGGCATACGGCTACGCCGAGCTCGTCACCGCGAGAACCACGCCCTCCTGTCACCTGAGCTGGACCACGCTCGCCGCCATCGGCAAGATCGAGTCGGGGCACGGCAGCCACGAGGGAGCGGTGCTCGGGGCGGACGGGGTGACCACGCCGCCCATCCGCGGCCTGCCGCTGGACGGGCAGGGCGGACGCCAGATGATCCGGGACACCGATCGCGGCACGCTCGACGGCGACACCACCTATGACCGGGCGATCGGCCCGATGCAGTTCATTCCGGCCACCTGGCAGGCGACGGCCGTCGACGCCGACAACAACGGCGCGAAGGACCCCAACGACATCGACGACGCCGCGCTGACCGCCGCGGCGTACCTCTGCAAGGGTGGCCGCGACATGGCCCGGGCCGACTCCTGGTGGGACGCGGTGCTGACCTACAACGACGTCCGGCAGTACGCGCAGGACGTCTTCACTGCGGCCAACGACTACGGCGTGCGCAGCCGCACGTAGTTACGCCGAAGCGGTATGACCTAGCGCCGCGCCTACCTCAAAGGACCGTCCTAGCAGGTCCGAAGCGGTTCGACAGTGGTCCGGGGTCGCGACGCTGGGTGAGCGCGCCGGTACATTTTGCGTGGTGGGCACTTCCCTGAAGGTCCGTTGAACGGCACGATGTACGAGTGAGGGTGCGTGAATGGGATCCCCGCTCCGCGTCCGCGACCGAGATCCACTCGCTCGTGGAGATGGTCAACGCCATCATGGCTGCCGATCTCCCGGACGATCCACCCTGGCGTGACGTGCAGGTCCGCGACTATCTGGCGGAGACCATGCCGGGCGAGCGGCGGATCACCTGGATCGCCGAGGACGACCGTCTCCCCGAGGGTGAGGGCCGCATCTTCGCCCACGTCAGCATCCTGCTGCTCGGCGACATCGGCGTGCTCGAGGTGCTGGTCCGGCCCGAGCTGCGCCGCCGTGGCCTGGGGCGGCAGCTGGTCGCGATGGCGGCCCGCCGGGCATATCTGGAGGGTTTCTCCTCGATCGGCGTGGAGGCCATCGGCGGCACCACGGCGATCCCGTTCTACGAGTCACTCGGCTTCGAGCGGGAGTACGTGGAGACACGCAGCGTGCTCAACCTGGACACGGTGGACTGGCCGGCCCTGGGAGCGATGGCCGGCGGCATCAGCGCCGGCTACCGCATCGAGTACCACCCGGGCGGCCCGCCCGACCCGCTCCTCGAGGCGTACGCGCTGGCCAAGGCCGAGGCGCAGCACGACGACGACGATCTCGACCTGCAGCCCCGCTCGTCCGACCCGCAACGGTTGCGCGAGTCACTGGACACCCTGCACAAGCGGGGCCTGAAGCCGTACATCGTGCTCGCCATCCACGACGCCACCGGCGCCGTCGCCGGGCTGACCGAGGTGGTCGTCCCGGCGCAGCACCCGGAGCGGGCCGATCAGTACGACACGATCGTCGTGCGGGAGCACCGTGGTTACGGCATCGACCGGGCCATCAAGGCGCGGATGCTCTTCGAACTGCGCGCCGCCGAGCCCGGCCTGCGCCAGGTGCAGACGTGGAACGCGCAGCACAACGAGTCGATGCTCAAGGTCAACGCGGAGCTGGGTTACCAGTCCGACCGCGACTGGTTCGAGTACATCGCCGACGTCACGCAGCTCGTGCAGACGCTGGAGCCCACCGACCCCTGACACCCCACCCAGCGTGGGGAGTGGGGTGCGCACGGGACCTCAAGTCACCACACAGGTGGCGCAGAGCTGCGTGGGGACTTCGGGCGCGTATCGCACCCCAACTCCCCACGCTGGGGGTCAGCGGAGCAGGTGGGCGACCTCGGTGGCCCAGTACGTGAGGATGATCTGGGCGCCGGCCCGCTTGATCGAGGTCAGCGACTCCACCATGACCCGCTCCCGGTCGATCCAGCCGTTGGCCGCGGCCGCCTCGACCATCGCGTACTCACCGGAGACCTGATAGGCCGCGACCGGCACGGTGACCCGGTCCCGGATCGCGGCGATCACGTCGAGGTACGGCAGCGCCGGCTTGACCATCACGATGTCCGCGCCCTCGGCCACGTCCAGGTCGACCTCGCGCAGCGCCTCCCGCAGGTTCGGCGGGTCCTGCTGGTACTGCCGGCGGTCGCCCTGCAGGCTGGACTCCACGGCCTCACGGAACGGCCCGTAGAAGGCGCCCGCGTATTTCGCCGAGTAGGCGAGCACCGCCACGTCCTGGTGGCCGGCGGCGTCGAGGGCCTTGCGGACCACGCCGATCTGGCCGTCCATCATCCCGGACGGACCGACCATGTGCGCCCCGGCGTCGGCCTGCGCGACCGCCATCCTGGCATAGATCTCCAGCGTGGCGTCGTTGTCCACCGAGCCGTCCGCGGCGAGCACGCCGCAGTGCCCGTGCGAGGTGAACTCGTCGAGGCACAGGTCGCTCATGATGACCGTGCTGTCGCCCAGCTCGGCCTTCAGGTCACGGAGCCCGGCGTTGAGGACGCCGTCCGGGTCGAGCCCGGCCGAGCCGGTCTCGTCCTTGTTGGCGTTCTCCGGCACCCCGAAGAGCATGAGCCCGCCGACGCCCGCGCTGACCGCCTCGTGCGCGGCCTTGCGCAGTGACTCGCGGGAGTGCTGGACGACGCCGGGCAGCGAGCTGATCGGCCGGGCCTCGGTCAGCCCCTCCTTGAGGAAGAGCGGCAGGACCAGTTCGGACGGGGCGACCCGGGTCTCTTCCACCAGGCGGCGGATCGCCGGGGTGCGCCGGAGCCGGCGCGGGCGAATGTCAGGGAAGGACATCGGCGCTCCTACACGGAAGAAGCGCGCCGGCGGCTGCCGGCGCGCTTTCACGAGATCAGCGGAAACGGAGAGCGGTGGGGCCCTGGACCTTCGAGCCCCGGCGCTGCTTGGCCGGCATCGCGGCCAGCTTCTCGCGCAGCTCCAGCGCGTACTCGGCGAGGGCCTCGACCAGGTCCGGGACCGACGCCGTCTGCGGCTGGGTGTCGACCCGCAGGCCGAACTCGACAGCGGTCTCGGCGGTCTTCGGGCCGATCACGGCGACCACTGTACGGGCGTGCGGCTTGCCGGCGATGCCGACCAGGTTCCGCACCGTCGAGGACGAGGTGAACAGCACCGCGTCGAAACCGCCGGACTTGATCGCGTCGCGGATCTCGGCGGGCGGCGGGGCCGCGCGAACCGTCCGGTACGCGGTCACGTCGTCGACCTCCCAGCCACGCTCGATGAGCCCGGCGGCGAGGGTCTCGGTGGCGATGTCGGCGCGCGGCAGCAGCACCCGGCCGACCGGGTCGAGGATCTCGTCGTGCGGCGAGAACTCGGCCAGGAGACCCTCGCTGGACTGCTCGCCGGACGGGATCAGCTCGGGCTGGATGCCGAACGCGCGGACCGCGTCGGCGGTGGCCTCACCGATGCAGGCGATCTTCACGCCGCCGAAGTGGCGGGCGTCGAGACCGTGCTCGCCGAACTTCTCCCAGACCGCGCGGACCGCGTTCACCGAGGTGAAGATCACCCAGGCGTACCGGCCGTCGACCAGGCCCTTGACCGCGCGCTCCATCTGGGCCGGCGTGCGGGGCGGCTCGACCGCGATGGTCGGCACCTCGCACGGGATGGCCCCGTACGCCCGGAGCCGGGCACTCATCGCGCCGGCCTGCTCCTTGGTCCGGGGGACGAGCACCTTCCACCCGTACAGCGGGCGGTTCTCCCACCAGCTGAGGGTGTCGCGCTCGGCCACCTCGGCGCCGACGGTCAGCACCACCCGGCCGGTGAAGCCGAGCGCCGCAGCGACGAAGCTGTCCACCGTTGAGGTGGTCGTGTACTGGGTCTCGCCGGTGCCGTCGCCGGTCACGCCGACCGGGACGCCCGGCTCGACCCCGGCCGCGAGCAGCCCGTCGCGGACCGCGGCGAGGTCGCCCGCGTCCACGGCGACCGCGAACGAGCCCTTCTGGGCCGCCGCGGCGAGCGCGTCGAAGTCCAGGGTGGCGATGTCGTCGACGTCGGCGGCGATGCGCACGCCGGGCAACGGCACGCCGGCGTAGGCGGCGACGCCTTCGGCCTGCCCGATGCCCGGGATCACCTCGAAGTGCACCGCGGTCCGTGCGACCGCCTGCACCTCCTTGACCACCGAGTCGTGCCCGAACGGGTCACCGGCGACCAGGTGCACGGCGGAGAGCCCGGACTTGGCGGCGGACAGGAGCACCTTGGCGACGTCGCCGGGCGCGCCCTCGGCGGGGCTGAACTGAGCGTCGTCCTTCGCGCCGGAACGGATCGCGCTCAGCAGCGAATCGGGGACGCCACGGTCGTAGACCACCTGGTCGGCATCGGTCAGCGCCGCGTACGCGCGGCGGGTCAGCAGCTCCGGGTCGCCGGGTCCGGCGCCGATGAACGCGATGCGTCCGGCTGGCTTACGGGCGGTGCGGGTGGTCATTCTGTGCTCCCCATCAGGGTATCGGCTCCGGCGTCGAGGAGATCGGTGGCGAGCGCCTTGCCGATCTCCGCCGCGCCGGCGGGCGTTCCGGTGCGCGACAGTCGGATGGCTCGGAGCCCGTCCGGGCTGATCACCGCACCGCGCAGGTAGATCTCGTCACCGTCCTCGCCTTCGGCGAACTCGGCGTGTGCCGCGACCGGGGCGGAGCACCCGGCCTCGAGCGTGGCAAGCATCGACCGCTCCGCCACGACGGCGGCGCGACTCGGTGCGTGATCGAGTGCGGCCAGCAGCTCGATCAGGTCGGTGTCGCCGGCCCGGCACTCCACTGCCAGCGCTCCCTGAGCGGGGGCGGGCAGCATGAGCATCGGGTCGAGCGTCTCGGTGATCTCCGTCGACCGGCCGAGACGAGCCACACCGGCCCGGGCCAGGACGACGGCATCGAGGTCGGCACCGGGTCCCAGGACCCGGGCGATGCGCGAGTCGACGTTCCCCCGGATCGGCGTGACCTGCAACTCTAGGCCCAAGGCATGCAATTGCGCGATTCGGCGCACCGCCCCGGTGCCGATGACCGAGCCCGGTGGGAGCTCGGTGAGCGTCAGTCCGTCGCGGGCGATCAGGGCGTCCCGGGGGTCCTCCCGCTGCGGCACCGCGGCGATGTGCAGCCGCGGGTGGTCGGCGGTGGGCAGGTCCTTGTACGAGTGCACGGCGAAGTCGATCTCACCGGCGAGCAGCGCGTCCCGCAGCGCGGAGACGAACACGCCCACGCCCAGCTGGGCGACCGGCGCCGTGGAGCGGTCGCCGGTGGTGAGGATCTGGACCAGCTCGACCGGGCGGCCCGTCTTCGCGGTCACCTCGTCGGCGACCAGCTGCGACTGGGTGAGCGCCAGCGCGCTGCCCCGGGTGCCGAGACGGAGTGGGTTCACGATCGACCTCCGATCTCAGGCACGGCGTCGGCATGGGTGGCGAGGGGCACGTCCAGATCGAACAGCTCACGCAGCAGCGCCGCGTACTGATCTCCGCCGGGTTCGGCGGCCAGCTGCCGGACCCGCACGGTCGGCGAATGCAGCAGCTGCTGGACGACCCGGTGCAGGGTACGGGAAACGTCGGCCCGCTGCTCCTCGGTGAATTCCGGCCGCCGCGACAGGAGCTTGCGCATCTCGGCCGAGACGACCGACTCGGCGCGCGTGCGCAGGGCCGCCACCGTGGGGGCGATCTCGGCGCCGCGCATCCAGGCGAGGAAGTTGTCCACCTCGGTGGCGACGATCTGCTCCACCGCCGCGGTCTCGGCCGTCGCGGGCAGGGACCGTCGGCTCGCGGCCAGCCCGTCGATGTCGACCACCACCACGCCGGGCAGGTCGGCGGCGTCCGGCGCCACGTCCCGGGGCACGGCGAGGTCAAGCACCACCAGCGGCGCCGCCGTCCCGTCGGAGCCACGGGCGGCGAGCACGGCGGCCAGCCGGTCCCGGGTCAGCACCGGGGTGGTGGAGGCGGTCGCGCTGACCACGATGTCCACCTCGCGCAGGACCGTCTCGAGCTCCTCGAACGGCACCGCGACGGCTCCGTACGCCTCGGCCAGCCGGCCGGCGCGCTCCGGGCTGCGGTTGGTGATGCGCAGCGGCCCCACCCCGGTACGCGTGAGCGTGGCCACCGAGAGCGCACCCATCGCGCCGGCGCCGATCACCAGCGCGGGCCGTCCGGTGAGGTCGCCGCCGAGGTGTTCGCCGGCCACGTCGAGGGCGGCTGTGACCACGCTCTGGCCGGCCTTGTCGATGCCGGTCTCGGCGTGCGCGCGCTTGCCGACCCGCAGCGCCTGCTGCATCAGCTCGTGCAGCAGGCGGCCGGCCGAGTCCGCCTCGGTCGCCGCGTGGTACGAATCACGGAGCTGCCCGAGGATCTGCGCCTCGCCGACGACCATCGAGTCGAGGCCCGCGGAGACCCGGAACGAGTGCTGGACGGCGGCTTCGCCGTAGTGCACGTACAGGTGGCCGGCCAGTTCGTTGGCAGGGATGCCGGAGTGCTCGGCGAGCACGTTGCAGATGTCGCCGAGCCCGCCGTGGAAGCCGCTGACCGCCGCGTACACCTCGACGCGGTTGCAGGTGGAGACGACGACGGCCTCTCCCACGTACGGCTGGGCGATGAGCTTCTGCAGCACGCCGGGCACCGCCGACTCGGGGATGACGACCCGTTCCAGGACGGAGACGTCGGCGGTCCGGTAGGACGCGCCGATGCTGAGCAGGTTCACGAGCTGACCGCCTCCTGATCGTCCGCCTCGGCTGTCCGGCCTCCCGGCAGCGCGGTCAGGGACGCCTTGCGATGTTCATGGAACGAGAGGATCTGAAGTTCGATCGCGAGGTCCACCTTGCGCACGTCGACGTTGGCCGGCACCGAGAGGACGCCGGGAGCGAAGTTCAGGATGCTCGTCACACCGGCCGCGACCAGGGCGTCGGCCACCGACTGGGCGGTGCCCGGCGGGGTCGCTATCACGCCGATCGCGATCGACTCCTCGGCCGCGACCCGGCTCAGCTCGTCGATGTGCTGCACGGCCAGACCGTTTATCCTTTCGCCGACCTTGTTCGGGTCGGCGTCGAAGAGCGCCACGACGCGGAAGCCCCGGCTGGCGAACCCGGCGTAACCGGCCAGCGCGTGACCGAGGTTGCCGACTCCGACCAGGCAGACCGCCCGGTTCTTGTCCAGGCCCAGGATGTACTCGATCTGGTGGACCAGGAGGGCCACGTCGTACCCCACGCCCCGGGTTCCATAGGACCCGAGGTGGGACAGATCCTTGCGGAGTTTCGCGGAGTTCACCCCGGCGGCGGCGGCGAGTCCCTCGCTGGAGACCGTTTCGGCGCCCGTCTCGGCCAGGTGGTGAAGGGCGCGCAGATATTCCGGCAGCCGCGCGATGGTCGCCTCCGGCAGTTCCGGGAAGGCCGGGACGTCACCGGCGTTGCCGGGCGTGCTTCCGTGACGCTGCTGACTCATCTGACTCCGTGCCGACGAGGCGAACCTGCGGTGAGCCCAGTCTGTGCGATACCGGTGGAACCCTCGTGGGGTGGCTGTGGTAGCGGGGCTCTCGAAATCACAGAGTAGGCGCTTGTGAAGGCGTGCACAAATCGCGATCTTGTCGGGACAATTGGACAAGATCGACCCAGCTGTGTTAGCCGGACCGACCTGTCGAGTATTACCGCTCGGACCCCGCCGTAGCCACTTGACTCAGAGTGACATGGCCATCTTTACCGCGTCCACCAGCGTGTCGGCCACCGGACGGCCCGAGGCGCGCAGCCGCGCCGGGTCGGTGAAACCGCCCGTGTAGAGGACCGCCTGCCCCCCGACGGCCTCGGCCGCGGTGGCGTCGTCGAGGGAGTCGCCGATCAGCACCACGGCGCTGCCGGGCACTCCGAGTTCGGCCAGGTGGCGCGCCAGATGCCCGGCCTTCAGGTCGCCGCCCACCTCGGTGCGCAGGCCGTCGATGCGGGTGAACAGGCCGGTCAGCCCGTGGCCCTCGACGGCCGGGATCAGCTCCTCGTGGAACCACATGGAGAGCAGCGACTGGGTTCCCGGCCAGGCGCGGATCGCGGCCGTGGCGTCGGCGGCGAGGGAGATGTCGGTGAGGCCGACCCGGTACGCGTCGTGGAAGATCCGGTCCAGCCGGCCGAACTCCTCCGCGTCCACCGCCCGGCCCAGCATCTCGGCGTAGAACTCGGCGACCGGACGCCGGAACGCCCGCCGGTGCTCGTCGGCCTCGACGGCGCGGCCGCCGACCGTGGCGAAGGCGTGGTTGGTCGAGGAGACCACCAGGTGAAGATCGTCGAGAAGGGTTCCGTTCCAGTCCCAGACCAGGTGCTTTGCTGTCACGGGGAGCCAACTTACAACCGGGGCTCACCCGGTTGTCCAGCGAGATCTCGCAGCAGCCGCTCCTCCTCGATCCGCCAGTAGCCGTGCTCCTTGCCGTCCAGCAGCAGCACCGGCACCCGGTCACCGTAGTCACGTTCCAGCTCGATGTCGGAGTCCACGTCGACCTTGGTCCACTGTCCGGGCGCGATCCGCTCCAGCGTCTGCTCGGCCACCTCGCACAGGTGGCATCCGACGCGGCTGATCAGGGTGAGGCGGTTGGTCATCAGCTGAGTTCCCTCTTGCGGATCTTCCCGATCGGCGACCGGGGCAGGTCGGCGACCAGCTCGATGGTCGGCAGTTTGAACCGGGCCAGCCGGGCCGCGCAGTGCACCCGCAACTCGGTCACGGTCAGCCGGCTCCCGGCCGCCGGCGGATCGCCGGCCGGCACCACGTAGGCGTGCGGCCGCTGACCGCTCTCCGGGTCGGGGACCGCGACCACGGCCACGGCGGCCACCCGCGGATGCGCGTCCAGCACCCGTTCGATCTCAGCCGGGTAGACGTTGAAACCGTTCACCAGGATCATCTCGCCGATCCGGTCGACCAGGACCAGGTCGCCGTCGCCGTCGGCGTAGGCGATGTCCCCGGTGGCCCACCAGCCGTCCGGGTCCGGGCCACCGGCGCCGTCCGGCCAGTAACCGGAGAAGAGGTTCGGCCCGCGCACCACGATCTCGCCCGGGTCGGTGCCCGCCGAGACCGCGAGCGCCAGGTCCAGCTCGGCGAGGTCCTCCTCGACCGACGCGGTGCCGTCGCGCCACAGCTCGGCGCCGTCCCGGGCGCGCAGCAGCAGCTCCACCCCGGGCAACGGGCGGCCGATCGACCCGCTCTTGTCCCGGTGACTGACCGCAGTCGTGGTGAGCACCGGCGCCGACTCCGTCAGGCCGTACCCGATGATGATGTTCTTGCCGGTCAGGGCGCTGAAGCGCGCCGCCACCCCGTTGTCCAGCGGCGCCGCGCCGCAGACGGCGGACCGCAGGCCGCTCAGCGCGCCGGCTGCCTGCGGGACCCGTGACCAGGCGAGGTACATGCCCGGCACACCGACGGTGACGGTCACCCGGTGCCGGGAGATCAGCTCCAGCGAGCCCTCGGCGTCGAACCGCTCGGCCAGCACCCCGGTCGCCGCGTGGTGCGCGACGGCGCCCAGGCCGGTGTTCAGGCCGTAGGCGTGGAAGAACGGCACGGTCAGCAGGATGATGTCGTCCGGGCCGGCCACCGGCGGCTCGATCCGGCCGAGCTGATCGTGGTTGGCGGCGAGCGCGGCGTGGGTGAGCATTGCGCCCTTCGGCCGCCCGCTGGTCCCCGAGGTGTAGAGCAGGACCGCGAGATCGTCTGCCGCCGGCTGCGGCAGAGCGTCCCCTCCTCTTTCGGACCGCGGGGGTACGACCGGAGCACGGTCGATCACGAGTGCCGCACCGGAGTCGGTGATCGCGTGGTCCCGTTCGTCCGCGGTGTATCCGGGGTTGAGCGGCACCGCCACCCGGCCGGACCGCAGGATGCCGAAATAGGCCGCCGCGAACTCCACCGTGTTGCCGAGCAGCAGCGCGACCCGGTCGCCCGGCGCCGTGCGCGACGCCACCCAGTGCGCGACCGCGGACACCCTGGTGTCCAGTTCCGCCCAGTCGATCTCGGTGTCACCGGCGATCAGCGCGGTGCGGCCGGGACGACGGGCGGCGGCCTCGGCGACCGCGTCTCGGGCCGGCGCGGCGGGGGCGGGTTCCTCCACGAGGCCCGAGTCTGGCACAACCCGCCTCCCACCGGGATGCCGGACAGCCGGTCCGTTCCGGCGGGCGCCGTTCCGGCGAGGTTGGAGGAGACCTTCGGCATTCACGTTTTGCTGGGATTCGCGGCTTTGCGCGCAGCGCACACGGTGTGCGACTCGTCGTGTCCGATGCCGGTGATACTTCCGGTCTGTGTAACGGGATCCACACCAACGGGTGAGGTCAACCGGCGTTTCAGCGGGTTGCCCCACCCCTTTTGTTGTGAGTGACCACCCTCATCCCGAGGAGGCCGCTGTGCCACACAACGCACGGAATCATGGCGAATCCCTGTCTGGCGGGACGGATTCGCGGTCGTCACAGGCCCGCCGGGTTGAGGAGGCGAAGTGACTCATGTGTACGCCGAGGGCCCGTTCCGGCGCGACGTCCTCGCGACACGACAAGCGCTCACTGGAGGGTTGAACGTTCTGCGCGACTCATTCGTCGTCAACGCGATCCGCGGTGACAGTCCGAAGCAGACCGGCAGCCGCCGGACTCCGAACAGTCCGCCGGCGGCCACCCAGCCGCACGGAGGCAACGGCAAGTACAGCGGTGGCCGGGCCGGTGTGCCGCGTCCGCCCGCACAACCGACCGCCGGCCAGCGGTCCAACCTGCCCGAGGCCGAGGCGGCCACGCCGGACCACACCGTGGTCCTGCCGACGCAGAGCACCACCGGTCCCCCGACCGAGTCGGCACCACCCAAGGCCCGGCCGGACCGAGGGGACCCGGCGGCCGAGGTGTGGGCGCTGGTCGAGCGGGCGCAGGCCGGCGAGGCGGAGGCATTCGGACTGATCTACGACCGGTATGTGGACACCGTCTTCCGGTTCGTCTACTTCCGGGTCGGCAACCGGCAACTCGCCGAGGACCTGACCTCGGACACCTTCCTGCGCGCGCTCAAACGGATCGGCAGCTTCACCTGGCAGGGCCGTGACCTGGGCGCGTGGCTGGTCACCATCGCCCGCAACCTGGTCGCCGACCACTTCAAGTCGGGCCGGTACCGCCTCGAGGTGACCACCGGTGACGTCCTGGACGCCGACCGCGAGGACCGGGGGCCGGAGGGCAGCCCGGAGTCCGCGGTGGTCGACCACATCACCAACGTCGCTCTGCTCACGGCGGTCAAGCAGCTCAACCCGGAACAGCAGGAGTGCATCGTGCTCCGGTTCCTGCAGGGTTTCTCGGTCGCCGAGACCGCGCAGACCATGGGCAAGAACGAGGGCGCCATCAAGGCTCTGCAGTACCGGGCCGTGCGCGCGCTCAACCGGCTCCTGCCGGAAGGGTTCCAATCTTGATCAAGCGCTCCCGGATGTCGATCTCCGATACCCGATGGCACCTCCGCACACCCGTAACCGGCGCCGCGTGTCGCGCGTTTGTCCGGATGCGACCCCGGGCCGTCTTTACCGGCCGGGTCGCCGACGCCGGCCCGCAGGCCGGCGAGACAGTCACGAGCGAGGGGAGGTGCCCACGGTGAAGTTCGCATTTCTGGACCGCCGGAGCGCCGAGCGCTTCGCGGAACTTCTCGACGAGACCGGCGGCGCCCGGCACCACAGTCATGGCCACGCCGGCGCGGAGCTCGACCGGCTGGTGGCCATCGGCAACCGCCTCTCCACGGCGCGGCCCGGTGCGCCGGTCGACTCCGAGTTCCGCGTCGGCCTGCGCGCCATGCTGGTCGCGACGGCCGAGCGGGACGGCATCGGCCGTACCGCCACCGACGACTTCGAGCCGGCCGCGCACACCGCGGACGGCGCCCGGCGAGCGTTCTTCGGGCGCCGCATCCGGGCCCGGGGCGCCATCGTGATCGGCGTGGCCGCCGGCGCGATGGCCGTGTCCGGGATCTCCGCGGCGAGTGAGAGCGCGTCACCCGGCGACGCTCTCTACAGCGTGAAACGGTCCACCGAGCGCGCCCAGCTGGCGATCGCCGGGTCCGACGTGACGCGGGGCCAGCTGTCGCTGGACTTCGCGAGGACCCGGTTGGCCGAGGCGGTGGCCATGGACGGCGCCGATCCCAGTTTCCGCACGGTGCTGGACGACATGGACGCGGACACCCGCAAGGGGGTGCGGTTGCTCACCACTTCGGCGGTGTCCAACAAGGACGTGCAGCCGCTCACCACGCTGGACGGTTTCGTCGCCGGGCAGCGGGAAACCTTCGGGCCGGCCCTGGAGACGCTCTCCGCGGACAACCAGGACCGGGCGTTCAAGTCGCTGGCCCTGCTGGAGGAGGTCGCCGGGCGCACCGGCGATCTGCGGGACGGGCTCGGCTGCGCCAAGGTCGTCCCGGCCGGAACCGACCGGCTCGGGCCGAAGCTGAAGGACTGCGACAGCGGCTCCGAGAGTCCCGCGAACTCCGGCCCGCAGCCGTCGAAGGGCGGCAAGGGCACGGGCAAGCAGGACGGCGAGCGCTCCACGCCGAAGCCGGCGAAGAGCGGCGCCACCGCGAAGCCGGACGCCACCGGCGGGGCGGCGGTGCCCGGATCGGCGACGTCCGAGGAGCCCACGGAGCGCCCGACGATCTCGAGCGTGACGCCCGAACCGTCCGGCGCGACGACCACGCCGCCCACGGACGGGACCGAGGACGAGAAGAAGAAGGACGGTGTGCTGGGCGGCGTGCTCGGCGACCTGTTCTAGAAGCGAACGTGGCGAGGGGCGGTGCCGGAGATTCACCTCCAGGGCCGCCCCTCACTCATCATTATGGACGGACGGCGTGAACCACTCCAGTGATTCACGCCGATCCGTCACGTTTCCGGGCCGGGCCCGCCCTCACAGGCCGAACGGGTCCGGGCGCTTCTCCAGCAGCTCGTGCAGCGTGGCCTGAATCGTCTCGCGCACCTGGTCGGCCAGGTTGTAGACGACCAGCGGGTCGTCGGCGAACTCGGTCAGGTGCGCGGTCGGGATCGGCGGGCAGAACTGGATCAGCCACTTGCTCGGCAGCGGCACCAGGCCCAGCGGACCCAGCCACGGGAAGGTGGGCGTGACCGGGAAGTACGGCACGCCGAGGAGCCGGGCCAGCGGCTTCAGGTCGGCGAGGATCGGATAGATCTCCTCGGCGCCGACGATCGCCACCGGGACGATCGGGGTGCCGGTGCGCAGCGCGGCCGAGACGAACCCGCCGCGGCCGAAGCGCTGCAGCTTGTAACGATCCGCGAAGCGCTTGCCGATCCCCTTGAAGCCCTCCGGGAAGACGCCCACCAGCTGGCCGCTGGTCATCAGGCGCTCGGCGTCCGGGTTGCAGGCCACCGTCGCGCCGGCCGCCCGGGCCAGCTCGCTCATCACCGGCATCCGGAAGACCAGGTCGGCGCCGAGCAGGCGCAGATGCCGCCGGCCCGGGTGCTTGTCGTGCATCGCGACGGTCAGCATCAGCGCGTCCAGCGCGATCGTGCCGGAGTGGTTACCGACCACCAGGGCGCCGCCGTCGGCCGGCACGTTCTCGATGCCGAGGACCTCGGTGCGGAACCAGTCCCGGTAGAGCACCTTGAGCATCGGGTGGAAGACCGACTCGGCCAGCTCCGGGTCGAACCCGAAGTCGTCCACCTCGTACGCCCCGGCGAGTCGCCGGCGCAGGAAGGCCAGGCCCCTGGCGACCCGCTGGTCCCAGATGTCGATGCTGTCGCCGGCGGAGTCGTTCGCCGCGCGCGGTGCCGTCGGCTGCGTCCCCACGGGTTCCTCCGGAATCGGCCGGCGCCCGTTGACCCGCTGCACCGGGGCGGGCGAGGGCAGCTGGAAGTCGGCCTGCCCGGGCAGCATGTCGCGGAACTCGTCCTGGCTCATGACCGGTCCCGTCCCGCGGTGGCTGATCCGGCGGCCGGCCGGCCGGCCGCTCCGGTGGTCGTCGGCTCGACAGCCGGCGCCTCGGCCGCCGCGCGCACCCGCCGGATCCCGTCCAGGATCGCCCGCTCGGCGGTGGCCAGCCGGTCCGCCGTGAGCGTGGAGCCGGCCGCGTGCGCCTTGATGAACTCCTCGAACGCCTCCGTGGTGGTGCGCGGGGTGAAGCCGAACTCGCGGATCAGCCGGGTGGTGTCCACGACGCGGCCGTGCACGAAGAGGTCGATCTGGTCCAGGCCGATCTGCTCGACACCGAGGTTGCGCAGCAGCGCGGCACCGGCGGAGAGCGCCGACTCGGGAAGCGGCAGAGCGAGGCGACCGGCCCGGCGCACCGCCTGGGCGAGCATCAGCACACCCGCGCCGGCCACGTTGTAGGTGCCCGGATGGTCCTCGGTCACCGACCGGTGCAGGATCTCCAGCGCGTCCTCGACGTGCACGAACTGGAGCCGCGCGTCGCGGCCCAGCACTGTCGGCACCACGGGCTGGGAGAAATATCGGGTCAGCGACGTGTCGGCGGAGTCGCTGATCATCGGGGCGAACCGGAGCACGGTGGCCGCGACCTCGGGACGGCGGCGGCGGAAGCCACGCACGTACCCCTCGATGTCGAGGATGTCGCGGGCGAACGGCCCGCGCGGCACGGCCCGGGGCTCGGTGTCCTCGGTGAAGACCGCGGGGTCGCGGAACGAGGCGCCGTACGCCGCCGTGGAGGACCGCACCACGATCTTGCGCAGGCGACTGGTGCCCTGCGCGGCCGCCAGCACCTGCATGGTGCCGATGACGTTCTGTTCCTTCATCGCCGCGCGGCCGCCGTGCTGCGGGTCGGGCACGCTGGTCACGGCCAGGTGCACGACCGCTTCGGCGCCGAGCTCGGCGATCGCTTCGGTGGCCGCGCGCGCGTCGGCCCGGATCCGTTCCACGTCCTTGAGCAGGCCGAGAAGCCGTGCTGGCGGATCGTGCGGATCCAGGCCGACGACACGGTCGATCCGAGGATCGGCGGCGAGGCGTGCGGCCACCCGAGCGCCGAGATAGCGGCTGACTCCGGTGACCACGACAACGCTGGGCGGTGAGGTCACCACGAGTGCACCTTTCGATGCGGAGTCTTGCGGTGCAGAGTCTCGCGAAGCAGTGCCCGTCGAAGCGGCGCCGGGTGAAGCAGCGCCCGTCGAGGGAGAGTCTCGGAGATTGTCGGCAAGAGCCGGTGACGGCCGGGTGTCACACCCGGCCGGCCGTCACTTGCCGAGACGGCGACGCTGGACGCGGGTCTTGCGCAGCAGCTTGCGGTGCTTCTTCTTCGCCATACGCTTGCGGCGCTTCTTGACCACGGAGCCCATACGAAAAGCCTCTCGAAACCATGTGAGTGGGACCTGGCACACGCCTTTGCGGACGTGGCCGGAACCGGACCGGACGGTCTCCGGGAGCGACAGCGCCGCGGAACGGCGCACGGACCCGGGAACCAACCGGTCAAGCGTACCGGCATGCTCCTACCGGGCCAACACGACCCCGGCCGTCAGGCGCTCCGCCGCTCCGGTGCGCTGCCTCCGCGGCGCTCACCGTCGCCGGTGCCCAGATCCTCAGGCGCCCTGTTTTCAGCGCGCCCTGCTTCCCGGCGCGCCCTGCTTCCCGGCGCGCGCTACTTCCCGGCGCGCCCTGCTTCCCGGCGCGCGCTACTTCCCGGCCGCCCTGCGTTCAAGCGCTCTGCCTTCAAGCGCTCCGCGTCAAGCGCTCTGTGAGAACGCGCCGCGCAGATACTCGTGTACCGCGTGCTCGGGCACCCGGAACGATCGGCCGACCCGGACCGCGGTGAGATCACCGCCGTGCACGAGCCGGTAAACGGTCATCTTGGAAACCCGCATGAGCGCGGCCACCTCGGCAACCGTCAGGAACCGAACCTCCGAGAGGCGTTCCTCGGTCTGGGCTGGACCCGTCATCGCGTTCGCACCGATCCTTTCGCAGGCACGATCCGCCGTGACCGGCCCAGTGGCGCCGCGACGGATGACGTGCGTGTCATCAGAACGGTATCGATACAGCTGTGACCAACGCGATACGTTCCGTGAAATGCCCACAAAAAGTCAAGGTAGACACGCCGCTTTCGGACGGTTATCGCCCGATTGAGTTACTTCTTTGAGGTGACGGCCCGCGCGAGCACCGCCACGGTGGCCGGGCGGTCGGCGAGGCGGCGCATCAGATAGCCGTACCACTGCTCGCCGTACGGCAGGTAGACCCGCACGGTGTGCCCGCCGGCCGCCAGCCGGGCCTGCTCCTGGGGGCGGACGCCGTACAGCACCTGGAACTCGTAGTCACCGGTGGAGCGGTCGAACCAGCGGGCCCGGTCCTCGGCGATCGCGATCAGCCGCGGGTCGTGGGTGGCCACCATCGGATAGCCCTCCCCTGACATCAGGATGTTCAGGCAGCGGACGTACGACTTGTCGACGTCCAGCGCGGACTGGAACGCCACCGACTCGGGCTCCGCGTACGCCCCCTTGCAGAGCCGCACCCGCGACCCGGCCGTCGCCAGCTCCCGGCAGTCCCCCTCGGTGCGCCGCAGATGGGCCTGCAACGCCGCGCCCGTCGACGGGAAGTCACGCCGCAACTCCAGCAGCGTCTCCAGCGTCGCATCGGTCGTGGTGTGATCCTCGGCGTCCAGCGTCACGGCGGTGCCGGCCTCGTCGGCGGCCGCACAGATCGCGCGCGCATGCTCGTACGCCAGTTTCTCGTCGATCTGCTGCCCCAGCGCCGAAAGCTTCACGCTCACCTCGACCGCCGGCGTCAGACCGCCGTCCCGCAGCCGCCGGAGGGCGGCGACGTACTCGTCGCGGGTAGCCACCGCCTGGTCCCCCGTTCGGGTGTCGGCCCGAAGGTGGTGCAGGCTCACAGTCAGCCCGTCGTCCGCCAGCTCCCGGCTCACCCGCAGCGCCTCGTCAACACTGCGACCGGCGACGAAACGCCCAACTATCCTGGTCGCGGGCACGGACTCGACCATCCGCTGGAGTTGGGCAGATCCGGCCGCGGCGAGAAACAGGGAACGGAACATGCGCCGAGCGTAACCGCTGGCCCCGCCCGCGAGCCTGCGGCGCGACCCCCGTTCGCACGTCCCGGGCACTGCGTATGTGCCCGTTCGGGCCAGGTGCGGCTACCGTTGTCGGGTGAACTTCGATGCGTACGCCCGGACGGCGGTCGACCTCGTCAACGCCGGCCTGGACGACCTCGCCGGGTTGCGAGCCCTGTTCTCCGGTGAGCAGGCCTGGATGCGGGACGAGGTCGGCGAGAAAGACCTCGCCGTGTTCCGCCGCGCCCAGCGGCGCCTGCGCGAAGTCTTCGAGTACGGCACCTCCGGGCGCGACGCCGAGGCGGTGCAGGAACTCAACACGCTGCTCGAGGCCCACCCGGTGCAGCCACGCATCTCCGGGCACGACGCGAGCGACTGGCACATGCACGTGACCAGCCGTGGCGCGTCCGTCAGCGCCGAATACCTGGCGGGTGCCGCATGGGGCCTCTCGGTGTGGCTGTGCGAGTTCGGCAGCGCCCGCTTCGGCATCTGCGCCGACGAGCGCTGCGGCAACGTCTACCTCGACACGTCGTCCAACAACTGCCGGCGGTTCTGCTCCGAGCGGTGCGCCACCCGCTCGCACGTGGCGGCGCACCGCGCGCGGAAGCGCGCTGGGTCTGATGGCCTCGCTGGGTCTGATGGCCTCGCTGCGCTCGGCGGCGTTTCGCCCCGGTAGGTCGATGGGGAAACGCGTTTGGGGCGCTGTCACACCGGGTTACGGGGGGGGTAGTGACGCCTGCCTTTGACGGCACGCGTTTTGTCGTACCCCCGCGGTCTCATGATCTGAGGGTGCGGGTCATGCCTGGGTGATCGCGGTCTCGGCGGGGGCCAGATAACGGCGGGCGAACTCGAGGGCCTCGCGCAGGTCGGCCTCGCGTGCCGGACGGCTGGCTGCCTTGCGGGTGTTGATCTCCAAGGCCACCGACCCGGTGAACCCGCGCCCGGCGAGCGACTGCAACAGCTCCGCGCACGGCTGATTGCCGCGCCCCGGCACGAGATGCTCGTCCCGGCCCTCGCCGGTGCCGTCACCCAGGTGCACGTGCTGCAGACCCGCACCCATCCGGTCGGCCATCTCCAGCGCGTCGATGCGCGAGGCCGCACAGTGCGACAGATCCAGCGTGTACGCGTCGAAGCCGGTCTCGGTGGGATCCCAGCCCGGCGTGTACGGCACGAACCAGCGCCCGGCCATCTTCACCGGGAACATGTTCTCCACCGCGAACCGCAGGCCCGGATGCCGGTCCTGCACCTTGGCCAGGCCCTCGGCGAAGTTGCGCGCGTAGTCACGCTGCCAGGTGAACGGCGGGTGCACCACGACCGTCGGCGCGCCCAGCGACTCGGCGAGCTGGGCGGCCCGGCTCAGCCGCTCCCACGGATCCGAACTCCACACCCGCTGGGTCACCAGCAGACAGGGCGCGTGGACCGACAGCACCGGCACGTCGTAATGCTCGGACAGCCCTTTCAGGGCGCCGGCGTCCTGACTGACGGCGTCGGTCCAGACCATGACCTCGAGACCGTCGTAGCCGACCGTCGCCGCCATCTCGAACGCGGCCGCCGTCGGCTCCGGGAAGACCGAGGAGCTGGAGAGAAGCACGGGAACGCGGGAACTCACGCCTCAAGCGTAGCCGCGCCCGGCACGCCCGGATATATCAGCGCTAAACGGTCATGAGCCACGGATGGGCGTACGCTGTCGCGGATGAGCCGCACGCAGCCGCCCCGGGAAGTACCGCTCGACTTCCCTCGCGAATGGATCGAGTTCCTCGACCCGGCCGATGACCAGCACCTCGTCCGCGCCGACCTGACCTGGCTGCTCTCCCGCTGGACCTGCGTCTTCGGCTCAGCCTGCCACGGCATCCTGCGCGGCCGCGCCCAGGACGGCTGCTGCTCACACGGCGCCTTCTTCACCGACGCCGACGACGAGAACCGGATCAAAGCGGCCGCTGCCCGGCTCACCCCGGAGACGTGGCAGCACCACCGGCGAGGCTTCAAGAACTACACGGAGGTGGACACCGTCGACGGGTCGAAACCCGCACGGCGTACCGCCACTCGAACCGGTGACGGCCCCTGCGTCTTCCTCAACGACGCCGACTTCCCCGCCGGCGGCGGCTGCGCCCTGCACGCCCAGGCCCTGCGCGACGGCGTACACCCGCTGAAGTACAAGCCGGACGTCTGCTGGCAGCTACCGGTCCGCCGCGAACAAGACTGGATCACCCGCGCCGACGGCACGAAGCTCCTGCAATCCACCCTGACCGAATTCGACCGCCGCGGCTGGGGCCCCGGCGGCCACGACCTGGCCTGGTGGTGCACCTCGTCCCCGGAAGCCCACGTAGGCACCGAGCCGATGTACATCTCCTACGGCCCGGAACTGGCCGAGCTGATCGGCGAGGCCGCATACAGCAAGCTCACCGAACTCTGCACGGCCCGCATCAGCTCCGGCCTGATCGCCATCCACCCCGCCACCACCCAGGCCAACCAGAGCGCCCAGCCCCGCCGCCGCGGCGGCCGCGAACCAGCCACTCCCCGCCAAACCTGACCCCGAGCCGGCACCCCGGCGACAACTTGCTCGGCTCCGCCTGGGTCGACGGGCGCCGGGATGGCGTCCCCATCCTGATGGTGGGGGCTCCCCCGCCGGAGGCAAAGCCCGCCGCAGGCGGCCCCCACCGCACGCAGATCCGCCGCGAAGGTGCCCCGCGGATTTGCTGCGGCGGCGCATGGCCATGCCAGCGCGAGGTGCGCAGCCGTGCCAGCGCGCGGCGTGCGGGGCGCGTGGCCGCGTGGCGCGTTGCCCGGGAAGCACGACGCGCGGCGCATGGCGCATGACGCGCCGCGTGCCCGGGGCGCATGGCGCGCGGCCGTACCCCCGAGGTCTTTTGCTCGTCCCCGCCGAGGAAAGACCCCGGGCAACCGCGCCCGCCCCGATCACGGCTCGAACTTGTAGCCCAACCCCCGCACCGTGACGATGTACCGAGGCGCAGAAGGCTCCGGCTCCACCTTCGACCGCAGCCGCTTCACATGGACGTCCAGGGTCTTGGTGTCGCCCACATAATCCGCACCCCACACCCGGTCGATCAGCTGCCCCCGGGTCAGGACCCGGCCGGCGTTCCGCAGCAGCAACTCCAGCAGCTCGAACTCCTTGAGCGGCAACTGCACCCCCGCCCCGTCCACAGTCACGACATGCCGTTCGACATCCATCCGGACCGGCCCGGCAGCCAGCGTCGGGGTGGTCACCTCCGCGGCCTCGGCACCTTGGCGGCGCAGCACCGCACGGATCCGGGCCACCAGTTCACGCGGCGAATAGGGCTTGGTCACATAGTCGTCAGCACCGATCTCGAGACCGACCACCTTGTCGATCTCGCTGTCCCGGGCGGTGACCATGATGATCGGAACTGCGGAGCGCTGCCTCAACTGGCGGCACACCTCGGTGCCGGACATCTCCGGCAGCATGAGGTCGAGCAGGACGATGTCGGCACCGGTCCGGTCGAACTGCGTGAGCGCGGAGGTTCCGGTCGCGGCGACCGAGACCTCGAATCCTTCTTTACGCAGCATGTACGACAGGGCGTCGGAGAACGACTCCTCGTCCTCGACCACGAGCACGCGTGCCAATGAAGTTCCTTCCGTCGTCGGTGACCGGGTCAGCGCCCGGCCACACCGGACTCGATCTCAATCGCCGTCGGTGACGGCGAGGGGGATTCCGGGGGACGCGCCGGTAGGCGCAGGGTGAACGTAGAGCCGTCGCCGAGTGAACTGGTCACGTCGACACGGCCCCCGTGGTTGGTGGCGATGTGTTTGACGATGGCCAGGCCGAGTCCTGTTCCGCCGGTGGAGCGGGACCGGGCCTGATCTGCTCGGTAGAACCGTTCGAAGATGCGGTCGACGTCCTGTGGCGAGATGCCGATGCCCTGGTCGGTGACGTCTATCTCGATCCAGTCCTCGTTGTGCCGCATGGTGAGCGACACCTTCGTGTCGTTGCCGGAGTAGGCGATGGCGTTCTCGACGAGGTTGGTGACTGCGGTGGCGATCTGGCTGTCGCTGCCGTAGGCGGTGGAGCCCTTGGGCCCTTCGTACACGATTTCGATGTTCTTGGCCGAGGCGGTGGTCCGGGTCCGGTCGATGACCTCGGCGATGACCCAGTCGATGGGGACCGGTTCGGGGTCGGGCAACGGTTCGGCACCCTGGAGGCGGCTGAGTTCTAGGAGTTCGTTGACGAGCCGGCCCATCCGGGCGGACTCGTGGTGGATGCGTTCGGCGAAGCGACGGGCGGCGAGGAGGTCCTCGGACTGCGACTCGATCTCCGATTCGGGCAGCTGGGTGGCGTCGAGCAGCGCCTCGGCCAGGAGCTGGAGCGCCCCGATCGGGGTTTTCAGCTCGTGGCTGACGTTGGCGACGAAGTCCCGGCGGACCCGGGCGAGCCGGTGCGACTCGGTCACGTCGGCGGCTTCGACGGCGACGTGGGTGGCGTTCAGGGCGACGGCGCGCAGGTGCAGGCCGAGCGGGGCCTGGGCCCCGCCGGCGCGGCCGCGCGGCAGGTCGAGTTCGACCTCGCGGCGTACGCCGGTGCGCCGGACCTGGCCGGCCAGGGTGCGCAGGATGGGGTGTGCGGCGATGGTGCCGGGCGCGCCGCCGGAGCGGAGCAGGCCCATGGCACGGGCTGCCGGGTTGACGAGAACGGGGGAGTCCTCCGAGTCGAGGACGACCACGCCGACGCGTAGCGAGTCGAGGCTCTTTCGGCCGAGCCCTTTCAGGCCGTGTTTGCCTGCCGGGCGATCGTCGTCCGGTTCGATGGTGGCGCTCCCCTCCCGCGGTCCCGGCTGGGCTGTTTCGCCCGGCCGGCGGACCCGGGCCAGGGTCAGCCCCGCTGCGACACCGACGGCGAGCGCGGTAACGGCTAGGCCGACGGCGAATTCCCACTCCACGCTGCGATCGTAGGGTCATTGTTTACCTGAGCTACAGGGCTAATGGTGCAAAACCGGCGCGCGTCGAATAATGTTCACCACTGCGCCCGGCGTCGTTCACCACTGTTCATGTTCACGCCGCCGTCTCGACCTAGCGTGGGCACCACACCGGCCGGCGCCCGCGGATCGGGCCGGCCCTGAGCACCGGGACCAGAACATGCGCGAGGAGTACCAGGCCGACCTCGTCGAGGTGAGCCGCCTGTTGGTGACCATGGCGGAGTCGGTTCGCGCCGCGCTCCGCAAGGCGACGACCGCGCTGCTGACTGCGGACCTCAAGGCCGCCGAAGCGGTGATGGAGCGCGACGTCGAGGTCGACAAGATCTACGGTTTGGTCGAGGGGAAGGTGGCGGACACGATCGCCCGGCAGGCGCCGGTCGCTGGTGACCTGCGCCGGGTGATCACCGCACTGCACATCTCGGCGGACCTGGAGCGGATGGGCGACCTCGCCGAGCATGTGGCGAAGACCGCCGCGCGCCGGCACCCGTCGCCGGCCGTCCCGGCCGAGCTGCGTCCCACCTTCAAGCAGATGGCGGAGGTGGCGGACCGGATGGCGGAGAAGATCACCGGGCTGCTGCAGAACCCGGACGCCGCGGTCGCCGCGCAGCTGGAGAAGGAAGACGACGCGATCGACGACCTCGAGCGTCACCTCTTCAAGATCATGCTGGACGACGACTGGCCGTACGGGGCGGAGACCGCCATCGACGGCGCTCTGCTCGGCCGGTTCTACGAGCGGTACGCGGATCACGCCGTGAACATCGGTGAGCACCTGATCTACCTGATCACCGGGCAGCCGGCGAACCCGGTGGCCACCGCCGAGGACTGACGGAGGTCCCGGGCCGACGCCTGAGGATGCGGAAGGCCGGGATGCCACGGGGGCATCCCGGCCTTCGTCGTCCTCGGTGCGGCCCGTCCCGCGTGTGAAGTTCGGGTCGCCATGTGGGCCGAACTTCACACACGGGGTGGGGTCAGCGGCCCTGGTTGGCGACCGCGGCGGCGGCCTCCTTGGCAGCCTGCGGGTCGAGGTAGGTGCCGCCCTTGTTGACCGGGCGCAGGTTGTCGTCCAGGTCGTACCGCAGCGGGATGCCGGTCGGGATGTTCAGCTTGGCGATCGCCTCGTCGGAGACCTGGTCGAGGTGCTTGACGATGGCGCGCAGCGAGTTGCCGTGCGCGGCGACCAGCACGGTCTTGCCGGCGCGCAGGTCCGGCACGATCGCGTCGTACCAGTAGGGCAGCGCCCGGACCAGCACGTCCTTCAGGCACTCCGCCTTGGGCAGGATCTCCGGCGGGAGAGCCGCGTACCGCGCGTCGCCGGCCTGGGAGAACTCGGCGCCGTCCTCGATCGGGGGCGGGGGCACGTCGTACGACCGGCGCCAGAGCATGAACTGCTCCTCGCCGTACGCCTCCAGGGTCTGCTTCTTGTCCTTGCCCTGCAGGGCGCCGTAGTGGCGCTCGTTGAGCCGCCAGGAACGCTTCACCGGGATCCAGTGGCGGTCGGTGATGTGCAGGGCGATCTCGCTGGTCCGGATCGCGCGGCGCAGCAGGCTGGTGTGCACCACGTCGGGCAGCACCCCCTGCTCCTTGAGAAGTTCGCCGCCGCGCCGGGCCTCGTCCTCACCCTTGGCGTCCAGGTCCACGTCGACCCAGCCGGTGAAGAGGTTCTTGGCGTTCCACTCGCTGTTGCCGTGCCGCAGCAGCACCAGGGTTCCAGTCATGACCACATCTTCCCCCGTGACCGGGTGACGCGTGCGGCCACCCGGCACGTGGCCGCCGCCACAGCGAAACCCGGTTGCGCCGAACACCGGAATGTAAGGATATTGACCGCCATGGGGGCTTACCGGGGAGGCGTCGTGCGGGGTTGGCTGCGGCAAGCCACGGGTGGGCTGCCGAGGCAGTTCTGGTTCCTCTGGACCGGCACCCTGATCAACCGCCTCGGCTCGTTCGTGGTGCTGTTCCTGAGCATCTACCTGACCGGCGACCGGCATTTCACGCAGAGCCAGGCGGGCATCATCCTCGGGCTGTACGGGGTGGGCGGCGCGATCGGCACGATGTCCGGCGGCGTGCTGGCCGACCGATGGGGGCGGCGGCCGACCATGCTGACCGCCCAGTTCGGCGCGGCCGCCCTGATGCTGGCGCTGGGATTCGCCCACACGTACGCGCAGATCGCGGTGACCACGCTGGTGCTCGGCCTGTTCGCCGAGGCGGTCCGGCCGGCCTTCTCGGCGATGATGGTCGACATCGTCCCGGACCACGACCGGGTCCGGGCGTTCTCGCTGAACTACTGGGCCGTCAACCTGGGGTTCGCGCTCGCCGCGGTCGCGGCCGGGTTCGCCGCGCAGTTCGACTACTTCCTGCTGTTCGCGGTCGACGCGGGCACCACCCTGGTCACCGCCGTCATCACCGCCGTCTTCCTGGCCGAGACCCGTCCCGCGCGGGTGCGCCCGGCCGCCGAGGACGTCGCGGCGCCCGGCATGGGCGCCGCGCTGAAGGACCGGGTGTTCCTGGTCTACCTGCTGCTCAGCCTCGCGTCGGTGCTGGTGATCCTGCAGCACGCCTCGACCTTGCCGATCGCCATGCTGGCCGACGGTTTCTCGGCGGCGACGTACGGCGTGGTGATCGCGGTCAACGGCGTCCTGATCGTGCTCGGTCAGCTCTTCGTGCCCAAGCTCATCGCGGGCCGCGACAGCGCCCGGGTCCTGGCGCTCGCGGCGCTGATCATCGGGGTGGGGTTCGGGCTGTTCGCGGTCGCCGAGGCAGCCTGGATGTACGCGATCGCCGTGATCATCTGGACGCTCGGCGAGATGCTCCAGTCACCCAGCAACGCGGCCACCGTCGCGGCGCTGTCCCCGCCCGCGCTGCGCGGGCGGTATCAGGGCCTGAACTCGCTCACCTGGTCGATCGGGTCGGCGGTGGCGCCGGTTCTCGGCGGCCTGATCCTGCAGAAGGGTGGCGACGCGGAGCTCTGGGTGGGCTGCTTCGTGCTGTGCGCCCTGTCCGCGGTGGGCCAGTTGCTGGCCGGGCCGGCACGAGCTCGGCGAGCGGAGCAGCAGCGCCGGGCCGGGGAACGCCGAACGGCGAAGGCGCCCGTACCGTGAGGGCCCGCCTGACGTAGCGCTGCGACCCGGGCGCAAGGAGCCCTCTTCACAGGGCAGCGTCGAATCGCGCACGCGTCGCGCGAACATCCGCGCGGAATGCGCACATCGTTTGATCGAAAGCGCTAAGCAACACAACGGGGCCGCAAACAAAAGCGCCGGCGGCGGCGGACGGCGCCCATCCCCATAGGCACCGCCCGCACTAACCGCCGGTCTCGGGTCGCGCCGTCCCCCAACGGCTCATGCCACCCGTCCCCAAACGCCGATCCGCGGCGACCGTTGCCGGTCGACCCGTTCCCCGAACTAACGGCTCGGCGTCCATCGACCACGCTAGTTGGGGCAGTCAAGCCCCACAACCCGATTCCGTGTCGACATCTGTCTCGACCGTCACATTCACCGACAACCAACCGATCGGCTGATCCGCCAATCACTCGTCCGGGGTTCCCGACTCAGAAGAAATACGACCCCCAGAATTACCCGACGGGCACCGGTTCACACGGAGTTCATTTCCTGGTCGCAGTTCTCCATCAGATAGACTCCCGTCGCAGCGATCTTGGGGGATTTCTTGGCACTCGCAATCCGGCACATCGGGCTTTTCACCTCAGCAGTCGTGGCCGTCTCGCTGGCTGCGGCAACGCCGGCGTCTGCAGACGACAGCCAGGGGCCCCGGGTCGCCATCCAGACACCCCGCGGGCACTGGGTGCTGAACGGTGTGGTCCCGGTCAGTTTCGTGCCGCGCGGTGGTGACGACCTCTCCGACATGGCCTCGGTCTCGCTCTTCGCCGACGGCAAGCTCGTCGGCACCGACACCGCCGCGCCGTGGAGCGTCGACTGGGACACCCGGCCGTACGCGAACGTGGTGCGCCTGCGGGCCGAGAC
This sequence comes from Actinoplanes sp. 13, assembly GCF_056134165.1. NCBI lineage: Bacteria > Bacillati > Actinomycetota > Actinomycetes > Micromonosporales > Micromonosporaceae > Actinoplanes > Actinoplanes sp. 13. The sequence continues at coordinate 113,406 of NZ_JBVYOQ010000014.1, read as the reverse complement.
TGCCGACGTGCTGGGCAACACGGAGACGTGGGAAGACCTGCGCACAGTGGACAAGCAGGCCCCGACCGGCGTTACCTTGCGCTTCCCCGGCAGCACCGGCTATCTCGGTCAGGGCGGCGTGCTCGCCGTCGACGCCCGGGACGATCTGGCCGTCACCGACGTGGAGTTGCTGGCCAACGGCGCGGTGGTGGACGCACGGAACCTGACCCACGGCAGCTTCGACATGCGCTGGAACACCCGGCTCCCCAACGGGCCGGCCCGGATGACGGTCCGGGTGCTGGACCAGGCGGGCAACGCGACGGAGCTGACCCGGGCGGTCACGATCGACAATGATCGTCCGGTGATCGCGGCCGGCAGCAGGCCGGCCGGCACGGCCCGCGGCGTCCTCACGCTCTCGCTGACCGGTTATCGCGACGCCACGCCGCTGAGCCGGTTCTTCGCCACGATCCCGGGCCACGAGTTCCACGGGCCGGGCCGCTCGGTCCAGTTCGACACCCGGGTGTTCCGGGACGGTCGTTACCCCGTCGGCTGGCACGCCGCCGACGCGGCCGGCAACGTCACCGTCGTCCGGCGGACGCTGACCTTCGACAACCACGCGCCCGCGGTGTCGATCAGCAGGGCGCCGCGGAACAAGGCGAAGGTCACCAAGAGGTTCACGGTGACCGCGAAGGCCACCGATCCGTACGGCGTCGCCAAGGTGCAGCTGATCGTCAACGGCAAGGTGGTGGCCACCGACACCACAGCCGCGTACCGCTTCACGGTCGACCCGAAGAGATACGGCAAGAAGTTCAAGATCCGGGTGCGGGCGTACGACCTGGCGGGCAACGTGCGTTACAGCGTCACCCGGTCTTATCGTCGCTAGCCAGGTGTTTGAAGGCCTGGAGGTTGGCCAGGGACTCGCCGCGCTTGACCCGCCACTCCCACTCCCGGCGGATCGACGTGCCGAAGCCGATCTCCAGCATCGTGTCGAACGACTCGTCGGCGTACGTCAGCACCGATCCGAGCAGCCGGTCCAACTCGTCCTCGTCGAGGCCCTTCAGCGAGACCCGGCCGGTGAGATAGACGTCGCCGACGGTGTCGATCGAGAACGCGACGCCGTACATCCGGGCGTTGCGGCGCAGCATCCAGGCCCAGAGGTCCTCGTGGCGCTCGTCGGGCCGGCGCATCACGAACGCCTCCACCCGCAGCGCGTGCTCGCCGACGATGAGGTTGACGGCCGTCTTCAGTTTGTGGGTGCCGGGCAGGGTCACCACGTACGCACGATCCGCAGTGGACTCCCACTCCAGCTCGCGCTCGGTCAGCACCCGCTCGATCAACTCGGTCACCATGCGAACGTCGCCCCTTCGAGCCGCGCCCTGATCAGCGCCCGGTGTTCGTCCACCGCGTCACGGTAGACCTCCAGCAGCCCGTCCGCAGTGCGGTCCCAGGAGAACTGCGAGGCGTGCGCCACCGCGCCGGCGGCCAGCCGGCGGCGGTATCGGGGCGCGTCGAGGAGCCGTTCCAGCACCCGCGCCCACTCGGCCGGGTCGTGGCCGTCGACCAGGACGCCGCTGATGCCGTCGCGGACCGCGGTGACCAGGCCACCGACGGCGGCCGCCACCACCGGGGTGCCGCAGGCCTGCGCCTCCAGGGCGACCAACCCGAACGACTCGTTGTAGGACGGCACCGCGACCAGGTCCGCGGCGCGGTACAGGGCGGCCAGGCCGGCCCCGGTCTGCGGCGACAGGAACACCACCGAGTCGCTGACGCCGAGCGAGGCCGCCAGTTCGATGAGCGCGGTGGGCCGGTCCAGTCCGCTGCCGCTGGGGCCGCCGCAGATCACCAGGGTGACGTCGGAATCGCCCCGGGCACGCATCTCGGCGACCGCGGAGATCAGCACGTCCGGCGCCTTGAGCGGCTGGATGCGGCCGACGAAGGCCACCACCTTGCCGCGCTCGGGCAGGCCGAACCGGGCCCGGTCGGCGGCACCCGGCCGGAACCGTTCCAGGTCGACGCCGGGCAGCACCACGCTGACCTTGGCCGGGTCGGCGTCGTAGTGGGTGATCAGGTCCTGCGCCTCGAAGCGGGTGTTGGCGACCAGCCGGTCGGACTCCGCGAACACCTGTTCCTCGCCGATCAGCCGGGCCTTCGGTTCGGGCCGGTCGCCGGCCGCGATGAACCGGTTCTTGACCTTGGCGAGGGTGTGCGCGGTGTGCACGTGCGGGACGCCCCAGCGCTCCCGGGCCAGCCAGCCGACCTGCCCGGAGAGCCAGTAGTGCGAGTGGATCAGGTCGTAGTGGCCGGGCGGGTGCGCTGCCTCGGCCCGCAGCACGCCGTTGGCGAAGGCGCACAGCTGCGAGGGCAGCTCCTCCTTCGCCAGGCCTTCGAACGGGCCCGCAGTGACGTGCCGGACGTACACACCGGGGTGCATCTCGGCGAACGGTGGCAACCCGCTGGCAGTGGCCCGGGTGAAGATCTCCACCTCGACCCCGCGGGCGGCGAGCCGCTTGGCGACCTCGACGATGTAGACGTTCATGCCGCCCGCGTCGCCGGTGCCCGGCTGCTCCAGCGGAGACGTGTGCACCGAGAGGGTGGCGATGCGCCGCGGAGTCACGTGTACCCCCTCGAATTCGACGTCACCGATGAGGCGTCACCGATGAAAACTTGTTGCGCCAACGTTCATCTTCCCCATCGGCGTGCCTCGAACCACCATGCAGCGGCCCGAGGGTGATCCAGGTCATCACCGGCGTTGCCGCGCCGATGCGAGAGGATCGGGTCATGCAGAACATCGCAGTGGTCACCGGCGCCTCCAGCGGGATCGGCGCCGCGACCGCACGGAGACTGGCAGCCGAAGGATTCCACGTGGTCGCCGTGGCCCGGCGCGCCGACCGGCTGGCGGAGCTGGTCAAGGAGATCGGCCCGGCGGCCACCGCGGCCGAGTGCGACGTGACCTCGGACGACGCGGTGGCCGGTCTCGCCGAGCTGGTGACCGGTCTGGGTGGCCCGGTCACCCTGCTGGTGAACAACGCGGGCGGCGCCCGCGGCCTGGACCCGGTCGCCACCGCGCCGGTCGACGACTGGCAGTGGATGTACGACGTGAACGTGCTCGGCACGCTCCGGGTCACCAAGGCCCTGCTGCCGGCGTTGGAGGCCAGTGGGAACGGCACGATCGTGACGGTCGGCTCGACTGCGGCGTTCACCGTCTACGAGGGCGGCGGCGGGTACACGGCGGCCAAGCACGCCCAGACCGCCCTGGTCGGGACACTGCGGCTGGAGTTGTCCGGCAAGCCGGTCCGGGTGATCGAGATCGACCCGGGGATGGTGCGCACCGACGAGTTCTCGCTCAACCGCTTCGGCGGCGACCGGGAGCGGGCCGACGCGATCTACGACGGGGTCAAGGAGCCGCTGGTCGCCGACGACATCGCGGACGTCATCGCGTTCGCCGCGACCCGGCCGCACCACGTGAACATCGACCGGCTGGTGATCCGGCCGATCGCGCAGGCCGCGCAGCACAAGGTGCACCGGGAGAAGTAGGGACATGATGAAGCCGGTCGGCGCGATCACCCGGGGGACGACGAACCCCAACCGGCTGCGACGGGTCGACCGCTTCCTCGCGTACAGATGCGAAATTGATCTTAAAAAGGCGGCGCAGCCGATGGTCGTCGACCTGGGCTACGGCGCGACGCCGATCACCGCGATCGAGCTTCGCGGCCGTCTGGCGGCCACGGTCCGGCCGGACATCGCGGTGGTCGGCCTGGAGATCGATCCGGTACGGGTGAGCGAGGCCCAGCCGTTCGCCGACCCGCCGTGGCTGGAGTTCCGGCGTGGCGGTTTCGAGCTGGCCGGCCTCTCGCCCGTGGTGGTGCGCGCCTTCAACGTGCTGCGCCAGTACCCCGAGGAGGAAGTGGCGGCCGCCTGGCAGGCGATGACCGCCACCGGCGCGACCCTGATCGAGGGCACCTGTGACGAGCTGGGCCGGATCGCCGCCTGGGCGGTCGTCGAGAACGGTGTGCCACTGACCCTGACCTTGTCGGCCCGGCTGCCCGTGCTGGAGCATCCGTCGATCTTCGCGGAGCGGCTGCCGAAGGCGCTGATCCATCACAACGTGCCCGGCCACCCGGTGCACGAGCTGCTGCGGGCGCTCGGCCGGGCCTGGGAGACCGAGGCGACCCCGTTCGGCCCGCGGCAGCGATGGCTGGCCACCGTCCGCCGGCTGCGCGCCGAGGGCCGGGTGGTGCTCGACGGCCCGGCCCGCTGGCGGCTCGGCGAGCTGACCGTGCCTTGGCCCGTCGCCTAATCGTTCGGGGCCAGTGCGGCTTTGAGTGCCTGGAGCAGCGCGTCGGCGGTGAACGGCTTCTTCACCAGGACGTCGTCCTCGCCGATCTGGCCGTTGCTGACCGCGATGTCCTTGGGCAGGCCGGAGACGAACACGACGCCGATGCCGGGGCGCATGTCCCGAACCGTCTTCGCCAGGTCGCCGCCGGAAACCCCGGGTAGCGTCAGATCGGTGATGAGCGCATTGATCTCGCCCGGGTGGTCCCGGCAGATCGGGATCGCCTCGCCGGGTTCACCGGCCGCCAGCGTCGCGTACCCGCGCCGTTCCAGCATGCGGCGCATGATGTCGCGAAGGTCCTCTTCGTCGTCGACGACCAGGACTGTCGGCCTCTCGGCAGCCGGCGCCTCGGACATGGGTCCTCCTCGGGCAGGGGTCGCTCTCACGCTAACCGTCGCCGAGGGCTCTCGTTGGGCAGTTGGCGGTTCAGGCCCCTCTCGGCGATCTCGCCCCGACTGCGGGGCATGCCGGGACCGTCGGCGGGAAAGCAGAGGAGCAGTCACGTTGCCAACCGATCCGGATCGGGCGGATCACAACCGGAACTACTAAACCGACCGTGCGGCGGGCCGAATTTCTCGCTGTCAGGACCGCTGCACCGCCACCGAGCAAGGAGAGCGCTATGACCGCCCTGCTGTCGCCCGAGATCGACATCGTCGGCGAGCTGACCGAACGCTGCGATCGCTGCGGCGCGGCCGCCAAGCTGGAGGTCACCTTGACCAGCGGTGGCGAGCTGGCGTTCTGCGGCCACCACGCCAACCGGCTGCACGCCGACATCACGCGCGTCGCGAGCAAGGTCCGCCTCGAGGACGGCTTCACCTGGGCCGGCAAGTAACCGCCTACTCAGGCGTTATGCTCTTTCCCTCACGTCTTGGGGGTATATGTGCATATCGCGGCGCATGGCGTGGGCAGGCTGTCCCGGCTGATCGCCGGGTGCGCCGGTGTCACAGTCACCGTCCTCGGCGCCCTGGACACACGCACGCTTGACGACGGCGTACCGTCGGGCGGGGTAGTCCCCGGCCCGGCGGCCGCGCTGGTCCCGGCCGGGATCGCCCTGCTGGTGCAGGTCGTGCCGGTGGCCGGCGCGCGGGCCGCCCGGGTCCGTGCGGGCACCGCCGCGCTGCTGGCCCTCACCGCGGCCGCTCTCGCCGCCGCGGCCCTGCGCGACCACCCCGCCGGAGCGGTCGCCGCGGTGCTGACCGGGCTGGCCCTTGCGGGCCTCGACCTGCGTCTGCCACATCGGGCGGGCGAGGTCTCCTTCCGGATCGCCGACCCGCTGCTGCTCGGCGCCGCCATGATCGCGCTGGTGGCCCTGGTGCCCCGGCTGTTCGACCCGTACCCGCCCGGCCGCGGCCCGGACAGCGTGATGTCGCTGCACCTGGCCGGCACGCTGCTGCTGCTCACCGCGGGCGCCATCCTCGCCCGGCCCGAGGCGGGACCACTGCGCACGCTCGACGACCCCGGTCCGCGCGCTGCCGTCCGGCGACTGGCTCCCGCCCTGATCGCGACCCCGATCATCGCCGCACTGGTGAGCGCGTTCGCCGTGGGTACCGGAATCAGCCGGCCCGCCGCCGCGGTCAGCACCGGGGTGATCCTCGCCGCGCTCTCCCTGCTCGCGCTGCTCGCCTATCTGGTGCGCACGCTGGACCGTGCCGACCTGCGGCAGCGGCAGCTCGTCGCCGAGCTACGGGAACGGCAGGACTTCGCGCAGACCCTGCTGCAGTCGATGAACGAAGCAGTCATGGTGCTGGACGCCAACTACCGGGTGATAGACGTCAACCGGCGGTGGCGCGAGCTGACCGGGCACGCCGATTCGGTTCCGCTGCCGCCGCCCGGAACCGGGCAGGACTGGAGCATCCCCCGCGCCGACGGCACGCAGGTCCCGGTGCTGGCCACCATGGCGGCCATCCCGGACGCTGCCGGGGCGCCTCGCGGCTACGTGGCCACCTGCGTCGACATCGCCGAGCGCAAACAGGCCGAGGACGCCCTCACCGAGCACGCCGCCGACCTCGAACGCGGCAACGCCCAGCTCGCCGCGGCGCTGGCCTTCAAGAACGATCTGACCTCGATGCTGACCCACGACGTGGCGCAGCCGATCAGCTCGATCGCCAGCCTCGCCGAACTGCTCTGCGCGGACTGGGCGGACCTGCCCGACGACATCCGGCTCGAACTGGCCACGAAGATCGACAAGAACACCCGCCGGCTGATCAAGATGATGAACGATCTGCAGCTGCTGTTCCGGCTGGACACCGGCGCGGTCACCGCGCGGCGCACACCGGTGCCGCTGCTGGAGGTGGTCGAGGCGGTCAGCGAGGCGCACACCGGCCGGGGCGACGTGGAGGTCGCCATCGACGAGGAGCTGACCGCGCTGGCCGACCGTGGGCACCTGACGGTCGTGGTGGAGAACCTGCTGAAGAACGCCCTCGGACACGGGGCGCCGCCGATCCACATCCGTGCCCGGCGGGAGGACGGCGGCCTGGTGGTGCTGGTCGTGCAGGACGGCGGCGCCGGGATCCCCGAGGACCTGGTGCCCAACTTGTTCGGCCGGTTCATCCGGGGTGCCGGGCTGGGCTTGTTCATCGTGCGGCACCTGGTCGAGGCGAACGGTGGCTCGGTGCGGTACGAGCAGGCCGTACCCCGGGGGGCCCGGCTCGTGGTGACGCTGGAGAGCGCGCCGGCCTGACCTGGTCACACCACAGAAAAAGGCCGGCCTCGCGGCCGGCCCCTGAGCAGATCGCGGCTCAGCTGCCGCGCTCCTCCTCGTTGATCATTCCGCTGCCCCATTCGTCGCGGGCACCGGTGCGACCGCCCATCTGGGCGGCGCCGGTGTCCCAGCCCGCGCCGGGGCTCGGCGACGCGCCGGCGGGGCGGTTGCGGATGCGCGCGGCGACCGCGGCCGGCGACGCCGGGTCGCGGGCGATCATCTCGGACAGCACCGACCGGGGCTTGCTGCTGGCGCCGTGCGGGATCGGCCGACCGCCCAGCACGCCGCTCTCCACCAGGCCCTTGAACGTGGTCAGGTCGGCCTTGAGCCGCCGGTTCAGCGACTCCTGGCCGTGCCGGTCGCTGGGCATCAGGAAGGCGATGTCGGCCTCGAGCTGCGCGACGATCTGGGTCTTGGTCTCACCCATCGGCCGCAGGGTGAGGGTCTCGGCCAGCAGCGGGCCCTCCATGGTCGACCAGGAGACCCGTTCGTCCGGCGAGCGCTCGATGATCTGCGCGTCGAACTCCCGCCGCTTCCCGTCGACGTCCATGATCCAGTGCGTCTGATCGGCGCCGGTGGACGTCACCTGACGGACCCCGGTCATGAAGCGCGGATAGTTCTCGAACGCCGCGAGCTGCTCGTACACCGTGTGGACGGGCGCGCTGACCTCGATAGCCTGCTGAACCATACTCATCGCAACTCTCCCATGCTGAAGTGCTGGCATCACAGAGAGTACGGAGGCGAGAACAGATCGTGTTCGGTTTCGCTCACACGCGGCGCAGGTATTGCCAGCGGCCCACCTCGGCGGCGTACCGGGCGTCGCTCGCCGGGAGCACGGTCACGCCGGCGTCCCGCAGCATCGTCACCAGGCGCGGCGACGGGCTGCGCCAGGCCTCGCTGATCTCCACGACGGTGCCCGTGGCCCGGCACGCGGCGGCCAGCTCACCGAGTAGGCCGGAACCCACCACGGCCTCGTCGACACCGGCCTGCGCGAGCAGCGCCAGCGGCCGGGCCAGCTGCGCGGGCACGTAACGGGAAGCCCGCTCGAGACCCTTCGCGGTCGCCGACACCAGCGCCTCGGCGGCCTGGCCGGCGGTGAGCGCCCCGGCGTCGAGACGGCGCCGCAGCTCACGGGAGTCGAGCAGCTCGTCGCCGTACGGCAGGGCGGAGACCGCGACGGAGAGCGCGTCCAGTTGCGCCAGGTCCCCCGGGAGCGCCAGCCAGCCGTCCGGCCGGACCACCTCGACCTCGGCGGCGACCCGCAGCTTCAGCTCGGTGCGGTGCCGGGCCCGGCGCACCGCGTCGGCGTACGCGCTCAGCCAGGTGGTGTCCGGACCGGCCTGGTCCGCGAACGTCAGCGCGGTGAGGCCGGCCCGGTCGGCGGCCGAGACCACCACGCCGACCGCGTCCCGGCCGGCCGAGAAGCCGGTGTGCACATGGGCGTCCACCCTGAGATCCAGCGCGCACGCGGTGCCGACCGCGCCGCTCACGATGACCGATTCGAGCTCTGCGCCCACGCCCGCACCCCCGAGGAGAAGAGACGGGATTCTCCCGCCTGACGATGAGAGTGCGGCCGGGACGTTGTCCGCGGGGTCAACCGGCGGTGCAGGTGAGGTGCGTCCGGCAGCAACCGAGCAGCACTCCGCGAGCACCGGGCCGGCATCCGGCGGCGGTCAGCCTTTCCTCATGCGCGCGATCAAGAAAGTAGCCGCCGTCGCCGCGGCGAGCCTGGTGGGCGTCGCGGTGCCGGCACCCGTGCCCGTCTCGGCCGCCCCCAAGGTGCCGACGGTGACCGGCGCCGCCAAGACCGACGGCATGCGCCTCAACCTGCGCCGCACCCCCTCGGCCGCCGGCGAGCGGTTCGGCTCGGTGGCGAACGGGGCGACGGTGTGGATCGTCTGCCAGGTGCGCGCGCAGCAGATCACCGGCACGGTGCGGACCACGGACCTCTGGAACCGGCTGGCCAACGGCGCCTACGCCTCGGACGCGTACGTGGTGCGCCCGGCCACCGCGATCCCGGCCTGCGCGCCCACGACCCCGGCCGTCCCGGTGCCCCGCCAGGGCGAGAGCTGGGGGCTTCCGGTGGCCGCCGGGCTGGTGAGCGGTTTCCGGACGATCGCCCGCCCGGCACACGACGGCATCGACCTGTCCGCCGTCCGGGGCACCCCGATTCTGGCCGCCTCCGCGGGCACGGTGATCCGGGTGGTGTGCAACGTCTCGGCGGGCACCTGCGACGTCGACGGCAACCGCACACTCTCCGGCTGCGGGTGGTACGTGGAGGTCCAGCACGCGGGCGACATCGTCACCCGGTACTGCCACCTGGTGCGCCGCCCGGTCGTCACCGTCGGCCAGGCCGTCACGAAGGGACAGCTCCTCGGGCACGTCGGCACCTCCGGCTCCTCGTCCGGGCCGCACCTGCACTTCGAGGTGCACGTGAACGCCGCGCCCGCCAACCACGACAACGCGGTCGACCCGATCGCCTTCCTGCGCTCGCGAGGAGTGAGTCTCACCTGAGAACGGGGAGCGCCCGTCGCGGGCGCTCCCCGTGTCTCAGCTCCTCGGCTCGGGCTTCCCCAGCATCCTGGTCACCGCATCCACCTCGTCCTCGGTGGGCGAGGCGGCCGCCCGGTTGGCCTCCTGCAGCTCGCGGTACACCTCCTCGCGGTGCACCTGGACGTCTCGAGGGGCCTGAATGCCCAGTCGGATGACGTCACCACGGGCCTCCAGCACCGTGATGACGACGTCGTCGCCGATCATCACGCTCTCGCCGGCCCGGCGGGTCAACACCAGCATCGATGCCCTCCTCCATCCATGGAACGGACAGCATGGCAAAGGCGCGACCGCGAAGAAACACGGCCGCGCCTTAGGCGGAGGATCAGAAGTTCCGGTTCATGATCGCCCGGACCGGGTAGCCGGATCCACTCAGGACGACCTGGGCGGCCCGCATGGTGTCGCGGTCCACCACGATCGGCGCGAGCAGGTTCGCGGTGGTCTCGTCCGTGCCGGCGGTGATCACCGTGAGCAGCAGCAGACGGTCCGGGTCCCTCGTGTTCAGCGCCGCGAAGACGTCGTTCTCGATCTCCGGCGCGTACTCCGGGAAGAACGGCTCCGGCGGCGCGACCAGGAAGCGCAGCTCCGGGTTGTCGACTGACGTGAAGGCGTAGAGCAGACCCTCCTCGTTCAGACGCACGAGAACGAACTCCCGGTGTGCCGGGAAACCGGGCATGGGCACCGCCATCGTGATGGTCGGCAAACCCAGCGACGGGTCGGTCATCGTGGCCTCGATCGGACGGGACGCGGTGCGAGTAGTCATGGTCACCTCAGGAAATCGATGAGCGAGGGCTGGATCACCTTGGCCGTGGCGGCCAGGGCGGCCTGATACGAGGTCTGCTGGAGCTGCAATTCCATGATCGCCTTCGGCAGGTCGACATCCTCGATATCGGAGAGCTGCGACGACACGGACATCAAGCGATCCTCAGCGGACTGCTTCATCTGGGTAACCCGATTGTATCGGGCGCCAACCTCCGAAAGAGTAGATTTCATCTTTTCAGAGGCTTTATCAATATTCGCGAGACCTGTCTGGACAGCGGCGTCGTCACCGTTTCGCATAGCCCTGACGAGGTCGTCCAGAACCCGGAACACCTGGGCCGGATTCTGTACGGGTGTTCCCCCGGGCGGGATCAGGTTCCCGTCGGCGTCGACGAACTGACCGGCGTCGTCGACGAGATAATCGGTGCCGAACGCCTCCGGCCCCCGGACGTCCACACGAACCCGGGCGTTCGGCCCGATCGCCCGTAACGTCTCGCCGCTCTGTTCGCCGATGTACCCGCCGGTCGCGTCGTACGCCTCGGCGTCCGGCGTGAACCCACCGAACACCGGCCGGTCCAGGTACTTCGTGTTCGCGTACTGGACCAGCGTGCCCTTGATCTGCTCGATCTCGGCGGCACGCGCCTTGTTCGCCTCCGGGGTGCTGCCGCCGCTCATGCTGGAGGCGGCCAGAGTCAGGTCCCGGACCTTCGCCATCAGAACGACCGAACTCTGCAGGTTGTCCTGCACAGCGCCGAGCCGGCCCATCGCGTCGTCGGCGTTGGCGGAGTACTTCTTGTTCGCCCGGATCTCACCGCGCAGCTGCAGTGCCGTGACCGTGCCGGTCGGTGAGTCCGAAGGCCGGTTCAGCTGCTTGCCACTGGAGATCTGGTCGTGCGAGGCCTGGGTGCGAGCGAGGTTGCGCTGCAGACTCGCCATCGTCCGCGTGCGGACGCTGCTTTCGGTCACTCGTGGGCTACTCATGAGAGCCTTCCTTACCTACCGACCAGACCGGTTCGGTTGATCAATTGATCGAGCATCGAGTCGATCGTGGTCAGGACCCGGGACGCCGCCTCGTACCCGCGCTGGTACGTGAGGAGGTTGGTCATCTCCTCGTCGAGGTTCACCCCGGACTCCGCGTCGCGAGCCGCGTCGACCTGGTCGGTGACGGCGTTCTGGATGTCCCGGCGGCGGATCGAGGACTGCGCGGAGACACCGAGGTCGCCGATCAGCGACTGGTACTCGGCATCGGCACCGCTCCGGGACGTGGCGAGCTCCGACAGGTCATCGGCCACCTCGCCGTTGAGCACCTTGGGCGTGCCGGTGGGGTCGCCCGAGGAGACCGCCAGTTTGGCGGGGTCGGTGATGCTCACCGAGATGTTCGACGCCGACAGCGGGAAGGCGTTCTTCGAGACGAAGAAGTCCTGTCCGGTGGTCCCGTCGATGCTGAACCCGAGCCGGTGCTTGTCGTTCACCGTCTCGGCGAGCTTGGTGGCTACCGTGTCCAAGCGGGCGGACAGGGCGTCCAGGGTGCCGCCCTTGGCGAGCAGCTCCATCTGGGCGCCCATGCTCCCGCCGGCGGCGACCGGGCTCTTCGTGTCCGACCACCGCAGGTTGACGTCGGTCGTTGCCAGGTCTTCCAGGCGCAGTGCGCTGCCCGGCTCGATCTCGATCTGCCGCGTGGTGAACTCGCTGACCAGCGGTCCACTCCCGACGAACACGTTCATCGCGCCGTTCGGCAGATCGGTCGCGGTGGCGCCGGTCAGCTCGGCCAGCTTGAGCATCGCCTGGCCACGCTGGTCCATCAACTCGTTCGCCTGCAGGCCGGCGCCCGTGGCCACCACGATCTCCTTGTTCAGGCGGGCGATCGTGGACGCCGCGTTGTTCACGTCGTTGACGTAGGTGTCGAGACCCGCGCGGGTCGACTCGTACTGGCTGTTCAGCGCGCCGGACGCGTCGTTGAGCGACGCGGCCACCGTGACCGCCTGCTCCATCAAGGCTGCCTTCGGCGGCGCCTTGTCCGGGTTGGCCGCAACCGTGTTGAAGCCGTCCCACATGTCCTGCAGGCGGGCCTGGAGCGCGGTGTCGCTCGGCTCGGCGAAAGCGTCCTCGATCAGGTTGTACGCGCCGGCCCGCTGGTTGTGGTACGCCGAGTTCGCATGCTCGGTGTAGCTGCGCTGGTCCAGCGCCGTATTCCGCAACCGGTCCACGGAGGACACCGTCACACCGTTGCCCACCGCGGACGTGGTGGCGTAGACACCCGGCACCAGGTTGGCGTTCTGCGACTGCATCACCACACGCTGGCGGGTGTACCCCTCGGTGCTGGCGTTGGCAATGTTCTGGCCCGTGATGTCCAGGCCCCGGCGCTGCGCATAGAGCGAGGTGAGCGCCGTGTTGAGTCCACCGAATGTGCTGCCCATCAGATCGCCTCATCAACCAGGGTGGGGCGCCGCACGGCGCCGCTGACGGTCTGGCCCTGCGGTCCGTACGTTTCCACAGTCTCGGCGAACGCGAGCATGGTTTCGCGAGCCGCGCGCTGGCCGGCGGTGAGCAGCTCGCGGTTGACGTCGGCCAGGGCCCGGATCTCCGACGTCAACATGAGGAAGGCCTTGCGGTGCTGGTGCAACAGGTCCGACCAGGGTTCCGGCGCCGCGTCGGCGAGCTCGCCGAGAGAGGCGTCCGGGGACAGGCCGAGCTCGGCCGCGACCTCCTGGGCGTACGCCGCCCGGATGACCTCGGTCTGCCGGATCTGGTCCAGCACGAGCTCCACCTCGCGGGTGGCGTGGCTGAGCCAGCGTGACCGGTTTTGCGCGAGGAGCAACTGCTCCTCCTCAAGCTTGAACAGCAGCATCTCGAGCAGCTCACGTGAACGCCACAGGACGCTGGCCAGGTCGGTCAGGCTCACCCGGTCCTCCGTCGTATCGCTGGTCGGGCCTACCCCCTCGGCGGACCCGCTCATTCGGACAGGTCGGCACATCCGCCGTGCCACTGAGCGGTTTCTCCCGATCGGCACATCTCCGGATTCGCCCTAAAAGCCCGAAGAAATCTCAGAGAATCCTCATGGCCTCTCGGCTAACCGCCGATGGGACGTGCGTAGCACCACGGCTCACGGATGGGCCGACAAAGACCCCACTCAAGGAGGAATCACCCATGGGTCTTCGTATCAACCAGAACATCGCCGCCCAGAACGCCTACCGGAACCTCTCGGTGACCGACAACCAGATGTCGAAGTCGCTCGAGAAGCTGTCCAGCGGTTTCCGGATCAACCGGGCGGCGGACGACGCGGCCGGCCTCTCGATCTCCGAGGGCCTGCGGGCCCAGATCGGTGGTCTCAAGACCGCCGTCCGCAACACCCAGGACGGTGTGAGCGTCGCGCAGACCGCTGAGGGCGCGCTCAACGAGGTCACCTCGATCCTGCAGCGCATGCGTGACCTGTCGGTCCAGACGTCCAACAGCGGCGCGATGGACGTCGACGCCAAGGACGCCGCCAACAAGGAGATGCTGCAGCTCAACGCGGAGCTGGACCGGATCGGTGAGACCACGGCGTTCGGCAAGTCGAAGCTGCTGGACGGCTCGTTCGGCGCCAACGCCAAGGTCGACGGCGCGAAGCTGAACGCCGGGAGCGGGGCGGGCACCGCGAAGCAGGCTCTGAGTGACGTCGTCACCGCCAACGCCGGCGCGGCCACCACTCTGACGATCAACACGGTGGACGGCGCCGACGTCTCCGCCACGCCTATCACCGTCACCATCCCGCAGGGCACCTTCACGGCCTCGGACAGCGCGCAGGACGTGGCCAAGAAGATCAACTCGGCCATCTCCAGCTCGCTGAAGGAGCAGACCAACCCCAACACCGGCACGAAGTTCCAGGGCAACGAGATCTCGATGTCGGCGAGCACCGCCTCGGACGGCTCGGTGAAGTTCAGCACCTCCGGTGTCGGCAACTTCTCGATCACCGACGGCACCGGCGGCGCACTGAACTCGCTGACCGGCGGTGCCACCGCGACCGGTGACACCACGACGAACGCGGTCAAGGGCGGCAACACCGGTCGCTTCCAGGTCGGTTCCAACGCCAACGAGCGAATCGGCATCTCCATCGGTGCGGTGAACTCCAACACCCTCGGCACCGCGGGCCTGAACCTGAAGACCGACCCGAGCGCGGCGATCACCGCCATCGACTCGGCGATCCGCAACGTGTCCGACTCGCGTGCCCAGCTCGGTGCGTACCAGAACCGTTTCGAGCACACGATCAACAACCTGAACGTCGCGGTGGAGAACCTCTCCGCGTCCGAGTCTCGGATCCGCGACACCGACATGGCTCAGGAGATGGTGTCGTTCACCCGTAACCAGATCCTGACCCAGGCCGGCACCTCGATGCTGTCGCAGGCGAACCAGTCCGCGCAGAACGTGCTCTCGCTGCTCCGCTGATCCGGGCGACAGAGCTAACCGAACTGCCACCGAGCACCACTGAATTCGTACGGCGAACGACCGAATAGGTAGGGGTAGCGGGAAGTCAGACTCCCGCTACCCCTGACCTTTTCCCGCAGCGAAAGCGAGCAACCGTGTCCAGCAGCTCTGTCGACGGCCTCGTCAGCGGTCTCAGCACCTCCAGCATCATCACTCAGATGATGCAGGTGGAGGCTGCTCCCCAGACCCGCCTCAAGGTCAAGGTCAAGACCGCCGAGAACACGGTGGCGTCGTACCAGACCGTGAACACCAAGCTCTCCGCGCTGAAGGGCGCGGCCGACACGCTCGGCCAGCTGAGCACCTGGCGGTCGCTGAAAGCGACCTCCAGCTCCACCGGAGTGACCGCGACCGCCACCGGTGGCGCGAACTCCTCCTCGGGGATGACGACCTTCGACGTCGTCTCGGTGGCTTCCGCGCAGGTCGGCACCGCCAAGTTTGCGAGCGGTACGACCGACGCCACGGACGGTTCGACCGAGCTGTCCTTCTCCTTCGGCACCCCGCCCGCGGGAACGCCGATGAAGGTCGAGCTCGGCACCGACAAGTCACCGGCCGCCGTCGCCGCCGCGATCAACAGCACCAAGGGCCTCCCCATCCGCGCCGGCGTGGTCACGACCAGCACCGGCGACGTGATTCTGCAGCTCAGCAGCACCAAGACCGGGACCGAGAACGCCTTCACGGTCACTGGGCTCTCCACCTCGCCGGTCACCGTCGCTCCGGCGGCGGACGCGCTGATCCGGGTGGGCTCGCTGGACACGACCGACCCGTTGAACCCCACGCTCACGCCAGGCAGCTACGAGGTGAAGAGCAGCAGCAACACCTTCACCGGACTGCTGAACGGCGTCTCGGTGACGGTCACCAAGCCCGAAACCGGGGTGACCGTCAACGCTCAGACCGACGTGGCCGGCATCGCGGAGAAGTTGCAGGCGTTCGTCGACGCGGCCAACGCCACGCTGACCGAGGTGAAGACGCAGACCGCGTTCGACCCCTCCACGAACAAGGGCTCGCCCCTCACCGGCGACTTCATGGTGCGCCAGCTGAGCCAGACCATTCTGGGCTCGATCAGCGGTGGCCTGTCGTACGACAACCCGAAGTACGTCAAGCCGGCGGACGGCTCAGGGCTCCCGGAAGAGTCGCCGGGCAACATGAAGAAGATCGCGTTCGGCAGCCTCTCGCAGGTCGGCATCCAGCTGGACCGCGGCGGCCAGTTGACCTTCGACGCGGCCACGTTCACCGCGGCCTACAACGCCGACCCTGTGAAGATCCAGGAGGCGGTGATCGGGCTCGCGGACAACTTCGAGGTCCAGACGAGCAAGCAGTCCCTCTCCGTCACCAACGTCATCACCGGGCGGCGGCAGGAGATCGACAACTTCAAGTCGCAGATCAGCAACTGGGACACCCGTCTCGAGGCTCGCCAGCTCACGCTGCAGAGGCAGTACACCAACCTGGAATCGTCCCTCGGCAAGCTGAAGAACCAGTCCAACTGGCTCGCCGGGCAGCTGGGCAGCCTCGGCTGAGCCCGAACCGCCAGCCATCCGGACGCACTGACGAGGGAGACCGATGACCGCACCGAATCTTCGTGATCGCTACCTGCAGGACTCGATCAATACCGCCTCGCCGGCGAAGCTGCTGACCATGCTCTACGACCGCCTGATCCTGGACCTGATGCAGGGTGAGGAGGCGCTCCGCAGCGAGAACCGCGAGGCGGCCAACGACAAGCTCAACCACGCTCAGGAGATCGTGATCGAGCTGCGCTGCAGCCTCGACATGGAGGCCTGGGACGGGGCGCCGGGGCTGGCCAACCTCTACGGCTTCGTGCTGATGGAGCTGATCGGCGCCAACATCAAGCGTGAGCCCGACCGGGTCGCGTCGTGCCGCCGGCTCATGGAGCCACTGCGTGACGCGTGGCGCGAGGCAGCATCGGCCGGGACATGACTACCCCGACGCCGGCGGTGACCCGGCGGGAGGACCGGAGATGAGCACCAACACCGTGGACTGGCGCGAGGCCTGGACCGCAGCGCTCGACGAGCTGGAGATGGACGTCGAGACGGTCGAGGCCATGCTGGCCGACGAGCGCCGCGTCGCCGAGACGCCGCCGTCGGACCTGTGGCGACCGCCGACCGAGCTGGGCGCCCTGCCGCTGGAGCTGCGGCCGCGGGCGGACGCGATCCTCACCCGCCAACTCGCCGCCGCGGAGGAGCTGGCCCGCCGCCTCACCGCCAACCGGCAGCAGTCGGCGATGACGTCCCGGATCGAGACCGGCGAAGCGGTGAAACGTCCCGTTTATCTGGATTGTGCAATGTAGGTCCTTTAAAAGCAGACAAAACGTCCCGACCCTCGACTTCGAGGGCCGGGACGTTCTCGTGTGCAACCTCGCAGCAACCGCTTGGGACTCAGCGGATCGGCGGGCAGGCCGAAATGCAGGGTACGAGCAACGGATTGCTCCGCAGAAGCAGCCAAAGGAATGGCGACCAGACGGATCGACTAAGGGAGATCACCTTGTTCGACGACCGCTCGTCGTCCGCATTGCGCGTTGCTGTCGCCGGCCTCGCGGCCCGGCAGAACGCCATCGCCAACAACATCGCGAACATCGAAACCCCCGGCTACCGGGCGCGTAAGGTCAAGTTCGAGGAGGCGCTGAACAGCGCCGTCGCCCGCGGCGAATCGCCGGCCGGGGTGTCCCCGAGCGTGCTGACCTCGCTGGAGCCGACCCGCCTCAACGGCAGCAACGTCAACCTCGACCACGAGACGCTGCAGCACATCGACACCACGATGCGCTACCAGCTCACCATTCGAGCTCTGGACGGCAAGTACAACTCGCTGCGCGAAGCCATCAAGGGGGCCTGATGAGCATCTTCAACGCGATCGGCACCGCCGGCACCGGCGTCACCGTCTACCGCAAGTGGCTGGACGCCGTGGCCGACAACATCGCCAACGTCAACACCACCACCCGTACCTCGGAGAACGCCTTCCAGGCGCGTTACGTCCAGGCCCGCGCGGCGCAGGACGGCAACGGCGCCGAGGTGGCCGGCGTGCAGTTCGGCAACGCCGAGGGAGTCCTGGCCTACGAGCCGGACAACCCGCTCGCCGACGCCGAGGGATACGTCCGCCGGCCGGACATCGACATGGGCAGCCAGATGGCCCAGATGATGATGGCCCAGCGTTCCTACCAGGCCAATCTCGCCGTGGTGGACCGGGCCCGAGACGCCTACAGCGCAGCCATCAACCTCGGGAAGTGATCCAGTTGACCTCGCCCATCAACCCGATCGGCGGCTTCTCCGGCATCGCCGGGGTCGGCGGCACCAACTGGTTCTCGGACACCGCCGAGACCACCGGTGCCGCTGCTCCGGCAGGCCCGAACGCCGACTTCGCCGGGATGCTCGCCAAGGGCATCGAGAACGTGCAGCAGGCCCAGGCCAAGGCCAGCGACCTGGCGGTCCAGGTCGCCGACGGCACGTTGAAGGACCCGGCCCAGTACACGATGGCTGCCACCGAGGCAGGCCTCGGACTGCAGCTGACCATGGCTATTCGCAACAAGGCCGTGGAGGCCTTCCAGGAGATCATGAGGATGCAGGCCTGACATGACTGACCGCCTTCCCGCTCCGGTACGCCGTATCACGGACGCCTTCAAGTCCTTCACACCGGGACAGAAGGCTGTCACCATCTTCGCCGTCGTCGCCATCATGGTCGGCGGCTACTTCTTCGCCACCTGGGCGGCCAAGCCGTCCTACCAGATCCTGTTCAACAACCTCTCGAGCAAGGACGCCAGCGCGATCGTCGAGTCGCTGCAGAAGTCGGGCACCTCGTACGAGCTGGCGAACGACGGCCAGACCATCATGGTTCCCCGGGACCAGGTGAACGACCTCCGGCTCCAGCTGTCCGGCGAGGGCCTGCCCGGCGACGAGGGCACCGGTTACTCGCTGCTCGACCAGCAGGGCATCACCACCAGCGACTTCATGCAGCACGCGAACTACCAGCGCGCGCTGGAGGGCGAGCTGGCCAAGACGATCAAGTCGATCGACGGCGTCGAGGCGGCCACCGTGCACCTCGTCATGCCGAAGGAGGACGTCTTCACCGAGGACCAGGCCAAGCCGACCGCGTCGGTGCTGGTCGCCTCGAAGGCGAACAACCAGCTCGAGGAGCAGCAGGTGCAGTCGATCGTGCACCTGGTCGCCTCCAGCGTCGAGGGCCTCGACCCGACCCAGGTCACGGTTGCGGGCTCGGACGGCCGGATGCTCTCCGCCGGCGGTGGCGCGTCAATCGCGTCCGGAGGCGGTGACGGCGCCGAGCAGCAGACCGTCTCCTTCCAGAACCGGCTGAACTCCTCGCTGCAGCGGATGCTCGACAACCTGGTCGGCCCGGGCAACGCGGTGGTCACCACCACCGCGGAGCTGGACTTCGACCAGACCGAGACGCGCAGCAAGACCTACAGCGCCGACCCGGCCGTGCCGGCGGAGTCGGAGAGCGTCAACACCGAGACCTACACCGGCAGCGGCAGCGGCAGCGGCGGGGTACTCGGCCCGGACAACATCCAGGTGCCGAACGGCGCCGGCAACGGTCAGTACTCCAGCAAGAACGAGGTCCGCAACCGGCAGCTGAACGAGGTGCAGGAGGTCCGCCGGAACGCGCCGGGCGGCATCGACCGGCTCAACGTCTCGGTCCTGCTGAACAGCACCACGGCCGCCGGCGTCGACCCCGCCCAGGTCCAGCAGCTGATCAGCGCCGCGGCCGGCATCGACGCCACCCGCGGCGACACCATCGCGGTCGCGGCCATGCCGTTCGACACCGGCGCTGCCGATGCCGCCGCGAAGGAGCTCGCCGCCGCGGCCGATCAGGAGAAGGAGGCCAAGCAGCTCACGCTGATCAAGACGGCCGCTCTGCTGTTCGTGGTGCTCGCGCTGATCTTCCTGGCCTGGCGGGCGAACAAGCGCGCCAAGAAGCGCCAGCAGCTCACCGAGGAGGAGCGTCGTCACCTCGAGGAGATGCAGGCCGCGCTGGAGGCGCAGCGTCAGGCGGAGCTGGACGTGACTGCGGCCGGAGCGATGAACATGCTGGAGAGCCCGGAGGCGGTCACGCGCAACGACGAGGCGCGCGTGGAGCGGCACCGCGAGATCGAGGACCTGGTCCGGGACAAGCCCGACGAGACCGCCGCCCTGATCCGCAGCTGGATGTCCGCGGACTCCACGCGCTGAACCACCGAAGAGTAGGACGAGGAGTACCCGTTGACCACACCTGGGCTCACGACACTGTCGATGACGGGCGTGCGCAAGGCCGCGATAATGCTGGTCCAGCTCGGCAAGGAGCAATCCGCGCAGGTGCTGGCCAACATGACCGAGAAAGAGGTCGAGATGCTGTCCGCCGAGGTGGCTCGGCTGGGCAAGCTCGATCCGGTCCAGGTCGACGACGTGATGGACGAGTTCTACGCCATGGCCACCACCCGGTACGCCGGGTCGGGCGGCATGGATTACGCCAGGGAGCTGCTGGAGGCGTCGCTCGGCAAGGAGCGGGCGGCGCTGATCCTGGACCGGCTCGAGGCGTCGATGAACGACATACCGTTCAACTTCCTCAGCCACGCGGATCCACGGCAACTGCTTTCGTACGTCCAGTACGAGCACCCGCAGACGATCGCGCTGGTGCTGGCGCACATCCCGTCGGCGCTGGCCTCCTCGATCCTGGCCGGCCTGCCGATCGAGGTGCAGACCGAGGTCGCGCACCGGATCGCGATCATGGACCGTACCTCGCCGGACATCATCCGCCAGGTGGAGAGCGCGTTGCAGCGCAAACTCTCCAGCGTGCTCCAGCCGGACGAGCTCTCCACGGTCGGTGGTCTCGGCCCCCTCGTCGACATCATCAACCGTGCCGACCGCACCACCGAGCGGCTCATCCTGGAGGCTCTCGACGCGCGCAGCCCGGAGCTGGCCGAGGAGATCCGGCGCCGGATGTTCATGTTCGAGGACATCGTCAACCTGGAGGACCGGGCGGTGCAGCTGGTGCTGCGCCAGGTGGAACCGGCCGACCTGGCCACCGCGCTCAAGGGCGTGCCGGAGCCGGTCCGCGACAAGGTCACCCGGAACCTCTCCGAACGCGGCCGGGAGAACCTGCTCGAAGAGATCGATCTGCTCGGCCCGACCAAGGTCAAGATGGTCGAGGAGGCGCAGGCGAAGATCGTCGGTGTCATCCGGACCCTCGAGGACTCCGGCCAGATCGAGATCCAGCGCGGTGGCGAAGCCGATGAGCTCATCGCCTGACCGGCAGGTGATCCGCGGGGCGGTGGCGGACAATGCCACCGCCGCGCGGTTCGCCGTCGACCTGCGCAACCCGGACACCCTCGACAGCGAGGCCCTCGAACGCCTCAAGCAGCAGGCCCGCACGACCGGTTACGCGGAAGGCTGGGCGCAGGGCAAACGCGACGCCGCGGAGGCCGCCGAGGTCGCCAAGGCACGCGCACTGGCCTCCGAGGAGGCGTACGAGCACCGCCGGATGACCGCTCTCGCCCAGGCGGTGAACGCGCTGGGGCGAGCCGTCACCGAGCTGGAGAACCAGCTCATGCCGACCTTCACCGAGCTGCAGGAGGTCGTGCTGGCGACCGCCTTCGAACTCGCCGAGGCGATCGTCGGGAGCGCCCTGCACGACCATCCCGAGCGTGGCGCCGACGCGCTGCGCCGCGCGATGAGCGCCGCACCCGAACAGGGCGAGATGGTGGTGCGGCTGCATCCGGACGACCACCAGACGCTGACCGGCGCGGACGCCGGCGGCGATTTCGACTATCAGGGCCGCCGGATCACGCTGCGTCCCGATCCCAGCCTGCGGCCCGGTGACGCGGTCGCCGAGACCGGCACCGCAACCGTGGACGCGACCATCGCGGCGGCGCTGAGCCGGGCGCGGGAGGCGCTGCGCGTATGACCGACGTCTTTCAGCAACGCCTGCAGAGCGCCCTCACCGCGGCGCGCCCGATGGTCAGCGGCCGGGTGACCGGCGCTGTCGGCCTGCGGGTGACGGTCAGCGGCCTGGAAGCCCAGATCGGCGACCTGCTGCGCCTCGGCACCGGCCCGGACCCGGTCTTCGCCGAGGTGGTGGCCCTGGACGGGGAACGGCTCTCCTGCCTTCCGCTGGGCCCGATCACCGGGTTCGGCGCCGGCACCCCGGCGGTCAGCACCGGCGGTCCGCTGCGCATCGCGGTCGGCCCGGACCTGCGCGGGCGCATCCTGGACGGCCTGGGCCGTCCGATGGACGGCGGCCCGCCCCTGCGCGGCGAACTGGTCGGCATCGACGCGGCGCCACCCTCGGCGATGGAGCGCCAGCTGGTCGACAAACCGATGTCCCTGGGCGTACGGGTCCTCGACACGCTGGTCCCCTGCGGCCGTGGCCAGCGCATCGGCATCTTCGCCGGCTCCGGTGTCGGCAAGTCCACGCTGATGAGCATGATCACCCGCGGCACGTCGGCGGAGCTGAACGTGGTCGCCCTGGTCGGCGAACGCGGCCGCGAGGTGCGCGAGTTCATCGAGCACGACCTCGGCGAGGAGGGCCTGGCCCGCTCGGTGGTGGTGATCGCCACCTCGGACACCCCGCCACTGGTCCGCCTCCGCGCCGGCGCGGTCGCCACCCGGATCGCCGAGTACTACCGCGACCAGGGCGCCGACGTGCTGCTGATGATGGACAGCGTGACCCGGGCGGCGATGGCACAGCGCGAGGTCGGCCTCTCCGTCGGCGAGCCGCCCGCCACCCGCGGTTATCCACCCTCCGTCTTCGCCATGCTCGCCTCGCTGCTGGAGCGGGCCGGGCCGGGCGCCCGTGGCAGCATCACCGGCCTCTACACCGTGCTGGTCGAGGGCGACGACCACAACGAGCCGATCGCCGACGCCGCCCGGTCGATCCTCGACGGCCACATCGTGCTGGACCGCAAGCTGGCCACCGCGGGCCACTTCCCGAGCATCCAGGCCCTCGACTCGATCTCCCGGGTAGCCAACAAGATCACCAGCCGCCGGCAGCGTGACGACGCGACCGAGCTGCGCCGTCTGATGGCCGCCCACCGCGAGGTGCGCGAGCTGGTGGAGATCGGCGCTTACGTGCCCGGCACCAACCCGGACGCCGACCGGGCGAACGCGGCCTGGCCTCAGATCAGCGCCTTCCTCCGCCAGGACCTCGACGAACGTGTGACGGCCGACGACGCCTGGGCCGCCCTGCGCGCCTTACTGGCCACCACCTGACCCCCTCCGTGGGGAGTTGAGGTCCGCTCCGCACCCCAAGTCACCACACTGCAAGAGGTTGCGTGGGGAGTTGAGGTCCGCTCCGCACCCCAAGTCACCACACTGCAAGAGGTTGCGTGGGGAATTGAGGTCCGCTCCGCACCCCAAGTCACCACACTGCAAGAGGTTGCGTGGGGAATTGAGGTCCGCTCCGCACCCGAACTCATCACACTGCGCTGCAGATCATCAGGCGATGGGGAGCGCGTTCACGCGTACGCCCGGGGGGTGGGTCGGAAGGCGAAGCGGACGGCGCGGCAGCGAGGGTGCGCCGCCGCGAAGATGGCGGCAAACCGGACACAGCCGACGGGCGGGCTGGGGCGCGGCAGGAAGCCGGGCCACTTGAGCGGTTTCCCGGATCGCCGGGTAGCAAGGCGGGTGCAGGCCTCAGCGGAGCGCGGGCCGGGCCGAAGCGGTCATGTGAGGGCTCACCCGCCCGCAAGGAGGCCAACGTGAATCGTCTGTTCCGACTCGGACCCGTGCTTCGTGCCCGCAAAGCACAGGAGGACGCCGCCCGCGGCGCGGTCATCCAGTCACGGGCTGACATCCGGGAAGCCGAAGCCCTGCTGCGGCGCCGCAAGCTGGATCTCGTGGGGAACCAGGCGCCGACCGAGGGCACGGCCCGTTCGATGGTGGCGGCGCTGGTGGCGCGGCAGTCGCTGGCGGCCGGCCTGTTCAGCGCGCAGCGCATGGTGACCGACGCCGAGGCGGTCGAGCGTGAGCGGGTCGCCGCGCTGACCGACGCGGCCAAGCGGAGGCGTGCGGTGGAGATGATGTCCGAGCGGCACGCCGCCACCGTCCGGGCCCACGATCTGCGCGTCGACCAGGCCAACCTCGATGAGCTCGCGGTCACCGCCAAGGCTCGGCAGGCCGCCGGCAGCCCGGCCCGGACGAACGGGAGTGAGGCATGACGCTGGGTGTCTCCGGAGTTCTTGGCCGTGTCGCCGAGCTGCAGGAGAAGCTCGGCCTGAACCCCGCCCCGGCCCCGGCGACCGGCGCCGCGTCGGGCACGAAGTTCGCCTCGGCGCTCGCCGACGCGACCCGCGGCGGATCGCTCGGCGCCACCGCCGCCGGGCCCAGCGGCGACGACGTGGTGGCGGCCGCGAAGAAGTACCTCGGCACCCCGTACGTGTTCGGCGGCTCCGATCCCGGCAAGGGCCTGGACTGCTCGGCGCTGGTGCAGCGCGCCTACCAGGAGCACGGTGTCGAGCTGCCGCGCAACTCGTGGCAGCAGGCCCGCGCCGGCCGGCCGGTGTCGAGCCTGGCCGAGGCGAAGCCGGGCGACATCCTGGCGTTCAACTCGCCGGTCGACCACGTCGCCATCTACATGGGTGACAACAAGATGATCGCGGCGCCCAAGCCGGGCGACCGCGTCAAGATCCAGACGGTGTACGAGAAGCCGACCGCCATCCGCCGCGTCCTCGACGACATGCCCGCCTCCGTGGTGCAGGACATGTCGTCGCTGCGCCCGGCCGGGCTGCGCCCCGACGGCGGCGGGCTGAGCGGCGTGCCGTACGCGGACCTGTTCGTGCAGGCCGGTCGTCGTCACGGCGTGGACCCGAAGCTGCTGGCGGCGGTCGCCAAGGTCGAGTCGGGCTACAACCCGAAGGCGGTCAGCAAGGCCGGCGCCCAGGGCCTCATGCAGCTGATGCCGGCCACCGCCCGCGGTCTCGGTGTCTCCGACGCCTTCGACCCGGCGCAGGCCGTGAACGGCGCCGCGAAACTGCTCTCGCAGCATCTGAAGGAGTTCAAGTCGCTGCCGCTGGCGCTCGCCGCCTACAACGCGGGCGGCGGGGCGGTGCACAAGTACGACGGCATCCCGCCGTTCGCCGAGACCCAGGCGTACGTCCCGAAGGTGCAGAAGGCCCTCGCCGCGCTCGGCGGCTGAGCCCGGAGCTCCATCGCTGTTCCCAACCCACCGGACGAGGGAGACCGCATGACCACTCCGAGCCCTGTGTCGGGCCCCGACCGCCGGCACCCGGCCGAGACCAGCCGCCGTCCGGCCGCGCGACGTGATGACGGCTCCTCCGACTTCAACTCGGCGCTCTCCGCCGAGCTGGGCAAACCGGGCCGGGAGGAGACCCGGTCCGGCGGTGACCGGGAGACCCGTCCCGGCGACGGCCGCGCGGAACACGCAGCCGAGCGGAACGCCGTCAGCAAGGCGGCGGCCGAGCGGGCTGCCGCTGACCGGGCCGCGGTGGCCCGGTCCGCCGCCGCGCGGGCCGCGGCCGACCGGGCCGCCATCGGCAGGACGACCACCGAGCGGACCCCGGAGCGGCGCCCGATCGAGCGGCCGGCGCCCGACCGGAAGGTGGCCGAGCGGAAGGCGGCCGACCGGCAGGCGGAGCGTCCTGCGACGGGCCGCGGCCCGGACCACCGGGCCGCCATCGACCGAGCCGCGACTGACCGGGTCACCGCGAGCCGGATCGCCGGCGACCGGGCGGAGGATGCCGGGAACGCGGAGCGCCCACGGACCGAGCAGGCCGCGGAGCAGCACCGCCCCCGGGCGGACCGCCCCACCGAGACGCCGCAGGCCGACACGAAGGCAGCCCCCGCGAAGGAAGCGACCGCGACAGCCGACGAGACTCAGCCGGCGACGCAGCCGAAGGAGGAGCAGGTCAGCACCACCGCAGCGGAGGCGGCCGTGGCTGCTACGGCTACCGTCGCATTCCAGGCCGTGCAGGAGACCGCCGAGGCGGCCGGCACCCAGGACAGCGCGGCGTCAGCGCTGACCGTCACACCGACGGCCGCCCCGGCCGAAGCCGTGCCACCGGCCGCCGGGGCCACCACGGGCGGGCCCCAGCCGGCCACCGGCCAGGCCGGCACCACCACGTTCGGCATCGACCCGGCCGCCACCGGCCAGGCGACCGGCGCCGGCGGCACCACCGCCGACGGCACTTCAGCAACGCCGGCTCCGGCCGCGGGCCCCACCACGCCGGCGGCGATCGCTCCGGCCACGGTGACCGGGACGACCACCGCCATGACCGGCGAGGCAGCCGTAGCGAACGCCGCGCCGGCCGACCCCGCCGCGCCGGTGCCGCCCACCGAGACCGGCACGACAAGTGCCACCGCCGACGCTGCCCCGGCCGGGGTAGCCGCCGGCAGCACGGCACCGGGCACCGGGACGGGCGCCGGCACCGGTGGTTCACCGGACGGATCCGCTCAGGACGGCGCCGGGTCCTCCGGCACACCCCCGACCGGGGAAACCACCGCTACGCCCGGGGACACGACCCGTACAGCCGAGGACCCGACGACCACCGCGACCGGACCGGCCGGCGCGCCCGCCGCGTTCCCCGGCGCCGTCGCGGTCGAGACCGCCGCACCTGTCACGCCGGGGGCACCCGCCGCGATGGGCACGATGGGTGTGTCCGGTCCGCAGGCCACCGCGCCCACCACCGCGACCGGCGAGGCCGCACCGCCGCCCGCACCGGCCGTACCCGGCCCGCCGGCGGCCCAGATCGCGATGCGGATCGCTCCGCTGCGGCTGGACGCCGACGGCGTGCACCGGCTCACCGTGCAGCTGCACCCGGTCGACCTCGGCCCGGTGCAGGTGGTCGCGGAGATTCGCAACGGCGACATCACCGTGCAGCTCACCGGCGGCACCGAGGCGGGCACCGAGGCGCTGCGCTCGTCCCTCGACGAGCTGCGCCGCGAGCTGGAGGAGTCCGGGTTCGGCAACTGCAACCTGGATCTGCGGCAGGGCGGCGCCCAGCAGCAGGCGCGGCAGCAGTTCGCCGAGGCGGGCGCGCTGGGGCGGCGTGGCGACGCACGCTCCGGTGGCGGTGGGGACGTCCCGGCCGAGCCGGCGCCCGGTGCCACCCGCCGAGCAGTCCCGGACGGCCGGCTGGACATCCACGCCTGAGACACGAGATCGGCGCCGGCCCTGCGGGCCGGCGCCGATCGCTGTCAGGCCTTGTTGTCGGAGTCGTACCGTTCCGGCGTCACCTGCGGCGCGGCCTCCGTGGTGGTGCGATAGCCACCGACGATGAAGCGCAGGCCGGCCAGCAGCACCGCCGCGATCGGCACCGCGATGAGGAACCGGATCAGCACCTGCATGATGTCGACCTGATCGAGCACCAGCCGGTACCACGCCGGCGCGCTCATCAGGAGCGCGAACAGCAGAACCGACGGTCTGATCATCGCCGGGCGGCGCGGGCGGCCCGGCGCGGCATGGCCGCGGACGGCATCACCTCGGCCGCGATCCGGGCGCAGAGCATCGCGGCCCAGGCGTGCGGGGTGGCCGGCTTGCCGTCCAACGAGAAGATCGGCACGTCCAGCCCGAGCACCGAGGCCGGGTCGGCGGTGAGCTCCACGCTGTGTACGACCAGCGCCTCCACCTCTCCGAGATGCCGCAGGTGGCGGGCCGTGTCCGCGGTCTTGCGAGTGGCGTCGACGACCGCCCAGAGCGCGGTGGCGCCGAGCGCGTCGGCCATGTCGTTGACCCAGAACGGGTCGGTGCCGCCGACCGGCGCGTCGATCACGACGATCCACGGGTGCTCCGAGCCCTGCATCTTCTCGGCCCGGGACTCGGCCGCGCCCCGGCTGGAGATGAGCCGGGACGAGTGCAGACCGGTGCCGGCCGTCGAGGGCGCGGCGAGCAGCAGGTGGGTCTGGTCCACGTGGACCTGCTCGAGCAGCTGCTTGGCGATCGGCACCGCGGTGTGCACCTCGCCGGCCAGGACGAGGATCTCGCCGGGGCCGTCCGGGATGCCGGGCGCGGCCGGGCGGGCGGCGAGCACGCTGAGCACCCCGGCGTACGTGTCGCCACCGGTGATCTTGCGCGCCATCGGCTCCGGCATGCCCACCGAGATGAGGTTGCGCTGCACCGGGTCCATGTCGCCGGGCGCGGTCACGGCACGGACCGTTGTCACGGCCATCGGCGCGGCCGGCGAGAGCGGCGCGGCCTCCTCCAGGCCGTAGACGTCGGCGGCGGACCGGGCCGGCGCGGGGCTGAACGCGGTGGGCGTACGCGGTGGGGCGGGTGTCGGCTCGGACGTCCGCAGCGGGGCCGCGGCCCGGGAGACCGGGGACCCGGTCGCGCGGAGCGGGGCGACCGCGAGCTGCTCGCGGTCCGGCGCCGTGGTGGCCCGGACGGGGAACGCCGGCGCGGTGGGCAGTGCCGCCGGCAGCGGCCGATGTCCGGTGTTGACTGCTGTTCCGCCGGCAGCGGCGGGCCGGAACGGCTTCACGGTGGGCGACTCCTCACGGGACTCCGCCGGGCGCGTCCGGGCGGCCGAGCGCTGGTGGTGCTGCCCGCCCTCGCCCAGGTGGGTGGCGACGTCGAGGCCGGCCATCAGCTCGGCGAATGCTGCGCCGGTGTCGCCCATGCCGGCTTCCCTGCTGTCCGGCCGGGCGGGACGCCGTTCGGCGCCCGGTGGCGGCCCGTCGGCGGCTTCCGCCTGCTCGAGCAGGCGCTCGAAGCTGTTGCTGCCGTTCTTGGCCACGGTCTGTTGCGCCATGTCATCACTCTCCTCGGTTGAATCCGGTACCTCGACGGAGAGCTCGTAGTGTTGCTTCGCGAAGAAGCCCCCGATACCACCGCTTCGTACCTTGTCGGCGGACACGATCCGCACGCTCGATCCGTACTCGTCACGTACTTGCTCCAGAAGCGGCTCGATGGCCGGTCCCTCAAGCAGCACCCGCGTAGGCACCGTTCACCACCCCTATCGTCTCGATCTGTGCGGTGGAACCAGAGATTTCGCTGTACGACAGCACCTGCACCCGGCGGGAGCCGGCTCGCAGCAGTCGCATCAGCGGCAGCCGCAGCTGTGGTGAGCAGGCCAGGACCGGGTTGAGTCCCTGCTGCTCGGCGACCTCGGCGAGCCGGCTGGCCTCGCTGACGATCGCTTCGGCGCGCATGCCGTCGATCGCCATGAAGGCGCCCGTCTCGCTGGGTCGCAGAGATTCGAGCAGCCCCTGCTCGAGCATCGGGTCGAGAGTGATCACGGTGAGCCGGCCGGCCGTCGTGTACTGCGCGGCGATGGCCGGGCCCAGCGCGGCACGGGCCGCCTCGACCAGGCTGTCGTGGTCCGTCGAGAGCTTCGCCCGCAACGAGAGCGCCTCGAAGATCCGCACCAGGTCCCGGATCGGCACTCCCTCGTCGAGCAGGGCCTGCAGCACCTTCTGCACCTGGCCGAGCGAGAGCAGGGCCGGGGTCAGTTCCTCCACCACGACCGGGTGGGTGCGCTTGACCATCTCGGTCAGCGAACGCACGTCCTCGCGGCCGAGCAGGCGGCTGGCGTTGGTCCGGACGATCTCGGCCAGGTGCGTGATGATCACCGAGGCGCGGTCGACCACCGTCGCGCCGGAGAGCTCGGCCTGATAGTGCAGCTCGGCCGGGACCCACTTGCCGGAGAGCCCGAACACCGGCTCGACGCCGGCCCGGCCGGGCAGCGCCTGGAGCCCTTCGCCGATCGCCAGGACGGTGCCCGGCGGCGCCTGCCCGGCGCCGGCGTCGACACCGGAGATCCGGATCGCGTACGACGAGAGCGGCAGGTCGAGGTCGTCCCGGGTGCGGACCGGCGGCATGATCACGCCGAGTTCCATGGCCATCTTGCGGCGCAGGGCACGCACCCGGTCGAGCAGGTCCCCGCTGCTGGCGTCGACCAGGTCCACCAGGTCCGGCGCGAGGGCCAGTTCCAGCGGGTCGATCCGCATCTCGCCGAGGAGCTGTTCGGGCGAGTCGGGGGCCGGCATCTCGACGGCTTCCGCGGCGGCCGTCTCGATCGACTCCGGTACCGGGTCCTTGACCCGCTGCGCGATCGCCAGGACCGCCACGCCGACCAGGAGGAACGGGATCTTCGGCAGGCCCGGGATGACGCAGAGGGCCAGGGCCGCGCCGCCGCCGATGCGCAGCGCCAGCTTGTTCTGGCTCAGCTGGGTGGTGACGCTCGTGCCCATGTCGCCGGAGGTGGCCGAGCGGGTCACGATCAGACCGGTGGCGACCGAGAGCAGCAGGGCGGGAATCTGCGAGACCAGACCGTCGCCGATGGTCAGCACGCTGAAGTGGTTCATCGCGTCGACCGGCGCCATGCCCTGCTGGAGGATGCCGACCGCCAGGCCGCCGAGCAGGTTGATCAGCGTGATGATGATGGCCGCGATGGCGTCGCCCTTGACGAACTTCGATCCACCGTCCATGGCGCCGTAGAAGTCGGCCTCGGCGGCCACCTCGGCCCGGCGCTTCTTGGCCTCGGCATCGTCGATCAGGCCGGCGTTGAGGTCGGCGTCGATCGCCATCTGCTTACCGGGCATCGCGTCGAGGGTGAACCGGGCGCCGACCTCGGCGACCCGCTCGGCGCCCTTGGTCACCACGATCATCTGGACGATCACCAGGATCGCGAAGACCACCAGGCCGATGACCAGGCTGCCACCGATGACGAAGCTGCCGAACGCGTGGATCACCTTGCCGGCGTCGCCGTCGCGCAGCACCAGCCGGGTCGCGCTGATGTTGAGGGCGAGCCGGAAGAGCGTGAGGACCAGCAGCAGTGCGGGGAAGACCGCGAAGTCGAGCGGCTTCTGCACGAACATGCTGACCAGTAGGACCAGGAGAGCAACCGTGATGTTCATGGCGATCAGCAGGTCCAGCAGGAAGGTCGGCAACGGGACGACCATCATGATGATGATGCCGATGACCCCGACGGGTACGGCAAACCTGCTGAGGCTCTGCTTCTTCACGGGACCTTCCGAGCTGGGGCGTCACTGAGGCCGCTGTGGCACCGCCACGCACCGATCTTCCCTGCTCTTGCATCCTGATGTGAGGAAATCTCCTGAAAATTCGGTTATGCCACGGCGTGGCGGATGGCGGCGCGCGGGCGGCCCGGTCCGCTCACGCGAGTGCGGGGTCGGGGTTCGGGTTCCGGTGGAAACCGGCGGCCGCCCCGCGCGCCTTCAGGCTCATCACGAACGCCAGCACCTTCGCCACCGCGCCGAAGAACTCGGCCGGGATCTCCTGGCCGATCTCACAGTTCTGGTTGAGCGCCCGGGCAAGCGGCACGTCCTGCACCATCGGCACCCGGTTCTCGGTGGCCAGCTCGCGGATCTTGGCGGCCAGCGGGCCCTTCCCCTTGGCCACCACCCGTGGCGCGCCCTTCTCCGGCTCGTACCGCAGAGCGACCGCGACGTGCACCGGGTTGACCACCACCACGTCGGCGGTCGGCACGTCGGCCATCTGCCGGTTCCGGGACATGGCCATCTGCCGGGCCCGGATCTGCGCCTTGATCAGCGGGTCGCCCTCGGTGTTCTTGTTCTCCTGCTTGACCTCCTCCTTGCTCATCCGCAGCTGTTTCTGGGTGCGGCGGCGGACCACGAAGTAGTCGGCGCCGGCCATCACGATGCCGGCCACAGCGGCGGCCCGGATCAGCTGGATGGCGGCGTCCTTGACGGTGGCGAGCAGCGTGCCGAGGGGCAGCTGCCCGGCCGTCATCAGCACCGGCACGATGTCCTTCATCGTCAGGTAGAGCACCGTGGCCAGCACGACGGTCTTGACCAGCGCCTTGGTGCCCTCCCAGAGCGCCTGCGGGCCGAACATGCGCTTGAGGCCGGAGAACGGGTTCAGCCGGTTGAACTTGGGGATGAACAGCTTGGTCGCCACCCGGATGCCGCCCTGCGCCCCGGCGGCGAAGACACCGACCGCCATCATGGTGAGCGCCAGCGGCAGCACCGCCCAGGCGGCGCTCATCAGGGCGTCCCGGAGGATGGCGAGGGTCTTGCCGGGATCCGGCTCGACGATCGTCTCGGGCACCTTGACCATCAGCTCGCGGGCGTGGTCCATGGCCTTGCTCAGCGTGCGCGGCAGCATGATGCTGGCGGCCAGCATGCCGACCCAGGCGCCGAGGTCCTGGCTGCGCCCGATCTGGCCCTCCTGGCGGGCCTTCTTGAGTTTCTGTTGAGTCGGTTCCTCGGTCTTCTCACCGGACATCGGCCGTCACCCCCCTTCCCCGGACCCGGGTCAGCCGCCGCTGAGCCGCACCACCGCGGTGACCGCCTTGTCGACCAGCGTGTCCAGCACCCCCGGGAGCAGCCCGATGGCGATGGCGGAGAGCGTCACCACCAGGAAGATCTTCACCGGGAAGCCCAGCTGGAACGCGTTGAGCGCGGGCGCCACCCGGTTCAGCAGGCCGAGCGCCACGTCGGCGAGGAACAGCACGGCGATCAGCGGGCCGGCGATCTGCACCGCGGCCACGAACATCTCGCCGATCCCGCGCAGCAGCAGCCGGCTGAGGGTCTCCATCGAGAACGAGGTGTCCAGCGGCAGCGTCTGGAAGCTCTGCAGGAAGCCACGCAGGATCAGCTGGTGCCCCTCGCTGACGAACAGCATCGTCATCGCGAGCAGGTTGTAGAACCGGCCGAACACCGAGCTCTGGGCCATCGACATCGGGTCGTACGCCGTCGCCAGCGTGAAGCCGCCGAAGAGGTCGAGCAGGTCACCCGCCGCTTGGAGGGCGGCGAAGAGCATCGCGGTGATGAAGCCGAGCGACGCGCCGACGAACACCTGCAGCGCCGCACTGGCGATCAGCGCGCCGGTCTCCAGCGACGGCACGGTGGCCTGCAGATAGGGCGCCATCGGCAGGGTGAACCCGACCGAGAGCAGCGCCTTCACCGGTCCCGGGATGAGCCGCGAGTTGAACGGCGGGCAGAGCATCATCCAGGCGCCGGTGCGCACCGCCCCCAGCATGATCGCCAGCAGCTGCGCGATGGGCAGGTCGTAGTCCATGGCTAGTACGAGCCCACCAGCGCCGTGATGATCAGACCCCAGCCGTTGACCAGCACGAACAACAGCAGTTTGAACGGCATGGCGACCGTGACCGGCGGCAGCATCATCATGCCCAGCGACATCAGCGACGCGGACACCACCAGGTCGATGATCAGGAACGGGATGAAGATGACGAAGCCGATGATGAAGGCCGCCCGCAGCTCGGACAGGATGAAGGCGGGCACCAGCGTGGTGAGCGGGACGGCGTCGATGTTCGCCGGCCGCTCGGCACCGGACACCCTGATCATCAGGGCCAGCTCGTCCTCGCGGGTCGCGCCGGCCATGAACTCGCGCAGCGGCTCCACACCGTCCTGGAACGCCTGCGACTGCGTCTTGTCGCCGGCCAGGTAAGGCTGCACGCCCTGGTCGTTCACCTGGGAGATGGTCGGGCCCATGATGAACAGGCTCAGGAACAGCGCCAGCCCGGCGAGCACCTGGTTGGGCGGCATGCTGGTCAGGCCCAGCGCGTTACGGGTGATGCCGAGGACCATGAAGACCTTGGTGAAACACGTGCAGAGCAGCAGCAACGCCGGCGCCACCGAGAGCAGTGTCAGGCCGAGCACGATGACCAGGGAGGCGGCCGGGCGACTGCCGTCCGGGTTCGTACCGTTGATGTCGATGTTGATGCTCGGCGGGGTCGGCGGCGCCGGGGCCCGGGCCGGTTGCGCCAGCGGGTCCGGCGCCTGCCGGATCGGCGCCTCCGGCGGCACAGCCTGGGGTACGACCAAAGCACGCGCGTGGTCCTGAACACTTCCCACCGGAGCGCCCGGCAGCGCCGAGGCGGCCGCCGGCAGCACGGCCAGAGCCAGTCCGGCCCCCAGCACGAGCAGCAGGATCACGCGTCGCATCATCGCCGTGACGTCCTGTCCCGGAGCACGTCCAGGGTGGAGGCCCAGGCGCGCGGGGAGAGCAGCGAGTCGTCCGCCCGGCCGCCCGGTTCCACCGGATGCCAGTCCGGCAGCGTCACGGCGTCCACCTGGAGGTGGTCACGGTGCTCGGGCGGTTCCTCCTCGAACGCGTCGAGGTCGGTCTCGCCGAGCAGGCTGACCTGCTGGTCGGTGACGCCGAGCACGAGTGCCCGGTCGGCCACCTTGACCACTGCGACCGAGGAGCTCCGGGTCAGCTGCTGACTGTTGAGCACGGTGAGCGGACCGTGACCGTGCCGGCCCAGCGGCCGGCGCACCACCCGGGCCAGCCCCCACATCAGGAACAGGACCACCAGCAGCGAGAAGATGACCTGCGCCACGAGCCCGATCAAGATGACTACTCCTACTCGGCGCCGGGCGAGACGATCTCGGTGATCCGGATGCCGAAGTTCTCGTCGACCACGACGACTTCGCCGCGGGCGATCAGCCGGCCGTTCACCAGCAGGTCCGCGGGGCTGCCGGCGGCGCGGTCGAGCTCGACGATCGCGCCCGGGGTCAGCGAGAGCAGTTCCCGGACACTCATCCGGGTCCGGCCCAGTTCGGCGGAGACCTCCATCTCCACGTCGTGCAGCATGTCGAGGCCACCGAGCTGCGGGCGACCGCCACCGGCGGTGCGGGCGGGCTGCGGTGTGAGGTCGCCGCCGGGCGCGTCGCCCGGCCACTGGCTGAGGGCCATCGCGACGACCGCGTGGATGCCCTCGTCGTCACGCAGCGGAACGGCCACCGCGCCGTCCTTGGTGGCCAGCGCGCTGAGCGCGACCTCCGGCTCCATCATCTGGCCCGGGTCGAGCACCACCGGCCCGAAGGTCCGGGCGGCCGCCTCGAGCGCCGGCCGGACGGCCGCGGTCAGGTCCAGCTCGCCGAGCGGGCTCTCCCGCAGCGCGTCCGCCAGGTCTTGTCCGACCACCACGACCACCTCGCCCGAGGCGGCGCCGGTGAACCGGGCGGTGACCGCCTGCCCCACGATGACCGTGCCGGCGTCGGGCGCCACCGGCTCGGCGGCGACCAGCGCGCGGCTGGTGGGCAGGACGGCCAGCGCCGCTTCGGCGGCGTTCCGGGCGAGCGCCGTCTGCGGCGCGGAGATGGTGGGGGCGGTCATGAGCGGCCAGACTCCTTGGACGAGTTCTCGTGGGGTGACGGCACGACGAGACAGGCGAGGCGGGCGCCTTGGTTGCCGGGGACGGCATGGCCGAAGACGGTGTCGTTGACGGTCACCTCGAGCGGCCGGCTGGTCGGATGTCCCAGCGGCACGACGTCACCCGGACGTAGATCCACGATGTCATCGGTACGCATCCGAATGGGGTGGAATCGCACTGCTACGTCGATCGGGGCCGCGGAAAGTCCGGCGGTGAGGTTGCGCAGTGCCCGGTCGCGCGTCTGCCGTTCGGCCGCGCTCAGCACGATCGTCTCGGTCTTCGACAGCACCGGCAGGATCGTGTTGAACGGCAGGCAGATGCTGGCCACGCACTCCTCGGCGCCGATCTTCGTCTCCAGGGAGGCCACCACGACGGCGTCGCCGGGGGCGTGCGCACGCAGGAACTGCGCGTTGTACTCGACTTCCTTGAGCACCGGCTTGATGTCGACCAGCGTCTCGAACCCGTACCGCAGCTCGCCCAGCATCCGCTCCAGCAATCCCCGCAGCAGCGGCATCTCGACCTCGGTCAGCGGCCGTTCCGGCTGGGGGCCGCCGGGCCCGCCGAGCATGTGGTCGATCGCGGTCATCACGGCCGACTGCGCTATCTCGATCAGGACCGTGCCGGGCAGCGGGTCGAGGACGACCACGCCGATGATCGTGGGGTTCGCGAGGGAGGCGACGTACTCGTCGTAGTTGAGCTGCTCGATGGAGATCAACGAAACATTGCTGACCGCCCGGAGCCGGGTGGTCAGCAGGGTGCCGCAGCTGCGCGCGTACGTCTCGAAAGCGATCTGCAGAGTGCGGACGTGCTCACGGGAGAGCTTGATGGGACGGCGGAAGTCGTACAGCGCCGGCCCGGTGCCCTGGCCGCGACGTGACATCCGGCCGGGGGTACGCGAAGCGGTGGTCACGTCGTCCTCATCGGCTCAGTTACCGAGCCGCTGAGGCGTCGCGCCGTTTTCATCCACTTTTTCGTCCTGCTTCGCGCTTCTTAGCGCGATGGGCGGGTCTCCGTGAGGAGACCCGCCCGCTGCGATGCCTTACTGGGTGACGAAGGAGGTGTAGTAGATGTCCATAATCATCTGCGTCTCCTCCTTCTCGTACGCCTTCTCGATCTTCTCGAGCAGCTCCGCCTTGATCTCGTCGCGGCCCTTGTCGGTCGAGAGCTCGGCGACGGTCCGGCCGGTGTAGGTCTCGATCGCCAGGTTGAGCGCCTGGCTGGTGTCGACGCCCTCGTGGCCGGCGTCCTCGGTCAGCTGCAGGGCGAACCCGAACTTCAGGTAGTGCCCGTCGGCCAGGTTCACCGTCAGCGTGTTCTCGACCGCCACCACGTCGCCCTTGACCGGCTCCGCCGCGGCCTCCGCGGAGTCGCCCTTCAGCATGAAGAACGCCCCGGCCCCGCCACCGCCCAGCAGCACCACTGCGAGGGCGATGACGATCATCAGCATCTTCTTCGACTTCTTCGGCGCCTCAGCTGCCGTGTCCTTCTCGTCCGCCATCGGAACTCCCCTCAGTTCAGTCGTGCGTCTTGGTGGTGGATTCGGCCGTCTTGGCCGTCTCAGCGGCGATCTCCGCCTGGTGAGCGGCCGTGGTCTGGCCGGTGTGCAGCTTGCCGTCGGAGCCGGCCGCGGACGGCAGCAGCGCCGCCTGCTCGGCCGTGAGCTGGGTCAGGATGACGACGTCGACGCGGCGGTTCATGCTGATCGACCGCGGGTCCTTCGGGTCGATCAGCGGCTTGGTGTCGGAGAAACCGACCGCGCTGAGCCGCTTCTTCGGGATGTCGTGGTCGGTGAAGAACCGGACCGTGGTCGACGCCCGTGCCGCCGACAGCTCCCAGCCGCTCGGGTAGTACGTGGTCCTCGCGTTGAGCTGGTTGGTGTGCCCGTCGACCTCGATGTTGTTGGGCAGCTTCGCCAGCGTCGGCGAGATCGCGTTCAGGATCTTCCTGCCGCCCTCGCGCAGCTCCGCCCGGTTGCCGGCGAAGACCACCTCGTTGGTCACGATGGTGACCACCAGACCGCGCTGGTCGATGGTGAACTTCGCGCTGTTGAGCATCTTCTGCGCGGCGAGCGCGTCAGCGAGCTTCCGCTCGATCGCCTTGAGGTCCTCGGCCTCCGCCGCCGCCTTCAGGGCGTTGGCGGAAGCCTTCTTGCGGTCCTCGGCCTGGATCGCCGCCTTGACCGCGTCCTTCTGCTTCTGGTTCAGGCCCTCGGTGCCGGAGGAGCCGTCGCCGGGGTTGGAGCCCGGGTCGATCTGCACCACCTGTGCGTTGTTGGCCGCACCGTCGAGCGGCGCGGTGTTCCCCTGGAAGGCGGCGCTCGGAGCGCCGAACCCGGCCGAAAGACCCTGTGCCAGCTGGGCGAACTTCTTGTTGTTGACGTCGCTCATCGAGAAGAGCACCACGAACAGGACGAACAGCAGGGTCATCATGTCCGCGTACGACACGAGCCAGCGCTCGTGGTTGACGTGCTCCTCGTGTTCCTCGTGCTTCTGCTTACGCTTGGCGCCCCCGCCGCCGGAACTCATCTGATCAGGCCGCCTTCTTCGTCGATGCTGCCATCTCGGCCTTCTTCATCTCGTCCGGCGGAAGCAGACTGCGCAGCTTCTGGGCGACCAGACGCGGGTTCGAGCCGGCCTGGATGGCCAGGACACCGTCGATCACGAGCTCCATCTCCTCGGCCTCGACCGCGCTCAGCCGGGCCAGCCGGGCACCCATCGGAAGCAGGATCATGTTGGCGCTGAGCACGCCCCAGAGGGTGGCGCAGAAGGCCGCGGCGATCGAGTGGCCGAGCGTCTCGGGCTTGTCCAGGTTCTCCATCACGAGCACCAGGCCCATGACCGTGCCGATGATGCCGATGGTCGGGGCGTAACCACCCCAGGACTCGAAGAACTTCACGCCGGCCTTGTCGGCCTTCTTCTTGGCGGCGACCTCGGCGTGCAGGATGTCGTGCAGCTCGTCCGGGTCGGTGCCGTCGATGGCCAGCTGCAGACCCCGCTTGAGGAAGGGGTGCTCGACGGTCTTGACCGCGTCCTCGAGAGCCAGCAGGCCCTCGCGGCGGGCGCGCTCAGCCAGCTTCACGACGCTGTCGAGCAGCTCGGCCGCCGGCGTGACCTTGTTGGTGAAGCCCTTCTTGAGCTGCGCTCCGAAGCCCTTGGTGTCCTTCATGATGCCGCCGGCCATGGCGGCGGCGAAGCCACCGCCGAAGACCAGCAGCATCGACGGCCACAACATGATGGAGGCGGGCGAACCGCCCTCCACGATCTGGACGAGGAAGACGATGGCCAGGCCAGCGGCGACACCGATAATGGTTGCGAGGTCCATCAGCGTTCCTTCCGGTGCAGCGGGAGCACCTTGGCGTCGAGGTTGTCAGCGTCAAAGTCGTCATCGGAAGAAGACGAAGAGTGGGCCGTTGTGCCGGCGTCCATCCGGCTCGCCTGGGCGATCAGCGAGGCGCGGTAGTGGCGCACCGAGTCGATGAATTCGGGCACGGACTCGGCGATGATGTATTTGGTGCCATCCACCAGGGTCACGACCGTGTCGGGCGTGCAGTCGACACGCTCGACGAGATCCGGGTTCAGTGCGAACACGGCACCGTTGATGCGGGTTACGAGTATCACGACTTCCGTCCTTGGGGCGTCTGTCTTGGCTGGTGGAAGGCCCTCCGTGGCCCTTCACTAGGTACTTCGGCGCAGTGCCGGTTGCCGATGAGATCCGAGTGGTGGCTATCCGGGTGCGAGCTTCCGCGATCGGGCGCTCACAGCGAACGGCCGGGACGGGCAGGTGTGCCCATCCCGGCCGTCGCCGGTACTACGGTGCCGCGGGTCAGCGCTTCATGCTGACGAGCTCCTGGAGGATCTCGTCGGAGGTGGTGATGATGCGGGAGTTCGCCTGGAACCCGCGTTGTGCCACGACCAGGTTGGTGAACTCCTGCGCGAGGTCGACGTTCGACATCTCCAGAGCACCCGAGATGACCTGACCCATGCCGGCTGAGCCTGGTTCGCCGACCTGGGCGTACCCGGAGTTGACAGTGGTCCGGTACTGCGAGTTGCCGACCTTCTCCAGGCCCGCGACGTTCTTGAAGGTCGCCATCGCCACCTGGCCGAGCGTCTGCTTGAGGCCGTTGCTGTAGACGCCGACGATCTCACCGCTGTCGGACACCGTGTAGGAGAGCGAGGTGAGCGCGCCCGCCGTCTGGCCGTCCGTGTCGAACACCCGGGCGTCGGTGACGCCGGAGTACGAGGTCAGGTCGGTGACATCGACCTTGTAGCCGCCGAGGTCCATGATTGCTTTCCCGGTCACCGGATCGGCGCCGGTCGCCTTGCCGCCGGAGAAGCTCAGGGTGGCGGTCGGGTCGGTCGGCATCGGGTTGCCGTCCTCGTCCACGATGCTGACCGCCCACGTCGAGGTCGTCGGGTCCGCGCTGTTGTCATGGATCGTCCGGTTGAACGTGGCCGTCACCGTGTGCGTGCCGCCCTGCGCGTCGTACACCTTGACCGGGATCGTGGTCTTGTAGCCCGAGGGGCCGTCACCGGTGTTGGTGGGATCGTTGAGGTCCGGGGTCGTATCGCTGCTCAGATTCCCCTTGAGCGTCACGTTCTCGGTGACCTTCGGTGGGATCGTCGCGCCCAGCGGCATCCGGATGTCGCCCGGCTTGGCCGCCGAGTTCACCTTGCCGTCCACCGCGGTCCAGCCCTGCACCGGTTCACCGGTCGCGGTCGCCAGGACGCCGTTCGCGTCGAAGAAGAACGATCCGGCCCGGGTGTAGAGCTGCTCGCCACCGCTGCGGGTGATGAAGAAACCGTCACCCTGGATCATCATGTCGCCGGACTTGCCGGTGGTCTGCGCCGAGCCCTGGCTGAAGTTCGCGGTGATGCCGGCCACCCGGACACCGAGACCGATCTGCGCCGGGTTGGTGCCGGCCATGCCGTCCTGCGGGGATCCACCCGCGCCCATCATCTGGCTCAGCGTGTCGTTGAACTGCACCTGCGACGACTTGTAACCGGTGGTGTTGACGTTCGCGATGTTGTTACCCGTGACGTCGATCATTCGCTGGTGGGCGTTGAGACCACTGATGCCGGAGTAGAGAGAACGCAGCATTGACGAAGTTCCTTTGGCGTTGGGAGACGAATATGGCTAGGCGGTCTGCTGAATCTCAGTGACCTTGGACAGCTGCACATCCGTGTTCCCGACCCTGAGCGTCGGTTCGCTGTCTCCGTTGAGCTTCGCCGCAGTGATCACGCCGGTCTGCGCCGCGCCGGTGTCGTCCATGTACGTGACCGTCTTGCCGACCAGCGAACTAGCGCCGATCATGCGCTGCGACTGCAACATGTCGATCATGTCTTCGAGCTTCTCGACCTGGGTGAACTGGGCGGTCTGTGCCAGGAACGCGGTCGAGTCGGCCGGTTTGGTGGGGTCCTGATACTTGAGCTGGGCGACCAGGAGCTTCATGAACGTGTCCTTGTCACCGAGCGACTTGCTCTTGGCTTCGGCGGATTTCGCTGCCGCCACAGCCTTCGCGGCGTCGGCGCCACCGGTGGGTCCGGAAATCGGCGAGGTCATTGACTTCTCCTGTCCCGTAACAAGCTCAACCTAAGCTTCGGCCCGGGCCCCGGATTGCTTAGCCACAAATTTGCGGGCCCGCCGGATCGGCGGGCCCGCAACGGGTTTCGTTCAATTTTTGGCGCCTTCGGTCAGGGAGCGAGCGACAGGCTGAGCTTGCCCTTTCCGTACCGGCTGACCT
The DNA here is from genome assembly GCF_056134165.1 of Actinoplanes sp. 13. Lineage (NCBI taxonomy): Bacteria > Bacillati > Actinomycetota > Actinomycetes > Micromonosporales > Micromonosporaceae > Actinoplanes > Actinoplanes sp. 13. Next base: position 72,830 of record NZ_JBVYOQ010000014.1, on the reverse strand, counting down.
CGACCGTCAGGTCGAGCCGCCGGCCCAGGGCGAGCAGGATGGCACGCGCGTCGCCGGGCAGCTCCATGCCCGGGTAGATCACCTGATAGAGCTTGACGTGCGGCGCGCCCTCCTTGTTGAGGAGGCTGGTGAAGATGTTGCAGAGCTCGAAGACGTTCTCCGCCAGGTTGGGGAAGAGCTGCTTCTCGTCGATGCTGTCCTCGGCGGCGCCGGCGGGCAGCAGACCGAGGGCGGCACCCGCGTTGGCTGCCAGGCTGAGCTCCATGCCCATCACGGCGTAGATCTTCTGACCGGCGTCGGTGAAGATGGCGACCGTCGAGGTGGGCACCGCGGGAGCGGCGATCGGGTCACCAGGACTGACGACCACCTCACGACCGAGAAGGTCCTCGAACAGGTTGCGTACGGCTAGTGAGCCGGGAAGAACTGAGACGTCTGACATGTCCTAATCATCCCAAAATAGGAGCGAAAACCTCATCGAATCGCTCAGCGGTGAAGGGCTTGATGATGAAGAAGTCCGCACCCGAGGCTTCGGCAGCCGACTTCATCTCCGGGGTCGACTCCGAGGTGACGAAGCCGAACTTGACGTTGTTACCGGCCGCACGGAGCTTCTGAAGCACCTCGATGCCGGTCATGTGCGGCATGTTCCAGTCCGAGATGATCAGATCCGGCTTCTCCGCGGCCGCCATCTCGAATGCTTCCTTGCCGTCCGCGGCCTCGACCAGCTCGTGATCGCCGAAGCCGGCCTGCCGTAGGGTCCGGACGACGATCTGCCGCATCACTCGGCTGTCGTCGGCAACGAGGATCTTCATGAACCCTCCTCCTTGGTGTCGGTGCTGCTGCTCTGCCACATCGAAATGGACACCGGTTCTCCCTCCCAGATCCCGTACACGCCGCTGATGCGCTCGGTGTTCGGGTACCGGGCCGAGGCCTCCGGCGCCAGGACCACCTGCGGGAGCGACAACTGCGCCCCCGGCGGCAGCATCGCCTTCACGTTGCCGCCGACGATGTTGGCCAGTTCTCCGAGCGTGTCGGAGATGTCCTCCTCGCCCACCTCGTCCAGCTCCATGGCGAGGAAGGCGGCCGCGGCACGCTGGGCGGCGGCACGGGAGGACGCGTAGACGATGTAGCCGGTCCAGGAGCCGGTGATGGAGACCGAGGAGTGCACCTCGGACGGCTGGTGCTCGTCGTACGTCGGGATCAGCGGGCTGATGCCCTCCGGATCCAGGTACGCCTCCCACACCTGTTCCACCATCTCGGCGAGGTCGCTCTCGTCGACCTCGACTTCGACACTCATGAGTTCGCTCCGGTCGGGACGAGGCCCAGTAGGGCCAGCTTTTCGATCATGGCGCCCTCGGTGAAGGGCTTGATGACGTATTCGTGCGCGCCCGCGGCGAGCGCCCGGACGATCTGGCTCTGTTCGCTCTCGGTCGTGACCATGACCAGAGTCATCTCCCGCAGCCGCGGATCAGCCCGGACCTTGGTGACGAACTCGAGCCCGTTCATGTTGGGCATGTTCCAGTCGATGAGAGCCAGCTCCGGCACCTCCGTCATGTCGGCCAGGAGATCCATGGCCTCCTTGCCGTCGCCGGCCTCCACCGCCTCGAAGTTGAGCTTCGTGACGATGCGCTTGAGGATCATGCGCATCGCGCGCGAGTCGTCGATCACCATGGCGCGCATCGGCGTCATCCCCTTCTCGCGGCACCGGCAGGCACCGCATTGCGAGTCCGATAGGCGGAGGTGCGGCCGGCGGCCACCCGCTCGTAGTTGTCGTCGATCCCGATCGTGGTCTCGGCGGCACCGAGGAACAGCAACCCGTCCGGCCGCAGGATCCGGGCGGCGTTCTGGAGCACCTGCCGTTTGGTGGCGACGTCGAAGTAGATGAGCACGTTGCGCAGGAAGATCACGTCGAACGGCTGCATCGGCGGGAACGGCGCGGTCAGGCTCATGTGCTTGAACTCGACGTTCCTGCGCAGCGCCGGGATGACGCGCCAGTGCGCGCCGGCCCGTTCGAAGTACTGGACCAGCTGGGTGGCGGCCAGACCGCGGTTGACCTCGACCTGGCTGTACTCGGCCTTCTGCGCGCGCTCGACCATCGCTGTGGAGATGTCGGTGCCGACGATCTCGTACGACCAGCCGGGCGGCAGCGTCTCCTGCAACGTGATGGCCAGGCTGTACGCCTCCTGACCGCTGGAGCTGGCCGCCGACCAGATCCGGATCTTGCGCACCGCCGAGCGGGACTTGATCAGCTCCGGCAGCACCACGTCGGTGAGCGCGGAGAACGGCTCGCGGTCCCGGAAGAACGACGTCTCGTTGGTGGTGAGCGCGTCGATGATCTTGCGCTGGTTCTGCGGGTTGGGGCGCTTCTGCAGGTCGGTGATGAACTCGTTGACGTTGGCCGCGCCGACCGCACGCGCCACCGGGATCAGGCGTGCCTCGACCAGGTATTCCTTGCCGGGCGCCAGCACGATCGACGCCTCCCGGCGCACCAGGTTGGCGACGAAGGTGAACTCCGCCTGGGACAGGGTCATCGGGCCACCACCGGCGACCGGCCCACCCGGACCCGGTTCAGCAGCGCCCCGGCGATCCGGTCCAGGGGCAGCACCTCGTCCGCGAGTCCCGCGCCGACCACCGCGCCGGGCATGCCCCAGACCACTGAGGTCGCCTCGTCCTGTGCCAGCACCTCGGCGCCCGAGTCCCGTAGCACCTTCGCACCACCCCGTCCGTCTTGTCCCATTCCAGTGAGTACGGCCGCGAAAGCCGAACCGCCGTACAGCGCCGCCACCGAGCGGAACATCACGTCCACGGCCGGCCGGCACGAGTTCTCCTGCGGAGCGGTGCTGAGCTGGGTCAGCGTTGACGTTCCGCGCCGGTGGAAGACCAGGTGACGGTCTCCCGGCGCGATGTAGACGGTGCCTGCGGCGAGCTCCATGCCCTCGCCGGCCTCCACCACCCGCAGCGGCGTGCTGCGATCCAGCCGCTCGGCGAACATCTTGGTGAACACCGGTGGCATGTGCTGCGTGATCACGACCGGCACCGGCAGATCGGCCGGCAGCCCGAGCAGGACCTTGGTCAGCGCGTCCGGTCCACCGGTGGAGGAGCCGATGGCGAGGATGTCGATCCGGCCCTGCGGACCCTTGCGGGCGGTGGCCGGGCGCACCGGCGCCGGACCGGCGGCGCCCGGCCGGCCGGGCGTGGCGGGCGGCTGGCCGGGGCGCAGCGGCGCGGCGCCGGGCCGGGCACCGGCCGGCGACGCCGGGCGGGCGGGCGGCCCGGCTGGGCGGCGCCGTCCACCGAGCGCCTGAATCTTCGGTACGAGCTGCTCACGCACCGCCGCGATGGACTCCTGCACCGAACCCACGTTGCTGGGCTTGGTCACATAGTCCGTGGCGCCCGCCGCCAGCGCCTCCAGGGTGGCGGTCGCGCCGGCGGCGGAGAGCGTGCTGAACATGATCACCGGAGTGCTCGCGTGCCGCTTGCGCAGCTCGCGAACTGCCTCGATGCCGTCCATCTGCGGCATCTCGATGTCCATGGTGATCACGTCGGGCTTGAGCTGATCGATCTTCGCCTGCGCGAGCAGTCCGTTCGCCGCGGTGCCGACGACCTGAATGCCGGGCGCCTCGCCGAGAGCGTCGACGATCAACCGACGCACCACCACGGAATCGTCGACGACGAGTACCGAGATCATTCGACCACTCCCTTCAACCGAGCCAGGCCGGGCCGAGTGCCGCGACCACCGGTGCGAGCAGCCGATGAGCCGTGGCAGTGTCCAGCAGATCGCGCACCACCAGCGCCTGAACGGCGCCGCTGAGCATGTTCCAGACGCCGCCGGCCCGATCGGCCAGCGGGATTCCCGCCGTGTCCACCGCCTGCACCAGCAGCATCTGCGCTGCAGCCGCGGTGCGCACCCGGTCGGAGAGATAGGCGGCCCAGGAAGCCGAGTGGACGGCCGGTGACCATCCCGCGGTGTTGCGGCGTGCGTCGTCCGCGGCGGAGGCCACCCGCTGGCGGTCCTCCGGCCGGAGCGTGCGCAGCCGGTCCAGCAGGGCAGACACCGTGTAGTGGTGCGGGCCCATGTCGATCGGTGCGGTGGCCGGCAATTTGCGGACCGCACCCACCCATCCCGCGCCGAGCCGGCGGCGGGTCTCGGCGTCCAGCACCTCGCGCAGATAACTCGCTACCGCGGCGTCACAGAGCAGCGCCGTCGCCGAGGCCGCGTCGTCGCTCTGCCGGGCGTCACGCCCGGTGCCCTCCCACGTCCACGACATCACGTCGTAGCGGATGCAGGTGAGCAGCGCGTCGACCGTGCCGATCGGCGCGCGTTCGACGAGCGCGAGGTTCCCGGCCGGATCGTCCTTCGACATCGCCTTGAGCGACGGCATCCGTCGCGCGGCGCTCTCCACCTCGACCCAGAGCAGCGCCCGGGCGCCCTCGTCCGGCAGCCGCTCGGCCAGGAGCGGCAGGTCGCCCTTCTGCAGCCGCAGGGCGCGCAGCAGCACCTCGGCGGCGGCCGGCCCGCCTTCCAGGCGGGTCAGGTCGAAGCCCAGGACCGGGGCGCTGACCAGGCTGTACATCAGTTGGTGGCGCGGTACGTGTCGACGGCCTGGTTGACGTCGAGAGCCAGCATCAGACGCCCGTCCAGCTTGAACGTGCCGACCACGAGTTCCCTGGTCGGCCCGCTCAGCGTGTCCGGCGGCGGCTCGAAGGTCTCGTCGTCGAGGTCGACCACCTCACCGATCTTGTCGACCAGCAGGCTCACCGGCTCCCCGTCGCCGCGCAGGATCACGTTCATCACCGGTCCCTGCAGGGCCTGCCGGGCCAGGCCCAGCTGCACCCGCAGGTCGACCGCGGCGATCACCTGGCCACGAAGGTTGAACAGCCCGCCCACGGCCGGCGGCGCGAGCGGCACCGGCGTGTACTCGTTGTACGAGAGCACCTCCTGAACGGTGTGCACCTCGACCCCGAAGAGCTGTCCGTCCACCTCGAAGGTGGCGAACTGTCGACTCGCCATTCTCAGGCCTCCACCAGCATCTCGTCGCCCGCGTCGCTGTAGAAGTTCGGGTCGGCAGCCAGGATGGCCCGGCGCACGTCGAGCAGCTCGGTCACCCGCTGCTGGATCACCGCGGTACCGACCAGGCCGTCCTCCTCCGCGTCGCGGCGGGCAGTCGTGGAGTTCTCCGCGATGTCCACGATCCGGTCCACCACCAGCGCGACGCTGCGGCCGCCCTCGCTGTAGACCACCACCGAGACGGTGTCGCCCTCGAGCTCCTCGCCGTACGCCCCGAGCAGGTGCGACAGGCGCACCAGCGGGAGGATCTGACCGCGGTACTGGACCACCTCGCGGGACCCGGCGTGCTCGATCCGGTCGCGCGGGAACTCCTCGAGCCGGGTCACCGTGTCCAGCGGGATCGCCACCCGGCGCTCGCCGACCGCGGTGACCAGCAGGCGCTCGGTGCCGCCACCGCCCTGACCGCGCTTCTCGACGACGTTCTCACGTTCCGAGTCGACGGCGAGGTGCGAACGGCGGGCCAGCGACGAGACGTCCAGGATCAGGCCGACCTTGCCGTCGCCGAGGATGGTGGCGCCGGCGTACAGGCCGATGTCCTTGAACCTGGTGTTCAGGGCCTTCACCACGACCTCTTCGGTGTTCAGCACCCGGTCCACGACCAGGCCGAACCGCCGGCCGTCGGCCTGCAGCACCATGATGTAGACGCCCTGGTCGCCGCCGACCTCCAGGCCGAGCGCGCGGTCCAGGCGGACCAGCGGGAGCAGCTTGCCGCGCAGCCGGTAGACCGGCGCGCCGGAGGCGTACTCGACCTTGGTGGTGGTGCCGTCGATGAAGACCAGCTCGAGGACCGCGACCTGGGGCACCACGTAACGCTGGTCGCCGCAGTCGACGGTGAGCGCCTGGATGATCGCCAGGGTCAGCGGGATGGTGAGCCGCCAGACCGTACCCTCGCCGGGTGTCGAGTCGACGCTGACCGCGCCGCCGATGTTCTCGATGTTGGTCTTGACCACGTCCATGCCGACGCCACGGCCGGAGACGTTGGTGACCTTCGCGGCGGTGGAGAAGCCGGGCTGGAAGACCATCGCCATGATGTCGCGCTTGTCCATGTTCGGGATCTGCTCCGGGCGGAGCAGCCCGTTCTCGACCGCCTTCTGCGCGATGCGTTCCACGTTCAGGCCGGCGCCGTCGTCCGCCACCTCGACAGCGACGTGACCACCCTCGTGGTACGCGCGAAGCGTGAGCGTGCCCTCCGCGCTCTTGCCCGCGGCGATCCGCCGGTCCGGGTCCTCGATGCCGTGGTCGACCGCGTTGCGGACCAGGTGGGTCAGCGGGTCCTTGACCGCTTCCAACAGGCTGCGGTCGAGTTCGGTCTCCTTGCCCTGCATGACGAGCTGGACCTGCTTGCCCATGGAGTTGCTGAGGTCCCGGACGACGCGGGGAAGTTTCGACCAGATGTGCTCGATCGGCTGCATCCGGGTCTTCATGATGCCCTCTTGCAGCTCGCTGGTGATCATGCCGAGCCGCTGGGCGCTGCGGACGAGAGTGGAGTCCCCGATCTCCATCACACCGCGGACCAGCTGGTTGCGAGCCAGCACGAGCTCGCCGACCATGTTGAGCAGGGTGTCCAGCAGGTCGACGTCGACGCGGATCGCGCTGTCCGCGATGCTGCGCTTCGGCGCCTGCGACTGCAGCGCCTCGTTGACCGCGGCCGGCTGAGTCTTCCCCTCCTCCAGCAGGATCGTGCCGAGCTTGCGCTCGTCGCCCTCGAGCTGCTGCTGCAGCGCGGAACTCACGTCAGCGGGCTGGGCCGCCCCGTTGTCCACCAGGATCTGGCCCAGCGGCTGGCGCTGCTCGTCGATCGGGTCGGGCGACGGGCGGGCCGGCGACTCGGCGAGCGGCACCGGCGTCTCGGCCTCGGCCACCGGCGCTGCGGCCGGCTCTGCGGCCGGAGCGGCAGCCGGCGCGGCCGCGGCCGGCGCGTTCATCTGTGCATTGATCTTGACGATCATGCTGTCGATGTCGACCTCGTCCTCGCTGCCCTTCTCCTCGATCGAGGCCAGCAGCGAGCGGACACCGTCGATGCAGACCAGCAGGACGGTGATGGTCTCCGGGGTGACCGGCTGGACGCCGTCGCGCAACCGGGAGAGCAGTGACTCACCGGCGTGCGCAAGCTTCTCCAACCGGGAGAAGGCGAGGAAACCACTGGTTCCCTTGATGGTGTGGATCGCCCGGAAGATACGGGAGATCAGGTCACGCGAGTCCGGTTCCTGCTCGAGGCTCACGAGGTCCCGGTCGATCTGGTCCAGGTTCTCGTGGCTCTCCATCAGGAATTCGCCGACGATCTCGCCAAGGTCTTCCACGACTTGCTACCTCCTGCTCGGCTTCACAGCCCTGATCGACGAGTGCGGGCGTCAACTGAGAAGATCAGGATTCTCCGCCCGGCCGCCGGTAGCGGTATCCGAAGCCACGGACCGACTCGATCGGTGACTCGTCCGGATCGGACCATCCGAGCTTGCGGCGCAGCCGCAGCACCGCGAACTTGACCCGCTCCTGGCCGATGCCGGTCGGATCGTCCCAGGCCTGGGTCAGCAGCTGGTTCGGGCTGAGCACCGCGCCGGCGTGCCGGACCAGCGCGTTGAGCAGGCGGAACTCGGTCGGAGTCAGCCGCTTCTCCTCGCTCTTCACATAGACCCGGCGCTTGGTCGGGTCGAGGTGGACGAGGCCGTCGTCGTAGATCTGGCTGGCCCAGCTGTTCTGCCCGCTGGAGGAACGGCGCAGCAGCGCCTCGACCCGGGCCAGCAACTCGTTGTTCGCGAACGGCTTGGTCAGGTAGTCGTCGGCGCCACCGCGCAGACCGCGGACCTTCTCCGCCTCCTGGCCGTGTGCGGTGAGGACCAGCACCGGCACGTCCGAGACGTCCCGCAGCCGCTCCAGCACCTGCCAGCCGTCCATCTCCGGCAGGCCGACGTCGAGCACCACCAGATCGGGATGTTCGGCGTACGCCTCCTTCAGCCCGGACCGGCCGTCGGCGGCGTGTGCCACCTCGTATCCGGCCCGGCTGAACAGCAACCGGAGCGCGAGTGCGATGTCCGGGTCGTCCTCGACCACGAGAAGGCGACTCATCGTTTGCTCACCCTGCCCCTTACCCGCGCTCGCACCCGTTCGGGCACGGCCGAATCCCGGTCGCACGCAAGTGCTCCGGATATCGGCGTCCTGCCTGGCACCGCCCACACGACTGTGGGACGGGAGAAATTCAAAGGCGCAAAAACACCATAGCGTGATGTCACCGCCTATTTACGGATAGCGACAGCTTAGCGTCCGAGGCCTCTCACCAGAGCCGGTCCGCGAGGATCCGCTTCAGCAAGGCGTGGAAGCACTCCGCTTCGGCCCCGGCGCGGCAATCCCCTCAGACTGACATTTCAGATACGGCTTTTCGCCCTTTCCGCGAAAGATGTGACACGCCGCGTACAACGGGGTGCGATAGCCGTGATGGACGATCCGCGTCCGTTCTCCGATCCGGGAGGCCCCGTGTTCGACCTGGTGGTACGACGTGTCGCCATCCTCGCGGCGACGCCAGTTCTGCTCGTCCTGTCCGCTCCGGCGGTGGCTCACGGTCCGATCGTCCCGCCGCGGCCGATGCGTGTGCCGCCGCCTGCCGTCGTGCCGATGCCGGCCCCGGACCGGGCGGACGCCACCTCCCGAGCACCGCGAGTCAAGCCCACCCCGACGGCGTCCGCACCCACAGCAACCGCACGTCTGCGGTCGCGCACGCTGATGTCCCAGGTCGTCCGGCTGACCAACCAGCGTCGCGCGAAGGCCGGCTGCCCGCCGCTCTCGGTGAACCGCGGCCTGATCCTCGCCTCCCTGCGGCAGAGCGGGTACATGGCGCGGACCCGGCTGTTCAGCCACACCTGGCGGAACGGCTCGACGTTCGTCAGCCGGACCCGGGCGGCCGGTTACCGCCAGCCGGCCGGGGAGAACATCGCCTGGGGATACCGCAGCGCCGCCGACGTGATGGACGCGTGGATGGACAGCCCGGGGCACCGGGCCAACATCCTCAACTGCGGCGCCAAGTCGATCGGCACCGGGGTGGCCTGGGCGGCCGACGGCACGCCCTACTACACCCAGGTCTTCGGCTGGCGCTGAGCCCGGATCCCACGGGCCGCGCCGCGCACCCGCACCCGGGGTGAGCCTGGGTGTGGGGACTTCGGGTGCGCAGCGAACCTGAAGTCATCACGGTGGGCAGTTCGCCGGCGTGCGGGCGTTCCCGCGGAGCCGCGTCAACGGCCGGGGTGGGCGTTTCCGCGGAGCCGCGTCAGATGGCGCAGTTGATCAGCACCGGCTCCGGGTGCAGCTCGACACCGAACCGCTCCCGCACCCCCGCCCGGATGGTGCGGGCCAGGTCCAGCAGCGCCTCGGACGTTCCGTCGCCCCGGTTGGTCAGCGCCAGGGTGTGCTTGCTGGAGATCGCCACGCCGTCACCGGCGAAGCCCTTCGGGAAACCGGACCGCTCGATCAGCCAGGCGGCCGGCAGCTTCACCGTGCCGTCGGCACCCGGCCAGTTCGGCACGTCCGCGTCCAGCGTCGCCAGGAACTCGGCGGGAACCACCGGGTTGGTGAAGAACGAGCCGACCGACCAGGTGTCCCGGTCCTCCGGGTCGAGCACCATGCCCTTGCCCGCGCGCAGTTTGAGCACGGTGTCCCGGGCCTGGCCCAGCGGCACCCGGTCGCCGGCCGAGGCGCCCAGGTCGCGGGCCAGCTCCGCGTACCGGATCGGGGCGGACTCGCCGGACCTGGCCAGCCGGAAGTCGACCGAGAGCACCAGGTGCCGGTCGCTGTGCTTGAAGACGCTCGACCTGTACCCGAAGCCGCACTCCGCCGGGGTCATCGTCCGGATCTCGTCGGCCAACCGGTCGTACGCCCGGACCGCCTCGATGGTGTGTGCGACCTCCTGGCCGTACGCCCCGACGTTCTGGATCGGGGTGGCGCCGGCCGAGCCCGGGATGCCGGACAGGCACTCGACGCCGGACCAGCCGTTGGACACTGCCAGCTCGACGAAGCCGTCCCACGACTCGCCGGCCTCGACCCGGACCAGCACGCTCGCGGCGTCCTCGGCGACGACCTCGACCCCCCGGGTACGCAACAGCAGCACCTCGCCGGGGAAGCCGGCGTCCCCGATCACCACATTGCTGCCACCGGCCAGGATGAGCACCGGGCGCCCCTGCGAGGCGGATTCGCGGACGGAAGCGACCGCTTCGTCCGCGTGTACCGCCGTGGTCACCGTGCCGGCCGGGCCGCCGAGGCGTAGCGTCGTGTACGCCGCCAGGGAGTCCTGCGGAGCCGGAGGTGTGTCAGTCGAATGATCGGCGTATGCGTCGGGCACGACGTTCACCCTAAGCTCCAAGGGGGAAACACTTCACCGGCGGTCCGGCCGAGCAGGAGGCGACTGCGATGAACAGGTTGCACGCGACAAAGGACTTCTGGCTTGCTGCGCTGCGGGCCGACGGTCCGGCGCTGTGGGAGGCCGTCGCCGAGACCGGCCCGGACGCCGCGGTGCCGGGCGTCGACGGGTGGACCGTGGCGGACCTCGCGCACGACGTGACCGGCCTGCTGCACTGGGTCCGGGCCACGGTGACCCGTGGTGTGACCGACCGGCCTCCGAGCCACCAGGAGATCGCCCCGGCGGACCGCCCGGAGTGGTCCGAGACGCTCGATCATCTGCGCCGGGAGCTCACCGGCACGATCGAGACCCTGGAGGCCCTCGACCCGGACTTCCCGGCGTGGAACTGGGCGCCCCAGCCGAAACGGGCCGGTTTCTGGCACCGCAGGCTGGCCCACGAGATCTCGGTGCGCCGCTGGGACGCCGAGTCCGCCGCCGGGCGGGCCACCCCGATCGAGACGAAACTCGCCGCCGACGGGATCAGCGAGGTGCTGGACACCTGGCTGCCGGCCGGCCGCCGGCAGGGCCCGACCGACCTGCACGGTGTGGTGCACCTGGTCGCCACGGACGCGCACGAGTGGTTCGTCAGACTGCGCGGCGCCGGCATCGCCCTGCTGGACATCGGCACGATCCTGGACAGCGACGATCACCATGCCCGGGCGAAGGCCACCGGCACGGCAAGTGACCTGCAACTGGCCCTGATGGGCCGAAAACGGCCGGACCAGCTCGCGCTCACCGGTGATCCGCGACTCGTCCAGGCGCTGCGTGCCGGCTGACTCTTACGATGGGTGAGATTGTCTCGCGTCTCCGAGCCCGTAAGATGAACCGGTTAAGTGACCTCGATCAACGAGCCTGATCAGAGCAGGAAGCGGTGCAGCATGACGGCAACCGTCACGTCCACGTCGGCGCAGCCGGCCCCAGCGGGGATCACCTTCCCCGAAGGATTCGTCTGGGGCGCGGCCACAGCCTCGTACCAGATCGAGGGCGCGGCGCGGGAGGACGGTCGCGGCCCGTCCATCTGGGACACGTTCAGCCGGACGCCGGGCAAGGTCTACGCCGGGCACACCGGTGACATCGCCTGCGACCACTACCACCGGTACGTGGACGACGTGGCGATCATGGCGGATCTCGGCCTGGCCTCGTACCGGTTCTCGGTCGCCTGGCCGCGGATCCAGCCCGACGGCACCGGCCCGGTCAACATCCGCGGCCTGGACTTCTACGACCGGCTCACCGACGAACTGCTCGGCAAGGGCATCGACCCGGTCGTCACCCTCTACCACTGGGACCTGCCGCAGACCCTCGAGGACCGCGGCGGCTGGACCAACCGGGAGACCGCCGAGGCGTTCGCCGAGTACGCCCAGATCGTGCACGCCCGTCTCGGCGACCGGGTCAACACCTGGACCACGCTGAACGAGCCGTGGTGCTCGGCCTACCTGGGGTACGGCTCCGGCATCCACGCGCCCGGCGTCAAGAACCCGGCCGCCGCCCTGTCCGCCGTGCACCACCTGCTGCTCGGCCACGGCCTGGCCGCCCGGGCACTGCGCTCGGCCGGCGCCCAGAACATCAGCATCACGCTGAACCCGTGCGAGGTCTCCCCGCTCGATCCGGACAGCGCCGCCGACCGTGACGCCGCCCGGCTGATCGACGGCCTGGCCAACCGGATCTTCCTGGACCCGCTGCTGCGCGGCCACTACCCCGCCGACGTGCTGGCGCACATCGCCCGGCTCACCGACCTGGCTTACCTCCGCGACGGCGACGAGGCGATCATCAACGCCCCGATCGACGTGCTCGGGATCAACTTCTACAACCCGTCGTACGTGTCGGCCAAGCCCGGCCACCCCGGCGCCCTGGACTACCCGGGCAGCGACGGCATCGCGTTCCGCCCGCCGGCCGGCCCGGTCACCGACATGAACTGGCCGATCGAGCCGGCCGCCCTGACCCGGCTGCTCACCCGCCTGCACCGGGACTACCCGGGCACCCCGCTGCTGATCACCGAGAACGGCGCGGCCTACCCGGAGGGCCCCAACGACCAGGGCGAGGTGCACGACCTGCGCCGCATCGAATACATCGACGGGCACCTGCGCGCCTGCCACGACGCGCTGGCCCAGGGAGTCGACCTCCGGGGCTACTTCGCGTGGTCCCTGATGGACAACTTCGAATGGGCTGAGGGGTACCGCAAGCGCTTCGGTATCGTGCACGTCGACTACACGACGCAGCAGCGTGTGCTCAAGGACAGCGCGAAGTGGTACCGAGAGGTGATTCGGCGTAACGGCTTGGAGTGAGCCTCTCCTCGAGTTCGCCTCCGCGCAGGTCATCTGAGCCACCGGGGGTGAGGAGCGGCTTGTGACGACGCGGGAACGCCCCACCCTCGAAGCGGTTGCCCGGCGGGCCGGGGTCTCCCGTGCCACCGTCTCCCGCGTCGTCAACGGCTCCACCACGGTCGCGGCCGACATCCGCGACGCGGTGAACCGCGCCGTCGAAGAGCTCGGTTACGTCCCGAACCAAGCCGCCCGCAGCCTGGTCACCCAGCGCACCGACTCGATCGCGCTGATCCTGCCGGAGACCGCCAACCGGGTCTTCTCCGACGACCTGTTCTTCCCGGCGATCATCCGCGGCGTCGGGATGGAACTCGAAGCCGCCGACAAACAACTCGTCCTGATGATGACCGGCTCGGAGGCCGGTCATCACCGGGTCGAGCGCTACGCGGTCGCCGGCCACGTGGACGGCGTCATGTTTGCCTCCATCCACGGCGCCGACCCGCTGCCCGGCCTGCTCGTCCGGCGCGGCATCCCGGTGGTGTGCAGCGGCCGCCCGATGACCGCCGAACCGCCCGTCCCCTACGTCGACGTCGACCACGCCGGCGGGGTCGCCGCCGCGGTACGCCACCTGGTCGCCGCCGGCCGCCGGCGGATCGCGACGATAGCCGGCCCGCAGGACATGGTCGCCGGCATCGAACGGCTCGCCGGGTACAACGCCACCCTCGCCGACGCGGGCCTGCCGGTCCTGGTCGCCTCCGGCGACTTCACCCGCGAATCCGGCATCGCCGCGATGCACGACCTGCTCCGGCACGACCCCGGCCTGGACGCGGTCTTCGCCGCCTCCGACCTGATGGCGCACGGCGCGTTGCAGGCCCTGCGCGACTCCGGGCGCCGGGTCCCTGAGGACGTGGCCGTCATCGGCTTCGACGACTTCGAGATCAGCCGCTACAGCGATCCGCCGCTGACCACGGTCCGGCAGCCGATCGCCGAGTCCGGTCGTACCATGGCCCGCCAGATGCTCCGCCTGATCGCCGGCGATCCCGACGTCCCGCCCTCCGTGGTCCTCCCCACGGAGCTGGTCGTCCGCGCCTCCGCCTGACGCTCCCCCGCCCGCAACCGCTTTCACCCCTCCTGCGGTACGCACAAAGCCTCCCCGCCCCGGCCGAGGCCACCGCGTCGCCGACCCCACCAGGTCTCCGTGGAAGACAGCGCCGCCCGCTGCAACTCGGCCACGGCAATTCACTGTGTGAACTTCGGGTGCGATCCGCACCGAAAATCCCCACACCGGCGTGCCCGCGCCACACACCAGCCGACCGACAAGTGTGTGAACTTCGGGTGCGATCCGCACCGAAAATCCCCACGCATGGTTGGGGCGACCCTGGGGCCGTGAGTTGCCGGGCGTTCTGGCGGGTCAGAGCGAAGGGGTAACGACCACGTCGATCGGCTTGCCCAGCGCCTTGCGGGCGAGCAGTGTCCCGCCGGCGATCGCGGCCGGCATCATCAGGATCGCGCCGAGCGGGATCAGGAACGTGGCGAAGACCGCCACGCCGAAGCCGAGCGCCAGCGGGCGCTGCCCGCCGAGGACGGCCCGGCGATGCCGCAGCCGCTGGCCGCGGCGCTGGAACGGGACGCCGGTGAGTTCGAGGGCCAGCACATAGCCGCCGAGCGCGCCGCCCAGGACCGGGATCACGGTCTGCCCGACGAACGGCAGGAAGCCGAGCATGAAGAGCGGGACGGCGATCAGGATGGAGATGCCGATCAACCGGAGGGAATCCGCCAGGCTGCGCCGCAGCGATCGCACCAGGCCGACCTCGACCTCGTCCGGCACTCCGCCGAACCGGTCCTCGACCAGTTCCGAGATCTTCTCGTAGAACGGGTCGCCGATCAGCAACGTCACGGCGGTGAACGTCAGCACGCCGAGGAGTACCGAGAGCCCGAGCACGCCGGCGCCGGCGAGGAAACGTGTCGTCTCGCGCAGCCAGCCGGTCCAGCCGTCGGCGAACCAGGTGACCTGTGAAGAGATCTCTGGCAGGAACCGCAGCAGCATGACGAGGGCGACTGTGTAGACGATGCCGGCGAGCAGCGCGGGAATCAGTCCCAGAAGGAGCAGCCGGGGCCGGCGCAGAACCAGGCCGAGGCCACGCGCGAGCAGCCCGACCCCGGTGGCGAACTGCCGTGCCGCGACCGCCACCGACCCACGCTGATCTTCGCTCACGCTCCGGGAGCTTAGAGCCTGACCGCCACTTCCGCCGCATTCAGGGTCCGCCTTCGGCCGGCGCCCGGCGCTGTCTGACGCATTCAGAACAGCGCTACCGACCAGCCCGTCCCGGGTAGCTGACGGCTGGTGCGGTCAAATCTGGGAGCCGGCCCGCCTCCCGCGGCTGGCGGCCGGCGCGGGTTCGGCGACGGCGGGCCAGCCCTGGACGCAGCCGATCGGGCGCGGCCAGCGGCCGGCGCGGGTTCGGCGACGGCGGAACAGCCCTGGGCGCAGCCGATCGGGCGCGGCTGGCGGCTACGACATGGATGCTGCGGGTGCGGACGGGTCGGTGGAGGGGTCCGGTGACTCGCTCGGTGAGGTGGACGTCGCGGTCGGGATCGGTGGGGGGTCGACGATCTGGGTGGGCGTCGGCACCGGCGGGTTCGTCAGCAGCGGCGGTGACGTCGTCGTGGTGGTCGGCGTCGGTGGGGTGACCGTGGCGACCACCGTCACGGTCGTCGTCACGGTTCCGGCGGGTATGACCGTGACCGGCGCGGACGTGGCCGGGGTTGCGGTGGCGCGGGGCGGGCGGGCGGTGTAGCCGTCCGCCGGCAGCGGTGTCGAGCCGTTGCGGACGGGAGCGGCGCCCAGGCCGCCGGTGCCGTTCAGGTTGCCGTTGGGGCCCATCGACGCCAGTCGCGCTGCGGGAGCACCGAGTGCCCAGCCCGCCACGACCGCGAACGGCAGCCCGACCACCACCAGAGCGAAAAAGACGGATTTAGGGGACAAGCGCACGTCTCAAACACCGCTCGGCAGCCCGAAAAGTTACGGGTTACGGACATAACGGCGCAAGTTCGTAGACTGCCGCACAAACGGGCGCGATACGGCGTGCAGCGGAGATGGCGCCGGCGGCGTGGCACGGGCGCCCGGAGAGACCACCGGCGCGTGTGACCGCAGTGGCGCCGGTGACGGTCACAGCAGTGGCGACGGTGACGGTGACAGCAGTGGCGACGGTGACGGTGACAGCAGTGGCGACGGTGGCGATGACGGCAGTGGCTGGATGGCTGAAGTCAGCGACGGAGTGCGGGTGGCGCAGGTGACCGCAGTGGCGTGGCACGCCCCGCGGTTACTGGTTGAGGAACGTGGAGATGCGATCGCGCAGCTCGCGGCGGCTGTTCCACAGGACGGCGGGGCGGTCGAAGACCTCCAGCTCGGCGTCGGGCAGCAGCTCGGCCAGCCGCTCGGCCCACCCGACGGGGTGCATCTCGTCGCCCAGGCAGCCGATCACCAGGGCCGGGGACCGGCAGGCCCGCAGGAGCGAGTCGTCGGCCAGGGCGGGCGCCGACCAGAGGGATTCGAGTTCCGGGGCCAGGCCGTCGCGTTGCAGTTGGTCGACCCGCTGGCGGAGGAAGCTCCAGCCGGCCGGGGTGTTGCGCACCGAGGGCGGCATCTCCGCCTCGACGGCTTCGGCGATCATGGCGGCTTCGCCGGACTCGACGGCGGCCAGCAGGCGCGTGAGCCGTTGGGCCGAGGCGGGCGGGCGCGGGCCGTTGAGCGGGGCGGGCAGGTAGAGCACGATCCGCTCGAAGCGGCCGGGTGTGGCGGCGAGCAGCCGGCAGAGTGCGGCGGCGCCCATGCTGACGCCGACGGCACGGGTGGCGCCGGACAGGTCGGCGACGGCTCGCAGGTCGGTGGCGAGGTCGGCGAAGGACCACGGGCCGGGTGGCACGTCGGAGCGCCCGTGCCCGCGGAAGTGGAAGAACACCCGGCGGCCGGTGACCGCGCTGCCCAGCGGGCGGGTGCCGGAGATGTCGCCGGCGAGCCCGTGCGCGAAGACGGTGACCGGTTCACCGGCGCCGGTGACGAGTTGCTCGACGCGTACCGCTGACGAGGGAAGAGGGACCAGCTCGGTGGCCGGACCCGGCAACGTGGGGCGACCCGTCCGCGGCCCGGTCCGATCTCCGCGCTGCAGGCGCGGCCCGCCGTCCGGTGGCGGCGGGCCGAAACGACCGCGCACTCAGGTCACCAGAAACCTTTGCCGTCTGTCAGGTCCTTCAGACCGGGCCGCACGTCCAGCAGATAGATCAAGGCCGCGGCGACACCGATCATGCTGATGATCAGGAGCCGGCCGAGGGTCAGGACGGTCAGTGCCAGACAGACGCCGATGATCGCGGCCCAGGCGCCTTTCGGCAGCGTGCCGAGGGCCTGGAAGCCGGCGCCGCGCTGGGTCAGGCAGTGGATCAGCGCCACCGCCTGCAGGACCAGCGACACCAGGAAGACCAGCAGGTTGATATAGCCGACGGCAACGTCGTAGAAGATCGGCGCGGAAGAGGCCATGCGGGGAATTCTATGCCGCGGGCCCCGGCAACGCCGGGGCCCGCGGATCATGTCGTGTCAGGCTGCTTACTCGGCGGCCTTCGGGGTGGCCGGCTTGGCCCGCTTGCGGGGCTTCGGCGCGGCGTCGACGGCCTTGGCCTCGGCCACGACGGCCGGGGTGACCGGAGCCTCGACGGCCTTCGGCTGCTCGGTGGTCTCGATGTCGGCGTTGACCACGTCAGCGGCCTCGACGACGCCGGTGCCGACCACACGCTCGCCACGCGCCACCAAGGCGGTGTAGGCCGCGACGGCACGGTCCTGGGCGAGCTGGGCGATCGAGGTGGCGACGCTGGCCGCGTTCTCGCGCAGCGCCACGAAGTCGGTGGTGTTCGCCTTCTCACGCAGCTCGGCGGCCTTGGAGCCGGCCTGCGAGTTGTAGACCTTCAGCGAGGCGGCGGCCCGGTCGCTGAGCTGGGTCAGCACGGTGGGGAGCTTGCGGATCTGCTCGTACGCCAGGTCGCCGGCGCCGGCAGCGGCGTACAGCGGGGCGGGGATCTTGGTGTTGGTCTGCTCGGTCATGACTGCTCCTCAGCGGTCGGAGTGGGCCGGGGTGGCGCGTTACGCGCGTTCTCGTTGCGGAACGTCTCGTAGATCTGCGACAGGGACTGCTTCTGCGCGACCGTGAGCTCCGGGTCGACCGCGATGGCGGCCAGCACGCCCTGCTGGCCCTCGCCATCGAGCAGCCCGGCCCGCAGGTACATCGCGGGCGTCGACACTCGCAAGGCGCTGGCGATCTGCTGCAGCACCTCGGCGCTCGGCTTACGCAGGCCGCGCTCGATCTGGCTGAGGTAGGGGTTGCTCACCCCCGCCTTGTCGGCAAGCTGCCGGAGCGAGATCTTTGCGGTCTGCCGCAGGTCTCGGATGAAGGTTCCGATGTCCTCGGGCAGATCCTTGGGCGCGGCCATGACTCGAAGTTAGCCGGGAGTGCTAGCTGTTGCAAGCAAAACGCTAACTACAGCTAGCGTGAGTCCAGTCACCCGTAAGGAACAGCCCTGACCTCGCCGACCGGACGGCCCCCGCCCAGCACGACCTCCTCCATCGCGGGCGGGGCGACGCCCAGCTCCCGCAGCGCCGCGACCAGCACCGGCATCCTGGCCCGAGCCGAGCCGTCGGAGATCTTGACCACGACGGCGCCGGCACCCGGCACCGCCGCCGCGGCCACGCCGTCCGCGCCCTTCTTGGCCAGCAGCCCCGGCACCGAACTCATCAGCACGGTGTCCTCGGTGCCGGTGCCCGCCACCAGGGCCGGGTCGGCCCGCATCGCGTCGGCGACCCGGCGCTCCGGAGTGCCCGGCGCGGCCTCGACCAGCCGGAGGAAGGCGTTCGCCAGGGCCAGCGGGGAGATCGCGAAGACCGGCGCGCCACAGCCGTCCACCCCGGTCGCCGCGATCGGCTCGCCGGCCAGGTCGGTCACCGCGTCGGCCAGCGCCTTCTGCAGGGGATGGCCGGGATCGAGGTACGAGTCCAGCGGCCACCCGTTGACCACGCAGGTGGCCAGCATCCCGGCGTGCTTGCCCGAACAGTTCATCAGGACCGGCTCGGGCCCGCCGCCCGCCCGCAGCCACGCGTTCCGCGCCGCGAACCCGATCGGCAGCTCCGCCGGGCAGCGCAGCGCCTCCGGGCCGAGACCCACCGCGGCGAGCATGGCCCGGACCCGTTCCACGTGGAACGGCTCGGCGTCGTGACTGCCGCTGATCAGCGCCAGGTCGGCCTCGTCCCGCGGGACCAGGCCACAGTTGAGCATCCCCACGGTCTGCAACGGCTTGTTGGAGGAGCGGGGGAAGATCGGGACCCGGACGTCGCCGATCCCGGACCGGCCGGTGATCGCCACGACACCGTGGTGCACGCTTTCCACGAAACCTGACCGTACGACCTCTGCGACGATCATCGAGCGGGCACTCCGAGCAGCTCACGAGCCTGCGCCGGGGTGTACGGCGGACGCTGCGCCAACTGCGCGAACCCGACCGCACGGGCCACCAGCTGCATGTTCGACTCGACCGGGCAGCCCTTCGCGTACGTCAGGGTGTCCTCCATCCCGACCCGCAGATGCCCGCCCGCCGACAGCGACGCCAGCATCACCGGCAGGGCGCTGCGCCCGATCCCGGTGGCCGAAAAAGTGGTGCCCGCCGGCAGGTCACGGATCACCTGCTCGCAGGCGACCAGCGCGGCCGCCGTCCCCGGCATCCCGCCCGGCACACCCATCACCAGATCGACGTGCACGTGACCGCCGAACGGCAGGCCGTACTTGCCGAGCAGCCGCTGCAGGGTGGTCAGCTGGCCCAGGTCGAAGATCTCGTACTCCGGAACGATGCGGCGCTCCTGCATCCGGGTGTGCAGGTCGACGATGAACTCCCAGCGGTTCAGGAACACGCCGTCACCGAAGTTGACGGTGCCCATCGTGCAGGAGGCCATCTCCGGACCGGCGTCCAGGACGGCCAGCCGGTCCGACTCGGGATCGGTGACCGCGCCGCCCGAGGAGAGCTGGACGATCAGCCCGGTGGACTCCCGCAGCGCCGCGACGGTGGCCTTCAGCCGGCCCTGGTCCAGGGTGGGGAGGGCCGCGTCGTCGCGGATGTGCACGTGGATGATCGAGGCGCCCAGGGCCTCGCACTCCTTCGCGGTCGAGACCAGCTCATCCAGGGTCACTGGCAGAGCCGGAACGTCCGCCTTGCTGCTCTCCGCGCCGGTGGGGGCCACGGTGATCAAGGTCCCGGTCATGCCTCGCATCCTGCCACGCAGGACCTAGGCGTCGATGGCGGCGGCGGACTCCCCTACGGTCAATTTCGCGTCGTCGGGGACGTTGCGCTTCACCACGGCCAGCGCGATCATGCCGAGCTCGTGGTGACGGACGGCGGTGCCGACGAAGCCGACAGCGCGGCCGTCCAGCTCGACCGGGGTGGCACGGGCCGGCGGATGGTCGGTCGCGACGCCGTCGAGGTGCAGCAGGACCAGGCGGCGGGGTGGCCGGCCCAGGTGGTGCACCCGGGCGACGGTCTCCTGACCTCGGTAACAACCCTTGTCCAGGTGGACGCCGGCGGCGAGGAAGCCCGCCTCGGCGGCCAGCGTGCGGTGGTCGGTCTCCCAGCCGAGGCGGGGGATGCGGTGGGCGGCGCGGACCGCCTCGTACGCCCAGAGGCCCGCCCGCGGCACGCCCAGCTTCTCGATCACCGCCGACGTGGTCTCACGCGGCACCAGCAGGTCGACCCCGAGCGGGACCCGGCGTGCCAGGCCGCCTTCGAAAGGTCGTACCGCATAGAGGCTGGTCGGCTCGGGAGGAACGGAGCCGGCGGCGAACTTGGGGCCCGGCACCGCGCCCACCCGGGGCTCACCGAGGCCGGGGACGAGGTCGGCCGCGCCCGGGCCGACCAGCGAGAGCACCGCCAGCTCGCCGGTCGCCTCGCGCGGCTCGACCCGGGTGAAGAACCGCATCATCTCCAGGTATTTGAGCAGCCCGGCGCCCGCCCCGGGCTCGGTGTCCAGCCAGGCGGTCACGCCGTCCTCGGTGACGAAGGCGTGCTGCTCGACGTGCCCGTGCGGGGACAGGACGAGCAGCTCGCTGCCCTGATCCTTGCCGAGCGCGGCGAGATGCTGGGTGGTCAGCGTGTGCAGCCAGCTCGCCCGTTCCTCGCCGGGCACCGCGACGATCTCGCGGTTGGAGCGGTCGACCAGGCCGACGGCGGTCTCCAGCAGGCGCTGCTCGCGCATCGGGTCACCGAAGTGGGCCGGCACACCGGCGTCGGCGGAACTCGGGTCGAGGTCCTCGACCATGACGACGCTCACTGGAACTCCTTGCGGACGCAGACGCTCACTGGGATTCCTTGCAGTCGCCGCAGACGCCGAAGAGGGAGACGTGGCCGACGTCCACCCGGAAGTCGCGTTCGTCGCGCAGCAGCGTGGTCACCGGCGCCATCACCTCCGGGTCGACCTCGGCGATCGAGCCGCACGCGCGGCAGACCAGGTGGACGTGCTGGTCCTCGCCGGTCGCGTGATAGGTCGGCGAACCGTGTGACAGGTGGGTGTGGTTGACCAGCCCGAGCTCCTCGAGAAGCTCCAGGGTCCGGTAGACCGTGGTGATGTTGACACCGGCGGCCCGCTCACGGACCGCGTTGTGCACCGACTCCGGGGTCGCATGACCCAGTTCGTGCACCGCTTCGAGAATCAGCTGACGTTGTGGGGTCAGCCGCAGACCACGCTCACGGAGCATGGCGGCAAGCGAGGTGGCGGACACGTTACGAAGCATAGTTCGCTAGTTTTCGTACGGTGAGTGAGCGGATCCTGGTCTCCCCCGGCGACCTTCTCGGCGACGGCGTGTTCGAGACGATGCATTTGCGCCCGTCCGGCCCCTGGCTGCTGGACGCGCACGTGGATCGTCTGGTGCAGTCCGCGGCCCTGCTGGAGTTGCCCGCCCTGTGCCGGAACAACGTGCTGGCCGCGGCCAACCGCTCCGGCGACGGCGCCCTGCGGATCGTCTACACGCGCAGCGCCCTCCTGCACGCCTCCATCTTCGACATCCCGTCGTCGGTGCTGCGGGAGCGCCGCGACGGCATCCGGGTGATCAGCGCCGACCTCGGCGTCTCCACCGCGCGGCGGCCACCGTGGTCGCTCTCGGCGGCCAAGTCGCTCTCCTACGCGAGCAACTTCGCGGCGCGGCGCTGGGCGGCGCGGCATCACGCCGACGACGTGATCTGGCTTTCCCTCGAGGGGTACGCCCTCGAAGCGCCGACGTCGTCGATCGTCTGGTTGTCCGGTGAGACGCTGTGCACGGTCCCGCCGGCCGCGGCCGGGATCCTGCCGGGCATCACCTCGGCACACCTGCTGTCGGTGGCGGGGACGGTGGGGCTGGCGGCCGAGGAGCGGATGGTCACGCTGCCGGAGCTGGCGGCGGCGGACGCGATCTGGCTGGCGTCGTCGTTGCGCGGGCTCGCCGAGGTGGTCTCGCTGGACGGGGAGACCCGGGCTCGGTCGCCCTGGACTCCCCGTCTGCTCGCCCTGCTGGGGTTCTGACCGCCGCTCTCGACGGTTCGGCCTCTTGGGGGCCGGCTTTGCGCCCGCCGGCTTCTGTCCGCCCGGCTTTCCGCCGACTTCGACCGGCCGGCTTCTGTCCGGCCGGCTTTTCGCCGCTCCCGCTGTCAGCCGCCGATGCGCAGGAGCCGCGCCGACATGTGCGGCTTCAGCCCGCTGTCGTCGACGGCGAGTTCGTGGGCGTAGAGAAGCGCGCCCTCGACGATGCCGAACAGCCGGTGCCCGCCGGTCACGTGCAGGCCCGACGGCGTGTACGCCACCGCGTCCGCCGCCATCTCCAGCCGGGTCGTCGCTGCCTTCCCCAGGTACAGCTCGGCCACCCCGTCCGGACGGATCATGGTGGCTTCCATCTCGTCGCCGGGACGCCCGTCGACCAGCACCGGCCGCCAGAACCCGGACTCGGTCAGCGCCCGGCCGAGCGGCTTCGACTCGTTGTCGAGGAGCCAGGCACGAGACTCGTACCGCAGGAAGTCGCGGCCGTCGTGACTGATCCTGATCTCCTGAGCGAAGTCGTAGTCCTGCTCCGCCGGGAACCCGCCCTGACCGCGACCCCGCCACAACCCGACGAACGGCAGCAGACCGAGCAGCGCCGGGTGCAGGTCCGGGCCGCTGCGCAGGTCGTGCGTGTCCTCGAACGGGTAGGGCTCGACCGGCGGAGCGTTGAGCCACGGCGGCGGTCCCAGTGGGTTTTCCGTCTCGCTGCTCACCAACGCCCCCTCGAAATACGCACCGCAAGGTAACCGAAGCCGCCGGCGAGCGCGCCCAGAGCGGCCACCAGCAGACTCACGAACCCGATCTCCGTAACCATCGCGCCCATCTTATGCTGGCCGGTATGGCACGTTTGCTGGTCGTCAAGGCCACCGCCGGAGCGGACGCCCCGGAGCGCTGCTCGCAGGCCTTCACCGTGGCGAGCACAGCGCTGGCGTCCGGCGTGGACGTCTCGCTGTGGCTGACCGGCGAGTCCACCTGGTTCGCGCTGCCCGGCCGCGCCGCCGAGTTCGTGCTGCCGCACGCCGCGCCGCTGCCCGACCTCCTCGACGCGCTGCTGGCCGGCGGCCGGGTGACCGCGTGCACCCAGTGCGCGGCACGCCGCGAGATCGGCCCGGACGACGTCCTGCCGGGCGTGCGCATCGCCGGTGCGGCGGTCTTCGTCGAAGAGATCATGTCGGACGGCGCGCAGGCGCTCGTCTACTGAGGCTGGTCAGCCGGCCCGGCAGCCGGTGGTCACGCTCGTCAGCAGCCGCCCGCCCTCTGTGGTGATCACCACAGACTCCGGACCCGTCCGATACGCCCAGCCGCCCGGTTCCGCCCACACCGGACTGGTCCCTGCCGGCAGCCCGGCCGGTTCGCTCGCCGGGTCGGCCTGGCCACCCTCCACCTCGAACGTGGCCGCGGCCCCACCGCCCGGGCAGGTCACCGAATAGACGTCCGGCTCGGCGCCGAGCCCCCGCACGCTCTTCGGCACCTCACCCGCCGGCGGATCGTCAGCGACGATCGAGTCGCTCGGCGGACGGCAGCCCGAGTCGACGCGCAGGACCAGCACCTGGTCGGTCGACTGCGCCTCCGCGTCGATCGCGATCAGCTCGCCGGCGTCAGCCCCCAGCGACAATCGCGTCCCGCCTTTGGTGGCCGCGATCCCCGCTTCGTAACGCTCGGGGAGCCGCTCCGCGATCCCCTGCAAGGCGCCCCGCGCCTCGCCCTCGGGCACATAGACGGTCAGCTCCCGGCCGGCCCGCCCACCTTTCCAAGCCGGGTTGATCGAACAAGCCTCGACCCGCAGCGCCCCCAGCCGGATCACCCACCGCGCATCGTCAGCGGCCGCGACCAGCGCACCGGTCGCCCGCTGCACCTCGGGAACGGCCTGGCCGACATCCCGCTGCTCCGGCACCGTGGCCGGATCGTGGTCGGCCGACCAATAGACGCCCGCCACCAGCACCAGCGTCCACACTGCGGTCACTGCGATCAGCAACCACCGCCGCGCCCCGGACCGAGCCGCCGGCGGATGCCCTCGTCCCGGCCCCGTCACGGCAGCCATGGTGACACGCCCCGCTCAGAGATCAAGCGCCGCCCGCAACGCCATGTCCACGACTTCGGCACTGGCCGGTGCCAGGTCACCCACGAGCGCTGTGAAACAGCTCTTGTTGACTTCGCCGACTCCCGGAACCTGCGCCACACCGAGCGCGGCCCCGTGCATGGTCGATCACTACGGGTTCGACCATCTGGGGCGGGAGCCACATCCGAGATCGGAACCGTCAGAACGCCCGGCCGGGCAGCGGTCACAGCGTTGTTGCCCACCACGAGCTCGAGAGTGATCCGCAGGGCTGAAAAGAGTCCGGCAGGAAGATGCGGGACTCGGCGGGCGCTCGCCCGACTTCCTGCGACCTGCGGCACGGTCAGCTCTTGGCGAGGCGGTTGAGGGCGCCCAGCGCGACCTCCTGGCGGGTCGTGTACCAGAACGGGGGCAGCGACTTGCGCAGGAAGGCGCCGTAACCGCGGGCGGTCTCCAAGCGGGAGTCGAGCACCGCGACCACGCCCTTGTCGCCGGTCGAGCGGATCAGCCGGCCCACGCCCTGGGCCAGCCGGACCGCGGCGATCGGGACGCTGACCGAGGCGAAGCCGGAGCCGCCCGTGGCGTCGACCGCCGCGGAGCGGGCCGCGGCCAGGGGCTCGTCGGGGCGCGGGAAGGGCAGCCGGTCGATCACCACGAGCTGGCAGGCGTCGCCGGGCACGTCCACGCCCTGCCAGAGCGACATCACGCCGAACAGGCAGCTCGCCTTCTCCTCCCGGAACTTGCGGACCAGGATCGGCAGCGTCTCGTCACCCTGGAGCAGGATCGGCAGGTCGGTCTTGGTGCGCAACAGCTCGGCCGCCTGCAGGGCGGCCTTGCGGGAGGAGAAGAGCCCGAGGGTACGCCCTCCGAGCGCCTCCACCAGCCGGAGCAACTCGTCGCCCGCCGCCTGCGGCAGGCCCGACATGGCCGGCCGGGGCAGGTGCGCCGCGACGTAGAGGATGCCCTGTTTCGGGTAGTCGAACGGGGAGCCGACGTCCAGCGACGTCCAGCCCTGCCCGGAGGTCACCGTCCCGTCCGGGCCCGGCGCGGCCGCCGGCAGGCCGAGCGAGCGGGCCACCGTGTCGAAGCGCCCGCCCAGGGTCAGCGTGGCCGAGGTGACCACCACGGTCCGGTCCGAGAACAGGTTTTCCGCGAGCGTGCCGGCCACCGAGAGCGGCGCCACCACGAGCGCCCGGCGGCCGTTGCCCAGGTCGGACTTCTCCACCCAGGCGACGTCGAAGTCGTCCTCCTCCAGCAGGCGCTGCGACGTGCTGGACAGCTCGTCGAGCACCGCCTTGGCCTGCTGTTTGCCGACCGGGTCGGGATCGTCGGACTTGACGTCGCCGATCGCGGTGAGACCGGCACGGGTGGCCGACTCCAGCTGCGACACGGCCAGCCGCAGCTGCTCGGGCAGCCCGTTGGTGAGCCGGCCGGCCGGCACGTCGGCGAGCCCGACGGTGAGCGCGTCGGCGGCGGCGGCCATCTGCTCGGCGGCCGACGGCGGGATCATCGTGCGGGAGCGGCGCGCGGCCCGCTCGACCGCCTCGGGGGTGAGCTCGGCCTGCGCCGCCGACGAGACCCGGTCGGCCAGCTCGTGTGCCTCGTCCACCACGAGCAGCTTGTGCGGCGGGACGATGTGCCGGTCGGCCAGCATGTCGACGGCGAGCAGGCTGTGGTTGGTGACCACGATGTCGGCCTCGCGGGCCCGGGCGCGGGAGGCCTCGGCGAAGCAATCAGCCCCGTACGGGCAGCGGGCGGCGCCGACGCAGTCACGGGCGGGCATGGAGACCTGCCGCCACGCGGTGTCGTCCACACCCGGGGTGAGCTCGTCGCGGTCGCCGGTCTGCGTCTTGTCCGCCCAGGCGCGGACCCGCTGGATCTGCTTGCCCAGCCGGGCGCCCTCGCCGAGCCACTGGGTCGCCTTGGGCGCCTCGTCGAAGAGCGTGTCGCCCGGCGCCTCCTCGTCGGCGTGCTCCAGTTTC
Source organism: Actinoplanes sp. 13 (assembly GCF_056134165.1). Classification (NCBI taxonomy): domain Bacteria; kingdom Bacillati; phylum Actinomycetota; class Actinomycetes; order Micromonosporales; family Micromonosporaceae; genus Actinoplanes; species Actinoplanes sp. 13. The sequence goes on along the minus strand of NZ_JBVYOQ010000014.1, from coordinate 46,500 downwards.
GCCACGCAGAGGTAGTGGTGCCGGCCTTTCAGGACGGCGAACGTGGGCCGCCGGCCGAGCACCGGCTCGACCGCTGTCGCGAGCCGGGGCAGGTCGTGTTCGACCAACTGGTTCTGCAGGGCGAGGGTGGCGGTGGAGACCACCACCGGACCGTCCACGAGGAGGGCCGGCGTCAGGTAACCGAGGCTTTTCCCGGTGCCTGTGCCGGCCTGCACGAGCAGGTGTTCACGGTCCTTGACGGCCTTGTCGATGGCCGCGACCATGGCCTGCTGACCTGGGCGTGCGGACCCGCCGGGGACCGCGCCGACCGCCGCCGCGAGGACCTGCTCGGCGGTCGCCTTTTTCTTGGTAGCTGCGGGCACGGAGGAACCGTACCCGCCACCACCGACAGAACCGGGTCACCGCTAGGGTGCACCTCATGCCGAGCGAGATGGTCCGGGTGATCTACACGAAGTACGACGGATCGGCTCATCGTGATTACCCGGCCCGCCGTCTGGCCGAGGACGACCTGGGCGTCTGGGTCGGCGTGACCCGCGGCACGGCCTCGGTCTATCACGGCCGCCCCTCGGTGGAACAGATCCCGTTCGTCCTGCTCATCCCGCACCACGCCTGGTGGACCGGGATGTTCAACCCACCGCCGCGCACCAGCGAGGTGTATTGCGACATCACCACGCCGGCGCGCTGGGAGGGTGACACCGTTCACATCATCGACCTCGACCTGGACGCGGTGCGGCGCCGCGAGACCGGCCTGGTCGAGTTGCGCGACGAGGACGAGTTCGACGAGCACCGCAAGGCGTTCGGTTACCCGCAGGACCTGGTCGGCCACGCCCGGGCAGCGGCCGGGCAACTGCTGGTCGCGCTCGGCGACGGCTCCGAGCCGTTCGCCACGCATTACCGCAAGCACCTGCTAGAGGTCACCGGCGAGTAACAACTTCTCCGGGTTCTGCTGGTTGAAGATGCCGGTGATCCGGCCCTGGTCGACCGCGATCGTGACCACCGCGAGGAACGGCATGCCGTCGGCGCGGGTGCCCCGCAACATCATCCCGGCGGAGCCGTTGACCAGCACCGGATCCACCTTGGCGTCGGCCACCGCGGTCACCCGGTTCTGCAGCAGACCGGCCCAGAAGCGGGCCACCTTCTCGGCGCCGAGGATCGGCCGCAGCGCGGTGCGGACCACGCCGCCACCGTCGCCGATCGTCACCACCTCGGGAGCGAGCACCGAGGCCAGCGTGTGCATGTCACCGCTCTGCGCGGCGGCCAGGAAGGCGTTCAGCACCCGGCGCTGCTCGGCCAGATCGGCAGTGTGCCGGATGTTGCCCTCGGCGGCGGCGCGACGGGCCCGGGAGGCGTGCTGGCGGGCGGCCGCGGGCGTGGTGTCGAGCACGGCGGCCACCTCCTCGAACGGGACCGCGAACGCGTCGTGCAGGACGAACGCCACCCGCTGCTCCGGGGTCAGTCGTTCGAGGACCACGAGCAGGGCGATGGAGACCTGGTCGGAGAGTTCGGCCTGGCCGGCCGGGTCGGCGTCCGGGTCCACGACGTACGCGGGAAGCCACTCGCCGACGTAAGCCGCGCGTCGTACCCGCGCGGAATTGAGCTGGTCCAGGCAGATCCGCGCGGTGACCGTCGTCAGCCAGCCCCGGGCGTCGCGGACCTCGGCCGCATGCTGCGCGTAGCGCAGCCAGGCCTCCTGCACCGCGTCCTCGGCCTCCGACCGATTGCCCAGCATGCGGTACGCCACGGCCGTCAGATAGGGACGCTGGGCTTCGAACGTGTCCACGGTCGGCGACGGCATAGGGGAATTCTGCGCGACATTGCCCGGCCTCGGGTAGCACCTGTGCCACAGTAATAAACACCTAAAAAGTACGAATCGGATGGTGCTTCGTGCAGGACGTGGCCACAATCGCAGGCGGACTGGCCGGGCTCGCCGGTGCGGGCGGTGCGGTCTCGGTCGCCGTTCTCCGCCGCTCGCGCCGCTGCATCGCCGCCGGGCATGCCCTGGTGAGCGGGACGGACAGCGACCCGCTGCCGGGGGTGCTGCGGCTCGGGCTGGGCGGGATGACCGTACGGGTGACACCCGGCCCACACGGCGAACTGTTCCTCGGGCCCGGTGCCCCGCAGCCCGGCCGGACCCTGCGCCGGCTCGTGCTGGCGCCGCTGTTCACCCGCGCGCAGGCCGGCGGCGGACGCCTCTGGCGCGACCAGGAGACGCCGTTCCGCCTGGTGGTGGAGTTCGGTGGGCAGAACCGCGACCCGGAGGCGCTGCTCCGGGCGTACCGGATGCTCGATCGTCAGCTGCGCGACCACGCCGCCCTGCTCAGCCGGTGCCGCGACGACGTGCTGACACCGGGCGTGGTGACCGTGACCGTCGCCGGCATCGTCGACGCCCGTGAGCTGCTGGCCGCGCAGCCCGACCGGTACGCGTTCGCCGACGGCACCTTCGACGACCTCGGCTCCCGCTCCGCCCCGCCCACCCTGGTCCCGACGATCAGCGAGCCGTGGAGCCGGCGGTTCGGCTGGGACGGCTGCGAGCAGATCACCGCCGAGGAACGCCACCAGCTGCACGCCCTTGTCCGGGCCGCCCACGAGGACGGCCGCACGGTACGCGTCGCCGGACTGCCCAGCGCCTCCCGCAAGGCGCGCGCCGCGGTCTGGGCCGAACTGGGCGCCGCCGGTGTCGATGTGATCGCCGACACCGACCACGCGGGCCTCGCCCGGCACCTGCGGCGACACCCGGTCAGCGCGCCGCCGGCGCCCCACCTGCCGGTACGCGCGGTACGCCGGACCGCGCCCCGCCCGCACGCCCCACGGATCGCGAACCGTCACGAACCTGTTTAGCCAGGTGTCGAACGGGTGAACCCAGCGTGGACCGATAGCATGCCATCTGGAGATCCACCACCAAGCCCGTCGATCGAGGTCCGCGCAGTGAAGTTCTCATTCCGTCCTGTCGAGGGCGCCTTCTACGAACTCTTCACCAAGGCCGCGGCCAACTTGGTGAAGGGCACCGAGCTGCTCAACGAGCTGGCACTGCCCGGAGTGGACGTGCAGTCGGTCGCCGACCGGCTCAGCGATGTGGAACACGACAGCGACTCCATCACCCACGAGCTCTACAAGAAGATCAACTCCACGTTCATCACGCCGTTCGACCGGGAGGACATCTACTCGCTGGGCTCCCAGCTCGACGACGTGATGGACCATCTGGAGGCGGCCGGCAACCTGCTCTACCTGTACGGGCTGACCGACCTGCCGTCGCTGCCCCGGGAGATGCACGAGCTGGTGACCGTGCTCGACCAGCAGGCGAAGATCACCGCTGAGGCGATGCCGCGGCTGCGCTCGATGAAGAATCTCGAGGAGTACTGGATCGAGATCAACCGCCTGGAGAACGACGGCGACCGGGCGTACCGGATGCTGCTCGTCCGTCTCTTCTCCGGCGAGTACGACGCCTTGACCGTCCTCAAGATGAAAGAGGTCGTCGACGAACTGGAGGCGGCCTGCGACGCCTTCGAGCACGTGGCGAACACGGTCGAGACCATCGCGGTCAAGGAGTCCTAGACCTTGGATCCCGAACTCATCGCCGTCCTGGCGGTGATCCTCGCCGCGATGGCGTTCGACTACACGAACGGCTTCCACGACGCAGCCAACGCGATCGCCACCAGCGTCAGCACCCGCGCACTGACCCCGCGGGTGGCACTGGGGATGGCCGCCGTCGGCAACTTCATCGGCGCCCACCTGGGCGGCGAGGTCGCCAAGACCGTCGGTGAGGGCCTGGTCAAACTCCCGCTCGGCATCCCCAGCCTGGGCGTGGTCTTCGCCGGCGTGCTCGGCGCCATCACCTGGAACCTGATCACCTGGTACTTCGGCCTGCCCTCCAGCTCCTCGCACGCCCTCTTCGGCGGCCTGGTCGGCGCGACCTTGTTCGCCGCCGGCGGCACCGTCCAGTGGGACACCATCGTGTCGAAGGTCCTCATCCCGATGGTCGTGTCGCCGGTGGTCGGCCTGTGCCTCGGCTTCGTGATGATGGTCGCCATCATGTGGATCTTCCGGCGCGGCCAGCCCGGCAAGCTGAACCGCGGTTTCCGCCACGCACAGACCGTCTCGGCCGCCGCCATGTCGATCGGCCACGGCATGCAGGACGCCGCGAAGACCATGGGCATCATCGTGCTGGCCCTCTACACCGGTGGCTTCCAGGACAGCCCCACCCACATTCCCGAGTGGGTCTACTGGAGCTCCGCCGCCGTCCTGGCAGCCGGCACCTACGCCGGCGGTTGGCGCATCATCCGCACCCTGGGCCGCAAGATCATCGACCTGGGCCCGGCCGAGGGCTTCGCCGCCGAGACGGTGGCCAGCTCGGTGCTCTACTTCAACGCGCTGGTCCTGCACGCGCCGATCTCCACCACCCACACGATCACCTCGGCGATCATGGGGGTGGGCGCGACGAAACGCCTCAGCGCCGTCCGCTGGAACGTCGCCGGCAACATCATCATCGCCTGGATCACCACGTTCCCGGCGGCGGCGTTCATCGCGTGCGTCTTCTACTTCCTGGTCCGCCCCCTCTTCGGCTGACCACTCACCCAGCAACCCACCCACCGCACCCGCCACGGGCCACGGGCCACGGGCCACGGGCCACGCGCCACGCGCCACGCGCCACGCGCCACGGGCCACCGCCCCACCAACCCCAAGCCTCACGAGCACGGGACTGCGCCACGGCCCACCCACCCCCCGGTCCACGCGCACGGCCACGCGCCACGGGCCACAGGCCACGCGCCACGGGCCACCGCCCCACCAACCCCAAGCGTCACGCGCACGGGTCTGCGCCACGGGCCACGGCGCGCCAATCCACCGCGCCACCGCGGCCACCGGCCCGCGCCACCCAGCCGGCGGTCTTCCACGCTTCGCGTCCATGATCACGTGGATGGACGCCAGCCGAGGAACCACAGCCATCGCGGTCGGAGGCGCCAGCGAGAGCGGCGGGACTCGCGGGAGCCCGGCGGACCAGCGGAAGTCGGACGGACCAGCGGAAGCCGCCGACCAGTGGGAAACGCCGAGCAGCGGGAAACGCCGACCAGTGGGAAACGCCGAGCAGTGGGAAACGCCGAGCAGTGGGAGCCGCCGACCAGTGGGAGCCGCGCAGACCAATGGGAGTTCCAGTGGGAGCCCAGGGGTTCAGGCGGGGTAGAGCACCCCGATCTCCTCCCGGAGCAGGTCGAGCAACGCCATCACCTCAAGGGTGGTGGCGTGCGTGAGCAGCGGGCTCTCCAACTCCCCCGCGAGCAGGCAGCGCTGCACCTCGGCCGCCTCGAACTGGTAGCCGTTGCCCTCGAAGGGGACCTCGACCGTCTCGACGTCCTTGCCGGGGCGGTTGAGCAGGAAGGAGCGCGGGACCATGAAGCCCGGGGGTACGTCGATGCGGCCGTCGGTCCCGGTGATCGAGGCGCCGTTGCGGCTGTTGCCGTTGATGCTGCAGGTGAGGGCGGCCACGGCGCCGGATTCGTAGCCGAGCAGGACACCGGTGTTCTCGTCGACGCGTTCGGGGGTGAGTTTGGCCCAGGCCTGGGCCGTGGCGGGCGCGCCGAGGAGGAGGTGGGCCAGGTGGATGGGGTAGACGCCGAGGTCGAGGAGGGCGCCGCCGCCGAGGGCGGGGTCGCGCAGCCGGTGTGTGGGCTCGAAGGGTCCTTGCAGGCCGAAGTCGGCGTGCACCGCGCTGACCTCGCCGATGGCGCCGTCCTGGACCAGTTCGGCGATCTTGCGGATGGCCGGGTTGAGGCGCATCCACATCGCCTCCATGAGGAACACCCCGCGGTTGCGCGCGGCCTGGACGAGTTGCGCCGCGGTCGGCAGGTCGAGGGTGATCGGCTTCTCCACGAGCACCGCTTTGCCGGCCTCCACGCAGAGCATCGCGCTCTCGAAGTGGAAGGCGTGCGGCGTCGCGACGTAGATGACGTCGACCCCGTCGTCCGCGGCCAGTTCGGCGTAGGAGCCGTGTGCCCGGGCGAAGCCGTGCCGTTCCGCGAAGGCTTCCGCGTTCGCCAGGGAGCGTGAGCCGACGGCGGCGAGCTCGGCGCCCGGCACCAGGGGCAGGTCGGCGGCGAAGCTGCTGGCGATCCCGCCGGGGCCGAGAATGCCCCAGCGCACGTTCTGTCCGGTCATGATCGATACGGTATCGCTCCCACCGCCTCCGGTGGCAGGATCGACCGGTGACCGACTCGCCCTTCTCGATGATTCTTCCGCCCGCGATGGTTCAGCGGGCCCGCGAGTTCACCGGGCCGCCCGCGGCGGCCCGCCCGTCGGCGACGGTGGTCCTTCTCCGTCCGCACGCGGATGCTTTTCAGACGTACGTGCTTCGCCGCGCGACGACGATGGTGTTCGGCGGGGTCTACGCGTTCCCGGGCGGCGTGGTGGATCCGTCGGACCGGCCGGAGACGATCCGCACCGACTGGGCCGACCGTCTCGGCGTGCCGGCCGAGCAGGCCCGTGCGGTCGTCGGCGCGGCCGCCCGGGAGTTGTTCGAGGAGGCCGGCGTGGTGCTGGCCGGGCCGGTCGGGCAGCCGGACCGCACGGTCACCGGCGTCGGCTCGGACGACTGGGAGGCGGACCGGGGCGCCGTGCTGCGCCGCGAGTTGACCATGACGGAGCTGCTGGACCGGCGCGGGCTGCGGCTCCGCGACGACCTGCTGCTGCCGTGGGCGCGCTGGGTGACACCGGAGTTCGAGCCGAGGCGGTACGACACCTGGTTCTTCGTGGCGCTGCTGCCGGAGTCGCAGCAGCCCCGTGACGTGTCCGGGGAGGCCGAGGGCACTGCCTGGATCGACCCGGCCACCGAAGACCTGCCGATGCTGCCGCCGACCTTGCGTACGCTGCGCCAGCTCGCCGCCTGCGGGAACATCCCGGAGGTGGTGGCCGCGGCGGCGCACCGGGACGCGGCCACGCCGGTGACGCCCCGGGTCGAGATCGGCGCCGACGGGCAGGCGACGTTCCACGTGGCATAGAGCAAAGGAGCGCCGGCACAGCCGGCGCTCCACCCCTCGTGTGCTGCTTATCCGAAGCGACCGGTGATGTAGTCCTCGGTCTTCTTCTGGGACGGGTTGCTGAAGATCTTCTGGGTGTCGTCGTACTCGATCAGGCGTCCCGGGTCACCGGTCTTGTCGATCGAGAAGAAGCCGGTCTTGTCGCTCACCCGGGCGGCCTGCTGCATGTTGTGCGTGACGATGATGATCGTGAAGCGGTCCTTCAGCTTGAACATCAGGTCCTCGATCGCCAGCGTCGAGATCGGGTCGAGCGCGGAACACGGCTCGTCCATGAGCACGACCTGCGGCTCGACCGCGATGGTGCGGGCGATGCAGAGGCGCTGCTGCTGACCGCCGGAGAGGCCGGCGCCGGGCCGGTCGAGGCGGTCCTTGACCTCGTCCCAGAGGTTCGCGGAGCGCAGCGACTTCTCGGCCGCCTCGTCGAGCAGGGCCTTCTTCTTGACGCCGTTGAGCTTGAGCCCGGCCACCGCGTTCTCATAGATCGACATGGTGGGGAACGGGTTCGGGCGCTGGAAGACCATGCCGATCATGCGGCGTACGGCCGTGACGTCCACGTCCTGGTCGTAGATGTTCTGGTCGTCGATGGTGAGACGGCCCTCGATCCGGGCGCCGGGCAGCACTTCGTGCATCCGGTTGACGGACCGCAGGAACGTCGACTTGCCGCAACCGGACGGGCCGATCAGGGCGGTGATGGTCTTCGGCTCGACGGTCATCGAAACGCTGTCGATCGCCTTGAAGGAGCCGTAGTAGGACGAGACGTTGCTCGCCTCGATGCGCTTGGCCATGGATGACACCTCTTAACGGGACAGCTTGTTGCGGCGGGCGAGCAGCTTGGCGGCGATGGTCAGGAGCAGGACGAGCGCCACCAGGGTGAGCGCGGCCGTCCAGGCCCGGGCCGGTGCGTACCGCGAGGCGTCACCGGCCTGCTGGTACACGAAGAGCGCCAGCGACTGCTGGTTGCCGCCGAACGGGTCGAAGTTGATCGCGGCGGCGCCGCCGGCGACCAGGAGCACCGGGGCGGTCTCGCCGGCCGCGCGGGCGATGGCGAGCATGACACCGGTGACGATACCGGGCAGGGCGGTGGGCAGGACCACCTTGAGGATGGTCTTCCACTGGGGCACGCCGAGCGCGTACGAACCCTCCCGCAGCGGTCCGGGCACCAGGCGCAGCATCTCTTCGGTGGAGCGGACGATCGTCGGCAGCATCAGCACGGTCAGCGCGAGGGCAGCGGCGAAACCCGAGTAGCGCGGCTGTCCGTCGTTGAACCACGGGCTGACGATCAGCACCCAGAACGAGAGGATGAACAGACCCGCCACGATGGACGGGATGCCGGTCATCACGTCGACGAAGAAGCGGACCGTGTTGGCGAACCGCCCCCGGCCGTACTCGACGAGGTAGATCGCGCCGAGGACGCCCAGCGGAACGGCGATCAGCGTGGCGATACCGACCTGCTGCAGGGTGCCGATGATGGCGTGGTACGCGCCACCCTCCGGGTCGCGAGCACCGATGTTGTTCATCGAGGTGCCGAAGAAGTCGGCGTCGAGACGCTCGATGCCCTTGGACAACAGCGTCCAGACGACCGACGCGAGCGGCAGGATCGCCAGGACGCAGGCGGCGTAGATGAGCGACTTCATGGTGCGGTCACGTGCCGGCCGGGGTCCCTCGATCCGGCTCGCGACGATGTTCAGGCCGATCAGGTAGAAGACGGTGCCGAGCACGACGACCAGCACCCAGTTGCCGATGTCCGTGCCGAGCACGACGACGGCGGCGAGCGCGAAAGCGGCCACGGCGACGAGCACGTTGGTCAGCACCGGGAGCTTCTTGCTCCGGATGTTGTCCGGGGTCATCACGACGCCGGGCATCTCACGATCAAGCAGGCTCATGCGGCACTGTCCCGGAACTCGCGACGGCGGTAGATGATCGCCCGCGCCGTCATGTTGACCACCAGTGTGATCGCGAAGAGCACCAGGCCGGAGGCGATCAGCGCACCGCGGCCGGTGGCGTTCGCCTCACCGAAGGTGTTCGCGATGTTGGCGGCGATCGAGTTGCCGCCGTTCTCGATCAGGTTGAACGAGATGTTGAAGGTGATGCCGAGGGTCAGCGCGAGCGCGATGGTCTCGCCGAGGGCACGGCCGAGGCCGAGCATCACGGCGGCGATCACGCCGGGCTTGCCGTACGGCAGGACCGCGGTGCGGATCATCTCCCAGCGGGTGGCGCCGAGGGCCATCGCGGCCTCCTCGTTCATGCCGGGGGTCTGCTGGAAGACCTCGCGGGAGAGCGAGGTGACGATCGGCAGCACCATGATCGCCAAGACCAGGCCACCGAGCATGATCGACTGCCCGAACGGTCCGTCGCCGCCGAAGATCGGCAGCCAGCCGAAGTACTGGTTGAGCCAGGTCGAGAAATCACGGACCGGCTGCTGGAGCACGTCGCGGCCCCAGAGACCGAACACCACACTGGGTACGGCGGCCAGCAGGTCGATCACGAAGCCCAGCGGGGTGGCCAGCCGCCGCGGCGCGTAGTGCGACAGGAAGAGCGCGATGGCCAGCGCGATCGGGACCGCGATGACGAGCGCGATGATTGAGCTCAGCACGGTGCCGAAGGCGAGGGCCGCGATGCCGAAGACCGGCTCCGCGTCGTTCGGGAACCACGTCTTCTCGGTCAGGAAGTTGGCGGTGTTCGCCTGAAGGGCGGGTACGGCCTTGGAGACCAGGAAGACGGCGATGGCGACGATGATGACCAGCACCATCGCGCCGGCTGCCGTGGAGAGGCCACGGAACCCTGTCTCGATCGAGAACCTGGCCTTCTTGGGCAGGCCGCCGCCGCCACCCAGCGGGGGCTCCTGGTAACTACTCGGGGAAGCGCCGGAGCCGGCGCCCCGGGTGTGACCATCGGTCACACCCAGGTCGCCGGCGGTGGCGTTCACCGAGCGGGAGGGGATGTCACCCATCTACGCGCTCGCTGTCGTCTCGGAGGGATTGACGAATCGGTCAGGAGATCGTGGCGACAGAGGCCTCGACCTTGGCGCGCAGCGTCTCCGGGAGCGGGGCGTAGCCCAGCTCGGCCAGCGCGGCCTGGCCCGCGGTGCTGGAGGTGTACTTCAGGAAGGCCTGGATCTCCTTGGCCTTGCCGCTGCCCTTGCTGCAGGCGATCTCGTAGGTCACCAGCACGATCGGGTACGCACCCGGGGTGGTGGTGGCGTAGTCGAGCTCGAGGGCCAGGTCGCCGTCGGTGCCCTTGACGGTGGCGTTCTCGAAGGTCTTGCCGGCGCTCTCGCCGGTCAGCTCGACGAACTCGCCGGCGCCGTTCTTGATCTTCGCCATCTGCAGGTCGCTGTTCTCGGCGAACGAGAGCTCGACGTAGGAGATGGTGTTCGGGGTGCTCTTCACCTTGGAGGCAACGCCGTCCGACTTGGACGCGCCGGTGCCGCCCGGGGCCCGCCACGCCTTGGCGTTGCTGTAGCTCCAGTCGGCCTCAGCGGTCTTGCTGAGGTACTTGGTGAAGTTGTCGGTGGTGCCGGACTCGTCCGAGCGGTGCACCGTCTCGATGGTGGCGCTCGGCAGGGTCGCGCCCTCGTTCTCCGCCTTGATCGCGGCGTCGTCCCACTTGGTGACCTTGCCGGCGAAGATCTTGGCCAGCGTGGCCGGCGAGAGCTGCAGGCCGTCGACGCCCTGCACGTTGTAGACGACGGCGACCGGGCCGATCACCATCGGGAGGTTGAGCGCCTTGCCGCCGGGGCACTTGGCGTTCGCCTGCTCGATCTCCTCCTCCTTGAGGGCGGAGTCGGAGCCGGCGAAGTCGGCGGTACCGGCGATGAACGCCTCGATACCCGCGCCCGAGCCGGTGCCCTGGTAGTCGACCTTGGCGTCGGCACACTGGCCCTGGTACGCCTTGATCCACTCGTCCATCGCGTTCTTCTGGGCGGTGGAGCCCGACGCCGTCAGGCTGCCGCTGACGCAGTTCTCCGGAGGAGCAGCGGACGTGCCGCCTGCCCCGGGCTCGTTGTTGTCCGAGCCGCACGCGGTGAGCGCGAGAGTCGCAGTCAAAGCAATGCCGGCCACGAAACCGGACCGCTGGAGCTTCACGGTTGTCCCTTCGAGTTCTCTTGCCGCCGGCCTCTCACCGGCTCACACGGCAAAAGCTAAGAGCGCGAAGTGACTGGTTCACCGGCCGCAAATGAACTGGGGGTGAACACGTTCGGCCTTGAAGGTAGCCATCCACCGATGGATAGTTGTCCGTTAAGTGAACCGCGGCCCCGGCGACCGATATGTCGGATATTCCGGGCAGGCTGTAACCTTAGCGAGACTTCAGCTTGGCCGGGGCGTGACCGGAGCAATAGCCATATGCGGGAAAGAGCCGCTCAGTCGCGCTGGTAGCTCACGTCGGTCTTGTAGACCTCGAAGCCGAGCCGGCGGTACAGAGCGACCGCGGCCGGGTTCGACTCGTCGACATAGAGGCCGGCGACGGTCAGACCGGCGGCTGCGAGGTGACGCAGGCCGGCGACGCTCAGCGCGGCACCCAGGCCACGGCGGTGCCCGCCCGGATCCACGCCGAGCACATAGATCTCGCCGATCGCCGGCTCGTCACCGGAGGCGGGATGCACCTTGGTCCAGTGATAGCCGAGCAGGGTGCCGGCGACGTCCACGGCGAGCAGGAAGCCCTCCGGGTCGAACCACGGCTCGTCCTGCCGGGCGCGCAGATCGTCGAGGGTCCACCGGCCCTGTTCCGGGTGGTGCGCGAAGGCCCGGGCGTTGACCTCCAGCCAGGCCTGCTCGTCGCTGCCGACGCTGAAGGTCCGCACGGTCACGCCGTCCGGAAGAGCGATGTCGGGCAGGGGCTCGGTGAGCGGGCGGCGCATCTGCCAGAGCACCCGGGCACGGGTGAAGCCGTTGCGCTCGGCGAAGGCACGGGCGCCGGGATCGTCACCGTGCGCCCAGAACCGCATCGGGCCGGTACCAGCCGCTGCGAGCAGAGCGGTGCCGTGACCGGCACGGCGGAACCGCGGATGCACGACCAACTCGCCGCTCTCGGCCGGGTTCACGAACGCGTAACCGGCCAGGTGATCACCCGCGTGGGCGAGCAGGTGCGTGCCGTCGTGCTCGACGTCGCCGCGCACGCGCAGCACGACGTCCTCGGAGAGCGGATAGACGCCGTCCGCGTGGGCCGCGGCCGCGGCCAGGGCGAGAACGTCGTCCACCTCGGACGCGGACAGCCGGTCCGCAGCACGGACCGGCTGCTCGATCGTCATGGCAGGCGGATCAGACCGGAAGGGAGACCGGCTCGTTGTCGGGCAGCTGGCGGCCCGACGGCGGGGTGACGAACTTGTAGCCCACCTGGCGGACGGTGCCGATCATCGACTCGTACTCCGAGCCGAGCTTGGCGCGCAGCCGCCGGACGTGCACGTCCACGGTGCGGGTGCCGCCGAAGTAGTCGTAGCCCCAGACCTCGCGCAGCAGCTGGTCGCGGGTGAACACCCGGCCCGGGTGCTGGGCGAGGAACTTCAGCAGCTCGAACTCCTTGTAGGTGAGGTCGAGCGGGCGGCCCTTGAGCTTGGCCGCGTAGGTGTCCGGGTCGATGTTGAGCTCGCCGGCCCGGATCGAGCCGCCGGCACCCGCCGTCGCGTTGTTGAGACGGCCGACGCTGAGCCGCAGCCGCGCCTCGACCTCGGCCGGACCCGCGCTGGCCAGGATGACGTCGTCGACGCCCCAGTCGGCGTTGAGGGCGATCAGGCCGGCCTCGGTGACGACCGCCATCAGCGGGACGCCGATGCCGGTGGCGTGCAGCATCCGGCAGGTGGCCCGAGCCTCGGAGAGCTCGGAGCGCGCGTCCACCAGAACGGCGTCCGGGCTCGGCCCGGAGACCAGGGTGCGCACGTCACGGGGGGCGGTACGTACTGAGTGGGGTAGAAGGTCCAGAGCGGGCAGCACGGCGGATGGCTCACCGGCACGTGCCGTCACGAGCAGAAGGATCTCCACACTCACCTCCGTCCTCGCGGCCTCGAAGGCCGCTCGGGTGACCCGGTCTGCGCAGCTCAAAGCTTCGCCACCGGAGAACTGGGGCCCGGCGTCACCGACGGGTGGGTTGCGCTCACCTTAACCGATGCATCCGTCTCGGCACCCTGGTCGCGATCGCAAGTGACGCAGAGAACGCCACGAAGGTGACTGAACGGGCATGCCGTAACCAGCCTTTTACACAGCCCGGCGATTGGGACCACGGTCACGGGTCTGGCACGATCGCAGGCGTGTTCCCCTCCATGCCGCAGGACGACTCCTGGGATGCCGAAGCCTCCCAGCAGGTCGCACGAATGAGCCCGGGCCGGCCCAAGGCCGGGCTCTACGGCGCCGTCCCGGACTCCGAGGAGGACGAGCGGCCCTCGTCCGACGATCCGGACTCGGAGGAGTTCGAGGAGATCGAGGTCGTCCCGGTCCGGCCGCAGCTGTCGGTCGCGATCGGCGGGTTCGCCGCGCTGCTCGCCGTCACGCTTGCCCTCGGCGCCCAGCTCACCGGCCCGGACGGCCGCATGTCGTACGCCATCGTGCTCTTCGGGGTGCAGTTGCTCGGCCTGCTGGCCTGGACCGTGGCGCTGCGGCCACCGGCGCCGGGCGCGACCGCCGTGGTGGTCGGCATCACCGCGCTGGTGGCCGACTACCTCGCCGTGACCGGCGAGCCGGCCCGGCTGATGCCGCTGTTCGCCGTGGCGCTCGCCGGTTTCCTGATCGCGGTCGCCGGCCAGTTCATCCGCGCCGGGGACCGGCAGCGCGCCCGGGACCACTGGCGGACGACCGTGCTGATCGTGCTCGGCGCGGTCGCGTACGCGATCCTGATCGTCCTCGTCCGGCAGCCGGTCGGCGCCCAGACGATCCTGATCTGCTGCCTCGGCGCCGGAGTGGCCCTGCTGGTCGCCCGGCTGACCGACGCGGTGTTCCCGAAGCCGCGGATCGCGGCGCAGGTGCCCCGCGGCGCGACCGGCATCGTGCTCGGCGCGATGCTGGGCACGCTCGCCTCGGCCATGCTCGGCAGTTACCTGGTGCTGCCGTTCACGCCGGCCAAGGGCGCGGTGCTCGGCCTGGTGGCGGTGGTGGCGGCCAGCCTCATCGACCTGGCGGTCAACTTCGGCGAGGCGGGACGCCGGCTGGCCGGCGAGGTCCCGACGTTCTGGCTGGCCCGGCACATGCAGGGACCGCTCGGCGGGTTCGCGCTGACGGCGGCCACGGCGTACGCGCTGGCGAACTTCTATCTCACCTGACTCTGCCGCCAGCGTGGTGAGTTGGGGTGCGCAGCGCACCGGAAGTCACCACGTTGTCTCACCCGACTCTGCCAACTCACCGCCCCCGGCTGTTTCGGGGCACCCGGCGCGCGGGAATGTAGGTTCCCCTGAACAGCCGGGCGGATCGGGAGGATCAGTGGCCGAGGTGTACGAGACAGACCGTCCACGGCGGCGGCACCGGGGCCGTGCGCTCCTGGTCGTGCTCGTGGTCCTGCTGGTGCTGCTCGCACTCGGCCTGATCGCCCTGGACCGATTCGGCGCGTCGTACGCCGAGCGGGTCCTCGCCGACCGGGTGGCCGAGGAGGTCCGCAACCAGAACTCCACGAGCGGCCACCCCGAGGTCACCATCGCCGGCGTGCCGTTCCTGACCCAGGTGGCCGCCGGCGACTACCAGGAGATTCAGATCGCGCTGCCGGACCTGGTCACCCCGACCGGGACAGGGGAGAACGTCGCGATGTCGTTGCTGGACATCCGGGCCCGGGACGTCTCCGCCCCGCTGGACACCCTGCGCACCGGCCAGGGCGACGTGGTGGCCGGCTCGGTGACCGGCGCCGGCACCGTGGACTACGGCCAGATCGTCGCGCTGGCCGGCCAGGAGGGGCTGCAGCTCGCCGAGCGCGACGGCAAGCTGGTCGCCACCCTCCCCCTCCAGGCCGCCGGACAGACCATCGAGGTGAACGGCACCGCCGACCTGACCGTGAACGAGGGCGTGGTGCGGGCCCGTTTCTCCGATGTGACCGCGAAGGGTCTGGACAGTAACCCGCTCATCCGGCAGCTGGTCTCCAACCTGGCCGCGAACCTGGGCTTCGACCTGCGGGTGCCGGAACTGCCGTTGAACCTGGCTGTACGCGAGGTCGAGGTGCTCCCGGACGGCCTGCGGGTGACCGCCGGGGCGGAGCAGGTCACGCTCTCCGCGGGTGGCATCTGATCCCGGATGGTGGTCGGTGCTGTTCCGCCGACTGGGCTCGCTGGTACTGTCCAATCTCATGAGCCTGTTGCTCACGAAGAGGCGCGCGGTCGACCTGTGCCGCGTGGCCGCGTGCCTGTGTCGCCCTGTCAACTGACGGGGCCACTAGGTGCTTGAGCACCCTCTCTGTTAAGCCCAGGGCATTCTTCTTTGTCCGGCAGTGGCGCCGTCGCACAGCAGCCCGTGATCCCACCTGTCCATGGGTCCGCGCGGAGTGCGACACACACTTCCGTGCGCTGACTCTCCCCTCACCCACCATCAGGGAGTGAATCGATGAGTCGCGACACCGCACTCGTCTCGGCCGACTGGGCCGAGAACAACCTCGAAACGCCGGGAATCGTTTTCGTCGAGGTCGACGAGGACACCACGGCCTACGACGGCGGCCACATCCCGGGCGCCATCAAGATCGACTGGAAGCAGGACCTCCAGGACCCGGTCCGGCGTGACTTCGTCAACCAGGAGCAGTTCGGCGCTCTGCTCTCCGAGCGCGGCATCTCCAACGACGACACCGTGATCCTCTACGGCGGCAACAACAACTGGTTCGCGGCGTACGCGTACTGGTACTTCAAGCTCTACGGCCACGAGTCGGTGAAGCTGCTCGACGGCGGCCGCAAGAAGTGGGAGCTGGACGCCCGCGTCTACACCAAGGACGTGCCGGTCCGGGAGAGGACCACCTACACCGCCAAGGCGCCGAACCTCGAGATCCGGGCCTTCCGCGACGAGGTGGTTCAGGCCATCGGCGCGAAGAACCTGGTCGACGTGCGCAGCCCCGACGAGTTCGCCGGTCGCCTGCTCGCGCCGGCCCACCTCCCGCAGGAGCAGTCGCAGCGGGCCGGCCACATCCCGACCGCGATCAGCGTGCCGTGGAGCAAGGCGGCCAACGAGGACGGCACCTTCAAGTCGGACGAGGAACTCGCCAAGATCTACGGCGACGCCGGGCTGGACGGTTCGAAAGACACCATCGCGTACTGCCGGATCGGCGAGCGCTCCTCGCACAGCTGGTTCGTGCTCAAGGAGCTGCTCGGCCACGAGAACGTGAAGAACTACGACGGCTCGTGGACCGAGTACGGCTCGCTCATCGGCGTGCCGATCGCGCTCGGCGACGAACCCGGGAAGGCGTGACCGTCATGACCTCTCCCACTGCCAACGTCGCGGCCGGTTGCGCCGCCCCCGACCAGTCCGCGCCCCTCCCCAGCAGCGTGGACCTGGAGAAGGAGACCGTCATCACCGGTCTCGTCCGCAACGCCGAGGGCGAGCCCGTCGGCGGCGCGTACGTGCGCCTGCTGGACGCCTCCGGCGAGTTCACCGCCGAGGTCGTCTCCTCGCCGGAGGGCGTGTTCCGGTTCTTCGCCGCGCCCGGCTCGTGGACCGTGCGGGCGCTGAGCCGGCACGGCAACGGCGAACTCGCGGTTGACGCCACCCGTGGCGTCAACGAGATCGCGCTGAACGTGGCCACGGCCTGATCGCTCACGCTCTGTAACGCCTCTGAGGCACAACCCGACTGTGTGAAGTTGCGGCTCGAATCGAGCCGCAACTTCACACGCTCGTCAGGCGGTCTCGCCGTTCGGGGTGACCGCCACGGCGTCAGGCGGTCTCGCTCGGGGTGACCGCCACGGCGTCAGGCGGTCTCGCCCGGGGTGACCACCACGGCGTCCGGCGGGACCTCGGGGCGCCGCCGCGACAGCCGGCGGACACCGGTGTTGAGCACCGCGATGAGCGGGACCGCGACCAGCGCGCCGATGATGCCGGCCAGCACCACCCCGCAGGCGATGCCGATGATCACGGCGAGCGGGTGGATGGCCACCGCCCGGCCCATGATCAGCGGTTGGAGCACGTGGCCTTCGAGCTGCTGCACCAGGATCACCGCGCCCAGCGTGATCAGCGCGACCACCCAGCCCTCGTCGACCAGCGCCACCAGGACGGCGACCGCGCCGGAGACGCTCGCACCGACGATCGGGATGAACGCGCCCAGGAAGACCAGCGCGGCCAGCGGGAACGCGAACTCCACCTCGAGGATGGTCAGCGCCAGGCCGATGCCGAGCGCGTCGATGAAGGCGACCAGCACGGTGGCGCGGACGTAGGAGCCGAGCGTGGCCCAGGAGGCGTCCCCGGCGTCGGCCAGCGACCAGCGCGCGTTGACCGGGAACAGGCGGACGATGAACCGCCAGATCCGGCGCCCGTCCCGCAGGAAGAAGAAGGTTGCGAAGATCACCAGCAGCAGGCCGGTGACCAGCTCGGCGATTGTCGCCACGGTGGCGATGCCGGTGGACGTCAGCGACGTGGTGTTCGAGTTGATCCACTGCTGGCCGGCGTCGATCGCCTGGTCCACCTGCGCGTCCGAGAGGTGCAACGGCCCGGTCCGGGCCCACTCCTGGATCTGCCGGACGCCGGCGCTGGCGTTCTCGGTCAGCTTCGGCACACCGTCGATGAACTGGTTCACCACCAGCGTCAGCGTGCCGGCGACCGCCGCGATGCCGCCCACCATCACCAGGAACGTCGCCAGCGAGCGCGGCACCCGGGCGCGCAGCAGATAGCCGACCGCCGGGCCGAACAGCGCCGACAGCAGCAGCGCGATGGCCAGCGGGACGACCACCACGCTGACGATGCCGATCAGCTGCAGCAGCGCCCAGCCGATCACGCCGACCACGATCAGCCGCCAGCTCCAGGCCGCCGCTATCCGCAGCGAGTGCGGCACCTCGGCGTCGTCCTTGCTGCCGGTCGAGTGGTGCACCACGGCGGGCTCGGGCCGCGGCGGGAGGAAGTCGTCCTCGTACGGATCCGGGGCGGGCCGCTGGGCACGGGCCTGGCGCACCGAGTCCCGCCCCGCGTCGTACGCCCTCCTGAGGTTGTCCCGGACCCGTTGGAAGCGGTTCAACCCACGTACCCCCTCGACCGTCGACATGCGCGGTTATCACCGTAGTGCTCCGGCGCCCGGTTCCCCGCCAGGCAGACCCGCACCACGTGCAGGGAGACCAGAACCACCGGCGTACCGTCTGCGTCTGTGAGTGTCGAAGCCCGAACCGAGACCGGACTGCCGATCCGGATGCTGCACGACCGTGTCCTCGTCCGCCAGGACGGTGGCGAGGGGGAACGCCGGTCCACCGCGGGCATCGTGATCCCGGCCACCGCGACCATGGGCCGGCGGCTGTCCTGGGCCACCGCGGTCGGGGTCGGGCCGAACGTGCGGTCGATCGTGGTCGGCGACCGGGTCCTCTTCGACCCGGACGACCGTTCCGAGGTGGAGCTGCACGGCAAGGAGTACGTGCTGCTCCGCGAGCGGGACGTGCACGCGGTGGCGGCCACCCGGGTCGAGCCGGACGGGACCGGCCTCTACCTCTGATCCGGCGGCTGCCAGGCCGACGGGCCGGGGTGGCTGTCCCGCAGCGGGGGCGGTGAGCCCGGCGGCGGCGGGAAGGGTGGCGGCGCCGGCTGGCCGTATCCCTGCGGCACGTAACCAGGCGGAGGGCCGTAACCCGGCGGAGGGCCATAACCCGCCGGCGGGCCGTACCCGGGCGGAGGGCCGTAACCCGGCGGAGGGCCATATCCCGGCGGGGGGCCGCCGTAACCGGCGTACACCGGGGGCGGAGCCATCCGCACCGGCATCGGCACGACCGGCTCGGGCGGGGCGGCCACGCTGCGCACCACCCCGTCCGGGAAGGTGATCCGGTAGCTCTGCCCGTCCCACCAGGCCGACGGCATCTGCGGGTCGCGCCCGGCGAAGACCGACCGGTACCCGACGATCGCGGCAAGCAGCTCCCGCTCCTCCGCGACGGCCCGATCCAGCTCGCGTGGGTGCTGGTCGAGGCCGCGCTGCATGCCGTCGCGGAGCAGCGCGAGCCGGGTCGAGGCGAACTGGAAACTGCGCATCGCCTTGTGCCCGGCCGGACCGGCCACCCGCTTGGCCCACTGCCGGGCGGAGTGCCGGCGGCCGAGACCGGCCAGCGCGGCTACCTCCGGCGGCGAGAACCAGCCGGTCCCCACGTAGTGGTGCAGCACCCGCTCGGCGAGCCGGCCCTCCCAGCTGCGCAGCGCGATCGCGAAGCCGACCACCGCGAAGAAGAACGGGATCATGAAACCGAGATAGCCGTACAACATGATCAGCGTCTGGCCGGTGGCCATCGAGAGTGTCGGCAGCAGGTTGAACAGGCCGTGCAGGATCATCGCGGCGAGCAGGCCGGCCACCGGGGCGAGCCAGCGCACCGTCCGGTCCGCGGAACGCGCCGCGATGCCCAGGCCGATGCCGGCCATCGAGGTGAAGAGCGGGTGCGCGAAGCCGGTGAACAGGATCCGCACGATGAAGATCAGGAAGACGTTCTGCAGGCCGGTGGCCGGACCGTACTCCTCGGCGCCGGCCGCGTACCCGTGGCCGCCGAGATAGAGCACGTTCTCCACCATGGCGAAGCCGAGCGCGGAGAGACCGCAGTAGACGATGCCGTCGGTGATCCCGGACCACTCGGTGCGGCGGCGCCAGAAGAGCAGGAGCGGGCCGAGCACCTTCATCGACTCCTCGATGAACGGCGCCACCAGCACCCGCACCAGTTCCTCGGGCAGGCCGATCTCCTCGAAGAGGTAGGCCGCGCCGGTGTTCACCAGCAGGGCCACCGCGGTCGCCACGGCGGCGCCCCAGGCGAAGCAGAAGACCAGGTACTTCACCGGCTCCGGCTCGTACCGGTCGAGCCAGGCGAACGCGCTGGCCAGCAGCGGCACCGGCAGGATCGCCGCGGTCAGGCCGATCAGCAGACCGGTGATGCCGATGTTGTAGCCGAGGAAGACCAGCATGCTGACGGCCGCGACGGCGATCAGCGTGATCACGCTGGTCACCGGCAGCCAGCGCCGCCAGCCGGTGCGGCGGCCGGGGATCGGCGCCGAGGCGTCGGTGGCCACCGGGTACGGCGGGACCGGGTCGGCAGCGACCTGATCCGGCACCACCTGGACGCCCGGCTGCGCGGCAGAGTCGGCGGCCGGACGGGCGGACACCGGCTCGGGGCTCGGTTCCGGGCCGGCGCCCGGCGACGGCGGCGCGGAGCCGGGGTGGACTGGCTGCGAGGGGGCAGCCGGGTCGGACGACCCGGCCGGCGAGACGTCGGCCATGTTCTCCAGCGTAGTCACCACTCACGCACCAGGCGTGCCCGAGGATCCCTAGACTGATCTTCCCGGCCGTTTCCGGGACCGGTGCGGCCGGCCACGCCAGCCGATCGCGTCCCGGACCTGCCGGGTGGCCTCGGCGTACTCCACGCCGGTGGCCCGGAGCAGGTCGGCGACCGCGGTGCGGATCTGCGCCACCACCACGCCGCCGGAATAGCCCACCCCCTGCTGGTACGCACGTCCCGACTCGGCCGCCGCCCGCAGCGCCTGTTCCCTGGTCGCCACCGGCTCCGCGCCCCGATCCCACTCCTGCCGCAGCAGCTCCACAGCGTCACCGAGGTGCCGGATCGAGGTGGGCAGCACGTCCGGGACCGGCTCGGCGTCGTTCAGCGCGGTCTGCGCCCGCCGGATCATCACCCGCACGTTGCGCAGCGCATAGGTCAGCTGCGCCGCGCCCTCCACGTACTGGGCGAGGGCGCCGCGGGTCCGCCAGCGCGCCGGAGCGAACGCCACGTTCTCCCGGGCGGCTTCGATGGCCGTACGCAATGCTTCGAAAGTGCTCTCAGCCGCCCGCAGCCGTTCCAGAGCCGCCTGCACCGCCACCGGATCGGCGGCCGCCAGGCCCGCCGCCGCTTCGTGCAGCCCGGCGGTGAACGCCCGCAGCGCCGGGTCGGCGGCCCGGCTGACCACCGTGAGCGGGTTGAGCGGCAGCAGCAGGGTCATCACCGCGAGCGCGAGCCCGCCGCCCACCAGCGCGTCGAAGAACCGGGTCCACGGCTGCTCGGCGCCGGTCGTCAGGGTGGCGACCAGCACCGCCGACGAGGCGGACTGCACGATCAGCGCCGCGCCGCCGCCGGCCGCCGTCGCCACCAGCACCGCGAGCAGCACGATCAGGCCGATCTGCACCGGCCCGGCACCGATCAGCAGGATGATCAGGTCGCCGATCCCGATGCCGACCGCGACCCCGATCACCAACTCGGTGGTCCGCCGCAGGCGCTGCCCCACCGACGAACCCAGCGTGATCACCGCGGCGATCGGCGCGAAGAACGGCATCGGACGGCCGAACAGGTCGTGCGCCACGAACCAGGCCAGACCGGCGGCGAGGCCGGCCTGCACCGCGAGCATCAGCCCGGCGCGGGCCCGGGACAGGGCGGCGGCCGGCCGGTTACCGCCGATCATGGCCTCAACCTACGTGCCAGGATGCGATGGTGACATCTCTCCCCGAACGTTTTCGTGCGGCCGCGCACGGCGCCGGCGCCACCGCACCGGACGCGGACCTGGACGCCGCCGCGCAGTACCTGATCGGCCGCTGGACCGAGCCGCAACGCCACTATCACGACGTGACGCACCTGGAAGCCGTGCTCGACGTGGTGGACCGCTGGGCCGCTCTGGCGCCCAACGCGGACCGGGTGCGACTGGCCGCCTGGATGCACGACGCGGTCTACGACCCCCAGGCCCTCGGCGACGCCAACGAGCGGGACAGCGCCGAGTTCGCCGAAGGCCTGCTGCAGAGCCTCGGCGCGCCCGCCGAGGTGGCGGCCGAGGTGGCTCGCCTGGTCGGGCTGACCGCCGGCCACGCCCCCGGCGACGACGACCCGGACGGCGAACTGCTCTGCGACGCGGACCTGTCCATCCTCGCCGCCGACCAGGAGCGGTACGCCCGCTACACGGACGCGATCCGCCGGGAGTACGCGCACGTGCCGGACGACGCGTTCCGGGCCGGGCGGACGCAGGTGCTGACCGCGCTGCTCGAACTGCCCTCGATCTACCGGCTGGCCCCGATCCGCGAACAGTGGGAGCAGGCAGCCCAGGCCAACCTCAAGGCCGAGCTGGCCGAGCTCGCTCAGCCACATGCTTCGGGCGGCGTAAGCCTGCCGCTCTGAGCCGGGCCGTCAGGTCGCGTGACGGCAGCAGGGTCGCGCCCAGCCAGAGCGCGCTGCGGAACCGGTGCTCCGGGATGTCGTAGTGGTCCCGGTCGAACGCCCGCCGCGGCGCGCCCAGCATCTCCGCGAAGACGTGCAGTTCGGCGTAGGAGACGTCGCTGACCAGGTGGGACCAGAGGTGGCCGCGGGCCGGCCAGAGCGGTTCGTCGACGAGGATCAAAGATCGATCTCGAGGAGTTCGACCCGCCGGTCCGCGGCCAGGCCCCGGACGTCGGGGGCGCCGATGCGGGCGGCGTCGGCGGTGGCGTCGTCCGGCATGGTCTGCGACTGCCGTTCGGCGGTCACCCGGGCCAGGTAGTGCTCGACCTCCTTCTGCCGCACGGTGGCGTCCCAGCCCAGCGCCTCCCCCATGATCTCGGCGGCGTGCGCGGCGGACTCGGCGCCGCGGTGCGACGTCTCGATCGAGATCCGGGTGCGCCGGGTCAGCACGTCGTCGAGGTGCAGGGCACCTTCGGCGAGGGCCGCGTAGGCGACTTCGGCCGCCAGGTATTCGGGGGCACCGGCCAGCGGGGCGGCCAGCGCGGGGTCCGCCGCCATCATCGCCAGCAGGTGTACGGTCAGCGTCCCGTACCGCTCCAGCAGGTGTTCGACGACGCCCGCCGGGACACCGTGCCGCCGGGCCAGGTCGTGCCGGTCCCGCCAGGCGGAGGCGTAACCGTCCGCGCCGAGGAGCGGCAGCTCAGCGGTGCGCGACGGCCGCACGTGGCCGCCCAGCCGGCGGGCCGCCCGGTCGATGACGTCGGCGGCCATCACCCGGTACGTCGTGTATTTCCCGCCCGCCACCAGCAGCAGGCCGAGCATCGGCTCGATCACCGCGTGCTCGCGGGACAGCTTCGAGGTGGAGTCCGCCTCGCCGGAGAGCAGCGGGCGCAGCCCGGCGTAGACGCCTTCGATGTCGTCGATGGTCAGCGGCCGGTCCAGGACCGTGTTGACCTGGTCGAGCAGGTACCGGATGTCGCGGGCCGACGCGGCCGGGTGGGACCGGTCGAGCTGCCAGTCGGTGTCGGTGGTGCCGATGATCCAGTGGCCGCCCCACGGGATGACGAAGAGCACCGAGGTGGCGGTCCGCAGGATCAGGCCGGCCTCGCCGGTGATCGCCGAGCGGGGCACCACCAGGTGCACGCCCTTGGAGGCGCGGACCCTGAAGCCGGGCCGGACGCCCACGTCGCGCAGCATCTGCGACATGTCGTCGCTCCACACGCCGGTGGCCGCGACGACGGTCCTGGCTCGCACCTCGAATTCTTCCGTGCCGGCCGCCTCCAGGTCCCGGACCCGTACGCCGACCACCTGGCGGGCCTCACGGACGAAACCGGTGACCCGCGCGCTGGTGACCACTGCCGCGCCCAGGCTGGCCGCGGTCCGGGCCAGGTCGACCACCAGCCGGGCGTCGTCGACCTGCCCGTCGAAGTAGCGGATCGCGCCGGTCACCCGGTCGGCGCGCAGGCTGGGGAACAGCCGCCGGGCGCCGTCGCGGGTCAGGTGCCGGTGCAGCGGCATGCCCCGGCCGCCGCCGAAGACGCCGGCGAACACGTCGTACGCCGCGACGCCGAGCCCGTAGTAGGCCCGCTGCCAGACCCGCTGCGCGGGGTTCGCCGACGGCAGCGGCACCAGGATCGGCACCGGCCGGACCAGGTGCGGGGCGAGCCGGGTGGCGAGCAGGCCGCGCTCGGTCAGCGCCTCGTGCACCAGGTGGAGCTCGAGCTGCTCCAGATATCGCAGACCGCCGTGGATCAGCTTGCTGGACCGGCTGGACGTGCCGGCGGCCAGGTCACGCGCCTCGACCAGGGCCACCTTGAGCCCGCGGGAGGCGGCGTCCACGGCCGCGCCGGCACCGGTGACCCCGCCGCCGATGACCAGGACGTCGAACTCTTCGTCTCGCAGGCGCCGCAGGTCGGCCGTCCGCCGGATCGGGGAGAGCCGGCCGGCCGCATAACGAGAAACCGAGGGATCACGCACCCGTCCCAGGTTAGCGCTTCGCGGGTTCACCCCGGCGGGCTAATCGTGGCCGTCTGACTTATCCCGCTTCCGGACTGGCTCTCGGCTGCACCCGTTCCGCACTCGGCGCTTCCTAGCGTCCTGGAGAGACCGGACCGCCCGGGTCCGCCCCACGTCGAGGAAGAGCATGCATCGAGCCGCGCTGCGGTCCCGCCCGTACCGGGTGGTGTCCGCGATGGTTGTCATGGCGCTCACCGTCATGGCGGGAATCGCCGTCTCCACCGAAGAGGCGGAGGCCGCGGCGTCGGCGACGTTCGGGACCAGCCCGCGTTTCAGTGTCAACGCGAAGGGGTCGATCCTGCTCACCGGCAACAGCAACCTGCAGTGCCCGGGCGGCAACACGAGCTGCCCGGCACCGAACGTCGCCGGCGAGCTGGGGAACAACAACGGGTACGTGATGGCCTACACGGACGTCGACAGCGACCCGGGCACCTTCAACTCCAGCACCGCGGACCTGGTCCTGCCGTTGGGGAGCACGGTGCTCTTCGCAGGGCTGTACTGGAGCGCGGACACGAGCGCCGGCGCCGGCACGGGTGCGCACGCGGCGCTGAGCGTGGCCGACTCCGGCAGGGTGAAGTTCGGGGTGCCGGGCGGCGCGCTGACCACGCTCAACGCGACCTCCACCTGGTCGCAGGGCAACGCTTACCAGAAGTTCGTGGACGTGACCTCGCGGGTGGCGGGCGCGGGCGCGGGCGCGTACCGGGTCGCTGACATCCAGGCGGGCACGGGCCGGGACCGGTACGCCGGGTGGGCGCTCGTGGTGGCGTACCGGGACACCGGCGAGCCGGTGCGCAGCCTGCGCGTGTTCGACGGCTTCGACGTGGTCAACAGCAGCGCCACCTCGGTCGACATCGCCGTTTCCGGTTTTCTGACACCGACCACCACCCCGGTCAACGTCAAGATCGGCACGGTCGTCTACGAGGGCGACCTGAACAAGACCGGCGACAAGCTGGAACTCAACGGCGTGGCGATGACCGACGGCGCCAACCCGGCCGCCAACTTCTTCAACAGCACGATCAGCGACGGCGGCGCCCACCTCGCCAACCGCGTCCCGGGCTGGCCGAACCTGATGGGCGTCGACATCGACCACTTCGACGCGACCGACAAGCTGCTGCCGAACGCCACCCAGGCCACCCTCCGGCTCACCACCAGCGGCGAAACCTTCTACCCGGGTGTGGTCACCTTCACCACCGACCTGTTCGCCCCGGAGCTGGTGACAACCACGACCACCGTCGACCGCAACGGTGGCACCCTGCTGCCCGGCGACATCGTCGAGTACACGATCGAGGTGCGCAACGACGGCAGCGACCCGGCCGACGCCACCAGCGTCCTGGCCGACGCGATCCCGACCGGCCTCACGCTCGTCCCGGGCAGTGCCGCCGTGGACGGCGCCCCGGTCGCCGACGGCAACCCGCTGTCGTTCAGCCTCCCGGCGCTGAACCCCGCCGCGACGTCGTCGGTCGCCTTCCGGGCCCGGGTGAACGACGACGTCGCGCCCGGCACCTCGATCGTCAACGTGCCCAACCTGACCTATCGGGGCACCAACAACATGCCGGTCAACGCCCCCGGCGACACCGCGACCGTGATCGTGGACCGCCCCGGCGTCGGGCTGGCCGCGACCCTGACCGT
The DNA here is from genome assembly GCF_056134165.1 of Actinoplanes sp. 13. Lineage (NCBI taxonomy): Bacteria > Bacillati > Actinomycetota > Actinomycetes > Micromonosporales > Micromonosporaceae > Actinoplanes > Actinoplanes sp. 13. Next base: position 20,589 of record NZ_JBVYOQ010000014.1, on the reverse strand, counting down.
CGCACCCGGCGTGGTCAACCGGGCCACATCGCCGAACGTGGTCACCTACACCGCCACCGTCCGCAACACCGGCCCCGGCATCGAGCCGCGGCCCACCGCCACGGTCGACCTCCCGGCCGGTTTCACGGCGGGAGCCGTGCCGCCCGGGTGCGCGGTCAACGGCCGGCAGGTCGTCTGTGTCCTGGCCCCGGTCGCACCGGCCACCAGCGGCTCGGTGACCTTCCCGGCGTCCGTGGACAACGGCGCCGCCGACACCGCGACCGCCGACCTGGCCGTCACCGGCCTCGGTCTCGACAGCGACCCCTCGAACGACACCGCCTCGGCCGTGGTCACCCGCAACGCGTCGCCGCACGCCGACCCGAAGACCGCCGTCACCACCCACAACACCGCGGTCGTCATCACGGCCCGGGCCGGCGCCACCGACCACGAGAGCCCGGTGGGCAGCCTGGCGGTCTCCGTGAGCACCCCGCCCAGCCACGGCGTGACCACGGTCAACAGCGACGGGACGATCGCCTACACGCCGGATCCGGTCTGGCGTGGCGCCGACACCTTCCAGTACACGCTGACCGACCCGGACGGCGCCCACGACACCGCCACGGTCACCGTCACCACCGCGAACGCGGACCCCGCCGGCCAGGACGACGCCGGCTCCACCCGGGCCAACACCCCGGTCACCGTCGACGTGCTGGCCAACGACACCGACCCGAACAACGACACCCGGACGATCCAGTCGGTCACCCAGCCGCAGGCCGGCGCCGGCTCGGTGGCGGTCAACAGCGGCCAGATCGTCTATACGCCGGACCCCGCGTTCAAGGGGACGGCGCGCTTCAGCTACACCGTCTCGGACGGTCAGGGCGGAACCGACACCGCTGACGTCGTCGTCGGCGTGGGGCTGCCGATCGCCGCCGGCGACACCGCCACCGTGGCCTACGCCGGCACGGTGACCGTGGACGTGCTCGCCAACGACACCGGCCCGCTCACCGGCACCTTCTCGATCACCTCGGTCGGGACGCCCAGCCACGGCACCGCGGTGGAGAACGGCGGCCGGATCGACTACACCGCGCCGGCCGGGTTCGCCGGAACCGCGACCTTCACCTACACCGTCCAGGACAGCAACGGGGAGTCCGACACCGCCACGGTGGCCGTGACCGTCGGCAACGCCGCCCCGGTGGCCGCCGGCAAGACGCCGAGCATCGGGTACCGGACCCCGGTGACGCTGGACGTGGCCGGCGACTCGACCGACCCCAACGGCGACCCGCTGCACGTCACCGGCACCTCGACCCCGGCCAACGGCGCCGTGGTCACCAACCCGGACGGCACGATCACGTACACCCCGAACACCGGGTTCTCCGGCACCGACACCTTCATCTACACGATCAGCGACGGCACCGCGAGCGCCACCGGCACGGTCACCGTGACCGTCGGCAACGCCGCACCTGCCTCCACCGCCGACTCGGTCACCGTCTCGTCGAACGCCCCGGCCACCATCGACGTGCTCGCCAACGACACCGACCCGAACGGCGACCCGCTGACCATCACCATCGACACCCCGCCCGGCAACGGCACCGCGCAGGTGGTGAACGGCCGGATCGTCTACCGGACCGCGAACGGCTTCCACGGCACCGACACACTGCACTACACCGTCTCCGACGGCAGGGGCGGCTGGTCCGGCGCCACCGTCACGGTGGTCGCGATCGACGCGGCGCCGCAGGCGAACCCGGACGCGGCGGTCACCGGCACCGACAGCCCGGTGACGGTGAACGTGCTGGCCAACGACAGCGACCCGAACGGCGACGTGATGACCCTGTCCGCGACGACCGCACCGGCGCACGGCACGATCACCACGGCCCCGGCCGGCGTCATCACATACACCCCGGCCACCGGCTTCTACGGCACGGACACCTTCACCTACACGGTGCGTGACCCGGGCGGGAACACCTCCACCTCGACCGTCACCGTCACCGTCGGCAACGTCGCGCCGAACGCGCTCGACGACCGGTTCACCGTGCTGCCCGGCGTCCCCACCGAACTGACGGTGCTCGCCAACGACACCGACCCGAACACCGGCCAGGTCCTCAGCGTGCACTCGGTGGGCTCCGCGTCGAAGGGCACGGTCACGCTGACCGGCGGCAAGGTGTCCTACCGGCCGAACGCGGGCGCCACCGGCACCGACACGTTCACCTACGTGCTCACCGACGACCTCGGGGCGACCGACACGGCCACGGTCACCGTCACGATGGCGAACGCGCTGCCGGTCGCCCGCCCGGACACGGCCGCGGTGATGGCCGGCAGGCACGTCGACGTGGACGTGCTCGCCAACGACTCCGACGTGAACCCGGGCCAGAAGCTCACGATCACCGCGGTCGGCAGGCCCGCGCACGGCACGGCCGTCCTGGTCGACGGCAAGGTCCGGTACGCCCCGAACGCCGGGTTCTCCGGGACCGACACCTTCACCTACACGCTCAGCGACGGCACCGAGGCGGTCACCGGGACGGTGACCGTGACGGTCAGCGACGGCCGGCCGGCCGCGATGCCCGATCAGCGGACCACGCCGTACCAGCGGGCGGTCACCGTGAAGGTGCTGGCGAACGATCTGGACCCGGACCGGTCGTTGTCCCTCACCTCGGCCGGCAGGCCGGACCACGGCACCGCCACGATCAAGGCCGACGCCATGGTCTACACCCCGCCGAAGGGCTTCTCCGGTGTCGCCACGTTCGAGTACACCGCGACCGACGCCACCGGCCGGACCACCACCGGGACCGTGACGATCACGGTCGGCCCCGCGCCGGTGGCTCCGGATCGGCAGGCCCGGGCCGCGCCGGGCCGGGCGACGAGCATCGTGCTGCCGACCGTCGACGAGCACGGCATCAAGATCAAGGTGACGTCGATCGGGCAGCCGAAGCACGGCACGGCGAAGCTGAACGCGAACGGCACCGTCTCGTACACGCCGGACGAGGGTTTCACCGGGACGGACGCGTTCTCGTACGAGGCGGTCGACGCCGACGGCAACCTCACCGAGGGAACCGTCACGGTCACCGTGGCCGGCGCCGCGAAGTCGCCGGTCGCGGTGACGGACCGCTACACCGTGCCGAGCGGCCGAACGATCGACGTACGCCCCGCCGAGAACGACTCCGACCCGGCCGGCCGCCCGCTGATCATCGTGAAGGTCGGCAAGCCGGGACACGGCACCGCGGTCCTCACGAACGGGCTGACGGTCATCTATGCGCCGGCCGCCGGCTTCACCGGGACGGACACGTTCTCGTACACCGTCCGGAGCGAGGACGGCGGCACCGCACGGGCGACGGTGGTCATCCGGGTCACCGCCGCAGCCGCGGGCGACGACCTCGCCAGAACCGGTCTGAGCATCGCGCCGGTGTTCACCGTGGGCACGTTGGCGCTGCTTGTCGGCGGGGTGCTCGTCCTGCTCACCGCCGCCGACCGGCCCGGGCGTCACCGGCCGGGACGCCACCGGGGCTGACCCGGGACACCAGCGGGGGCGGGTCGCTTGCGCGGCCCGCCCCCGCTCTCCCGATTCCCGCCCGGTGGCCGTCAATCGTCCCTAGCGTGAGTGCGTGCGTGGACGAAGCGCCGCAATACTGTTACTGGTCCTGACCGTGGTGCTGACGACGTTGCCGGCCCGGCTGGAGGCGGCGATCACGACGCCCTTCACCACCCGGTTCGACGTCAACGCGAACGGCTCCATCCTGCTGCGGGGCAACGCGAACCTCACCTGCCCCGTGCTGCTGGTCACGCCGGCCTGCGCCGCCGCGCGCAACGGCACCGGTTCGACCGCCGGGGAGGAGCTGAACGACAACGGCTATCCGATGGTCTACACCGACGCGGACGCCGACCCGGCGACCTTCAACGACAGCACCGCGACGGTGGCCATGCCGGCCGGCAGCACCGTCCTCTTCGCCGGTCTCTACTGGGGCGCTGACACGAGCGCGGGCGGTGGCCTCGCCGGCCTGCTGGGTGCCGCGGCGCCGGCCCCGGCCGACAAGAACAAAATTCGTCTTCGTACGCCGGCCGGCCCGTCCTGGAATCTGATCACCGCGTCGAGCCTGTACACGATCAGCGCGAACGGCCCCTATCAGGGTTTCGCCGACGTGACCGCTCTGGTGGCCGGAGCCGGCGACGGCGTGTACGGGGTGGCCGACATCCAGGCCGGCCGGGGCGCCGACCGGTACGCCGGATGGACACTGGTGATCGCGTACCGGAATCCCGCCGAGGCCCTGCGCAGCCTGCGCGTCTACGACGGGTTCGGCTCGATCGCCTCAGGCAGCGTGAGCATCCCGGTGACCGGTTTCGAGGCGCCGCACACCGGGACGGTGCGCGCCGAGGTGGGCGCGGTCGCGTACGAGGGTGACCTGGGCAAGAGCGGCGACGGCCTGCGCCTGAACGGCCAGTCGCTCAGTGACCCGGCGAACCCGGCGAACAACGTCTTCAACAGCACAGTCAGTGACGGTGGGGTGAGGCTCGGCGGGCGAAACCCGAATGACGCCAACCTGTTCGGGGTGGACATCGACAAGTTCGACGCCTCCGGGATGCTGGACAACGCCTCGACCAGTGCGACGCTGACCATGACCACGGCGGGTGAGACCTACTATCCAGGCGTCGTCACCATCGCCATCGACCTGTATGCCCCCAAAATCGTCACCACGACCACCTCCACCGACCTCAACGGCGGCACGCTGGTGCCGGGCGACGAGATGGAGTACCGGATCGCGGTGCGCAACGAGGGCAACGACATAGCCGACGGCGTCACGCTGTCCGACGCGTTCCCCGCCTACACCGCGTACGTGCCCGGCTCGCTGACGATCAAGGGCACCCCGGTCACCGATGCCGCCGACGCGGACGGTGGGCACGCGTCGGGCGGTGCGGCGGTCTTCCGGCTGGGCAGCATCCCTTATCTCGGCACCACCTACGTCACCTTCCGGGTCAAGGTCGCCCTGACCGTGCCCGCCGGGTACGCGATCACCAACCTGGTGAACGTCAGCTACACCGGCCGGACCACCAGCGTGAGCGTCGCCGCGGCCGGCGGGACGACAGCGTCTCCGGTTCTCCAGCCGGCCGCCGATCTGTCCGCCGGCCTCTCCGTCGTCCCCGTTCACGTGCAGCAGGCCACGGCGCCGCACGCAGTCACGTACACCGCATCCGTGACCAACCAGGGCCCCCAGCCGGAGCCGGCGGCACGCGCCCGGCTGACCCTGCCTGCCGGCGTCGTCCCGGCCGCCCTGCCGGGCACCTGCACCGCCGCGGGGCAAGTGGTCACCTGCACGATCGGCCCCCTGCTCCCCGGGCACACCGCGCACGTGCCGGTCCCCGCGAACGCGACCTCCGGCGCGGACCCGGCCGCGGTCGCCACGCTCACGGCCACCGGTACCGGCCGGGACACCGTGGCCGGCAACGACACCGCCACCGCCACCCTCGCGATCAACTCGCCGCCGCAGCTCGCCGCGGACAGCGCGGGCACCACGAACGGCGCACCCACGAACGTCGCCGTGCTCGCGAACGACACCGACCCCGACGGCTCCACCGGCGACCTGACCGTCTCGATCACCACACAGCCGTCGCACGGCAGCGCCGTGGCCGAGGCGGACGGCACAGTCACCTACACCCCTGTTCCGGGGTGGACGGGCGCCGACACGTTCTCCTACGCCGCGGACGACGGCAACGGCGGGACCGGCACCGCCACGGTCACGGTGACCACGGCGAACGCGCTGCCGACCGCGAACGACGACGAGATCAACACCCCGCCCGCCGTCCCGGTCGTGGTAGCGGTGCTGACCAACGACACCGACCCGAACACCGGAGATTGGCTCACGGTCGTCGACGCGGGCCAGCCGCAGACCGGCGCCGGCACGGTCACCCGGGTGGGGCCGCTACTGACCTACACGCCTGCCCCGGCGTTCGCCGGCCGGGCGCACTTCACCTACACCGTCCAGGACAGCCACGGCGGGCAGGCCGTCGGCAGGGTGTACGTGGACGTCGCCAACTCGGCGCCGACCGCGGCGGACGACGCGGCCGGCACGCCTCATCACACCGACGTCCTGATCGACGTGCTGGCCAACGACACCGATCCGAATCGGCTCTTCGGTGACGTGCTGAGCATCTATTCGGTCGGCACGCCCGGCACCGGAACCGCCACGATCGACGCCGGCCGGATCCGGTACCGGCCACCGAGCGGATTCTCGGGGACCGTGAGTTTCCCGTACACGATCCGGGATCTCGGCCTGGCCACCGCGACCGCAACCGTCACGGTGACCGTGCGCAACGCCCCGCCGGTCGCCGCCGACCAGGCGATCGGCACCGGCTACGGCCGGCACCTCGACATCGACGTGCTGACCACCGCAACCGATCCGAATCCCGCCGATCTTCCGCTGCTGCGGGTGAGCGGGACGACGAACCCGGCCGACGGCACCACTGTGGTCCTCCCGGACGGCACCATCCGCTACACCCCCGACCCCGGGTTCTCCGGTGTCGACCAGTTCGACTTCACCATCGACGACGGTCACGGCGGCACCGACACCCGCCGGATCACCGTGACCATCGCCAACGCGCTGCCGGTGGCCCGGCCGGACGCGGTCACCGTGCAGGCCGGGGTACCGCTGGCGATCGACGTCATGGCCAACGACGACGACGATCCGAACGGCGACCCGGTCACGGTCAGCATCACGGCGCCACCCGCGCACGGCACGGCGATCGTCGGGCCCGGCCGCCGGATCACGTTCCACCCGACCGGTACCGGTGCCGACCAGTTCGACTACACCCTGAGCGACGGCCAGGGTTCGTCCAGCGCAACCGTGACGATCGGTGTGGTCAACTCGGCGCCGACCGCCCGCCCGGACTCCGCCACCACCGACACCGGGACCCCGGTCACCGTGGACGTGCTGGCCAACGACGACGATCCGAACCGCGACGCGCTGACCCTGCTCGGAGTGACTGCGGCGGGGCACGGCACGGTCGTGCCGAACGTGGACGGCACCCTCACCTACACGCCGTCGCCGGGCTTCTACGGCACAGACGCGATCGTCTACACGGTCGCGGACCCGGCCCGGCTGGCCACCTCCGCCGTCCTCACCGTCACCGTGCGCAATGCCGCACCGATCGCGGTCGACGACAGTTTCATGGCCCATCCGCAGGTGACCACGCCGCTCGCCGTGCTCGCCAACGACCTTGACCCGAACATCGGGCAGACGCTGTCGGTGGCGGCGGCCGGTCCGGCGGTCAAGGGTGCCGTGGTCCTGCGCCCGGACGGGACCGTCACCTACCGGTCGGCCCCGGGCAGTACCGGCCAGGACACGTTCCCCTACGTGCTCAGCGACGATCTCGGGCGGACCGACACCGGATCGGTGACCGTCACCATCAACGGCCCGCCGGTGGTGGTGCCCGACTCGGTGTCGACAGCCTGGATGACACCGCTGAACATCCCGGTACTCGGCAACGACACCGATCCGGAGACCGACCCGTTGACCGTCTTCTCGGTGGGCGTACCGGGGAGGGGAACGGCACAGATCAATCCGGACGGCACGGTGGGATATGCGCCGAGCAACGGTCTCAGCGGCACGGACTCCTTCGGGTACGGGGTGCGCGACACCGTCGGCAACACGGCCTACGGTCAGGTCAGCGTGTGGGTGGCGGCGGCACCACCGGTCGCACCGAGCCCGTCACCGCCGAGCCCCTCGCCCACGGTTCCGGGGCCCTCGCCCACTGCTTCGGGACCCTCGCCCACCACGCCGGCACCCTCGCCCACTGCTCCGGGACCCTCGCCCACCACTCCCGGGTCCTCTGCGCCCATTCCCGGGTCTTCCCCGCCCACTCCCGGGTCCTCTGCGCCCACTCCCGGGTCCTCTCCGCCCACTCCCGGGTCCTCTCCGCCCAGTCGGGGGCCGGAGCGACCACCGTCGGTGTCGGACAAGGCGGCGGCGACGCAGCCGGGAGCCCGGGTGACCATCCCGCTGCCCCCGGTCGACCTCAGCGGCCGTCCGGTCACCGTCGTCGCGGTCGGCACGCCGGCGAACGGCACCGTGGTCCTCAACGCGGACGGAACCGTCGTCTACCGGCCGAACCCCGGGTTCACCGGGACGGACACGTTCAGCTACACGGTCGTGGACGCGTACGGGACCGCGGCTCAGGCCACCATCGTGGTCCAGGTGGGCACACCGGCTCCGCCGGCCCCCACCTCGCCGACCTCGTCACCCCCGGTGACCTCGCCGCCGAACGCACCGAACCGGGCGCCGGTTGCCGGCGCGGACACCGCCACCGTCGACGCCGGCAGCCGGGTGACGCTCCAGCCGATGCGCAACGACAGCGACCCGGACGGCGACCCGCTCGAACTCGTGGACGTCGGACAGCCGGCGCACGGCACCGCGGCGGGCAGCGCCGACGGATCGATCACCTACGCCCCGGCGGCCGGTCTCGCCGCCGGAGCCGACACCTTCACCTACACGGTCGGCGACGGCCGGGACGGTGCCGGGACCGGCACCGTCACAGTGCACGTCAGGCCGGCCCCGCAGATGCCGGTGACCGGCTCGGACGTGGCGGCCGTGGTCCGCACCGGTGCCGCCGCCGTGATCGGCGGCGCCGTGCTGCACTGGCTCAGCGGGTTCATACGGCCGCACCCACCCGGCGACCCCCGGCGGGACGCCTCCTGAACACGCACGCCGGAGAACGAAAAAGGCGGGTCGCTCGCGCGACCCGCCTTCTTACGACTGGACTCAGAAGTCCATGTCACCGCCGCCCGGGGCGCCGGCCGGAGCCGGGTTCTTCTCGGGCTTGTCGGCCACGACGGCCTCGGTGGTGAGGAACAGCGCGGCGATCGACGCGGCGTTCTGCAGCGCCGAGCGGGTGACCTTGGCCGGGTCGATGATGCCCGCGGCCAGCAGGTCCACGTACTCGCCGTTCGCGGCGTTCAGGCCGTGACCCGCCTCGAGGTTGCGCACCTTCTCCACCACGACGCCGCCCTCGAGGCCGGCGTTCACGGCGATCTGACGCAGCGGGGCGTCCAGCGCGACCTTGACGATGTTCGCACCGGTGGCCTCGTCGCCGGACAGGTCCAGCTTGTCGAAGGCGGTCTTGCCGGCCTGCACCAGCGCGACGCCACCACCCGGGACGATGCCCTCCTCGACGGCCGCCTTCGCGTTGCGAACGGCGTCCTCGATGCGGTGCTTGCGCTCCTTGAGCTCGACCTCGGTGGCCGCGCCGACCTTGATCACCGCAACGCCGCCGGCCAGCTTGGCCAGGCGCTCCTGCAGCTTCTCACGGTCGTAGTCGGAGTCCGAGCGCTCGATCTCGGCGCGGATCTGGTTGACCCGGCCCTGGATCTGCTCGGCGTTGCCGGCACCGTCGACGATGGTGGTCTCGTCCTTGGTGATGACGACCTTGCGGGCCTGGCCCAGCAGGCTCAGGTCGGCGGCGTCCAGCTTGAGGCCGACCTCCTCGCTGATGACGGCGCCACCGGTCAGGATGGCGATGTCCTCCAGCATGGCCTTGCGGCGGTCACCGAAGCCCGGGGCCTTGACGGCAACGGACTTGAAGGTGCCACGGACCTTGTTGACGACCAGGGTGGCCAGCGCCTCGCCCTCGACGTCCTCGGCGATGATCACCAGCGGCTTGCCCGACTGCATGACCTTCTCGAGGACCGGGAGCAGGTCCTTGACCGCGGAGATCTTGCTGTTCGCGATCAGGATGTAGGGGTCGTCGAAGACGGCCTCCATGCGCTCGGCGTCGGTCATGAAGTACGCCGAGATGTAGCCCTTGTCGAAGCGCATACCCTCGGTGAGCTCGAGCTCGAGGCCGAAGGTGTTGCTCTCCTCGACGGTGATGACGCCTTCCTTGCCGACCTTGTCCATGGCCTCGGCGATGATCTCGCCGACCGTGGAGTCACCGGCCGAGATGGACGCGGTGGAGGCGATCTGCTCCTTGGTCTCCACGTCCTTGGCGAGCTGCGAGAGCGCCTCGGAGACGCTCGTGACCGCAGCCTCGATGCCCCGCTTCAGGGCCATCGGGTTCGCGCCCGCAGCGACGTTGCGCAGGCCCTCGCGGACCAGCGCCTGAGCCAGGACGGTCGCCGTCGTCGTGCCGTCACCGGCGACGTCGTCGGTCTTCTTGGCGACCTCCTTGACCAGCTCAGCGCCGATCTTCTCGTACGGGTCCTCGAGCTCGATCTCCTTGGCGATGGATACACCATCGTTGGTGATCGTGGGGGCGCCCCACTTCTTCTCGAGAACCACGTTGCGGCCCTTGGGGCCGAGGGTCACCTTGACCGCGTCGGCGAGCTGGTTCATGCCCCGCTCGAGGCCCCGACGAGCCTCCTCGTCGAATGCGATGATCTTGGCCATACGGCGTTGTCCTCCCGGACATCCGCGGTGCCGGGCCTGCTCGGCCCCGCTCTCCGCACGTTGAGGAACGACTGCGGACGTCACCACCTGGCGATGTGACGTCCTCAGGCCGAGCCGGATAGCCCGCGACGACCGGCTCCGTGCCGCAGCGCCGATGGCGGCGCCGTGACCGGAACCCCACCGTCCCGACCTGCTTGGCACTCACTGGGCGCGAGTGCCAATCACTTGTTTAGCACTCCCCGGTGGCGAGTGCAAGAAACCCCATCTTCTCGCGAAACCCCGCGACCGGCCCCGGTTTCCTTGCAAAGATCTTGAAGGCCTGGTCACGACCGGTTTACGTCAACCGGGTTGCCGCTCGTCACACCGGGCGGTATGGAGTACGGCATGGACAACTGGACGGTTCGACGAGTGACCACGGCCGACGCGGGGCGGATGCGCGCGCTGCGCCTGGAGATGCTCGCCGACAGCCCGCTGGCCTTCCTGGAAACGCTGGCGCAGGCGGCCGCCCGGCCGCACGAGAGCTACCGGCAGCGGATCGCCCAGTCCGCCAGCGGCCCGGACACCGCCCAGTTCATCGCCGACCCGGGCGGGCCGCTGATCGGGCACGCCGGCGGCGCCACGGTGCCGGACGAGCCGGACTGCACGGTGGTCTTCGCGGTCTACCTCACGCCCGCCTACCGCGGCGGCAAGGTGCTGGCCCACCTCATCGACGCGGTGGCCGACTGGTCGGCGGCGTCCGGGCGCACCGAGCTGATGCTGGAGGTGGTGGTCGGCAACGACCGGGCCGTCCGGGCGTACGAGAAGCTCGGCTTCGCCGACACCGGCCTCCGGCTGGCCCACCCCACCGTGCCCGGACTGGCCGAGCTGCAGATGCGCCGGCGGATCTGATGAGGCCGGCGGTCCGCAGCGTCCTCACCGCCCTCAACGGCACGACCGCCGCCGGGCTCCTGCTCGCCAAGGTCGCCGGGGCGCGGATCAGGCGCGGCCGCGACGGCGTGCTGATCGCCGAGGGATACCGGCTGCAGGTCCCCCGGAACACCTGCTTCACCGTCGGCTCGGTGATCCTCACCAAACGGTCCGCCGACTGGCTGCTCGCCGAGGAGCGGGCCCGCCTGCTGACCCACGAGTGCCGTCACGCCGGCCAGTACGCCGTTCTGGGCCCGCTCTTCTGGCCCGCGTACTGGCTCGCCTGCGGCTGGTCGATCGCGCTCACCAGGTCGTACGGCGTGCGGAATTTCTTCGAGAAGCACGCCGGGCTGCTGGACGGTGGTTATCCCGAGGAGCTCCCGCTGCGCCCGTGGGCGCAAAAAGCCCTGCGCAGGCGGTAGGGGAAGTTTGGTCGGGAGGACGGACGCACAGTGCCTCCGCAGAGGGTCAGCACTGGGGTCGTCGGGTCCCTCGGAGATTGTCGCCAATGTCCAGGTGAGGGGCCTCGTACGGCGTCACGTCCTCCCGCGTCATGCATCTTGCCCATCCGGAGATCGGTGTGCAAGTCCTCCGAGGAGGGATTCTTCGACAACCGGCTCGGAACCGGTTACGGAGAGCTATCCCAGCAGGCCGGCCTCGCGGGCGCCACGCAGCGACGGTTTGATGGTGTGCGTCGGTCCAACCTGGCCGGCGACCGCGTCGATCGTCTTGAGACCCTCGCCGGTGTTGTAGACGACGGTCTCCTTGGCCGGGTCCAGCTTGCCGGTCGCGACGAGCTTCTTCAGCACCGCGACCGTGGTGCCGCCCGCGGTCTCGGCGAAGATGCCGGTGGTCTCGGCGAGCAGCCGGATGCCGTCGCGGATCTCGTCGTCGTTCGCGTAATCCATCCAGCCACCGGTCCGCCTGACCGCCTCGATCGCGTACGGCCCCGCGGCCGGGTCGCCGATGTTGAGCGACTTGGCGATGCCGGCCGGCTTCACCGGGGTGATCACGTCGGTGTCGGCGTGCAGCGCCGTGGCGATCGGGTTGCAGCCCTCGGACTGCGCGCCGAAGACCGCCCAGCCGCCCTCCGGCGCCTCGGCCAGTCCGATCTCGACCAGCTCGGAGAACGCCTTGTCCACCTTGGTGAGCAGCTCGCCGGAGGCCATCGGGATGACCACCTGCGGCGGGATGCGCCAGCCCAGCTGCTCGGCCACCTCGTAACCGAGCGTCTTCGAGCCCTCGGCGTAGAAGGGCCGCACGTTCACGTTGACGAACGCGGTGTCCTCGAACTCGTCGGTCTCCACGAGCTCGCTGCAGAGCCGGTTGACGTCGTCGTACGAGCCCTCGATCGCGACGAGCTCCCCGCCGTACACCGCGGTGGTGATGATCTTGCCCGGTTCCAGATCGGACGGGATGAAGACGATGCTCGGCACCCCGGCGCGGGCCGCGTGGGCGGCCACCGAGTTCGCCAGGTTGCCGGTGGAGGCGCAGGAGAAGCGGTTGAAACCCAGCTCCTTGGCCGCGGTCAGGGCCACCGACACGACCCGGTCCTTGAACGAGTGGGTCGGGTTCTGCGAGTCGTCCTTCACCCACAGCGGCGCCTGCAGGCCGACCGCCGCGGCCAGCGCCGGAGCACTCACCAGCGGGGTCAGGCCCGGGTCCAGCGTCACCCGGGTCGCCGGGTCCTGGCCGGCGGGCAGCAGCCCCGCGTACCGCCAGATGTTCTGCGGGCCCGCCTCGATCTGGGCCCGGGTCACCCGCGCGAGCGCCGCCTCGTCATAGGCGACCTCGAGCGGGCCGAAACACTCGTAACAGGCGTGCTGGGCGGCCAGCGGATATTCCGCGCCGCAGGCACGGCAGACCAGGCCACGTGCCGGGGTCTTGATAGCAGAAGGTGCACTGACGGTAGACGTCATCGAGGCCTTTCCTCTCATCTTTCCCCGCGGCGACCTGCACGAACGGGGACGGAATTAGCACCTGCCACGCGCGGCCTCGTCATCGAGACATGCGTGGTGGTTGCCGGGGCGTCAACGGGCCGTATCCCTCAGCCCCTCTGGATGAGGTATTCAGTTGTTTCCCACACCTTACGACGAGATGCCGCCGGCGCCACCACGAGTTCCCGAGCTGTGAGCTGATCCTCATCGTCCGTGACGGCCGGTCACATCCACGGTCAACTGCAAGATCAGGAGCAGGCTGTCGTAGCGGGGTGGTGGGTACAGACCGCTGCTCACGCCGAGGGCCGCGCGGCGGCTCGCTGGCCGCTACGCGTCCAAACCACTCCCCACCACCCGGCAACGTGCGTGAGTGGTCACCCCAAAACCCGTGTGTGAAGTTCGGGCTCGAATCGAGCCCGAACTTCACACACGGGATTACCCGGCGGGGGTCAGGAGGTCACGTCCTTGCGGGTGAAGCGGTAGAAGGCGATCCCCCAGAACAGGGTGGCGTAGACGACCGCCGAGATGGCGCCCTGCGCCAGGTCCTCCCCCTGCACCGGGGTGGAGAGCAACCCCCGCCAGGCGTCCGCGTAATGGGTGGGCAGGAAGTTGCGGATACCGCCGAGCGCGGTGATCTGGTCCAGGATGCTGGACAGGATCCAGAGCATGACCGCACCGCCGACCGCGCCCAGAGCGGCGTCGGTGAGCACCGACAGCAGGAACGCCAGGCCGGCCACGACCAGCAGGACGACGGCCAGGTAGGCGACGATGCCGAGCAGCCGCACGATGCCTTCGGCGGGCGGGATCTCGGCCGCGATGGTGCTGCCCAGCGGCCCCCAGCCGTACCGGACCGTGCCGATCAGCATCGCTGTGCCGACCAGGATCGCGAGGGCGAGCAACGAGTACCCGGCCGCGACGATCAGCTTGACGCCGAGCAGCCGGGCCCGCGGGACGGGGACCGCCAGCAGGTACCGCAGGCTGCCCCAGCTCGCCTCGCTGGCGACGGTGTCACCGAAGAACAGGGCGACGACCACGACCAGCAGGAAACCGGCCGACATCGCGAGGCAGAACAGGGTGAAGTTGAGCCCGCCCGAGGTGGCCAGGTCGGCGATGCTGCTGAACGCACCGCCGCCGTCGGCGTCGTCGTCCTCCACCGCGTCGCCGCCGAACTCGAACGCGAGCAGGATGATGATCGGCAGCAGCGCCATGAACCCGAGGGCGAGCTGGGTCCGCTTGCGGGCCGCCTGCCGGCGCACCTCGGCCAGGATCGGCAGGGTCCGGGTGGGCCGGTAACCCGGCGCGGCCTCCAGGGCATCGCCCGGCCGCTCGGACGTCGCAGAGCTCATCGGTCGCCACTCCCTCGCGAGTTGTCGCCCACCAGGGCCAGGAACGCGTCCTCCAGCCGGCGCCGCGGCACCAGCCGGTCCACCCCGATACCGGCCTCGACCAGCGACACGACCACCGCGGAACGGGCGGTGCCGTTCATGTCGACGATCAAGCCGGACGAGCCCTCCGGGGTCACCGAGCGCACGCCCAGCTCTTCCAGGACCCGGGTGGCGGCCGGCACGTCGGAGACGTCGAGCTGCACCGACGGCGACTCGCCGACGATGTCCTCGACCGGGCCGGATGCCACGATCCGGCCCTTGTTGACCACGACCGCGTGCGTGCAGGTCTGCTCCACCTCGGCGAGCAGGTGGCTGGAGACGAGCACGGCCCGGCCGTCGGTGGCGTACCGCTGCAGGACGCGGCGCATCTCGGCGATCTGCGGCGGGTCCAGCCCGTCCGTCGGCTCGTCGAGCACCAGCAGCTCCGGCATGCCGAGCATGGCCTGGGCGATGGCGAGGCGCTGGCGCATGCCGTGGCTGTACTTGCGGGTCTTGCGGTGCACCGAGGACCCCAGACCGGCGATCTCCAGGGCCTCGTCGAACCGCGCGTCCGCCGCCGGCCGGCCGGTGGCCCGCCAGTACGCCTGGAGGTTCTGATAGCCGGTCAGGTGCGGCAGGAAGCCGGGGCCCTCGACGAGCGCGCCGACCCGGGACAGGATCGGGGCGCCCGGCACCAGCCGGTGCCCGAAGACGTAGATCTCACCGGCGGTCGGCGAGGTCAGCCCCATCAGCACCCGCAGCGTGGTGGTCTTGCCGGCGCCGTTCGGGCCGAGCAGGCCGACCACCTGGCCGCGCTGCACGGTGAAGCCGATCTCCTGGACCGCCACGAACCCGTCCCCGTACGCCTTGCGCAGCCCGTTCACGACGAGCGGGGTGTCCGCGTACTCCTCGGTCACGGTGCGTTCCTGCCGCCGGTTCCGCAGGCGCAGCACCAGGATCAGCACCAGCAGCCCGAGCAGGATCGCGCCGACCACGCCGGCCAGCACGTACCACCAGATCGTCGCCGGGTCGGCGATCGGATCGCCGACCAGCGTCGGCAGGGTGAGCGCCGGCTCCACCGCGACGGTGTAGACGGCGGGCCGGGCCGGCGTGAGGTAGGCCTGGTCGGAGGTGGCGACAGCGACCCGGAGGCGGTGCCCGGCGTCGACGCGCCGCACGATCGCCGGCAGTGTGACGGTGACCGCCTGCGCCTGGTCGATGCCTGCCGGCAGGCCGGTCAGCCGGACCGGCGCCACCAGGCCGGCGCTGAGCGTGGCGGCCCCGTTCTGGTCGACGTCGTACAGCTTGACGAAGACGACCGCCTCGCCGGTCGGCGACGCCACCTTCAGCCGCAGCGTGGGCGAGCCGGCCACCTCGACCGCCTCGGTCAGCGGGGCGGAGGCGAACGTGGCGAACTGGCCGGGGACGTCCATGGCGACGCCGCCGCTGAGCAGCGAGCTGAGCCGGCCACCGATGCCGGGCAGCGAGCTGAGCGCGCCCGGATTGCCGTTGGGCGGATTGGCGACCGGCTGCGCCGGACCGGCCAGGGAGACCTGGGTGCTTCCGCTGCCCGCGATCCCGGGGTACGAGTCGACGCTGTACCCGTTCGTCACCAGGCCCCGGTCCAGGGCGCTGAAGCCGGCCACCCGGGACCAGGTGAAGCTGTCGCCGGGTGCCTCGCCCTCGCCCTTGAGGTAGTGGTCCAGCCACTGGACGGTGAGGAACTTCACCCGGTCCGAGTCGGAGTCCGGACCGGCGCCGCCGTCGTGGCCGCCGGTGAACCAGGCCACCCGGACCGGGGTGCCGGACGCGGCGATGCCTTTGGCGTTGGCGTCCGCCTCGGAGAGCGGGAACAGCGAGTCGACCGCGCCCTGGATCAGCAGCGTCGGTGCCTTGATCTTGTCGAGCACGCCGGCCGGGCTGGACTCGGCGAGCCGGTCCAGGGTCGCCTGGTCGGG
Organism: Actinoplanes sp. 13; assembly: GCF_056134165.1. Taxonomy (NCBI): domain Bacteria; kingdom Bacillati; phylum Actinomycetota; class Actinomycetes; order Micromonosporales; family Micromonosporaceae; genus Actinoplanes; species Actinoplanes sp. 13. Next base: position 4,084 of record NZ_JBVYOQ010000014.1, on the reverse strand, counting down.
CACGCCGGTGGTGGCCATCGACAGGTACGCCCGGCAGACGTCGGCGGCGAACCGCCCGCACGCCGGGTCACCGGCCGTCGCGGCGCCCGGCGTCGCGGCGCCCGGCGCCAGGCCGCTGCCGGCGCCGGTCTCGCCCGGACCGGCCCCGGGGCCTTCTGCCGCAGCGTCGTCCTCCCCGGCCGGGGAGTCGCCGCCCGCGGCCGCCCCCAGGCCGGCCTGGCCGAGAGCGCCCTCGGCAGCGGCCGATCCGTTGCCGAAGAACAAGCCCGCCCAGGCCTTCTTGAAGACACCGATCGCGTCGGTGCCGGCGGACTGCGGGAGGAAAGCCCGGCCCAGGTCGTTCCAGGTGATCGACGGGACGATCGCGTCGACCCGCTGGTCCTGGCCGGCGAGCAGCAGGGCCAGCGCCCCGCCGTACGAGCCGCCGACCACGCCGACCCGGGGGTCGCCGGCACCGTCGGTCCGCACCTCGGGCCGGGCGGCGAGCCAGTCGAGCAGGCCCTGCGCGTCCTTGACCTCGTAGTCCGGGTGGTCCAGGTGGATCTGCCCGCCGCTGCGGCCGAAGCCCCGAGCGGTGTAGGTCAGCACCGCGAAGCCCCGGTCGGCCAGCGACTCGGCGTCCGAGCGGACCGAGCTCTTCGTGCCGCCGAAGCCGTGCGCCAGCAGCACGGCCGGGACCTTGCCGGACCGCTCCCGGGGCAGATAGAAGCGGGCGTCCAGGTCGACCGGCTCGTCGCCGGCCGGGCCGGAACGGACGGTGATCCGAAGGTCCTCGAAGGTCCAGGCGGCACGCTCCGGGCGGACCGCCCAGACCACCGCGGTGGCGATCACCAGGATCGCCACCGCGGCGGCGACGGCCCGGCGACGGTTCAGCCGGGGCAGCATGCGACGCACTCCGGCGGTCAGGGCTGACATGGCGCCCACGCTAGCCGGATGCGGCTGAGCGGTGCCTGTGAACAGCCTCAGCAACCACTTCCCGCGGTGAAGTGCTTCTCCACGCTGGCCGTGACACCACCGATCACCGCGTTGATCGTGCCGCCGGTGGCGGAGAACAGCAGCGCGTTGCCCTCCTCGGCGATCTCCCAGCCCTGGGCCCCGCCGGCGCCGGTCACCGCCTTGCCGTCGGAGAACTCCTCCTGCACCTCGGTCAGCGGGCGGCCGATCCGCGGGTCCTCCTTGGTCGCCTTGACCATGACGACCTTGCCCTGGGCGAGGAACACCTCGGGCTTGGCGAACCGGTCGGTGCCGACCGCGGTGGCACAGCCGGCCGCGTCCGCCGGGGCGCCCAGCAGCCCCGACTCGACCAGGTCGGCCTGCGGCTCGCCGACCACGAACGGGCCGACGCCGTCCGGCTGCACCTCGACCATCGAGCCGAAGCCGACGGCCGGGCCGGTGGGCTCGGGCTTGGGGGCACCGGACGTGCCCTCCGGCGCGTCCAGCGAGACGGTGGGCTCGGCGCCGGCCGGCGCGCTGCCGGCGGCGTTCGGCGCGGGGGTGGCCTTCTCTTCGGCGTCGTCGCTGCACGCGGTGAGCGCGCCGAGAGCGAGCACGACGGTGATCAGGGTGAGAGGGCTGCGCCTCATCAGTAGCCTCCAGAAGGCGTGGCGGCGCCGACGGGGCAGGTCCGCCGACCCCGTGGCGGATAGCGTTGACACTCGAGAGCCCCCAAAACGATCAATCGGAGGCATCCGCGGTGGCTGATGATCTCACGCTGACGGTGACTTTGCGGCCCGCGGCCCTGGACGCGAGACGCGGCATCGTCCGGCTCCATCCCGAGGTGATGGCGGCCCTGGCGCTGCGCCCTGGCGACCCGGTCCGGCTCGCCGGCACCCGCACCACGGCCGGCATCGTGGCCCGGGCCGACGCCACCGCCAGCCGCGCGCTGCTGTACGCCGACGATCTCACCCTGGGCAACCTGGGTGTACGTGACGGCGCCCAGGTCACGGTGACGCCGGTGCCGGTGGTGGAGGCCCGCCGGCTCACGTTGGCCGGGCCGCCCGAGATCGTCGCCGTGGTCTCCCCCGAGATGCTGCGCCTGGCCCTGCTCGGCAAGGTGGTCAGCGCCGGCGACGACGTCTCGCTGCTGCCGCAGGACGTGCTCCCGGAGGCCGGGCACCGGTCCCTGGTCGAGGCAGCCCGGCGCAGTCTGGCCAACCGGGTGGGGTACGCCTGGACCAGCACCCTGCTGACCGTGACGGATCTCACCGGCGGGGACGCCGCCCTGGTCACGATGGACACCGTGGTCGGCTGGCAGGACGGCCCGGTCGCGGCCGGCGGGACGGCGACCACTCGCCCGGCCCGGACCGGCACCACCGCCTCGACCGACCCGGAGGTGCCGCCGCCCAGCCTGGACGACCTGCCCGGCCTGCGCGCCCAGGCCAAGGAACTGGAGGAACTGCTCGACCTCGGCTTCCACCACGGCGAGGTGCTGGCCCGCCTGGGCACCAAGGTGTCACTCGGCGTGCTGATCTCCGGTCCCGCCGGATCCGGCAAGTCGGCGCTGGTCCGGGCGGTGGCCGCGACGGTCGGCGCGCGGGTCCGCCCGATCTGGGCGCCGGAGCTCGCCGCCCTGACCAACAACGCCGCGGCCGCACGGCTGCGGGAACTGGCGGCGGAGGTACGTGCGGAAGGGCCCGCGGTTCTGCTGATCTCGGACGTCGAGGCGCTGGCGCCCCGGGAGGAGCCGGGCCCGATCTCCACGGTGTTCCGGCAGGTGCTGGCCGAGACGGTGGCGGCCGGCGTGGCGGTGGTCTGCACCACCAGCCGGCCGGAGTCGGTCGACCTGTCACTGCGCTCCCCCGACCTGCTCGCCGTCCAGCTGACCGTGCCGCTGCCGGACGCGGCGATGCGCCGCGAGCAGCTGAGCGTGCTGACCCGCGGGATGCCGCTCGCCGAGGACGTCCGGCTGGACGACGTCGCCGGGCGTACCCCCGGGTTCGTCGCCGCCGACCTGGGGGCCCTGGCCCGCGAGGCCGGGGTCCGCGCCGCGCTGCGGCTGGTCGGCGACGGCCGGCAGGCGGAGGCGTCACCGATCGTGACGATGGCCGACTTCGAGGCCGCGCTGGACGTGGTCCGGCCCACCTCGATGGCCGAGTCCACCCTGGAGGTCGCCGAGGTGACCCTGGACGACGTCGGCGACATGGCCGACGTCAAGCAGATGCTCACCGAGTCGGTGCTGTGGCCGCTGACCTATCCGGACACCTTCGCCCGGCTCGGCGTCTCGCCGCCGCGCGGGGTGCTGCTCTACGGCCCGCCCGGATGCGGCAAGACCTACCTGGTCAAGGCGATCGCCGGCACCGGCAAGGCGAACGTGCTCTCGGTCAAGGGCGCGGAGCTGCTCAGCAAGTGGGTCGGCGACAGCGAGCGTGCGGTGCGTGAGCTGTTCCGCCGGGCCCGGGAGGCCGCGCCGACCCTGGTCTTCCTGGACGAGGTGGACGCGCTGGCACCGACCCGGGGCCAGGCCACCGACGGCGGCACCACCGACCGGGTGGTGGCGGCGCTGCTCACCGAGCTGGACGGCGTGGAGGACCTGCGCAACGTGGTGGTGATCGGCGCCACCAACCGGCCGGACCTGATCGACCCGGCTCTGCTGCGGCCCGGCCGGCTGGAGCGGCTGGTCTATGTGCCGCCGCCGGACGCCGAGGCGCGCGCGGCGATCCTGCGCGCGTCGTCGCGGGCGGTGCCGCTGGACGAGACCGTCGACCTGGGGAAACTCGGCGCCGAGCTGGAGGGCTTCTCGGCGGCGGACTGCGCGGCGCTGATCCGGGAGGCGGCGCTGGCCGCGATGCGGGACTCGCTGGAGGCGTCCACAGTCACCGCGGCGAACGTGGACACCGCACGGCGCCGGGTCCGGGCGTCGCTCGACCCGACACAGGTCGCCTGGCTGGAGGCGTACGCGGAGACACACCAGCCGCGCTGATCGGCGTGACGGGCCACCTCAGGCGCGCTGATCGGCGCGGCGGGCCGCTTCAGCCCGGCGGCCGCGGTGGGGGACGGGGGGCGCAAAAAAGGGGAGGGGGGGGGACGGAAAACGTAATCGAGGGTAGGGGGACCACTGTTCATAACAAAGAAAGGAGCGTGGGGG
>NZ_JBVYOQ010000013.1:0-205054 GCF_056134165.1 Actinoplanes sp. 13 | reverse complement strand
CAAACCCCCGCGACTGTGTGGAAGAGCCCTTAAGCGGATTGTCCTTGTCCGCACCCTCCCCCTTGTCTCTCTCGCCCCGTCTCCCTCTGTTTTGTCGGGGCCCCCCCCGCGCCTACCTGTGCAGCCGGACGGGGCCGGCGTCGATGGCGACGCGGAACAGGGCGTACGGCTTGTGCCGCAGATCCTTGCCGCGCTGGTAGGTGGCCTGCCGGTGCAGCTGGTTGGCAGTGACGTACAGATGTCCGTCGGCGGCGACCGACATGGTGTCCGGCCACAGCAACCGCGGATCGTGCACCAGCGTCTCGTACGCACCATCGGGCCCGCGCCGCAGGACGGCGTTGTGCTCGTACGCGGTGAGGTACAGATTGCCGGCGTCGTCGGTCTCCAGGCCGTCGGAGCCGCTGCCCTTGTCGCCCTCGTCGGTCACGGTCGCAGCGACCGCGCCGTCGTCGAGCGACCGGTCGCAGAGGGCGTCGACAGAGACGCTGTAGAGCCGCCGGGAGGCGAGCGCGCAGTAGTACAGGCGCTGCCCGTCATGGGAGATCGCGATGCCGTCGGCGCCCATCGTGATCGGTTGCGGATCGTCGTCGGCAGGCCGTTCCATCAGATAGCGACCCTCCACCACGGGCCGGAAGGCGGTCAGCGGCTCCGCCTTCGTCGACGGGTGCTCGTGCAGCCGGCGCCACGACTCACCGGTGGCCAGATCGACGACGATGATCCCGTTCGGCCCCTGGTCGGAGGAATCGGTGATGAAAGCCATCCCGTCGGCGCCCCGGCGCAGGTCGAAACGGACGTCGTTGAGGTACGTGGTCGGCAGGGCGACGTCCGGTGGGAACACGATCGTGCGTACGACCTCGTCGGTCCCGAGGTCGACGCAGACGAGCTTGGGCCCGCCGGGCTGTGTGGGCCGGAACATCGGCGAGCCGGTGTCGAGCACCCAGAGCCGGTCGGCCGGGTCGACGACGACGCTCTGCACCGAGACGAAGGCGTGCTCGTCGGCGTCGCCGTCCGGGGTGTTCCACCGCTGGTCGGGGAACGGCACCGGCCGGCCGTCGCGCAGCTCCGTGACGGTGGCCGGCACGTCGTCGCCCCACTTCGGGAAGTTGACGAAGACGCGGCCGCCGCGGGAGACCGTGACGCCGGTGGGCATCGGGCCGTCGAACGTCGCAACGGTCTCCAGGGCCCCGACCGGCTCGTCGCCGAAGATGGTGGTCGTCATGCGACCTCCTTCCAGAGGCGCTCAGAGGCGAACACCATGGCGACTACCCCGTCACGAGCCCTTTATGGCCCCTCAGAAAAAGTGAGGTGATTCGGGGTCCGCAGCGCATCCCAAGTCACCACGCTCAACCGGCGCACCTCACCCTCGGCGGATGGTCCTCGTGCGGAGGTGCCACAGCCGGACTCGTCGTCCGCGCCGGCGGTGGGCAGGTGCTCACTGTCCGGGCTGAACACGACCGAACGCACCGCGCCGTCATGACCGGTGCGGGTGGCCCACAGCCGGACGGTGCCGTCGTCACCGGCGGTGGCGACCAGGCGCCCGGCGGCCGGGCGCGGTGTACCACTGTTTCACCGTTCCGTGCCGGACGGTGGCGAACATCCGCCCGTCGGGTCGCACAGCGATGATCCCGGCCATCCCGAGCAGGACGGGTCCGGGACGGGGCGGCGATCGCCGCGCCCGTGACGTCCACGGTCGGGCTGCGCCAGGCGAGTTCTGAGCCCAGGGTGAGCGAGGGCTGGCGCTCCACTGAGGACGGCCGCGCCCGGCCGTCGGCCGGCTCATCCCGGCAACCGTCGCGCACCCCGATGCCGACGAAGGCGCAACCCCTCAACCGACACGCACCTCGACGTCAACGAACGCGCACCCGTCAACCGTCGCGCACCTCAACCCCAACGGATGCGCACTCGCCGCACCTGGGACCGGGTCCGAAGAGGCACCTGTCAGCCGATGGAGCATCGACCGCCGCCGCGGTCCAGTTCGCCCATCGGTCGTCCCTGAACCAGGAGCCGCCCGAATGTCGCCACTGTCCACCAAGTTCTCCACCGTCGTGGGTGTCATCGCCACCGCAGCCTCCGCCGGGCTCACCACGGCCGTCATCGCCCCCGGCCCGGCCGCCGCGACGACCGCCGTGACGTACGACGCGGCCGTGCTGGCCGACCGGCCCCTCGGGTACTGGCCGTTGAACGAGCGCTCGGGACAGGTGCGCGATCTGACCGGCAACTTCGCCGCTTCCACAGTGTCCACCGGTGTGCTGGGCGGCGAGGGCGCCGTCGGGACCGGCGTGTCGTTCGACGGTGTCAAGCAGCAGATCCGGGTGCCCTACAAGTCGACGATGCGGCTGCCCGCCTCGTTCAGCGTGGAGGTCTGGGCGAAGCTGCCGGCCCGCCCGCAGACGACCGGCTGGCCGACCGTCTTCAGCCGGGGCAGCAGCATGGCGGGCCGCTTCGGCGCCGCGATGTGGGTCTCCCCGGACAGCCGGCACACCGTGCGCTTCAAGCGCAACGGCATCGATCTGAGCACCTCGCGCGGGCTGAACTCGACGTCGTTCCGCCAGCTGGTTTTCACCTTCGACAGCACGAGCAAGCGGTGGAGCTGGTTCGTCGACGGCACCCTGGACACCACCGGTGTCGCCGCGGGTCTGGCCGGCACCGACACGGAGACCGCGCCGCTGGAGATCGGAGCGATGCTGAACTCCGCGACGGGCTCACCGGTGAACTACGGCCGGCTGCAGGTCGACAGTCTTTCGATCTACCCGAAGGCCCTACCGGCGTCAGGGGTGGCGGCGCACTTCGCCGCGGCACGCAACTCCGGCACGCCGACCACGGCGCCGACCACCACACCGGCCAAGACCCCGACGACCGCACCGGTCACGGCTCCGACGACCACCGCTCCGACGACCACCGCACCGGCGAGCACGCCCGCCGACCCGGCCGCCGGGACCGGCGCGAAGCGCTACGTCGCCGGTGTGGCGCTGGGCGCCGGAATGCCGTGGAACACGCGCCGTGTCGCGGACTTCCAGGCCGTGCGGAACGCGAACGCCAGCTGGATCCGCACGGACCTCGGCTGGCAGTACCTCGAGCCGGTCAAGGGCGACTGGCGCTGGAGCACCTTCGACAAGGTCGTCGCCGACGCCAACGCCAACGGCCTGCGTTACCTGGCGATCCTGCACACGGTGCCGGGCTGGGCCAACGGCAACGTCGGTGACTACGGCCCGGCCAAGGACAGCTCGCTGCTGAACAACTACTGCTACCAGACCGCCAAGCACTACATCCCGATGGGCGTGGTCGACTACGAGATCGGCAACGAGATCAACCTGCCGCACCCGGGTCTGCAGACTCCGGACGGCGCGTCGTACGCCCGTGACACGTTCGTGCCGTGCGTGTCCGGTGTCCGCAAGGCGGCTGCCGAGCTCTCCGCGAAGGTGACCATCGTCTTCGGTGCTCTCGCGCCCACCGAGTGGACCGGCGGCGCCGACCCGTTCACGTTCCTGACCGACGCCTACGCCAACGGCGCCAAGGGCCTCGTCGACGCGGTCGGCTGGCACCCGTACACCGGCAGTTACACCCCGGCGAACAGCTCACACATGAACGCCGACTCGGCCCGCCTGCACAGCATCATGACCGCCAACGGCGACGGCGCCAAGAAGCTCTGGGCCACCGAGTTCGGCCTGCCCACCGGCGGACCGTACTCGTTCACCGAGGCCCGGCAGGCGTCGGACATCTCCGAGGGACTCGACGTCTGGTATGCCAAGTCCTTCGCGGGACCGATGTTCATCTACTCCGCCCGCGACACCGGCACCTCCACGACCGATCGTGAGCAGCACTTCGGTGTGCTGCGTCACGACGGCAGCGAGAAGCCCGCGTACGCGACGATGAAGGCGCGTCTGACGCGCTGACCGGTGCACGACGGACTGCGGCGGTGCGCTGAGCGCACCGCCGCAGTCGTGTTCCGGCACGATTCATCGCCGCAGCCAGGCGGCCGCCCGTGCCACCGCCCGGTGGCGTCCCAGCCGGGCCCGACCAGCCCGGTGCAGCACGTCCAACATCACCGCGCAGTGGCCGCGGCCGACCTGCGGCCGGAGCAGCTCCAACCGCTGGTTGCGGCGCGGCTGCGGCTGCCAGCGCAGCTTGCCGGTCTCCTCACCGCGCAACATCGAGAACCGCGTCGCGCCCCGCTCACGGCCGAGCGCCAACGTGGACTGGATCAGCATCGCGCTGACGTCGACCTGCTTGCGCAGTGCCGGCTCGGCGCCGTAGAGGTAACCGCCCACCAGGTCAGCGGTGTGCAACGTCACCGATACCGCCACCTGCGCCCCGTCGAGGGTGTACCGGTTGACCTCGGCCCTCCCCTGCGGCGCCAGGCTCCGCACGGCCTCGGTGAGGTGCCGGCGGAACGGCTCACCGCGATGCAGCGGGTTGCCCCCGCGCCCGGCCCACTCCCGTTCGTGCAGGTCGAGCAGATCCCCGACGGCGCGGCCGAGACTTTCCGGATCGTGGGCCACGACATCGTGGTGCACCTTCAGCCGGCTGCCCTGGCGCAGGTGCTTGCGCCCACTTCTGGGCAGCCGCGCCAGCAAGGTGTCGGTCGGCGCCACGGGCAGCTCCAGGCAGACGCTGCCCGGCCGGACGAACGAGTGTCCCGGCCAGGATGCGAGCAGTTGCCGCACCTGGCCGTCCGGCGGCGCTTCCGGCAGCACCAGCACGTCCCAGCCGGGCACCTCCAGCAGCGCCGCAGCGAGCCGAGTTCCCGCGTCGAGGCAGCCCGCATCCATGAGCACGTCACTGAAGTCGGCGATCTCCGCACCGGCCGGCTCCAGGATCCGCACGCCGTGATCGCGGCGCATCCGCAGCGCGGCGGCGGCCACCAGCCGTCCGGCACTGTCACCGACACCGACCACGCGCAGCGAACGCGGGTCGCCGAAAGCCTCCCAGTAGGAGCTCAGCCAGCCGTGAGCCAGGAACGGCGTGGCGCCGGGCGACCGTTCGTACAGCTCTTCCCAGGGGGAGCGCAGTGCGGCGAACTCCTCCGCGGTAGTCAGGATCACAGCGGCCTTCCCATCGCCGGGACACGCTGGAAGACCTCCAGCGGCTGCTGGAAGAGCGACACCGACTCGGCCGGCAGGTAACTCCACGACGGCTCGCCGGTGAGGTTGGTCGTCTGGCTCGCGTACGCCTCGATCGCCGACATCTTGGCCCGCAGGTGCTCCTCGCACCGGACGGTGACCCAGTCGGCGGCGCCGAGCTGGCGCATCGCCCAGCCCAGCAGCCGCAGCCGGCGGCCCGGGGCGGCCTCGAGGAACCAGGGCCCGCTCATCCAGGCCCAGACCGGGTACGCCAGCACTTCCGGAGGCGTCACCCGGCCGGCCGGTTCCGTTGCCGCCATCCGCCGCACCACGAGGCGGAGCGCCTGATGCAAGGCCTGGTGGTCCGGGTGGTTGTCCCCGGCACACGTGACGAAGACGGTCTCCGGCCGCTGCTGGGCGAGCAGCAGCGCCAACTCGTCGGCAAGTTCCGGCACGCAGCCGCTCAGAGATCCGTCTTCGTGATCGAGCTGTATCACGTGGTCGTCGTTCACCCCGAGCAACCGGCAGGCCCGGCGGAGTTCGGCGGTGCGAACCCGGGCCAGCATCCGCGGTCCCACGATCGCCGACGGACTGCTGTGCCGGCCATCGGTCACCGCCACGACGGCGACGTGGTCACCGGCGGCGCGGGCGCGGGCGATGACGGCGCCGCACCCGAGCGTCTCGTCGTCGGGATGAGGCGCCAGCACCATGAGCCGCCTGCCGTCCACCAGCCCGGTCGCGTCGACGGCCCGGTGCAGCAGCGTACGCCGCCACCAGCCGGCGGTGTGGGCGAGCATCGGACGGGCGACCGAGCGCGCGACGGAGACGAGCAAGGATTCCTCCAGGTACACCGGTTGCCTCCACTCAACAGGATGCGGCGCCCGATCGGGCTGGAATCGGTCTAAATCGCAACACGCCGCCCTTTCGCGTCGGAGCCGGACGCGACCCGGGTACGTTCGATGGCCATGACCATGCGCCCGATCCTGTGGTCGCTGATGGTGGCTCCAGGACTGATCTGGGGAGCGTTCCGCGTCAGTGGCGCCCACGTCGACGCCACCGCCCAACTGATCGCGCTCACCCCGTACGCCGCGGTGTGGTCCTTCGTTCCGCTCCTGCTGACTCTGATCCGGCGCCGCCGGCGTCTCGCGCTGCCCGCCGTGCTCGCGACCGCGCTGCTGGTCGGCAGCGTCGCCCCCCGCGCGATCCGCGCGAGCGATCCCGGCCCCCGCAGCGGAGTCACGGTGGCCGTGATGACCGCGAACACGCGTGCCGGTGCGGCTGATCCGGCCACCATCGTGCGACTGGTGCGGGACAATCATGTCGGCGTTCTGGCGCTGCAGGAATCCACGAGGAAGAGTCACGAGGCGCTGACCGCCGCCGGGCTCGGCGCCCTCCTGCCGTACACCTCGCTGGCTCCGCCGCACAGCGCGGACCCGCACCATGACACCGGCTCTGCCCTCTACGCGCGGTACCCGATCAGCGCGGCCGGGGCGCGGCTCAACCACGGCGGCTTCCAACAGGCCTACGGCCGGGTTCAGCCACCCGGCGCCGGAGCGCTGCTCGTCGAGTCGGTGCACGCGCTCGCGCCGGTCTCCTCCCGGACGGTCGACGGCTGGCGCGCGGATCTCGCCGGCCAGCCGGTGCCGGCGCCCGGCGAACCGCCGCGGATCCTGCTGGGCGACTTCAACGCGACGCTCGACCACCGCCCGTTCCGCGCTCTTCTCGCACGCGGTTACCGGGACGCGGCGGACGCTGCCGGGGCGGGCCTGCGTCCCACCTGGGGACCCTACGGCGTACGACCGCTGCGGCTGCTCACCATCGACCACGTCCTCGCCGACCAGCGCATCGCTGTCGCCGCACTGTCGGTCCGCGACCTGCCGGGCAGCGACCATCGGGCGCTGCTCGCCGTTCTGCGGGCCCCGGTGCTCACCACATCGTGAGGTGCGCCGCCACACTTGTCCGGTATATCCTTTTCGCATGATCCGTCGCCGGTATCCGATCGTCGCGCGGCGGTTCCTGGTGATGCTCGCCACGGTGTCCTGTGTGCTGGTCACCTGGTCGTCACCGCCACCGCGACCGGATCCCCCGGCGCCCGCCCTGCAGGTCGGCATCGCCTACGGCGACACCCTGGTGTGGATGTCGGAGAAGCTTCTCGCGCAGGCGCTCGACGACGCCGTCCACGTCGGTGCGACCTGGATACGCGCCGACCTCCGCTGGGACGAGGTCCAGCACGAAAGCCCGGCACGATACCGGTGGGAGAAATTCGACCGGGTCGTGGAAGCGGCCGGGAAGCGCGGCCTGCGGGTTCTTCCCATCCTCGCGTTCACGCCACCGTGGGCACGACCGGCGGGATGCCACGATCGAACGTGCGCACCCGCCGATCCGGCGGCCTTCGCCGCTTTCGCCGCCGCGGCCGCCCACCGGTACGCGCCGTGGGGCGTCCACGTCTGGGAGATCTGGAACGAGCCGAACATCGACTTCGGTAAGCCCACGCCGGATCCGTACGCCTACACCGCACTGCTGAGAAGCACGAGTGCCGCGGTACGGGCGACCGACGCCTCGGCCCGGCTTCTGCTGGGCGGGCTGGCCTCGGCCCCCACCGAGGCGGGGAGCATCGCGCAGTCCGACTTCCTGACGGCGGTGCTGCTGGCGGGCGGTGGCCGATTCGTGGATGCGGTCGGCTACCACCCCTACACCTACCCGTACCTCGCCAGCGAACGACCCGCGGTGGGCACGGCGTGGGAACGCATCACCAGGGGACCGGACAACCTGCGCGCCGTGCTGGCGCGGCACGGCCACGCCGACATGCCGATCTGGGTGACCGAGGTCGGCGCCCCGACCGGCGGTCCCGGTGCCGCCTCCGACGGAAGGCCGGTCACCGGGAACCGCATCACCCACGTCACCGAGGGCCGGCAAGCGGAGATCGCGGCGGACGTGCTGGCCACCGCCGCTGCCGAGCCCCTGATCGACGCGGTGTTCTGGTACTCCCACCGCGACCATGACTTCGCGTCGTTCACCAGCGAGAACTTCTTCGGCCTCCGGCGAGCGGACGGATCCGTCAAGCCCGCGTACGAGGCGTTACGTGTGGCTGTCCACACGGTCCGCCGCTGACGCCACCGGGACGCCCGCCAGGTCGGCGAACAGGGCGAGATAGCGATCGGTGAGGTGCGGCCAGGCGTACCGGTCCTGCACCTCCACCCGCCCGGCGGCGCCCAGCCGATCGGCGAGCGCCGGGTCGTCCAGCAGGCGCCCGCAGGCCGCGGCCAGCGCCTCGTGGTCGCCCGGCGGGGTCAGCAGGCCGGTAACCTCCGGGGTGATCAGGTGCGGGATCCCGCCGACCGCGGAACCGACCACGGGGGTGCCGCAGGCCATCGCCTCGGCGAGCACCATGCCGAACGACTCCGCCGCGGTGAGCGAGGGAAGCACCAGCACCGCAGCCTCCTGCATCGTCCGCACCAGGTCCGTGCCGGTCAGCTCGCCGGCGAAGTGGACACGGTCGGCGATGCCCGACTGCACGGCGAGGCGGCGGTGGTCGTCCAGTGCGTCGCCACCGCCGACCACCCGCAGCGTTGCGCGGGAGATCAGCGGGATCGCCCGGAGCAGCACGTCGAGGCCCTTCCAGGCCGAGGTCCGGTCGATGCGGCCGACATAGAGCAGCGTGCGCGGCCGGCGGGACGGCGGGGGCCCGGGAGTGAAGCGGACGACGTCGACGCCCGGCGTGATCTCAACGGCTCGCGGCCGGCCGGCGGCGAGCGACGTCTGCGACACCGGCACCACCACGTCGGCCCGGCCGAAAAGGCGCGGCAGCACGAACCGCTCGTACGGGCCGATCATCCAGTCCGCCGGCTTCGCTCCCTTGAGCATGGTGCCGGCGTGATAGGTGAAGACCGTCGGGCGGCGGCCCGCGGAGCAGAGCGCGACATCCGGCAGACCGGGCACCGGCGCGTGCGCGTTGACCACATCGACGCTCAGCCGACGCAGCCAGCGGCGTACCTGGACGACCCACAGCGGGTTGAGCGGCGTGTTGGACACCCGCAGCCAGGTCCCCAACCGGATCACCGGCACGTCGCCGTCCAGTCCAACGGTGGTACGCCGGCCGGCCGGGTTGGTGGTGAGCACGACGGCCCGGGTTCCCGGTGCGGCGGCGAGCGCCCGCGCGACCTGCGCCGCATAGTTCTCCGCACCGCCGATCTTGGGCGGATAGTACGGCGAGACGACCGCGACCGTGACGCACCGGGCCGGACTCCACGCTCGCCGGAAGACCTCGACGGTGCGGTCGGACGCACGCTGCCACGAGGCCGGGTCATGATCCGCTCCGGGCTCCACGATCGACCGGCGACCGGCGAACAGAGCCGGAAACGCCTCGGTGCCGGCGTCCGACGTACAGATGATCTCCCGAGCATGCCGCGCCGTCGCCGCGAGCAGGAACCGCTCGTACATCGCGCGGATCGCGTCCGGCACCATCCGGCCCGTCCGTATCCGCCCGCCGTGGTACGTCAGCACGAACGGAAGGTCGCCGGCGGCGAGGCGCGCGGCACCGGCGAGGACCGGTGCCGGGCCGTGTGCGTTGACGAGGTCGATCCGTTCCTCCCGGATGATCCGGCGGACGGCGCCGGTCCAGCCCGGGGCGGGCGCCGTGAGCCGGTACACGACGACGCCGTCCTCGCCGGTCCCCCGGCCCCCACCCGCGCCGCGGGCCGCCGGGGCAACCACGACGACGCGCATACCGTGCCGGCTCACCAGAGACCGAGCCAGCTCGACGACGTATCGCGGGACGCCCCCGGGGGCCGGGTGGCAGAAGGGCGTCACCAGCAGGGCGGACATCATCGGTGGCCGGCCCGCGCGACGCCCGGGAGATCGACAGCGCGGAACATGTCGAGGAACGAGTCCGCGCGCGCCACGTACGCCGGCAGGGTGGCGCCCAGGTGGCGCAGGTACTCGTCACGACTGCCGTCCAGGCGCTCGATCATCCCGCGCAGCCGCTCGTACGTCACTTCCTCGATCGGTAGCACCCACTCCCCCAGACCGAGGTCCCGCATGATGCCACCGGTCTTGTGCTCGTACTCGATGGCGATACACGGCACCCGGCTGGTGAGCGAGAAGATCACCGAATGGAACCGGGTGCCGAGCAACATGTCGCATTCGCTGTACAGACCCTTGAGGTCGCGGTAGTCGACGATGTCGTCGATCAGGATCGGCTTCGTCGCGCAGTGGGCATGGATCCGGCGGCTGACGATACGGTCGTCGTCACCCAGGTAATCGGTGGCCACCTGCGGGATCAGTACCACCTGCGTCTGCTGTGCGTGTAGGTGGTCGATGGTGGCGGCCAGCGCGAGCTCGTACTCGTGCTGCTGACGCGGCGGCAGCCATTGCCGTGCGGTCAGCCCGGCGAGCCGTGCCGACCGATCGACTCCCAGCCTGGCCCGCCAGTCCGACGAGGTCACGGGATCGAAGGCGAACCCGGAGTCGACGGCACGCGTGACCCGGCTCGCGGGCACCCCGCACTCGGCGAGGATGCCGACGCTCACGTCCTCGCGGCACGACACCACGGCGGCGCGCCGCAGCACAGCGGCGACGAAACGGCGCTGGAGAGCGGTCGAGAACGGGCCGTAGGACTGGGGCGCGAAGACCACCGGAACCTGATGCTTCCCAGCGATCAGGGCGGGCAGGAGCACGAAGAGCAGATTCTGGTAGCCGTTGAGACCGGGGCGCGCGTTCAGGTACCCGCCTCCCATCGACACCAGCACGTGCGCCTGCGACACCGCGTCGATCTCGCGCCGGACCTCGGCCGGCAGCCGGCGTTTCAGCTGCCTCCCCACCCGGGACGGCGTGGCGAGATAGAGGCCGACGGCCAGCACGACGAACGCCTTGCGCAGATGGCGCACGCGCCGGCGCACCGTTCCGTCGCCGATGTAGCGCCGGATCGAGCCCAGGTTCCGGGCTCCGTCGAAGGTCGCGTGCAGCTCGGGCGCCTCCATCCCGGCGATGACCACGTCGGCTCCGGGGAAGGCCTCACGGACCTGGCGTAAGCAGACCGAGAGCAGGGCGGCGTCGCCCGCGTTCTCGCGCAGGTACGCGTTGATGATGACAACTCTCAAGGATTCTCCCGTGCGATCAGGCGGCCGGTGGGCCGACCGGGAATGTTCCGAACGACTCCTAGGCACGCCACCACGCCCGCGAGGAGGTTGCCGATCCCCCAGGCGGCGGCCGCCCAGGGCAGCCCGTCGGGTACCTTCGCCACCGCGACCCCGATGGTCACCACGGCGAAGACGGCGTTGGACGCGGTCAGCAGACTCAGCTGACGCGTGATCTTCAAGAGGAAGCCGGCCCAGGTGTTGAAGGCGACGGCCAGTGACGACGTCGCGAACAGGATCAGGGTGACCGTGCCGATCCTCGCGTAGTCCGCGCCGAACACCTGCAGGACCGGCTTCGCCAGGACGATCAGGAGCACCGACGCGGCACCGGTGAGGGCGAGGATCAGGCCGGCCGACCGGAGCGCGATGGTCCGCAGGTTGCCGCTCTCGTGCGAGCCCTCGGCGAACAGTGACTGGCCGACCGCGAACGAGGCGGCATTGATCAGGCCCGCGACCTGGAAGGCGACGAAGTACGCGGCGGATCGGACCGGGCCGAGCTGGTCCAGGACGATGATCGGTAGCGCGATCTGCGGGATGAAGCTGAGGCAGGTCGACAGGTAGTTGCCCAGTGAGTACCGCAGCATGCCCCGCAGTGACACCAGGCTGATCCGCGGGCGCATCCGGATGCGCAGGTGCCGCCGGATCACCACGATGCTGATCACGGCGGCGACCGTCGATGCGACGCCACTGGCGGCGAAGACACCGAAGGCGCCGAAGGGCACGGTGACGACGAGGAGCACGAGCTTGACGGCACCCATAAGCACGCCGTTGATCAACAGGTTGGCGCCCGCGGCGCGACAGGCCACGAACACCGCGTCGGTGAGCAGGTTGATGGCCGCGCCGCCGGCCAGCACCACGAACAACAGCACGTGCGTGCCCGAACTGCGGACGAACCCGAGGTTGGGTACGAGCCAGGGGCCGACGAGCGCGAACCCGGCCGTCGTCACCACGCTGCACAGGAACACCGTGGAGATCGCCGTGCCGGCGTCCGCGGCGCGATCCCGGCTGGTCGGCAGGAAGCGGATCAACGTGCTGCTGAACCCGAAGAGGCTGAAGCAGGAGAGCAACGCGACGCTGGACAGCAGCGACGAGGCACCGCCCACCTCGGCGGCCGGGTACAGGCGGGCGGCCAGCAGCCAGAACATGAAGCCGGAGACCGCCACCAGCCCGGTGGTCAGCATCAGCAGGGACGAATTCCACATCAGCGGGTCCCCCCGCCAGGCGCTGAGCCGAACGGCTGAGGAGAGGCGCGACGTCCCGCGTACTGCCGTCATGCGGTCATGCCAGCGCCTCGGCGTAGGCGGATTTCACGCGTTCCACCACCGCCGTCCAGGTGTGCGACGTGGCGGCCGCAACGCTGCGACCGGCCATGCGCTCGAAGGCTCCCGCGTCGGAGGCGAGCGAGTCCAGGCCCGCGGCGAGGGCCTCCGAGGTGGGTTCCACGAGCATCGCGATGCCGTCCAGCAGTTCGATGTTGCCCGGCACCGCCGTCGCCACGATGGGCAGGCCGGCCGCCATCGCCTCGAGCGCGACAAGCGGCATGCCTTCCCGGTCGGAGGGCAACACGAAGACGTCCGCGGCCGCGTACGCCGCCCGCAGTTCGGCGTCGAGACGCGTGCCGGCGAAGGTGACGTCGGTCAGCCCCAGTGCCCGCGCCCGCTCACCGAGCATCGCCCGCTGCTCACCGTCGCCCACCACGGTGAGACGCACCGGGTGCCGGCACCGCGACACCGCGTCGAGCAGACGGGCGACGTTCTTCTGCGGGCTCAGCCGTCCGACGAACAACAGGTTGAGCGGCTCTCCGCCGGTCCGTGCGCCGCGCGGCGGCAGGAAATACTCCTCACCCACCCCGTTCGGCACGACATGGATCCGATCGCGCGGCACGGCGTAAGCGCGCTCGACGAAATGCGCCTGCGCCTCGGTGAGCACCAGCACACCTGCGGCTGCTCGCAGCACCCTCGCGAACAGGTGCTTCTTGTAGAAGGGCAACAGCCGGCCGAACGGGCCGGACGCGTCGACGTCGAGGTGGAAGTGGAACAGGAACCGTTGACCGCGGAGCCGGGCCACCAGGGCGAGGACCTCGGGGATCAAGGCCTGCGCGCTGTGCAGATGCAGCACCGTGTCCCGGGGTGTCCGCAACAACGAGAGCACCAGGCCCGGAGCGATCGGCGTGTGCGCGAACTCCCAGGACCGGTGCCGGAGCACGCGTACGCCGCCGTCGTGTACGCGGCGCGGCGAACCCTTCGCACCGAGTGTCGTGGTCAGGACGGTCACGTCGTATTCCCGGCCGAGGCCGCCGGCGAGGATCTCGACGACCCGCTCCATCCCACCGAGATGGGGCGGGTAGTAGGGAGTGATCTGAGTGATGGTCGTCATCTGTCTGCTCAATTCCCGCCTGCGACAAGTGGTTGACGGCCGGGCAGTTCGTGCGGCCCGGCGCGCAGCGCCCGCGCTATGACCCGGAGATAACCCGCGGCGAGCAGGATCTCGCCGCCGAGCATGGCCACGCCGATCCACACCAGACCGTGACCGGCCAGCAGATAGGCCGCGGCCAGCGAGACACTGTAGGCCGCCGCCGAGAGCCGGCAGAGCAGCCGGATGCGACCGGTGGCCAGCAGCAGCGTGCTGCCGATGAAGCCGACGGCGCACAGCGCGGTGGTCAGAACCAGCAGGATCAGCAACGGGTATGCCGACACGTAGTCGTCACCGAAGACGCGCAGCAGAGGCCGGCCGACCAGCACGAGAGTCGTCAGCACTGGCAACTCCAGCACTGCCGTGACGACCACGACGCGCGGCAGGAGTTCGCGCAGCCGCTGCCCGTCGTGGGAGACCTCCGCGAAGAAGCTACGCGCCGTCGCCTGAGGCACGAAGACGAGCACCCCGGCGAGCAGCGAGGCGATGTAGTAGTGCGCGGCCTCCCGCGTACCGATCCGATGGGCGACCAGGATGGGCATCACCAGGCTGGGAGTCATGAGGATCGCGGTGGCCATGTAGTTGGCGGCGGAGTACCGCCACATGGCGCGCAACCGCGCACCGGCGAAGGCGAGCCGGAGCCGCATGCCGTGGCGACGGGCGCCGGTGAGGTACAGCGGCAGGGCCAGGGCCAGGGCCAGCCAGTACGCGGCGAAGATGTCGAACGCGGCGCTGCCGAGCACGAGCAGCGGCAGGGCGAGACGCAGGCACACCACGAGCAGGTTGCGTCCCAGGACGTACCCGCTGCGGCGCACCGCCACGAAGACGTTGTCGCAGCAGATCCCGACGGCGCCGGCGACCGTCAGGGCGATGAAGGCCAGCGACTGTCCGGGGTGGCCGATGCCGACGAGTCCGGGGGCGAGCGTGGGCAACGCGGTGACGAAGAAAATCGTGCCCGCCGTCGCGGCGACCGCCACGACGGTGATCGCCGTGTTCACCGTGCGGGCCCGGTCCGGCCACTTCTCGAGGTAGTGGATCAGGGAGTTGTTCAGCCCCAGCAACGACAGGTTGACGACGAGTGTCGATGCTGAGATCAACGCGCCTGCCCGGCCTACTTCGGAGGTCGGCAGCAGCCCGGTCACCACCCGCCAGAACAGGAAACCCCCACCGGCCAGCACCGCCGTGGACAACAGAAGCAGCGCGGAGTTGCGCAACAGGCTGTCGGTCATGACCTGCCGGGCCTGCTCCGCCACCCGGGTGAGCAGGCCGGCGACGGGATGCCGGCCCGTGCCCCTCGCCGGCCGGCGCCGCTGCCGCAGGTCGATGGCGTCGCGGTACACCTGGTGCAGGGCGGACACGTGCCGGTCGAGGGCGAATTCGGCGTGCACCTCACGTGCCGCCCGCCCGAGCGCGTTGCGTCGTTGCTCGTCGTCCAGCAACTCGCAGATCACCCGGGCCAACTCCCCGGCGTCGCCCGGCGGGACCAGCAGGCCGGTCACCCCGGGGCGGACGAGGTCGGGCAGCCCTCCGACACCGGAGGCGACGACCGGCACGCCGGCGGCGAACGCCTCCAGGCAGGTGCGGTTGAACGCCTCCGGCCACACCGACGGCACCAGGACCAGGTCGGCGCCGGCGATGCGGCGCTGCAGCGCGGCCGGATCGAGCCAGCCGGTCAGCTCGACACAGTCGTTCAGGGCGTGCTTGTCGGCCAGCGCCCGCAGCTCCGGTTCCATCGGGCCGGCCCCGCAGATGCTCAGACGCACGCCGGGATGCGCCGCGCGCACCGCCGGCAACGCGGCGATCGCGATCTGTGGCCCCTTGAAGTGTTCGAGGCGCCCGGCGAAGACCAGTCGTGGACCCCGCTCCGCGGCCGGCGCCGATCCGGGATGCTCGTCCACCTCGACAGCGGTGAACCCGTTCGGGACGACCCTGGTGGTGCCGAGATCACGGCTGACCAGTTCGGCGAGGTAGTGGCTGGGCGCGAGAATGATGTCCACGACCCGCAGTCCCCGGCGCCAGCAGCGCCCGGCGACCAGTCCGGCGATGACCATCGCGAGGCGGCCGCGCCAGGTCAGCACCGTTCGTTTCCCGCCTGCCTGCCGGAAGTACCGGCCCGGAAGGCAGGCGTACCCGTTGGCCCGGATGTAGATCTCGGGTCCGTGCACGGTGAGCACCGTCGCTACGTCCCGGAGAACCGGCAGGCTGCCCGGTGCGAGCAGCCCGACCGTGTGCAGGTGCACCACGTCCGGCCGGAAGCTGAGCAGCTCTCGCGCCAGCACCTCCCGCGCGGCCGGGTTGCGGCGCAGACCGGCCAGGCGGGCGGCCCAGTGCCGGGACCGGGCCGCCTGCGGCCACGCGACGTCGTTGAATCGCTCACCGCTGCCGGGCAGGTCGCTGGAGAGCACCAGGACCTGGTGGCCGGCGGCTCGCTGGGCGGCGACGGTGTCGGCCAGTTGCCGTTCCGCTCCCCCGGCGGTGGTGCCGAGGTTGATCACGTGCAGGATGCGCAGCACCCCCTGGCGTGGCGGTGCCGGCGCTGCGGCGCTCACGGATGCTCCACGGGGCCGTAGAGGCGGTGCTGAGCCGTCGCGTTCAGCAGTGGCCGGTCGGCGGCGACGCACGCGATGGGAAAGGTGTACCGCACGATGCGATCACCGATGATGGCGACGGCGACAGCGAGGTCGGGGTTCCCGCGGACGGCGGTCAGGGTCACTGCCGCATTGAGCGGGACCATGCCCGGCAGCACGCCCTCCTGCGGATAGAGGACGGTCAGGCTGCGCAGGCTGGCGGTGTCGCGGCTGTCCGTGATGACATACGCGGCGGGGTGCAGGTTGCGGCGCATCCAGGCGGCTCTGCTGATGTCGCTCCGGTCGGTGTAGTAGGCGCGGTAGTACGGGCCGGCGTTGTTGAGATGGAGCTGCGGGACGTAGCCCCCGATGACTTGCGGGACCACACCGCTGGTCGTCAGCAGGCAGCCGATGGTGGCGGTCGCCGCGATCGCCGCGGTCACCCGGCGGGCACGCGGGACCGGGACGACCCGAGTGATCAGCCACCCCAACGGCACCGTGACGCCGAGTACGACCAGGGGGCCGAGCAGCGCCAGGAACTGCTGGAACAACCGGAGCAGTCCATAGCTGTCGGACAGCTGCGGCGCGACGACCACGACAGCCAGCAGGATCACCGAGCCGCCGGCGAGGTGGGCCAGCGCCTCGGTGGCCTCCCGGCGACGGCGCCACCACAGGATGACGCAGCCGACGACACCGCCGCCTTGGAACAGCAGCACGGCAGCCTTACGCACCGCGTCGTTGACCTGCTGCGGCGGCACTCCGGCCCGGTTCAGGGCAGCACCGGCTCCCGTCGTGCTCAGCGTGTCGGCCGGTAACAGCCGCGGTATGCACTCGGGTGGCAGAAACAGCGGGCCGGCCGGCACATTGTCGTTGCGGCGTACCTCTGCGGCGTAGCCGGCCAGCAACTCGCTGTCGCTCTGCGGCTTGCCGTCGGCGATGAAGCTGTACCGCGTCGACTCGGCGGTCACCGAGGCGTCCTCGATGACCGCGGCAGCGGCTTGCGCGAGCCCGGCGGCGAAGGTGGTGGCGCTGGCGGACACCATCGCCCAGGCGACCGCCATCAGGGTCATCGCGAGCCCGGCCCGGCCGAGGCCGAGAACTCGCCGCGGCGGGCCGACGGTGACGGCGGCCCGGGACAGGCGCCGGCGGCGCAGCACCCGCAACGCCCAGCCGATCAGCAGCAGGACAGCGGTGATGTAGGTGCTGGTGTAGTGCGACACCGTCATTCCGGCTGCCGAGACGGCGAACAGGATCGCCCGCTGTCGGCGCGGGCTGCGGACGTCGAGAAGGGCGCTGAGCAGCACGGTGAAGAAGATCAGAGCGATCTCCTGCCGGTTCAGCATCGGCATGTCGTTGATGAACGTCGGGAACGCGATGAACAACACGGCCGCACAGACCGCCGTACCGCCGGGGAATCGCCGGCGGGCCAGCAGGAACACGCCGACCGGCGCGGCGGCGAAGAGGATCTGGAAGCAGATCCGGAAGGCATCGTCGGCAGCGATGCCCAGCAGCCGCACCAGCAAGGCGGGCAGCACGGTGATGCTCAGGCACGAGTTGTAGGCCACGAAGAACCCGGCGGGGCGCTGCCATGTACCGGTGGCGAGCGTATCCACCAGCACCCGGTATTCGATCTTGACGTCGTGGCCGGTCACTCCGACGCCGCGCAGCGAGGTGGCCAGCAGGATCGCGAGCGCCACCAGATAGATCGCGGTCGCGGGGGCGGTGACACCGTGCCGGCGCCCGGAGACCACGGCCGCGACCAGCGCGGCGGCTGCCACGGCGAGTCCCGTCGCGGTCAAGGCCCCGGTGCCCCCGGAATTGAGGCGTTGCGCGCCGAGAACGGTCAGGATCACCGCAACGACGCCGAGGGCCACTGCCACGATTCCCGCGACGTCTCCGGCAGCGGGCCGCGGGGCGTGGGCGGCTGATCCCGCACCGGGCGCCGGCCACCGGCGCTCGCCCAGCACGGCAGCCGTCGCGAGGACCACGATCAGCAGATCCAGCGCCAGCAGCGACCCGATCTCGGTCAGCCCTCCGCCGGGCAACAACCCCAGGCAGACACCGATGGCCAGCAGTCCGGCCAGCGACAGCGCCATCGCGTGCAGCAGCCAGTTCCAGCCGGTCCGATCGACGATCCGCAACGCGCGCAGGGCGAGGGCGCCGGGCAGCACCGTCGCCACCGGGAACCCGATCACCGCGCGCAGCGGCGCCAGCACGTCGGTGAGCACGGCCAGATTCAGCAGGACCAGTCCGGCCACCGCCGCGCAGGACAGCACTCGGCTCCGGCGACTGCCGGGCCAACCAGGCGACAGGAGGCCTTCGCATCCCCGGACCAGACCGTCAGCCGCGATCAAAAACCCTCCTCCAGTACCTGGGCGTAGACAGCGTCCACGCGATCAACGACCTGGGGCCACGCGTAACCAGCCGCCCGGCTGCGTGCCAGCCGGGAGAGCCGCTCCCGGCGCGGGGCGTCGGCGAGAAGGTCGCGGACCGACTCGGCGAGCCGCTCGGGGGTGAGCGGCTCGACCGCGACCACCGCGTCCCGGCCGATCTCCATCAGTTCCGGCAGGTCCGAACAGATCACCGGCGCGCCCGCAGCCATCGCCTCGAGGAGCACCAGCGGCAGACCCTCGTGCGTGGACGGCATGAGCACGGCGGTGGCCCGCTGGTAGCAGGCGGCGATCTCAGGAGCTGCCAGTTGGCCCTCGAACCGGACGTTCGTCAGGCCCAGTTCAGCGATCCGGCGCTCCAGCGCCTGGTGGAGTTCGCCGGTGCCGACGACGCGCAGAGTCGCCTCCGGCAGCGCAGCCATCGCCTCCACCAGCAGGCCGACGTTCTTCTGTGCGGTCAGCCGGCCGACGAACAGCAGTTCGCGGTCCGCCCGCCGGTCCGGTTCGGCCACGGTGAACACGGTGGTGTCCACCCCGTTGGGCACCACCACCACCCGCTCCGGAGGAAGTCCGAAGATCTCGATGACCCCCTGCCGCATGGCCTCGGTCAGGCAGATGACGCGGGCCGCCTGCCGCAGAAAACCGCGGTAGAACATCCGCTGGTACAACGGGAGCAGCCAGGTACCGGCGCGGCTGGAAGGCCGCACCATCAGGTGCAGATGTACGACGTACGGGATCCTGCGCAGCCAGGACGCCAGCCGTACGATCTCCGGGGTGACCGCCAGCCCGGCGTGCACGTGCACGATGTCCGGCCGGGGCCGGTGCTGCAGCAGGCGGCGCAGCAGATGCGGGGTGATGGGCGTGTTGCCGATACGCCGGGCCCCGTCGCGGAAAACTCGCAGCCGCCCGTGCTGCTCGAGACGCGGGGCGGTGGCCGCGCCGATCCGGGAGGTGTAGACGGTCACGTCGTGTTGCTGTGACTGCAGGCCCGCCAGGTGCTGGGCCACCTTTTCCTCGCCACCCAGGTGCGGTGGGTACAGGGCGGCGACCTGAACGATCTCCATTCAGGCCGCCGTCCGGGTCAACTGCGGCGGCACCTGGGAGCGGGCGGTCGACTGCTGGACGATCGCCACCAGGACACCGAGACCCCACCCGGTGTTCTTGACCAGCCAGCCGAGCGCCATGAGCGGCCACAGCCGGATCGGCGGGCGCCGGTAGCTGATCACGAAAGCCGTCTCCGCGAGCGACATGCCTGGTACGGTCAAAAACCAGTACGGCGACACGGCCGCGCTCAGCACCACGGCGGCGACCAGCGCGGCGGTGGGCACGTAATCGATCGCCCGCACCTTACGGGTGCGTGCCGCGTACCGAACCCGCCACAGGCCGTACCGAAACATCTGCCGTAAGTACGCGCAGGGTGTGGCTCTGCTCTCGTGCCAGACGCGAGCCGCTGGAGCGACCGCCCAGCCGCACCGGTCCCCGACACGGTCGACGAACTCGATGTCCTCGGCGTGCACCCAGCGCTCGTCGAATCGTTCACCCGCGACGGCGGTCAGGTCGACGGCCATGTTGCAGCCGCCGACCAGCAGCTCACCGGAGGTCGCGAGCCGCCGGACCGTGTCGTCGTTGACGGCGACCGCCTCGGCGAACGGCGACGCGTGCGCGGTGTCGATACCACCACCGACCACGCCCACCCCGGCCTGTCCGGCGAACGCGGCGACGAGCTCGCCGGTCCATTCGGGGACGGCCCAGGCGTCGGAGTCGAGGAATGCCACAAGCCGGGTCCTCGCGGCTGACATCCCGAGGTTACGGCCGCGGGAAATGTTGTGGCTGCCGTTGCGCAGAACGCGCACCGGCACATCGCACCGATCGCGGAACGCCGCCACGGCGGCGAGGGTAGCGTCCGTCGAGTCGTCATCGACGACGACGATCTCCGCGGGCGCGATCTGCTGCGCGGCGAGGGAGTCGAGGCAGCGGTCGATGGTACGGGCGCTGTTGTAGGTCAGGACGACGACGCTGATGTCCATGTCCGGTCCTCACGGTTGGGGTTCCCGTCGGCGTGGTCACCCTGGTCGTACACCTGGGAAAGGGCCTTCTGGTTGACGCGCCAGTCGAAGTGCTCGACCGCGAACCGCCGGGAGTGCTCGGTCATGCGCCGGCTCAGGGCGGGGTCGGCCAGGATCGCGCGGATCGCCCGGCGCAGCTCGCCGGGGTGGGGATCGACGAGGAGGAACAGCTCGCGGTCGATGTCGTAGGTGTGGTAGCGGGGGTCGTCAGTCGTCACGATCGGCAGACCGCAGGCCATCGCCTCCTGCACCGCCAGCGGGAACACCTCGCCGTCGGACGGCAGGACGAAGATGTCGGCGAGGCGGTAGAGCGTGACGAGATCGGCGCGCGGTACGGGGCCGACCCAACTGACTCCCGCCGGCACCGGGCGCGCCGGCCGGCCGGAACCGGCCAGCACCACGTGGTAACCGGCCCCCGCCGCCTCGATCAGCCGATCGTAACCTTTTCGCGGTACCAGCCGACCGGCGAACAGCACCAGCGGAAGCCCGTCCGGCAATCCGAGCCGCTGCCGCATCGCGTGCTCGTCACGGGTCCGTCCGGGAGTGAACGCCGTGGTGTCGATGCCGTTGGGGGCGAGCACGACACGAGTGGCGGGCACCCCCCGGGCCCGAAGATAATCGGCGACGAGTCCGTTGTGGGCGACCACCTGTCGGGCCTTGCGCCAGAGGTAACGGCCGGCGACGGCCACCGACAACCGCGTGATCGCCACCACCACCGGGTTGGGGTGGTCGATGTGCCCAACGTGCTGGGTGACGTACATCGGCTTGCCGGCGAACCGTGCGAGCAGAGCGGCGAGCTGGGACGGCTGGTACAGCACATCATGCACGTGGACCAGGTCGCACCAGTTGATCAGCGAGGCGAGGGCACGGCAGAAGGCCGGCCCGATGATCGGGTACGGCACACCGGTGCGACGCTCCACGACGTTGCTCACGGGTAGCCGGACGACGTCATAGCCGTCGCGTCCGTCCTGCCCGGCCGGAACGGGCTCGGTGTGTGAGGTGGCGACGACGACCGTGTGACCGGCGTCGGCAAGGCTGTGAGCCTGTTGCTGGGCCACCACCTCGACACCGCCTACATGGGGCGGGAAATAGCTGGAGACGATCAGGATCCTCACGGCGGTGTCACGGGGGCCAGGTGCGGCGCGCTCCGGTCGAAGCAGGCACTGCAGACCGCCGCGGGAGCGGTCGGGAAGATCTGTGGTACCCCCAGGCCCTCCGCCGTGTCCGCATAGCCGCGGCTTCGGGCGGAGGCCACCGGCCTGGTGCGCTCGACCATCAGCTGCGCCAGGTTGCGCAACCCGTCGACGACGGTGTGGATCTTCGATTCGCCGCCGCGCGGGCGGTAGACGATGGGGATCTCCGCGCACTTGAATCCGTGCCGGAAGGCCTCGACCTTGATCTCCTGGGAGAAGGCCATCCCGCCGGAACGCATCCGCAGCGCCGCCCACACCTTCCGGCGGAACACCCACATGCCGGACTGCGAGTCGTGGAAGGGCACACCGAACAGCTGCCGTGCCGCCGCACTCAGTCCTCTGTTGCCCCAGAGGTGGGAACGCGACATCGATCCAGGCTCCAGGCCGTCGAGTCGGTTGGTGGTGAGAAAGTCGATGTTCTCACTCTCCAGAGTGCCCACCACCTCCGGCAGGATCTCGAAGGGGTAGGTCCGGTCCGCGTCCCCGGTGGCGATGATTTCACCGGAACAATTGGCGAATCCGGCCTTGTACGCATTGCCATAGCCTCGTACCGGCTGGACGATCACCTTCGCACCGAGCTGCCGGGCCAGCTGCCCGGTGCCGTCCGTCGACCCGTTGTCGACGATGACGATCTCCGTCTCGTGCCCTTCCGACCTCAACTTCTCGACCGGGATGGCCCCAATGGTCTGCGCTATGTTCTCGCGCTCGTTCAAAGCGGGAACGACTACTGAGACGAGCAACTTTCCTCCAGGTGCACCGTTTGTGCTCCCGGAAGAATTAACACGGTCCGGAACCCGGGCGTGGGGGAATCCCCAAAAGAAAGGTTCGGCCGCCATTCAACAGACGTTTCATGGCCATTCGGTGGATCCGCGTCGTCCCTCCTCCGTGCAGCCGTGAGTGATCTTCACCGTCATCCGGCCGATCCGCCGGGCACCGCTGCCGTTCGCAGGAGCGGTTCATCGCCCGGCTGCGGATGTCGCCCATGACCTGCGGCAAGCCGGGTGGGCGCACGTCCTGGCCGACCTGCTCGGCCGCGGCAGCAGTTCACAACCCGGGATGGGGAGTACGCTCCGAAAAACGGTTATGATCACGTACGGGATCTTTCCGGTATTTCGCCTCCTGGCCGCCGGGCCGGCCGCCCCCGTCGCCGGAAGACAGTCACGGGCCTATGAGGGCGAACCAAAATCAGCGCCGACACGGACGACCGCTCACCTCTGCCCCGCCGGGCGAAAGGATTCGGGTCGGCCCACATTTTCGCTCGAACGCGGGAAATGAAGATTGTGACGGCGGGCCTCCCCGATGCGGCGCTTCAAGGTCGGCATGATGAGGCAGCACCGGAAAGTGGTTATATCCGGCACTCCCCCATTTGCTCACGTGAAGGATTCCTATGAAGAATCACCTGAGGCTGGCCGTCCTGACCGGCGCAGCGGCTGCCGCACTGGGCTTCGTCGCGGCGCCCGCCGTGGCGGCCCCCTCGACGAACGCCTCCGTCGCGGCTCAGAACGGCAGCAACACCGCCAGGGGAAAAAGCCCCGCCTGCAGTAAGAACGACATCCGGCGGAACAAGCCCCACTGTGTCCGAGCGGCCTCCGGCAACGACACCAAAAATGACAAGGGTGACACCATCAATCGCCACACCAGTCGTGACACCCATAACAACACCAGCCACGACACCCACAAGAACATCAGTCATGACACGCATAAAAACACGAGTCGCAACGTCACTCACAACACCAGTCGCGACACTCACTACAACACGACTCGTGACACGCATTACAACACCAATTACAGCAAGACATACAATACAAATTACAATACGACTTACAACACCACGTACGACATGGGTGACAAGCGGACGCTCCCCGACGTCCAGGACCTGCCCTTCCTCGGGTCTTTCTTCAACTGATTTCGGACTGGTGAACCCGCGCGCGGCGAGTGTCGGCTGACGTCCGGATCCGTCCCGGCGGAACCGACGTCGAGCTGCCGGCACAGAACGGAGTCACGCGGGCCGTCTCCATCGCCACGGGACCGGCAGGCTCCTCGCCGGCACGGCAGGACCTCGTCGCGGGTTAGGATCACGGTCCTCTCGCCACCGAACCCCGACGAGGTCGCCGCCACCGGAAGCCCGGGACAGGTTGAGGTCGTCCACGTCGAGCAGCGCGTAGATGCCGGTCTTGGCGTCCTGACTGCCGATGAAGTCGGCCGCCGTGGGCCGGTTGCGGTCGCTGCCGCCGGACAGCGCGGCGGCCGGCGGGTTGACCGCGCCCTTCGAGTGTGAGGTCGTTGGCGTCGGAGCCGGTGAAGCGGAGCACCGCGCCCGGCTCACCGGCCAGCACCTGCAGGCGCTGGCCGACCGTGTGGACGCGAGCGCCGGACAGCGCCGTGGAGCCCGGGCGGCCCGGGGCGGCCCGGCGCAGTTTGCGCTCGAGCAGTAGGGCCAGCTCGCTCACCCGAGCCGGTCCGGCACCGTCGGCGGCCGGGTCGAAGAGGTCGATGTCCCAGTCCTTGTCGCCGTTCTCGACGGACACCTTGAACGTCTTGCCGGTGACGTCCGGCAGTGGGTCACCGAACGCACCCGAGACCGTGCCCGACGGTGTCAACGCCACGGCGCGGTCGGGAATCGGACTCACCCGACGCATTCACCGATGCGCACGGACACTGACATCTATGGATCAGCAATAAGAAGAAGATCCAATCATCCTGCCGCGGAACCGGGAGTGGCGGCCGGCGCCGGAGATTGCCAGCCGACGTTGATGCGCGGCGGGCGCGACGGCTTGTCCTCGAGCCGGCTCAGCAGAGCGTCCATCCGCTTGTTGAGCGTGGTCATGGCCGCGGCGAGGTTGCGATCAGCGCCGTACCGGCTGCGCTGGTCGTGCAGCGTGTCCGTCAGCTCGCGCAGGAGCTGGGCCGCCGCCGGGTCGGACTTCTCGAAAGCGGTGAGCGCCTCGTCGATCTCTTCGCGGGCCGCGGCGAACGCCGTGGTCAGCAGCATGTCCAGGCGCTCCTCGGTCAGGCCCCGCAGATGCGACAGCGGTCCGGGCGGCGCCGGTTTCCACGTCTGGAGCAGTTCGACCGGGTGCGCCGACTCGTTGCGGTCGATCGCCTTGCGGTGCGGGACGCAGAGCAGGAGCAGGTTGTCATAGCTGTCCCGCTCCTCGGGGGTCAGCCCCGGCGCGTGCCGCGGTCCGTCCGGGTCGGTTCCGCGGATGCGGACCGGCTCGACGTTGACCTCGGGTTCACCGCCGAGAAGCACCGTGACGGGTGTGCGGCAGCCGGGGAAGTCACAGCTGCCCTGGGAGAGCGCCACCAGAGCGGCGCGCGTGGCCGGCGTCAGCCGGGTCGTCTCGTCCATAACTCGCTCCACGGAGAATGTGCCACTTCCAGTGGCTGTGGGCAGTCGGGTGATTAAGGCCGGATCGCTCGGGAACCCTGGAATCCCGGCCAGAAGCGAGGTTGATATGGCGATCCACACCATGATCTGCGAGGCGGAGAGCGCCACCGACGTGCTTTTCGTCTGCGCCGACGAGGTCTGCGGCCGCCGGGTGGTCGTGGGCAAGTCACGTCCCCGGCTCACCGTGATCGACCAGGGTGACTTCGACGCCCGGCACACCGGGTCCCTCGGCGCCATCACCATCGACGCCGTCGATCTGACGTGATCCGGCCGATCCGCGGCCCGGGCCTGTCCGACGCGGACCCGAAGGCCGGCCGGCCGGACCGGACGCCGTTGTCCGGGCGGGCCGACCGGCCGGGCCGTCAGTTGGGGTCTTCCACCTTGATGATCGGCCCCTCGGCGTAACCCATCATGTCGTAACCGACGGGCCCGAGGTCGGAGTCGAGGAACGTCGTAACGACGATCTTGTAGACGCCGGCCTCTGTGGTGTTGCCGGGGTTGCCCTCGGGCAGCGCGAAGGCCGGGACCTCGATCCTGGCCTTGTAGATCTCGTTCTGCGAGAAGAACGGCCCGCGAACCGGGACCCGGACCTCACCGAGGGACACCTCGACGCCGGGGCCCTGCGACTCCGCGAACGCGGTGACGACCCAGTCCTGGGTGCGCACGGACAGCGCCGTCAGCCACAGTGGGACCAGGTTGCCGAACACGCGCCAGCTGACGTCGATGTCGAACGGCTTGGCCCGGTTGACGACCAGGTTGGACTTCCCGAGCGTGGGCCTGTCGGTGATGCCGACGATGCCGAGGAACTCACCCTCGATGGCAGGGTCGGTCGGCCCGGTGGGTGGAATGTTGGGATCGAAGCGATCGGTCATGGCGATGCTCCCTTGCATCTCCGAGATCCGGTGCCGCACCGATGTGCCTGGCGCCCAGCGTTGTCGGGCGTACCGGGGAATCACCCAGACCGTATCCCCGGCGGGAGACAGCAGGCTGCCGGATCAGGGACACAGCGTGTCAAGACCCAGTTGCTTCATGTGAGGGAACAGACTCCCCGTCGTCGCCCGGCGAACCGGGCGGGTCGTGCCTCTCGCTGTCATCGGCGGTGGCGAGGTCGGCCGGGCGGCCGGCGGTGCTCGTCGCGGTCAGCGCGGCGGCGAAGAGCACCATCTGGTTGACGGCGTTGAGGAAGACCAGCAGCCCGACCGGGCCGGCCACCAGCTGATACGCGGGATTGGCCGCGATCTGCCCGACATAGAGGCTGCCGAGGGCCTTGAGCAGTTCCAGGCCGACGGCCACCAGCAACGCCGGGCCGAGAACCCGGCGCCACGACATCCGCACCCGCGGCAGTCCGGTCAGCATGGCGGCGGCCAGCACCAGGTTCACACCGGCGCCCAGCAACAGCGTCACCGCGGCCAGGATCCACCGCGCCGGCGTGGCATCGGTGTCGGTCGCATCGACCAGCCGATTCGCGACGATGGTGCTCAGATATGCCGCCGACAGCGACACGACCAGCAGGATCCCCAACCCGGCCAGTATGAGCAGATCGATGAGCACCCGGACGACCAGCCGGCCGGGATATTCGGGCATCTCCCAGATCCGGCGGATCGACGATCGCATCGCGTCGGCCCAGAACCACCCGGTGAGCGGCAGGCCGACGAAGGCGATGATCCCGGCCGTGCTGCCGACGTTCCGCAACGTCCCCACGTCCACGTTGGGCAGATATTCCGCGGCGTACTGTTCCGTCCAGCCCAGCACCGACGGGTTGTCCAGGACCGAGGTGAGGACCGCGAACCCCAGCATGCCCAGCGAGAACATCGCGAAGAACGCGTAATAGGTGACCGCGGCGGCGAGCCGGCCCCCATCGGCGACGTCGTACCGCATCCCGGCGCGGGCCAGATGCTTCCACCACCCGGCACTGCGCCGGAACCGGCGCCACCCTGCCGCAATCAGCCGTACGAAACCCGGAGCCGTCACAAGAGGCGGCTATACCCGGCGTACACCCCTTCGACGCAGCCGGGATCCGGCACCCGACGCCGGCGCCCGCCACGACCGGCGCTCGTGAGTCAGGCGTCGGCCTCGTCCGCTGTCTCGCTCGTCATGGCGATGGCGACACCGAGCGCCTTGGTGATCGCGCCCGCGGCCCGGAGCACGCGCGGCGCGCCGACGATGGGCGCGACAGCGACCAGGACATCCTGAACATCGTCGAGCTTGACGCCGGACTCCACCGCCGGGGACACGTGCAGCAGGTAGGAGGCCGGGGGTGCGTCGACCGCGACCAGCGCGGCGATCCGGACCATGAGCAGTGTGGCGGGGTCGAGCTCGACCCGGGCCAGCGACACCGCGTTGATCTCGGTCAAGGCCTCGAAAACGGGTGCTTCTCCGGTTGCCATCGACGTTCTCCTTCCGGCTGACGTGAGCCGTCCGCTCGCGCAGCTACAGGCTCGTTCGGCGGCGTGCGGTTTTCCTCATCCGAGAGGGATGAGCGGGCACCGCCATGCGTCGCCGGCGGAGAGATGCTGCTGCTCTCAATGACCGGTAGGCGGGATGTTCGAGGTCTTGCCCGCCTGCATGATGCGCTTCACCTTCTTCGCCTGCTGCTTCTCCTTCAAAGTCTTGCCCTTTTTCTTGTCGTTGCTCTTGCGCACGGACTTCTCTGACATGACCACTCCTTCTGGACGGGGAACTGCCGGTGAACGAGCCCCAGTTCCGTGAACCGGAGACTTGTCCGCGAGACGGCCCTGGTTGTTCGGGCCCAGGCATGGGTGATGGCGCCGCACGGGGAGAACCTGAAGGCTCCGGCGGGATTCTGATGGCCCGGCACGGCGTTACGACGGTGTTCGTCGCCGGTCGCCGAGTTGCGCATGACGGTCACCGCCCTGGCCACCGGCATCGACGCCGGCGAGTCGCGCTGAGTCTGACAGGTCGTGTTCGCGCTGGACGGCCCGCAGATCGGGATCATCGCCGAGGGCTGGGGCAACAGCCCCATGCTACCGCCCACACCGGAGCTGAACGCGATCACGACATCGCTTTTCTGCCCGCGGCCGAGGGCCGGGAAGGACGTGTCACGCGCCGTATATTTGCGGGCATGGCAGCCCAGCCCTACACCTTGACCTTTCCGCCCCGGCGTCGTTCGGAGCGGCTGGGTGTGGCGGTGACCAGTGAACTGGTCGAGCTCATCGTCACCGGTGAGATCCCCGAAGGTGGCTTGCTTCCGCCGGAGGGACCGCTCAGTGAGCACTTCGGGGTGAGCCGCACCGTGATCCGCGAGTCGGTGAAGCGACTCGAGGAGAAGGGGCTCGTCGTCGTCGCGCAGGGGCGCGGCACCCAGGTGGCCCGGTCCGGGTCGTGGAACATGCTGGATCCGATCATCCTCTCCGCACTGATCGACAACGACGAGTCGCTGGGCATCCTCGACGAACTCACGATCGTGCGCGGCAACCTGGAGTCGGCCATGGCCGGCGCGGTGGCCGCCCGCCACACCCCGGACGAGCTGGCCCGTGTCGAGCACGTGCTGGACGCCATGCGGGAGATGGGGCAGGAGAGCGACGCCTTCCGGCAGGAGGACGTGGTCTTCCACTTCACGATCATGGAGATCTCCCGCAATCGGCTGGCGGAGAACATCACGAAGCGGCTCTACCGTCGCGCGCTGGAGAGCCGGAGATATCAGGGGCTCGGCTACGAGGGGGCGTTCACCTCGACGATCGAGGAGCACGGCCGGGTGGTCGAGGCCATCCGGCGCGACGACGTCCAGGGTGCCGAGCGGGCGATGCGTGACCACATCGTCAACTCGTGGCAGCGGCGCCGCCCGGCAGCGCCACCGGAGGGCAACGAGTAAGGCCGCAGTGCTCCGGTCGTACTCACGCGGGATTTTCGGGGATCAGCCGCAGGCCGGCCCGTGCGGGACGGACGTGCGGACCGGCGATCCGGGCCATCGGATTGACCGCCCGGACCTCCGCGATCCGGTCCTCGTCGACCCGGATGCCCAGGCCCGGCTGATCGCCGAGGACGATCCCGCCGTCCAGAATTTCCTGATCGACGCGCAGGCCGATCGGCGGGTCGAGGTGCTGGACCTCGAAGGCCAGGTGGTTGGGCACCGCCACGGCGGCGTGCGCCACCGGGTTGCCGTGGTAGGCCACCGGGCTCACCGGCAGGTCGCGGCTGTGCGCGACGGCGGCCACCCGGAGGAAGTGGGTGATGCCCCAGACATTGCCGACCTGCACGATGTCGACGGCGTCGGCGTCGAGCAGCGGCCGGTACTGTTCCAGGCCGGTCAGGTTCTCGCCGGTCGCCACGCCCGCGCGGACGTGCTGCCGCACCGAGGCGAGACCCGCCGCGTCCCACCGGCGCACCGGTTCCTCGATCCAGGCGAGGTCGACGGTACGTTCCAGCTCACTGACGAAACGGACTGCCTGGGTACGATTCCAGGCCTCGTTGGCGTCGAGCATGAGTGCCGGGTGTGCCGAGTTGCGGTCGAGTACCTCGCGGACCGCCAGGAGCCGCCGCCTGTCGCGGGTGACGTCGAGGCCGCCTTTGAGCTTGGCGGAGCTGAAACCGCGGTCGGCGAAGCGCTCGTAGAGCCGGACCAGTGCCTCGTCGTCGAGTGCGATGTCGAGGCCGGAGGCGTAACCCGGCACATACCTGTCGAGTGCGCCGAGGGTGCGCCAGAGCGGCTCCCCCGCCGCCTTCGCCTTGAGGTCCCAGAGCGCCATGTCGATCGCGCCGATCGCCCCGAACGTCGCCCCCGCGTGGCCGGCCTTGAAGACCCGGTTCAGCATGCGGTCGTAGAGCGCGGTGACCGCCCGCGGGTCCTCGCCCTCGACCGCACCGAAGATCCGGTCGATGTCGCCGTGCGCGCCGAGGCCGACGCCTTCCAGGCCGTCGTCGGTCTCCAGGATCAGGACGTGCACGTCGGTACGCGGCCCCGGCATCACGCCGTTGGCGTCGCCCGTCAGCCGGCCCCAGTCGTGCTCGGTCAGCAGGCTCCGATAGCCGGTGACCTTCATGTCAGCTCCTCGCCGCAACGGTTGGGCTCACTCCTTGGTCCCGCCGGCTGTCATGCCGGCGACCAGGAAGCGCTGGGACACGATGAAGACGATGAGCACCGGCAGCACCGAGACGGCCGTCGCCAGGGCGAGCGTCGGCAACTGCACCGACTGCGCGCCCGCGGAGCTGGGGTTGAACGCCGGCGTCGAGGCGAGCAGGGAGGTCAGTCCGACCTGCATCGGGTAGCCGTCGCTCGACGGCAGCATCACGAACGGCAGGAAGAAGTTGTTCCAGTTCTGGACGAAGCTGAAGAACGCGACGAGCGCGACGATCGGCGCGGCCAGCGGCAGGGCGATCCTGGTGAAGACCTGGATCTCCCGGCACCCGTCGATGCGGGCCGCGGCGAGCAGGTCGCGGGGGATGCTCGTGGAGAAGTAGATGTAGGTGAGGTACACCCCGAACGGGAAGAACGACATCGGCAGGATCACCGACAGCGGGCTGCCGATCAGGCCCACCGCGTTCAGCTCCAGGAAGATCGGAAGAACCAGCGCGGTGTTGGGGATCAGCATGACGACGAGCGTCAGCACCAGCAGCAGCCGCCGGAACCGGAAGGTGGTCAGGGCCAGCGCGTAGCCCGCCGGGATGCTCGCCACCAGGGTGAGCGCCAGCGCACCCAGGGCGTACAGCGCCGAGTTGGTCATCCAGGTGGTGACCGCGCCGTCTTGGTAGTCGAACAACCGGTTCCAGTTGGCGGCCAGTCCGGCCGCGCTGCCGGGCGTGAACGGGTTGCCGACGGACAGGCCCCGCGCGGATTTGGTGGTGGCCAGCAGCAGCCAGACGATGGGTACGGCGAAGAACAGCACGAAGACCGTCACCATGACCGCGACGATCGTACGGCCGCTCCAGCCACTGACTTTCGCAGAGGTCATGGTGTCACTCCCGTTCGAACAGGCCGCCGCGCGTCACGAAGACGGCCGACAGCGCGAGGGCGACGACGAGCAGCAGCAGGGAGATGGCCGCCGCCCCGTTGAAGTCGTTCTGCTGGAAGGCGTATTGGTAGGCGAGCTGGTTGAGCGAGTAGTCGTTCGGCACGACGGCGTTGCTGGCCTGGGAGAGCAGCTGCGGCTCGACGAAGAGCTGGGTGCCGGCGGCGAGCGACATGATGCCCATGTAGGAGATCCATCTGCGCAGCATCGGCAGCTGGATGCGCCAGGCGATCTGGACGGCGCTCGCACCGTCCACCCGGGCCGCCTCGATGATCTCGGCGCTGATCGTGTTCAGGGCGCCGTACATGATCACGATCCAGCCGCCGGCACCGGTCCAGAAGGCGATGATCGCGAACACCACGGGTAGATTGCCCGGGACGATGACCTGGACGAAGCTGTCGAAACCCAGCAGCCGCAGCAGGCCGCCGGCCGGGCTCGCCGCCGGGTCGAGGACGAACAGCCACAGCAGGACGCTCGACGCGCCCGCCAGCGCCCCCGGCAGGTAGAAGACGAACCGCAGTGTCCGGCTGAGCCAGCGGACGCTCATCGCGTGGACGACGATCGCCAGCACCGTCACCAGCACGACCAGCGCGGCAAGCCAGATCACCAGGTACAGCGCGACGTGGGAGACCGCGGGCCAGAAGCGGAAGTCGCCGGCCACCTTCGTGAAGTTCGCCAGGCCCGCGAAGCGGCCCGTGGTGTCGGTGAACGCGAGGTAGACCGCGTAGCCGCCCGGCAGCACCCCGAACGCGAGCGTGAGCACCACGTAGACGGAGATCAGGCCGTAGCTCAGTGCGATGCCGCGCGGGGCGGGTGGTCGCCCACCCGCCCGCGCTGTCGTCATGGCCGCCGCGGGGACGGCTTCACCGACGACCGTCATCCGACCGTGTATCCGTCGACCTGCGCCTGGTTCGTGATCGCCGTCTGCCATTGTGGAAGGAGGTCGACGAGGCTCTTGCCGTCGGCGATCGCCGGGGTCATCGTCTTGGCCCAGATGGCCTCCTGGCTGAAGATCCCCGAGCCCCAGCCGCTCCAGATCGACGCGCCGGCCTTGACGACGGGCTGCAGGTCCGTGGCGTAATAGCCGCTCGACTCCTGCTTCGCCACCCACCTCTCGGCGGCCGGTCCGTACGCGGGGTAGCCGGGGGCGAGCGCGACCTGGTATTCGTCGGCCGTCGTGACGAACCGGGCGAAGATCTCGGCCGCCTTGAGATTCTTCGAGTGACTGCTGACGAACCAGGTGCCGCCGCCGACGTTGCCGGTCACCGCTTCCTCGCCCGCCCACGCCAGCGGCGCGGCGACACCGAGCTGACCGGCCGGGACGTCGAGGGACTCCGGGTTGTTGAAGATGGCGCCCGCGTACCAGGCCGGTCCGGGCGTCATGAGCACCTTGCCGGAGTACTTCTTCACGAACTCGGGCGCGAAGACGCTGACGTTCGGCGTGGCGCCATTTTTGATCAGCGTGTCCAGCATCGACGCGGCGCGCCGGCACTGCTCCGTCCCCGTGTTCACGGTGACGGACTTCGGCCCGGTGATGTCGTTCGCCTGGCACTTGCTGCCCCAGAAGTAGGTTTCCGGGGTCCAGGCGTCGCCGACGGTGCCGACGATGTGGCCGGGGTGCTCGCGGACCACCCGCTCACCGAGTGCCTGGTACTGCTGCCAGGTGGTGGGGACCTGATATCCGAACCGCTCGAACAGCGCCTTGTTGTACCAGAGCACCACCGGGGCGAGGTCGTTGCGCAGGCAGTGCACCTTGCCGTCGACGGTGCACGGGTTCAGCGCGCCCTCGATGAACCCGTCGAGGGTCTCCTGGGGCACGAGCCCGCCGTCGAGGACCGCGGCGAAGGCCTGTTTGCCGTTGTTCGCCTGGGCGGCCCACGCCGCGTCGTTGTTCTGCGTGGAGAACACCACGTCGGGCCAGCCGCTCCCGGTCCGGTCGAAGAGCTGGATCTTCGTACGGAAGGAGTTGGAGCCGTTGGCCGAGCCGTCGTAGGTGACCACCTCGATCGGCACCTCGGGGTGGGCCTTCTTGAAGGCGTCGGCGGCCTTGGTCCGGTCCGCGTCCACCCACACCGTGATCGTGGCCTTGTCGTCCTGGGCGACCTGACTGTCACCGCCACCGCCACCGCAGCCGGCGAGGGCGACGGTCAGTACCGCGACGCAGCCGAGAATGGTGCGGACGGACCTGGTTCGTACCATGTATTCGTCCTTTTCAGCGAAGGGCCCATTGCTGGTTGGCGCCGCCGTGGCAGGACCAGAGGTTGAGCCTGGTTCCGGCGGCGGTGCCGGCGCCGGTGGCGTCCAGGCAGAGCCCGGACTGGCCGCCGACGACGGTCCCGCTCGCGGTGAGGTTCCACTGCTGGTTGGCCTGGCCGTTGCAGTCCCAGATGATGACCGCGGTGCCGTTGCTGGTGCCGGCTCCGCTCGCATCCAGGCATTTGGTGCCGCCGTAGACGGTCAGCTGCCTGCCGGACGTCGCGGTCCAGGTCTGGTTCGCCGCACCGGTGCAGTCGCCGAGCTGGGCAGGGGTGCCGTTGGCCGTGCTGCCGCCCGGCACCTCGACGCACCGGGCGGACTGAGCGCCGACGATCCGGCCCGTCTGCGGGTTGCCGCCGCTGCGCACCCCGGCGGCTGCCATCGCGGCCTGGGCGGCCGGCGGCCAGTTTCCGTTCGTCACCGTGACGTTGTTGGTGACCACGTTGCCGCGGTCGCCGTTCGTCACGTTGCTGCCGCTGCTGCTCGTCCAGTTGCCGGTGACGGTGAAGTTGCCCATGTTCTCCCCGCCCCAGTAGTTGGCGGTCAGCCAGGTGCCGACGGAGGAGAAGACGTTGCCGGTGGCGGTGAAGTACTTGGAACCCTCGTCGAAGTAGAGCCCGAACCAGCCGTTGGTACGCAGGCAGTGGTTCCCGTCGATGCGGGCGCCCGGGTTCCACGACAGCGTGTAGATGCACCCGCCGTCGGTCATCTGCTGCATCACGTCGTGGATGTAGTTGCCGATCAGCCGGTTGTTGCTCGCGGTGGTCGGTGTGGTGTACCGCAGCTGGTAGTTGTACAGGCCCCGGTTGGCGTACTGGGTGCTGCCGCCGGGCTCGTTGGCGCCCCAGCCGTAACCGATCGACATGCCGGAGTAGGGCATGTTGTAGACCTCGTTGTGCGACACGGTGGAGTTGGTGACGTAGGTCGTCAGGACCGACACGTTGCCCCGGTACTCCACGCCGAGGTCGTGGATGCGGTTGTCGCTGATCGTGATGTCGCGGTTGACCATCCGCTGGTCGCCGGGGTGGTGCGCGTCGGCGCGCACGCCACCGACCACGATGCCGCCGGCCGAGCTCCGGGCGATCTCCGACCCGGTGACCGTGATGCCGGCCGCGCCGAGGCCGACCCCGCTGCCGTGGG
Organism: Actinoplanes sp. 13; assembly: GCF_056134165.1. Taxonomy (NCBI): domain Bacteria; kingdom Bacillati; phylum Actinomycetota; class Actinomycetes; order Micromonosporales; family Micromonosporaceae; genus Actinoplanes; species Actinoplanes sp. 13. Next base: position 170,479 of record NZ_JBVYOQ010000013.1, on the reverse strand, counting down.
CGTTGGCGTCGTTGCCGATGCCGATGGCCGTCTGGCCGAGGTTGACGAATCGGGAGCCGCTGAACGTGATGCTGGTGGCGGCGGAGACCTGGACGGCGGCGGGCATCTGGTTCCAGTGCGGCCGGGCGGCCTCGAACTGGGTGCAGCCCTGTTGGCAGGCACTCAGCGCCGGCCAGTTCCAGTTGCCGGTCAGGTACGCGCCGGTCTGCTGGTCCGCGAAGCCCTGATTGCTGCCGGCGCCGCGCCAGCTCGTACCGGTGAAGGTGATCCCGGTGAACGTCAGGTGGTGGGCGGGCGCGTCGTAGGTGCCGCCCACCTGCACCAGCGACTGGAGGACCGGCAGTTCCACGCTGACGGCGCTCATGGTCTGCCCCGCCGCCGGGATGTAGTACAGCGCGCCGGTGCCGGGGTTGAGGTACCACTCCCCCGACGCGTCCAGGAATTCGTAGGCATTGACCAGGTACAGCGGGCCGGCCCGGTGCGGGCTGGTGAACGTGTCGTACCCGAACGTGTTGTTGTTCCAGCCCGGCTGCTGCATGGTGATGAAGTTGCCGCTGATGCCCTGCACGGACACGTACCTGTCGGTGAAGGAGTTGACGCTCTCCATCTGCACCCGGCTCTGGTCGGCCACATTGTTGAGGTAGCTCAGCGCACTGTTGCTGAACCGCAGGCCGGTGTTGGTGGCGGTGAAGTCCGCCCGGTTGACCTGGGTGCGCGCCCGGGTGGCGATGGCGCCGTCGACGTAGAGCTGCCGGGTGTCCGTCCCGGCTCCGACATCGGCCCGCCAGATGTTGCGACCGGCGTCGGCCAGAGTCCATCCGGTGACCGCCCGCGCGCCGCTGATCGCCGGACGGGCCGACGGGGCCGCGCGCCACACCACGGTGTGACCGTTGGTGCCGGAGTCCTCGGCCGTCAGCCGCAACGGTGCCGACAGGCGGTACACGCCGTCGGCCAGCTGTACCACGATGTCGTCGGACATCGCGTCGTTCAATGCCCGCACCGCGGTCTGCGCCCCCGTCAGCGAACACGGCTGGGCACTGGAGCAGGTGCTCCCGGAGCCGGTGGGTGAGGCGTAGAGCATCGTGGGCGCCGCCAGCGCAGGGGTGGCCCCGGCGACGGTCACCGCGGCGGCGGCCACGCTTGCCGCGAGGGATCCGGCCAGGACCCGCCTTCGCACCGTGGACAACGCGGACACCGACATGGGGATCTCCTCGATGTGGGGATGGAGGCGAGGCCGTCGAGCTTGCGTATGACGTATGACGTTTGACCCGGCCGACGTTAAGGCGGCGTTTCCACCACGTCAAGCGATGAACGTCGATCGACAAAGCTCCAGAAATCCGTAACGGAGCTGGTCCCGATTCAGTCGCATTGACTTACGGCGATACGTGCTCACATGCTGGCCACGTCCTTCGGTGGTCTTACCGCCGCACCATGAAGAGCGGAGCACTCATGCGACAAGGCACCGGTCATCATCGGTGGCGGACCTTCTTCGTCACCGCCGCGACAGTGGTCCTCACCGCCGCCGGCGTCACCGCCGTCACGCCGCCGGCGGCGTCGGCGAAAGCGGCCGTCGCCCTCGCCCCGAGCAGCGGATGCGGCAAGGCACCGGCCTTGACCAGCGGTTCGCGCTCGATCCAGGCCAACGGGAAGAACCGCAGTTACATCCTGCGGATCCCCGACAACTACGACAACAACCGCCGGCACCGCCTGGTCCTCGGGTTCCACTGGAACGGCGGCACCGCGGGCGACGTCGACTCGGGTGGGACCAGTGGCTACCCCTGGTCGTACTACGGGCTGCGGGCCCTGTCCGGCAACAGCACGATCTTCGTCGCACCGCAGGGTCTCAACAACGGCTGGGCCAACGCGGGCGGCGAGGACCTGCTCTTCGTCGACGCCATGCTCGCGCAGATCGAGGCCGCCCTGTGCGTCGACACCACACAGCGCTTCGCCGGCGGCTTCAGCTACGGCGGCGGGATGAGCTACGCCCTCGCCTGCGCCCGCGCGACCGTGTTCCGCGCGGTCGCGGTCTACGCCGGTGGACAGCTCAGCGGATGCACCGGCGGCACCCAGCCGATCGCCTACATCGGACTGCACGGCCTACGGGACCCGGTCCTCAACATCTCCCAGGGCCGGGCGTTGCGGGACAGGTTCGTCCGCAACAACGGCTGCACAGCGCAGAATCCGCCCGAGCCCGCGCAGGGCAGCCTCACCCACACCGTCACCGCCTACTCCGGGTGCCGAGCCGGATATCCGGTGACCTGGGCCGCGTACGACGCGGGACACACCCCCGGCCCGGTCGACGGGTCGGCCGGCGACTTCGAACCGGGTGAGCGTTCGTGGACCAGGACGGTGGTGTGGAGCTTCTTCACGCAGTTCGCCGGCTCCGACCCCGGACCCGGGCCTGGGCCGACCACGTTCCGGCTGCGCAGCGAGTCGGCCGGCAGGTGCCTCGACGTCAGCGGCGCGGGTTCGGCCAACGGCACCGCGACGCAGGTCTGGGACTGTCACACCGACGCCAACCAGCAGTTCAGCCAGAACGGGCGCGAGCTCCGGGTGATGGGCAAGTGCCTGGACCTGGCGCCGAACGCCGCCGCCGGCACCCGGGTGCAGATCTGGGACTGCAACGGCGGCACGAACCAGCAGTGGAACGTCACCGGCAACGGCACGATCAGCAACGCGCAGACCGGGCTCTGCCTCGACGTCACCGGCTCCGCCGCCGCGAACGGCACCGCGGTCGTCGTCTGGGGCTGCCACAACGGCGCCAACCAGCGCTGGGCCCGGGCCTGACCGGCGGCATTGAACGCGGGCCTGACGCCCTCCTCGACGCGGACCGCAGGAACGCCGCCACTCTCCCCACCCGGCTGTTGCCGGGCGTCGGGGTGCCGGCGTTCCTCCGTCAGCGCCGTTACGGTCAGGGGATGCGCCTGGTCAAGACGATGGAGCTGGGATTCACGGGAGCGCCGAAGTACACGTCGCCATCAGGCGAAAATGTCCGGTCGGCCCGTCCCGGAACCTTTACCACGCCACCATAGCTTCCTGTTTCTATCCAATACACGCCAACCTTGTTGAACTCGTTCGCGCCGAGATTGAAAAAGCAGATCTGCGCGCCACCGATCAGATGAACCTTGACGAATGATGCATCACCGCACGGGACTTGGGCGGCAGATGCCGGGCTGGTGACGCTCAACGTTGCCGCCAAGGCGGCTATCAGTACGCCGAAACTGGTGAACATCTTGCGCACGAAACACTCCCGTATGGTCTCTGGTGTGATTGCGCCGAAACGGCCTGGCCCGCGGCAGTCCGGCTCCGAGTGCTCGCCCGTTGAGGACGATGCGGCTCAGAGCCGTATGCGATGGTGCGTTCGGAGCAGAGTCAGCCCCGGATGATCAGCAACAGCACGTCAGCGACGATGCCCGCCACCCGTTCCGGCACGCCGAGCCCGGTCAGGTGCGCGATGAGGCCGGCCCGATCGACCCGCTGAGCCTCCTCGAGGAAGTCAGCGATGCTGTCGGCATGCTGCCGGATGGCGGCGCCGGCCTCCGGGCTGACGGCACCCACAATGGTATTCAGCAGCACGCCACCCTGCCGCAAGGCGTTGATGACGACCTGGAGCGGGAGGTCGGCCGCGACCATGGCACCAGTCTCGGACCCGGTCGCAGAGATGGTCGCCCCGGACACCACGGCTACCGTTTCGGCGGGCGGTGAGACCGACGCCGATGCAGCAGCCGGGGCGACTGCCATGGCGATGGTGCAGGCGCCGGCCGCGGTGAAGGCGATTTTTGCGAGAAGTTTCGAGCGCACGAATTGGTTCCTTTCACGGAGGAGGGGATCCTTCGGGATCTTGCTTCCCACACGACCGCCGACCGCTGGAATGCTGCAGCTTGGCAGCAATCGGGCCGGTGAGAATCACTCGGCTTCCGGTTCTGATGCCGCGATGCCCGCCGTTTCATTGCCTTCTCCGTTTTCTGACGGCACGACTCAACCGTGTACACGACTTGAAGTCGCCGCCGGACTGCACGGCTGCACGGAATATTTTTTCCAATAAATAGGCCATCCGGCTGCATGGCGCCGGACTTGCGAGATCAGTCGCCGTCTCGGCTCACAGTATCCCCACAGAGCCTGCACAGGATCACGATCCGGGTTGCCCAGGGATTGAATCCATGACAATGTCTTCATTCGCATAGATAGATGAGCGTCTATCAGTGGATCTTGCCTTTCGGCAGCTTGCGCACCAGTTCACTTCGGATGGAACAGCGAAGTAGCTCATCAGTAGAGGCGGCTCAATAAACACACGACATAGCCGCAGCAGCGTGCTGCATGCCGCACCCATCACATGTCGAAACGGGGAAAGTTGATGGCCGACGAGCCTGACGAGACGAACTTCGAGGTGTTCGCACAACGAATCCGGCGCTGGCTACGCCATGAGGCTTACGGCATCTGTGGCGACTGGCACGAGGCTGAGGATCTTGTCCAGATGGCCTTGTTGAAGATCTACCGCCGATGGTTCCGGCTGCACCGGCACGCCGAGCTGAGGGCGTACGCCCGGCAGGTGATGGTGAGCAGCTTCCTGACCGAGCGGCGCCGTTCTCGCTGGCGACACGAGGTCACGACCGCGACGACGGTCGACTGGGGGCAGGTGTCCAGCGGCCATCGCGCGATCGAAGACCGCAGCCTTCTGGTAGCCGCGATGCGGCAGCTCGGGGCCCGGCAACGAGCCGTTCTTTCGCTGCGGTTCATCAGGGATCTCAGCGTCGAGCAGACTGCACGGCTCCTGGGATGCGCACCCAGCACCGTGACCAGCCAAACCGTGCGTGCCCTGGAGACGTTGCGCCGCACGCTGCAATAGCTTTCGCCACTCGGCGGACAATTAGTTGTCGGTGAATGCAGTCTCGCAGCGGCCTCGAGTTGTGTACCTGGCAAGGCCCCGGAGGCGACGTGCCGCAACAACGGCAAGCCGCTCCTCCGTAACACCGATGCTCGCGGCCTCTCCCGGGACGCCGGAAAAAGACGCCGAGCAGCTGTCTCAGCACCACGTCCGTATTCCGGTACACCCCAGAGGGGACAACTCATGCTCCGCAGAAGTCTGCAGGTCTTCTTCATGATGCTCACTGCCGCCGCGATGCTGTTCACCGCCGGCACCGGCGCGTCAGCCTCCGGCAGCGCCGCCGTCGCCAAGCCCCCGACCAAGACGGTGACCGTCAACCTCGCCGGCGTCCCGGCGGCCGGTTCGCCGCAGGTTCGCCAGATCACCCAGGCCTTGCAGGCCGGCCAGCGGGTCGTCCTGAATGCCGCTGACGGCGGGTCAGCGACCGTGTCGCTCAACAACGGTGTGATCGATGTCGTCGCTGCCGGTGGCGGAGCGGCCTCCACCATCGACGGGCGCGGCTGGTGCGCGAGCTCGATCGCCACCGTCCTGTTCGGCATGGGTGCCATTGCCATCGGGGCACTCGCTGTCGCCTCCGGCGGCGCCGGCGTCACCATCGCCGGTTACTTCATCACCACCAACGCCCTGTACGGGGCCGCGGCCGTCGCCGGCAGCTTCTCGGCCCTCTACGCCTTCATCGACAGTAAGATCTGTAAGTAGAAGTCCTCGAAACACCTGGGTCCACGGTGCGCGCCTCGGCACCGTGGACCCAGGTGTTTTCATGCTGATGAACCCGTGTCAGTGGACGCATCGGACAACATGTCCTGCAAGGCCTCGGCGTGTGCTCGGAAGGCACGCCGACCGTGCGAGGTCAGCGACACCCACATCCGCCCCCGGCGTGACACCCCGATCTCACGCCTGGTCGTGATGTAGTCAGCGATGGTCAGTGGGGCCAGATGCTTGCTGAGCACCGAGTCGCTGACTCCGAGCGTGTCGCGCAGGGTGCTGAACTCGATCGCTTCGGATGCCGCCAGCATCGCGCAGATCCGCAACCGGTACGGCGCGTGAATCAGTTCGTTGAACCCGGTGGCGGAACTCATGACCGGGTCACTCGCGCGCCGACAAGAGCGCGCCGCCAGGAGATCATGCCCACGGTGACCGCGACCGCCGAGACCGCAGCCAACCCCGTCAACCACCGCATCTCGAAATGCTGACCCGCCAGGCCGGCGGTGAACACTGCGAACAACAGCGCGGTCCCGGCGCAGACCTGGACCAGGGACCGACGGCTCTCCCGGGGCACCACACCTGCCCGGACCGGAGTGCCGAACACCACCAGGGCACCTGTCAGGTAGACCACCGTCGCCATCACCAGCACCACCGAGTTCTCCACCAACAACGCGGCGACCGCCGCGCCCATGACCCCCGCCACCACCCACTGCGAACGCGTCACCCACGCCTTGTCCAAGCGATCGGCCACGGCGGCCTGCTCCTGCCGGATCACGGCCAGCGCCTCTTCAGCGCCTTTGTCGTCTGTCATGAGGACAGCTCCAATCTTTCCGTGCCGGAAACTTATCACTTTCCGTCATGGAAAGAAAGGATGTGGCCGGGACTCGAATCAAGGTGGGGGTAACGCGTGGAGAACCGCGGTGAGCATCGGCGACCCTCAACCGGTCCGGCACCGACGCGCGGAACTGCCGGCCCACCAGATCGGTGCGGGCCGGCGGCCGGGGTCCTGCCGTGTTGAGCCGCCGCGACGCCGCGCCGCGCCCTGCCGTTCCTGCTCGCGCCTGGGCCCTGTTTCGCAGAGGGGCAGGAGCGAGGTGCGGCGGCCCTGGCCGAACGGGGGGTCGGCCAGGGCCTGCTCAGCCGCGCGGTTGCCAGCATCGCCGCCTTCTCTGCGGGGCCGCGCCTCAGCAAGTTCGAGGCCCTGCGGTCGTGGCAGGAGCGGGCTTCCGGCTCAGCCGTCGAGCTGGATCGCACGGCACACGCTCGACGTCTCTGCCCGTGTACACAACATGCACCCGCGGAAAGACTGCATCGGCCGGCGGCCTGATGAGAAAAGGCAGACGCGTGAGCCGGGGCCGCCGGAGCGACGTCCTACATCAGTTGGCGGCGCAGGTTTTCCAGGGCACGTACGGTCTGGCTGGTCACCGTGCTGGGCGCACATCCCAGGTACTGTGCGGTCTGCTCGACGCTGAGGTCTCTGAAGAACCGCAACGAAAGCACCGCTTGCTGACGAGCACCCAGTTGAAGCATCGCGCTCACCAGCAGGCTGCGGTCCTCGATCGCCTGATAGGCGCCGCAATCCTGGGCCCGGTCGACCGTCGTCGCGGTCGTCATCTCGAATCGCCAGCGCGAACGGCGCCGCTCGGTCAGGAAACTGCTCACCATCACCTGCCGGGCGTACGCCCTCAGCTCGCCGTGCCGACGCAGTGCGGCCCAACGGCGATGGATTTTCCACATGGCCATCTGAACCAGATCATCGGCTTCGTACCAGTCACCGCACAAGCCGTAGGCCTCATGGAGCAGCCAGCGCCGGATCATCCCGGCGAACTCCTCGAAATTCGCCTCGTTCCCCTCACCGGCCATCGGCCGCCCCCACTCCCCCCGTGCTATCGCTCCTCGGCGTGCGGCACGCCCAGGGCTGCGACCAGCTTCACCAGCTCCTCATCACAGAAGAACCAGTCCTTGCACTGCCGATCCTTCATCCATCTGAATGAGCCGTCCGTTGGCGTTCCCATCCCGGAATCACGCAGGCGGCACGGGTAGATTCCGCCGGCGCATTCCGTGGCGGACGCCGGGGGTCAATACGGGACCCATCGCCCGCCCGAAAGAAGTCATCGCGCAGCCGAGCACGTTCATCTGGGCCTGCGGCGCGGCGGCAGCGAGCAGAGCAGCCGCGAATTCACCCACACTGTCGTTGATTCGCAGGAGCGCGAGATCGCCGTCGGGGTAACGCATACTCAGCATCTCCGGCGCGGGCCCGAGCATCAGCTCGGCACCGAAATGGCGAGTCATGCTCAAGAAAACACCAGCGAGCGCGGCGCTTCTCTCCGCGCGATCGCGGCGGAGAGCGCCTGCGCTGGCCAAGTGCAACCCGTCAGCCGAGACGAGGACGACGCACCGGAGCGCCGGCACCTCCTTCAGGAGCCTGTCGAGCATCCGTTGAACACGACCCACGGGAACGTCAGGTGGTTCATCTGGATGGATCATGCTGCCGCCCTCCAGCGAGAACAGTTGATGTCTGCGCGGCGCCGAGCCTCCTGGCATGCGGACGGTGAGATGCCTAGCGCAACACTGCAGTGTCCGGCGCCTGATCATAATTCACTACAGTGCTGCGATTGTCGCAGCATAGATTCATACACGCCGATAGCAACAGGGGTGCGCGAAATATTCACTGTCAGTTGCCGCCACGGGGACGTCACGGCGCGCGCGCAGGACGGCCCAAGCGGTTCATGCGGTGCGACAAGCGCCGCCTCAGCGGTGCGCGGCAGCCGCCGGCATCCTCATCCCGCCGTTCGGGCCGGAGCTACCGGTTCTCCTCGCCTGCACCAGCGTCCCGCCTGGGGGCACGTTCCTTGTCGATCAGGAGTTCGACCAGATGGGCGATCGCCTCCACCCCCGAGCTGCTCAAATTCAGCATTCGAGTCGCCAGCCGATCCACGTCGGCGCGTTGCATGGTGCGGTTCAACGCGACCAGGCTGCGGAGCTGATCGAGCTGCTGCTCGATGCGCTCGGCAGCATCCTCATCGGCGGTGAAGTAGGCGACGGGTACGCCGAAGAACTTCGCCAGCGCCTCGGCATTCTGCAGGGTCGGGTTGTCCCGCTCACCTCTCAGCAGGTAGCCGATGTAGGACGGCGAGAGGCCGGTCCCGGCCGCCACTTCGGCGTTGGTGAAGCTGTCCCCGCCCTCCGACTTGACCGTCTCCAGCAGGTACCTCAGCTTCTCCGCCAATGTGCGCGCCATCGGATCGAGCTCCTCTCGCCGGGTCCAGTATCAACGCGGCCAGGCCGATGGCGCCTCATACCAAAGATCAATTATTGGCGGCAACTCTTGATGCGGGAGTCACCAGAGGACTTCGGTCAGGAGGGGACGAGGCAGCCGAGCCGAGTCGCTCTGAGGAGATCCCAGGACGGATTACAACGAGTACCCTCAATGACCGATATAGACGTCGATGGAAGCGACTAGATAAAACGGGGCGGGCTGGCGTGGATGAACGAGACCTGATCCACCGATCGGAGAGCAGTTTCCCGGCTACCTTGCCGTTTCCGCCCGCGCTGCCAACCGTCCGGAATCCCGCGCCGGTCCACGCCGACCGCAGCCATGGCGGAGCCCGGTGTCCACTCGCCGCGGTCAGCACTCAGGGATGACGATGCCGACCAACACGCATGCCGTCGTGATCGGCGCCGGCATCGCCGGTCTCTGCGCTGCTCAGGGACTCGCCGACGCCTATGACCACGTCACCTTGATCGACCGCGACCCGTTGCCCTCGAGTGCCGTTGCACGACCTGGAGCGCCACAAGGCCGGCACGTACACGCCGTACTCGTCTCCGGGAGCCGTGCGATACAAGAGCTGTTCCCCGGTCTGGTGGACGAGTTCATCGCCGATGGGGTACCCACCGGTGACCTGCTGGCCGATGCCCGCACCTACAGCGGCCGCCATCGCCTGGCACCGGCACCCAGCGGTTTCGACGGCATCTACATCGGCCGTCCCGACCTGGAGCACCGCCTGCGTAACCGGCTCTGCCAGCGATCGAACGTCGCCGTCGTCGAGCGGTCCGTCGTCGGTCTTGCCGCGTCACCAGACACGGCTGCTGTCACCGGAGTACGCACGACCACCGCTGGAAGCACCCAGGAGCAGTTCCTCGAAGCCGACCTCGTGGTGGACGCTTCGGGCCGCACCTCCCGGATGCCGCAGTGGCTCACTGACATCAATCACACTCCGCCACCGGAGCAACGACTGCGCATCAATGTCGCCTACAGCAGCTGCACCTTCTCCATGCCCGACGACGTCATCGATCACGATCACGGAATCTTGATCACGCCGAGCCCCGGCAACCCTCGCGGTGCCGGACTCATCGACATGGGTGACGACCGGTGGCTGGTCTCGCTGACTGCCTACGGCGACACACCGCTGCCGGTGGAGCTCGGCGCCTTCACCGAATTCACCCGGCAGTTGCCCGTGCCCGACATCCATCAGGCATTGCTCCGAGCGACACCCACCGGCACCCCGGTGCGGTACCGCATGCCGGAGGCCATCCGGCGCCACTACGAGAAGTTGCGCCGCTTCCCGGACCAGCTCGTCGTTGTCGGAGACGCCGTCAGTGTCTTCAACCCGATCTATGCCCAGGGCATGAGTGTCGCGGCGCGGCAGGCCCTTCTCCTGCGCCGGCATGTGCAGAAGCACGGGCCGCATCGCTTCCCTGACCTGCGCTCGAGTATCGCTCGGGCCGCCGGCCCGGCATGGACCATGTCGACCAACCACGACCTGCGCATGCCCTGGATTCGCGGGCGCCGCACACCGGCGGTCCGGCTGGGAAATGCCTACCTCGCCCTGCTGCATCAGGCGGCCGCCACCGATGCCACGGTTGCCCGAGCCTTTCTGCGGGTCGCCAATCTGCTCGCTGCGCCTACCCACCTCGCACGGCCGTCGATCGTCTGCCGGGTCCTGATCGGTGCGGTGTCTGCGCGCCGGCGGCCTTCGCCCGGCAACACGACGCCCGGCACAGTGTCGCCCGCTCCGCACGAGACCACATTCCGCGACGGGAGCCGGTAGGAATCATGCGCCCGAAGGAAGCACGCCACCGCTGCCAACAGATCATCAACGAACTCGATATTCCGCGGCCGTTCGACCTGCGGGAATTCTGTGCGCGCATCGCGGCCACCCGCGGGCGGCCCATCGACCTCGTTCCCACGGTCATGCCGCTGGACAGCCCCACAGGAATCTGGATCGCGACCGGCGGGCGCGACTACATCCTCTACGAGCAGAACACCGCAGCCCTGCACCAAGAACACATCGTCGTGCACGAACTCGGGCACCTTCTCGACGACCACGGCGGGTCGGGACTGCTGACCTCCGACGCGGCGCAGCTGCTGCTGCCGGATCTCGATGCCCGCATGGTCAGCCGCATGCTCAAGCGCACCGCATACTCCGACGAGCAGGAAGTCGTCGCCGAGATGATCGCCACCATGATCTTGGAGGCGGCGAACCGGTGGAAACCACTGGCCGAGTGGGAGGCGCCTGCCAGCGGTGCCGGCACTCGGCATCGCATCCACCTGACCGTCGAATCTTCCTCCGAGCGGTGGCCGCAATGAGGGCTGCGGTCTTCGTGCCCATGGCCGTCGGTTACGTGATCTTCCTGGCACTGAGGATCAACAGCCTGCGGCAGGATCCGTACAATCCGTTTCTCAGATCCATATGCGTGGTGCTGGCGCTGGCAGCCATGGGGGCCTGCGCCGGCATCCCCGCCGTCGCGACGGCCCTGGAAACCTCCAGCGGCATAGTCGCCGTCTGGATCCTGGTCCCGGTCACTGCCGGCTGCGCCGCGCTGTGGTCGATGTTCCTGCTGTGGGCTCACCCGCTGCCCGAGGCGGTACGCAAGATCCGCGTCGGCCTGGTGTTCTACGCGCTTGCCATCGGCGCCATCATCACCTTGGGCCTCGCAGCTCGTGGCAGCGTCACCGCCGAGGAGATCATCCGCAACGAGCAGGCACCCGAACCGTTGTGGGCCGTCACACCGCACATCCGGGACGCATATCTGATCTACGCCGCCGCTCTTGGTTTCACGTGGGCGAACACCGCCATTCGCGCGATCTCCATAGTCCGGCTCGTCGACCGTCGCTGGCTACGGCGAGGCATGTGGACCATATTCATCGCTAATGTGCTCTTCTTCCTCTACACCGCATCATCGGCCGCCTACTTCATCAGCGTTCGGGGAGGCAGCGAAATACCCGCGCTGCGAGCCATCGGCCTGATCGCGGCGGGCTTCGCAGGCATCCTCAGCGCGATCGGCGTCGCCCTGCCGACCGTCGGCCCGCGGTGGGAGCGCCTGCGGCGGTACCGGCGCCTGGAACCGCTGTGGGCGGCTATCTACCAGGCCGTACCGCACATCGCCCTCGAACGGCCGTGGACGGCCGGCATCGGTGGCTGGAATCCTTGGCGGTCCGACTTCCGCGTGTATCGCCGGGTCATCGAGATCCGCGACGGCATCCTTGCCCTGCGGGCATACTTCGACCCTGAGGTGGGTGCCCTCGCCAGGCAACTCGGGCAGGCCGCCCATCAGACGGGGCCCGACCTCGACGCAACCGTCGTCGCTGCCCAACTGGTAGCAGCGATCCGCGACAAGCAGCACGGTCGGTCACCTCACCGGCAGGACATCACCGACGCCCCACCGCGCTCGGGAGGACACGATCTCGACTCGGAGATCGACCTGCTCCTTCCCCTCGCCGACGCGTTCGCCAAGTCGCGGATCGTCAGAACGGCAGCAGCACATGCCTCGCTGCCCGACAGCGGATCATCGCCAGCGCGCTGACGTCTCCGCACCGCACCGCCGGCCGGATGGCGGCCGATGACGGAGCGCTCAGCGCCCGCAACCGCGATCATTTTACTTATTCATGACGGTCGTCAGATTTTCTTGACACTGTGTGCCCGCTCGCTGGACCATGACGGCACACGAGCGGTGTGGTCCACATCACTCACCAGCCCCGCTTCCCGGCCCGCGCCGCCCAGGAAGGGCTTGTCGATGAAGAAGGTCACCGCTCTCGCGCTTGTCGCCGGCGTCACGATCGCCGTCGCCGGATGCACGGACTCCGATGCCACCACCCCGTCCCCGGAATCCGGTGCCGAACTTCGGCAGGTGCGCGTGGCAGCCCTGCCCATCACCGAGACCGCCGCGCTGTGGGGCGGCATCAAGGCCGGAATCTTCGCCGAGCGTGGACTGCGGGTGGAGGTGCTGCCCGCTCAGGGCGGGGCGCAGGCCATCCCGGCACTGATCAACGGCGACATCGATTTCGCCATCGGTCAGCCGTTCGGCCCGTTCCGCGCCGGCCTGCAGGACCTAGGGGTCGTGATCATCGGCAACTACGCCTCGTCCTATGCCGAGGGTGACGACATCAACGCCGTCATCGCCTCCGCGAAGTCGGGCATCAAGCGGCCTGCCGATCTCGCCGGGCGCAAGGTCGCGGTGAACAGCCTCGGGGCGGCCGGCGACGTCACGATCATGGCGTCGGTCGAGAAGGACGGCGGCGACCCGAAGGCGATCGAGTTCGTCGAGGTGGCCTTCCCGGACGCCCCGGCACAGCTGGAGGCCGGCAACATCGACGCCGCGTGGGTGCCCGAACCCTTCGTCACCCAGCTGCGCAGCCGCGGCGACACGTTCGTGGTCGCGCCGTACCAGGCCACCGTCCCCGGGCTGGCGACGCTCACCACGATCACGTCGACCACGCTGCGCGACACCGATGCGGCGCTGATCGCGGACTTCTCCGCGGCCATGAAGGAGACGCTGCGGTGGGCGCAGGACCCGGCCAACGAGCCGGCCGTCCGGCAGGCCGTCAAGGACAACCTGGAGCTGCCGGACGCGGTCGCCGAGTCGGTGCGGCTGCCGGAGTTCGGCTGGGAGATCGACCGGGCGGACCTGGAGTCGCTGGCCCGACTCGCCCAGAAGTACGGCGTACTCGATCGCCTGCCCGATCTTGATCGTCTCGTCCAGCAGCAGTGACCGGCGTGCTGACCGCGCCTCGGCGCCCCTCGGCCCGGTCCCGGCGTTCCCGGCGCGGCGTGCTGCTGGGCGCCGCCGGCCTGCTGGGCTTCCTCGTCGTCTGGCAGCTGGTCCCGGCGTCGGGACTGATCAGCCCGCAGTACCTGCCCTACGTCACCGACGTCGCCGCCCGGCTGGCCGAGGAGCTGCGCGACCTGGCGTTCTGGCGGCGGCTCGGGCTCACCATGACGTCGTGGGCGATCGGCCTGACGGGGGCGACGCTCGCCGCCGTCGTGCTCGGCACGGTCGTCGGTCTGGTGCCGTTCCTGCGCCGCGCCACCCACACGACGATCGAGTTCCTGAGGCCGATCCCGTCGGTCGCACTCATCCCGCTCGCCGTGCTCATGTTCGGCCTGCAGATGCGTGCCGCCCTGGTGATCATCGTCTACGCGTCGTTCTGGCAGGTGTTCGTGCAGGTGATCCACGGTGTCGCTGACGTGGACAGCGTCGCCCGGGACACTGCTGCCAGCTTCGGCCTCACCCGGCGGGAGCGTCTGATGTACCTCGTGCTGCCGACCATGCTCCCGTACCTCCTGACCGGCCTGCGTCTCGCTGCGGCGGTCGCCCTGATCCTGGCCGTGACCGCGGAGATGGTGATCGGCAATCCCGGGCTGGGGCGCATGATCGAGCTGTCCCGCTCCGCCGGTGACGCCCCCGGCCTGTACGCCCTCGTCGTGGTGACCGGGCTGCTGGGGCTCGGGGTGAACCTCGTCTTCCGGTTCGTCGAGCGCCGCTCGCTGGCCTGGCACCAGTCGATACGGGCGGAGGAGGGCCGGTGACCGCCCGCCTCGGCCGGACCGCGGCCCACGTCGGCTTCGCGCTCGGGCTGCCGTTGCTGATCGTGGTGCTGTGGGCCCTCTGGTCGACCGGGTCGGCGAACCGGTTCTTCGTCGGCCCGCTGCCCATCGCGGCGGCGTTCCGGGACACATGGATCGGCCCCGCTCTGGTCGACGACGTGCTGCCGAGCCTGGCCCGGCTCGCCCTCGGCATCGTGGTGTCCATCGTCGCCGGGGTCGCCGCCGGTGTCGTCATCGGGCGCGTGCGCTGGTTGCGTGAGCTGCTCGAGCCGTTGCTGGAGTTCTTCCGCGCCATTCCGCCGCCGGTGCTGATCCCGGTCGCCATGCTGATGCTCGGCATCACCGACACGATGAAGGTGGTGGTCATCGTCTCCGGCGCGATCTGGCCGATCCTGCTGAACACCGTCGAGGGCGTGCGTTCGACCGACAGCGTGATGAGCGAGACCGCGGAATCGTTCGGGCTGACAGCCTGGGAGCGGCTGTGGTTCGTGGTGCTCCCGGCGGCGAGCCCACGGATCATGACCGGTGTGCGGCAGGGACTCTCGGTCGCCCTCATCCTCATGGTGATCTCGGAGATGTTCGCGTCGTCGTCCGGCCTGGGCTATCGGATCGCCTACTTCCAGCGCAACTACCTGGTCGCCGAGATGTGGAGCGGCATCCTGCTGCTGGGCCTGGTCGGTGTCCTGCTCGCTGTGATCTTCGGTTTCGTCGAACGGCGCGTCCTGCGCTGGTATCACGGCATGCGGGAGGTGACCCGTGCCTGACGGGAGCACCCTGCTGAGGGTCGAGCACCTGCGCAAGGTCTATCCGTCACCGGCCGGTGCGGTGGAGGCGATCGCGGATCTCAGCTTCACGATGGACGCCGGTGAGCTGGTGTGCGTCGTGGGGCCTTCCGGCTGCGGCAAGACGACGTTGCTGAAGTGCCTGGCCGGGCTGCTGCGGCCCACCAGCGGGACCGTCGAGATGGAGGGGGCGCCGGTGACCGGTCCGAGCCCGGCCATGGCGGTGGTCTTTCAGGAGTACGGCCGCAGCCTCTACCCGTGGCTGACGGTGCGGGGCAACGTCGAGCTGCCCCTGCGTCACCAGAAGCTGTCCCGGGCCGAACGCGACCGGATCGTCACCGACGCCCTCGACGCGGTGGGGCTGCCGCACGCGGCCCGTAGTCACCCGTGGCAGCTGTCCGGCGGCATGCAGCAGCGGGTCGCGATCGCGCGGGCCATCGCGTACCGTCCCGAGATTTTGATCATGGATGAGCCGTTCGCGGCGGTCGATGCGCAGACCCGCGCCGATCTGGAGGATCTGGTCCGGGAACTGCACCTGACCCGCAAGATCTCGACAGTGTTCGTGACGCACGACATCGACGAGTCGGTGTATCTGGGACAGCGGGTCCTGGTGCTCTCGCAGGCGCCGACCGTCGTGCGCGAGGACGTCGCGATCGACCTGCCGCAGGAACGCGACCAGCTCACGACCCGGTCGCTGCGGCGCTTCACCGAGCTGCGCACCCACATCTACGATCACATCCAGCGGGCCAAGGCCGCCGCCCGGCCACCGTCGTGATCACCCGGGCGACGGACCCGCCGGGGAGGAGAACGGTGCGCAGCAGGCAGCCGAAACAGTTGCTGCTCGCGTTCTTCGGCGAGCACGTCGTCGACGATCCGCCGGGGCCGATCCGCGCCAGCGCCCTGATCGGCGTGCTCGAGGGTGCGGGCGTCGGCGCCCCGGCGACCCGGGCGACCCTCGACCGGCTGGTGCACAGCGACGTCCTGCAGCGCAGCCGCAGCGGCCGCGAGATCCGGTTCGCGCTGACCGCGCACGGGACAGCAGTGCTGCGGGAGGCCACCCATCGGGTCCGCGGCCCGCACCCGTTCGACCCGCAGGGTGAGGGATGGACGCTGGTCACTTTCTCGATCCCGGAAGGCCGGCGGACCCTTCGGCACCGGCTGCGCTCGACCTTGACGTGGGAGGGCTTCGCACCGCTGCGGGACGGCTTGTGGCTGGCGCCCGGCGAGGTCGATCTGGCGGGATCGCTGGAGCCGATGCGGCGGGATCTGCCGCCGAACACGGTCGTTGCCTTCCACGCGCGCGAACTCCCCGGCTTCCCGATCGCCGAGAGTGTCCGCGCCGCGTGGGACGTCGAAGCCATCCGGCGTGAGCACCTCGCCTTCATCGAGGCATGGGACGAGCCGGCGGCGGCCGAGCTCGTGCCGAGCGCCCTGACCGTGCGAACGATGCTGGTGGCGGACTGGCTCGCCCTGCTGCGCGCCGATCCACGGCTGCCGCGTGAGTTCATGGACGCGCAGTGGCCGGCCGCCCGGTCGGCGGCGGTCTACCGGCGGATGCACGAGAAGCTCGCGGAGGACTCGGCCGCGGAGTTCGCGACGCTGGTACGCGACAGTCAGCAGTAACGGCCGCGCAGCTCTGCCTTGCGCACCTTGCCCGACGCCGTGCGTGGCAACTCGTCGACGACGACCACCTTCCGCGGCATCTTGTAGCGGGCGAGCCTGCCGTCGAGGTGCGCCCGCACGCCGGCGAGGTCGATCCAGGCCCCGTCGCGCACGGTGAGGATCGCCCACGGCACCTCACCCCAGCGGTCGTCCGGCACGCCGACGACGGCCGCCCCGGTCACCCCGTCGATCTCGCTGAGCAGCAGTTCGATCTCGGCCGGGTAGATGTTCTCGCCGCCCGAGATGATCATGTCCTTGATCCGGCCGGCGATGTGCAGACAGCCGTCGGCGTCGACATGGCCGAGATCGCCGGACCGGAACCACCCGTCGGCGGTCATCGCGGCGGCCGTCGCCTCCGGCATCCCGTGGTAGCCGCGGAACACGTTGGGGCCGGCGATCTCGATCTCGCCGACGGTGCCGGGCGGGACCACCGTGCCGTCGGCGGCGGTGACCCGGACCGCGGTGAAGAAGTGCGGAAGGCCGACGCTGCCCTGCTTGGCACGGGTCATCGCGGGCGGCAGGCTGGTCGCGCCCGGCGACGTCTCGGTCATTCCATAACCCTGCGAGAAGGACAAACCCCTTTGTTCGTACGCCTGGAGCACGTGTCCGGGCACGGGCGAGCCTCCGCAGGTCAACTTCGCCAGCGTGGACAGGTCGGTGCCGGCCCAGTCCGGATGCTCGGCCATCAGCTGGAAGGTGGTCGGCACACCGCTGAGCATGGTGACGCCGTGCCGCTCGATCTGGGCCAGGGCCCGCCCGGCGACGAAGCCCTGCTCCAGCACGATCGTGGCGCCCTTGAGAATGGCCGGCAACGCGCCCATGCCCAGCGAGGCGACGTGGAACAGCGGCGAGATCATGAGGGCCACGTCGGTGGAGACGATGTCGTAGTCGACGATGCAGTTCAGCGCCACCCAGGTCAGATTGCCGTGGGTGAGCACGGCGCCCTTGGCCCGCCCGGTCGTGCCGGAGGTGTAGATGATCGCGGCCGGGTCCTCGAGGCCGGTCGTGACGTCGGGCAGCCGCCCGGTCCCGGCCGGGAACTCGCCGGCGCCCAGGACGTGCGGAGTTCGCGCACGGGCCGCGGCGCCGGCTGCGCGGCCGGCCAGCGCGGGGTCGTGGGTCAGCAGACGGGCGCCCGAGTCGGCCAGCACATGGGCCATCTCCGGCTCGGCCAGCCGGGTGTTGACCGGCACGAAGACGGCGCCCAGCCGCGCGGCGCCGAACATCACCAGCAGGAAGTCGGGGCTGTTCTCGCCCAGGTGGGCCACCGCGTCGCCGGCTCGGATGCCCCGCCCGGCAAGCAGGGCGGCGGTCCGGTCGGCGCTGTCGGCGAACTCCCGGTAGGTGATGGCCCGGTCGCCGTGGACAAGGGCGACCTTGTCGGGCGACCGGAGCCGGCGTTTGGCCAGCCAGGTGCCGATGCCCTGCGCAGTCGTCATCGGTGGCCTCCTCGCCGTGTTCTACGGGCACAGCCCCAGCAACCGGGCGGCGTTGTCCTTGAGGATCCCGGGCAGCACCTCGGGCTTGAGGTCGGTGTCCTCGATGTCGCGCAGCCAGCGGTCGGGGGTGAGCATCGGGTAATCGGTGCCGAACAGCACGCGGCGTCTCAGGATCGAGTTGGCGTGGCGGACCAGTGTCGCCGGGAAGTACTTCGGGCTCCAGCCGGACAGGTCGATCCACGTGTTGAGCTTGTGGGTCGCCACCGACAGGGCCTCGTCCTGCCAGGGCACCGACGGGTGGGCGAGGATGATCTGCAGGTTCGGGAAGTCCGCCGCGACCGGGTCGAGCAGCATCGGGTTGGACAGCCCGAGCCGCAGGCCGTACCCGCCCGGCATCCCCGCGCCGATGCCGGTCTGCCCGGTGTGGAACAGCGCCGGGATCCCGGCCCGCTCGATCAGGCTCCACAACGGCGCGTGCTGCTCGTGGCTCGGGTCGAAGCCCTGCACCGTGGGGTGGAACTTGAAACCCCGTACCCCCTCCTGCTCGATCAGCCGGGCGGCCAGGTCCAGCGCCGCCGGCCCGGTCCGGGGATCGACCGAGCCGAACGGGATGAGGACGTCGGCGTGCCGGCCGGCCGCCCGGGCGATATCGGCGCTGGACAACGGCGGGTGACCCAGCTGGGTGCGGGCGTCCACGGTGAAGACCACGGCGGCCATCGCCCGCTCCCGGTAGTACTGTGCGATCGCGTCGACGGCTGGTCGCGGGCCCTGCGTCCGGAAGTACTTCGAGGCGGCCGCCACGAGCGCGCCGGGCAGCGAGGTGTGACCGTGGTCGTCGACCTCGACGTGCACGTGCATGTCGATCGCCGTGACGGCGTCCAGGTCGATGGCGCTCTGGTACACGATGCCGGCCTCCGCGCGGTTCTCAACCAGTGGACCGGAACTCGGCGGGCAGGTCCGGCAAGCTCTCGCCCACGCTCTGCGCGGCGCCGGCGAAGCGCGCCGGCCAGGCTTCGACCAGGGCTTCGTACGACCAGCCGCCCTCGCGGTAGGCGGTGAGCGCCGCCTCCGGGTGAGTCCACACCTGCAACCGGTCGCCTCCGATCCCGATCACCTGGCCGGTCACGCCGGCCGCCGCCGCGGAGCACAGGAACGCGACCAGCCCGGCCGCGTCACCGGACGTGCCGAACCCGAGATCGTGCCGGAAGAACGCCGGCAGCGGCCGTCCGTCCGCCTCCGCCCGCACCGCGGCGGCGAAGTACCCGACGGTGGCGGTCATGGCGGTGGCCGCGACCGGGACGACGGCGTTGGCGGTGATGCCGGCGCGCCGCAGCTCCAGCGCCCAGGTTCGTACCATGCCGACGATCCCGGCCTTGGCGGCCGCATAGTTGGTCTGGCCGAAGGTGCCCCGCTGCCCGGTCGGGGACCCGACGCAGACGATCCGGCCGCCCTCGCCGCGGGCCCGCATGTGCCGCACCGCCTCGCGCACGGTGGTGAAGGTGCCGCGCAGGTGCACGTCGATGACGGCGTCGAAGTCGTCGTCGGTCATGTTCCAGAGGGTGGCGTCGCGCAGGACACCGGCGTTGGAGACGAGGATGTCCAGGTGCCCGAAGTGCCGGACCGCCGCCGCGACGAGTTCCACCGCCGTCGCCGTGGGGCCGACCGGTCCGGCGACGGCGACGGCTCGGCCGCCGATGTCGCGGACGGCCGCAACCGCCTCGTCCGCGGCCGTGGCGTCCACATCGTTGACGACGAGGGAGGCGCCCTGCCGGGCCAGCTCGCGGGCGTAGGCCAGACCGAGGCCACGGCCGGAGCCGGTGACGACGGCGACCTTACCTTCCAGCGACATGGCGACTCCCTCGTGTCGATGAGTGGCGAAACGCGCCTAGGAGCACGCCGCGCCGTTGAGGGTGAACCCGGTCGGCGGCGCGGGGTTGCCGGTGTGCGCGGCCTGGAAGCCGACGGTGACCGAGCCGCTGGCGGCGATGGTCGCGTTGTAGCCCGCGTTGCGGGCCGTCACCTGTCCGGAGGCCGGCGTGTACGTGGCGTTCCAGCCGGAGGTGATGGTCTGCCCGGCCGGCAGCGTGAAGGCGAGCGACCAGCCGTTGATACTGCCGGTGCCCAGGTTGGAGACGGTGAGGTTGGTGGTCAGGCCGGAACTCCAGGCGTTGACGGCACTGGTGACCCGGCATGCGCCGGTTGCCGGCGAGCTGGGGGCGGAGGCGGACGGAGAGGGCGACGGCGGCGTCGACGGGGTCGTGGTGAGCCCGAAGAAGGCAATCGCGGCGGCAGCCATCCCGCTGCTGGGCAGGGTGTGCCCGGCGCCCTGCACGCTGTAGGCCTCGACCTGGACCGTGCCGCTGCTGTCGGCCCACCGGCGGCGGTTCCAGTTGGCCTGCGGCGTGTCGCTCGACGTGGGTGTCGCAGCGAGCCGGAACACGTCGGTCCATTGCTCGACCGACTCCTGCAGCAGCGAGAAGGGCACGAGCGTGTCGTTGGTGCCGTGCCACAGCTGCACCCGCGGGCGCGGGCCGGCGTAGCCGGGGTAGGCCCGGCGGACGGCGTCGCCCCACTGCTGCGGGGTGCGGTTCATGCTGCCGCCGGTGCACCGGCCGCCGGGCGGGTAGTCGGCCGCGTCGGCGAAGCAGTCGAACGGCACGCCCATGAAGGAGGCGCCCGCCTTGAACAGGTCGGGGTAGAGGGCGAGCATGTGCTGGGTCATCATGCCGCCGGAGGAGCTGCCGGTGGCGTACACCCGGCTCTGATCGGCGCCGTACTGGCGGCCGGCGTAAGCCACCATCGACGCGATGGAGACCGGGTCGCTGCCGCCGTCACGCCGTTTGGCCGCCGCCGACCAGGTGTCGAAGCACCTGCCGAAGCCTGCCTCCTGCATCGCCGACGGGTAGATCACGATGAAGCCGTGGCGGTCGGCGAGCGAGGCGAACTCGCTGCTGGAATAGAAGCCGGGGCCGGAGCCGCCGCAGCCGTGCATGGCGACCACGACCGGCGGGTTTGCCGGCCGGGTGTCCGGCACGTAGACGTGCATGCGCATGCCGCCCGGGTTGGCGCCGAAGCTGGTGACCTCGGTCAGCGCGGCGGCGTAGGCGGGGCCGCCCACCGGGACGGCCAGGGCGGCGACGGCCAGCGAGGCGGCCGCGATCAGGAGCGCTTTCCGTCTGATCCTCATGTCGGGAAACTCCTCGGGAGATGGCTACCGCGCGGCCCCGGCGCAGTTGATGTGTGGCACTTAGATTCCTCCGGGTCTGCAAAACTGTCAATCGATTGCCCTCGATCGACAGCAGCCACCGTTTACAGTCGAGGGCAACCGCCGCCTGAATCCGCCGGAGTGTCGCCGTGACCAGCCCGTACGACATCGAGGAGATTTTTCCGGACGATGCGGCGGCACCGGTGCGGCTGCCGCGCCGCCAGAGCGGGAACGCTCCGCAGGACCTGGCGGTGACCCTGATGGCGGACTACACCCTGCGGGCCCGGGCCTGGCTGCCGTCGGCTGCCGTCGTGACGCTGCTGGGCGAGGCCGGGGTGAGCCCGGCCGGCGCCCGCACCGCGATCAGCCGGCTGGCCCGCCGCGGGGTGCTGGAGGGCCGCCGGCACGGACGGCAGAGCTCGTACCGGCTCACTCCCCCGGCGGCCGCGTTCCTCGCGGTCGGCGGCAGCTCGATCGTCTCGACCGCCGCCGAGCCGTGGGACGAGCACTGGACGCTCGTCGCGTTCTCCCTGCCGCAGGAGGAAACCGCCCAGCGGCGAGGGCTGCGCGCCCAGCTGCGGTGGATGGGATACGCCCCGCTCTACGACGGCCTGTGGATCTCGCCGCGCGACCTGGCGCCGCAGGCGCGGGCCCAACTGGCGCGGCTCACCCTCGGCGCCATGACCGTGTTCCGCGCCCGGCACGTCGACGTCGACGCGGCGATCGGGCGGGCGCCCCTCGACGCCTGGGACACCGCGGCCATCGCCAAGGAATATGACGCGTTCATCCAGGGCTGGAGCGCTACGCCGGCCCGCACCGCGGAGATCACCGGCGCCGAGGCGGTCCGGGTCCGCACCGAGGTGATGGCAACCTACCGGCGGTTGCCGGTCCTCGACCCGCACCTGCCCCGCAGTCTGCTGCCCGTGGGCTGGCTGCGCGAACCCGCCCGGGACCTGTTCACCGCCGTCTACGACGGTCTCGCCGCACCCGCCGAGGACCACGTGCGCGCCGTCGCCGCCGGTGACGACGGCACCCCGGTGCCGGGCATCCGGGCGCACACCGTGGCGGAGCTGGCCGCCGGGCTGACCCGGCCCGAGCCGGCGGCGCGCGGATTCACTCCGCCTGGATGAGGTGCGGGCATCCATCGCCCGTTATCGTTACCTCGGACAGATGTTCGGTCCGCCAGCCACTGACCACGGAGCCGGAGCTGACATGCGCCGATCATCCGCTCCGCCGTACCTCGCGGTAGGCCGTGCACAGCTGCTCGGCCTACCGGATCGGAACGACGATCCGATCACCGCGGAAACCGTCACCGCCGCCCTCGCCGACGAGTTCTCCGTCGGGTTCGACCCTCCGTCGCTCGTGCACGGCGCCGCCCTCGACACCTTCGACCGGCGGCTGACCGCGGCCGGGCTCTCTCTTCATCACGTGTCCGACCCGGCGGGTGAACGGCTCGTGCTGTCCTCGGAGAAGGCCGGCGCGCCGTTGACGACGCCGATCACGGACGCGCGTTGGCCGGCGCTCGTGACCGCCCTGCCCGCCGGTCCGGTTCGCGACGCGCTGGCCCCGGTGACGACGATCCGCGCCCTGATGGTGCTCGACGAGCAGACCCACCGGGTACGCCACGGCGCGCTGCGCAACCAGGACCAGAAGATCCTGGCCAGGCTCGAACTGGTGGAGCACGCCACGGACGCGGCGACGGCGACCTCTTGGTTGAGCGTGAACCCGCTCCGCGGATACCGCACCGAGGCACGGCAGGCCGTCCGCCGGCTCGCCGCGGCGGGGCTGCGCCCGGTCACGCCGGCCCCCATCGCCTCGACCCCCGACGACACCGGCGTGCGGCCCATCTCGATCGATCGGTCCGCGCCGGTGACCACTCTGCTGGTCGCCGAGTGGTCCAAGTACCTCGCCACGATGCGCGCCAACCTTCCGGGGGTGCTCGACGACGTGGACACCGAGTTCCTGCACGACCTGCGGGTGGCGGTGCGGCGGACCCGATCGACCCTGAAACTGGGCCGCCCCGCGCTCCCGGAAGGCGTGTCCGCACAGTGGGAGCCGGCATTCAAGTGGCTGGGCGACCTGACGACTCCGGTACGCGACCTCGACGTCTACGAACTGGGCCTGCCCGAGATGGCCGGCTGGCTGGTGGCAGCCGACGGCGCCGACCTGCAGCCGATCGCCGACCAGTTGCGTCGCCGCCGGTCGGCCGCCCGGCGGAGTCTGGTTCGCGGGCTACGTTCCGCCCGGCTCCGAACCACCCTGTCCGGCTGGACGGACATGCTGGCAGACCTCTCCGACGCCCCGCCCGGACTCACCGTCGGCGTGCTGGCGAACCGGAGTATCGGGCACGCCTATCGACGTGTGGTGCGACACGGTGCCGCCATCGACATCGGGTCGCCGGCCGAGGCGCTGCATTCGCTGCGCAAGAGGGGCAAGGAGCTGCGCTACGCCCTGGAGCTGTTCGCGTCTGTCAGTGACGACACCGCCCGCAAGCACGTGGTGGCCGACCTCAAGGACCTGCAGAACGTCCTCGGCCGCTTCCAGGACTCGGACGTGCAGAAACAGATGCTCTACGGTCTCGCCGAACAGATGCGGGCGGCGAACGCGCCCACCAGGGCTCTCCTTGCGACGGGTGAGCTCGTCGCCCACCTGGAGATGGACCAGCGGCGGGCCCGCGCCGAGTTCGACCGTGCGTTCGCCCGGTTCAGCCGACCGGCGAACCGCGACCACATCCGGCTGATGAGGGTGGGTCGATGAAAGTCGTCGCGACGTACAACATCAAGGGTGGCGTCGGAAAGACGACCACCGCGGTCAACCTGGCCTACCTGGCGGCGCGCGAAGGGCAGCGAACACTGCTGTGGGACCTCGATCCCCAGGCGGCGGCCACCTTCATGTTCCGGGTGCGACCGCGGGTGAAAGGCGGAAGCCGCGCCCTGCTCACCCGCGGGCGCCCGCTCGCGGCAGCACTGAAAGCAACCGACTTCGAGGGCCTCGACCTGCTCCCGGCCGACTTCAGCTACCGCAACATGGACCTCGAGCTCGACGACACCAAGAAGCGGACACGAAAGCTCGCCCAACTGATCAGCACACTCTCCGGCGACTACGACATCGTCTTCCTGGACTGCCCGCCCAGCATCTCCCTGGTGTCGGAGAACGTGATGCACGCGTCCGACCTGCTCGTCGTCCCGCTCATCCCGGCGACCCTCTCGCTGCGAACACTCGATCAGCTGACCAGCTTCGTCGCGGAGGCGGGCGGCAACCAACCACAGGTGAAAGCCTTCTTCTCGATGGCCGACCGCCGCAAGAAGCTGCACCGCGACGTCATCGCCGCGCTCTCGCGCGACCATCCCCACGTCGCGCAGACGATCGTGCCGGCGCTCTCGATCATCGAGCAGATGGCCGAGCGGCGTGCCCCGGTGCCGGCCTTCGCCCCACGCAGCCGCGCCGCCATCTGCTACGAGCAGCTGTGGGCCGAGGTCCGCCCGACCTAGATCTGACCCCGCACCGCGCGGGCGTGCCGCATCTGAGGGAGTGCGCTTGGGTGGCCAGTCACCGTCCCGTGGGGAGCGACATGGACCGCTACCTCCTCGTCGGCCGGGTGATCGGCAATCGGCCCAGTCCCAGCACGTACTCAAGGTCGGCGAATTCCTGAGCATCGTCCGATCTCGTCGCTCCTCTTTGCTCGGCGCATGTGGTCCGGTAATGTCGCTCTCTTGCTCCGGAGACGGGGTGGGTACCGGAAGGCATCCATAGATGGGAAACGGCGAAGACACCGTCCACGGGATCGCCCGAGCCGACGTCGAGCGGTACGCGCGGATTCACCGGGGCTTGGAGCAATACGGCACCGGTACCCGATCCGATCAGGCGACGGCCTTCTACCTTCAGCATCTGATCAAGCCCGCAGTCGAACAGGCTCGGTTGGTCAGCGTTCGGCCTCCGGCGAAAGTCGATCTTCTGGTCAGCCTGAGCGGGTTCACGCCGACACCGGCGATCCTAGCCTATGAGCTGCTCGAGCCGGAGCGCATGGTCGTGATCGTATCCGAGGCGGCGCAGCGCAGCATCGATGTCATTCATGACCACGCGGTGCAGCCCGGCGGCCGGCTACGGCCCAGCCAGTTCCGGGCCATGGACTGCGACCCCACGGACCCGCTCAGCATCTATCGCCTCGTCAAGGAGGAACTCGACCGCCTGGTGCGGCACTCCGAGTCCAAGCCGTACGCCATCATCGATATCACCGGTGGGCGCAAGGTGATGAGCGCCGCCGCCGCACTCGCGGCCTGGCAGCTGAAGCTCGGTCTCGCATACATGGAGGGTGAGTTCGACCAGAACACCCGGCACCCGATCCCGGGCACCGACCGGTTGCTGATCCTTGACGACCCGAACACCATCTTCGGCGAGCAGGAGATGTCACGTGCCCGCGAGATGTTCCGGGCCGGCGCCTTCGAGGCCGCACACCGCCGGTACGACGAGCTTTGTGACAGCATCGACGTCCCGGCACACGCCCGGTTCATGCGCGGACTGAGCGGGATGTACCGGGCATGGTGCGACCTCGACATGGAGCAGTTGCCCGGTGCCGTCGATGCGGTCGTGCAGGCGATGGGCTACGTCCGCCGCAGTGTCGGTGCCGCCTACATCGACACCCTGGAGCAGCAGATCACGTTCGTCCGCCGGCTGATCGACGGCGACCGCGACGCGATGGCGCTGTGCTTCTTCGTTCTAGGCCTGCACTACCAGGAACTCGGCCGGCGCGACTTCGCCGCCCTGCTCTTCTACCGGACCATCGAGAGCTGCCTGACGCGCCGGCTGCACCACCGTTTCGGCGGCCTCGACCCCGACCGGCCCGACTGGAGATTGCTCGGCGACGCCGCGGCGGCGAGGGACCGCTACTCGGCGCTCGCCCGCAAGATGGGCTGGAGCAGTGCTCCGCCGCACAAGCTGATGCTGATCGCTTGCGCCGTGATGCTCGCCGCCGAGCAGGACGATTACGCGAACGAGTGTGGATTCGCCACGACCGCCGGCCTCAAGCAGCTTCAAACACTCACCCGGGTGCGCAACCGTTCCGTGCTGGCGCACGGGTTCGAGGCGATCGGCACGAGGCAGACCGACGCATTGCGGGACCGCGCGAAAGATTTACTGAAGGCGTTCTGGCCACGGCACGGCGACAACCAGGACCTGGATCTCATGCTGCAGAACCTGCGTTTTCTGCGAGCGGACCGGTGAGCCCGGGAGCGGTTTTTGAGCCGTCCGAAGCCGACCTGCTGCGCTACTGCCGGACCAGACACCCGGAGGAGTTCGGGCCGACCCCCGTCGAACGAACGGCGATCACCCTCGGCTGTTCGCCTACCCGGCCCTTCCTGTCGACGACCGACCTGGACGACGTCGCCGCCGACCTCATGTCCGGCCTATCGATAGCGAAGAAGACGGGCCAGACCAGCGACTATTACGTCCTGACCGGAGCTCGCTTCGCCGTCGCCGCCGACGCGGTCATCGGTGGCGACGGCCATACCTATGCCGATGTCACCAGCATCAGGCCGGTCGGCCGGATGCGCCGGCAGGACCCGGCACGCCCGGCGGCAGTCACGTTCGCGTCAAACCGGGTGGTGACCCCGTTCGATCTTGGGGTGCTGGCCGCTCATTACGCCGCGAGCGTGGCGATCACCCGGCGGCGTACTCAATTACGCCGTGAGCTGTCACGGCAGCTGCGCCACCCCGGCGCCGCCCCGCCTCAGCCGATGGCGGGTTTGCGGACCCGGACTCAGCGCTACTACCAGCCACTGCAGATGCTGCTCGACCTGCTCCGGGACCGGAGCAGGCTCAGTGGCGACGTCAGCGCCGAAGGGCGGGTCATAGGCGCGCGAGAAGACGAGTTCTACGTACGGATGAACGGTCTGCCGGCCGACTTCGCCGAGCGCCGTGCGGCCCGTCTCCACGTCGACGGCCGAGAGCTGACGACGGCCGTACAAAGCATCGAGGAGTTCGAGGGTGACCTGATCCTGTGCCTGGAGCCACCGCGAGGCGCACCCGTACCGCCGCTCGGGGCGGCCGTGAAGGTCACGCAACGGGGGCGCTTCTCGATGTCCCGGCACAGCCAGGCGCTGCGGCAGCTGCTCGACGAAGACGTGGAAGGCCACTGGGAGAACCTTGCGATGCTGTTGTGCCAACCCCAGGACCTACCAGCGTTCACCGTCACCGAACCGGCTCGGTATTTCGCCGACGACGGACCACGGCGACTCAACACCGAGCAGCGGGCCGCAGTCGCCGGCGCGCTGTCCACCCCGCATGCCTACCTGATCCAGGGTCCACCCGGCACCGGCAAATCGACGGTGATCGAGGAGTTGGTGCTCCAGCTCCTCGCGCGAAACGAGCGCGTGCTGGTGCTTGCCCCGATGCATGTAGCCGTCGACGAGGTGCTCAGCAGGCTTGGCGATCAGCCCGGCGTGCTCGCGCTACGGATGGCTGCCGACAGCGACAACGTACGACCTGAGAACCTCCGCTTCCTGCCCGGCAATGTCGCGACGTCCTGCCTGGCTCAGGCCAAGACCCCCGAGCGGTCCGAGTCGCCGGCATGGCAGGCGCAAGCAGCTGAGTTGACGGCCGCAGCGGAACGAATCGAGGAGTATGTGACGGCCGCCGAGGGGCTGGCCGGACTCGTGGCGAAGCGGGCGAAACTCGTGGCGGAGCACGAGGACCGTCGGCGCACGCTCGATACCGAGCTGGCAACCGCGGCCGATGAACAGAACCGGAGTGCCCAGCAGATACTCCATGCCGACGAGGAGCTGCGGCGGGTATCCGCCGAGTTGGCCGAGCTGCAAGAACGGCTTGCGGCGTTCTCACGCTGGATGCGGCTCGTGAGCCGGCTGCGAAGCGCATTGCACTCACCGGACGAGGTAGGCAAGCTCACCACAAGAAGCGCCGCGCTCGTCCTCCGATCCAGCGGACTCGCCAACGATCTGCGCCGTTGGACCGGATCCCGAGACGGAGCGGAGGCGCGGCAGGCAGATCTGGTCGGCCGGCTGGCCTCGACGAACGCCGCCCACTCCACCACGCTCGCGAAGCACGATCGGAAGATCACCGAGGCGCGAGCACGCCTGACCGCGGCCGAGGCTCAGCTGAGTGCCACTGACGGAAGTCCAGGTTCACGGGATCTTCCGCGGTGGCGGCAAGCGGCAGCCCAAACGCGGCAGCGGGCCGACCTCTTGCGTCAGCAGCGTGAGCTGGAGAGACGTTGGTTCGAGGTGACCGGCTCAGGTGGCATCGGTGGGCTCGCCGATGACGAGCGGCTCCGCTCGGAGCTGATGCAGGCCGTCAACGTCGTCTTCGGCACCACTGTCGGCGCCTTCGGCAAGGAGATCGACGATGCCGACTTCGACACTCTCATCCTGGATGAGGCGAGCCGGGTCGTCGACAGCGAGTTCCTCATCGGCGCGGTCCGGGCCCGCCGCTGGATCCTGGTCGGTGACCAGCGTCAGCTGCCGCCATTCGTCGACCAGACCGAGGAACATCACCTGCACGCTCTGACCGCCGACCACCTCCGTGCCCGCCAGGGCGGCACGCCCGCGGCGGCGATCGGCCGGCTCGCCGAGCTATGGCAGGAGGAGCCACAGCTGCACGCCTTCCGCAACAGGTCGGTGGAGGCCACCCTGGACCGGCTCACCAGTGACCCGAAGTGGGAGACGTACCAGCGCAACTTCACCCGGCACCCGGCCGTTGGCGCGTTCGGCGCGGAACCCGATCGAGGGGTGCTGGCAGCCATGCGTAACCACCTCGTGCGAAGCTTGTTCGAGCGCTGCTTCACCGCCGAGCCCGCCGCGATCACGACGGCGCTGCGGTGGCAACACCGGTCCATCGACGCCATCGCCGCGCTGGTCCGCGATCCGGTGTACGGAGGACGGTACGAGACAGCGCCCGATCTCGACCAGCAGCCGGTGACAACGTCAGCCTTCGAGAAGCCGGTGGTCTTCCTCGATACCAGTAACCACGGCGACCGGGCCCGCGACCAGCCGCAAGGCCTCGGCTTCCGCAACCAGTTCGAGGCAGAACTCGTCGGGCGGGTGCTCCACGAGTTGAATCGGGCCGCGACGGCCTCACCTGGCGGGTCAGAGCTGACGATCAGCATTCTCAGCTTTTACCTGCATCAGGTACGCGATCTCCGAGCCCACGTGCGGTCGGCCGAGTACCCGGCCCTCGCCATCAAGTTGATCGACGTCATCGACCGGATCCAGGGTCAGCAGAGCGACATCGTGATCATCAGCTTCTGCCGCACTTTCCTGAGCAAGGGTCGGCCGCGGGCCAATTACGCCAGGTGGCTGCAGGACGTTCGTCGCCTCAACGTCGCCGTGACCCGCGCCAGGCGCGGACTCTATCTCGTCGGGCACGCCGACACCCTCAGCAAGATCAACGGAGTGCCCGAGGCAGAGCTGTTCTACCGCAACATGTTCACGCAGTTCCAGAACAACCCGTCCATGGTGCGGGTGAGAGACATATGACCGACCCGCAACGCTTCGAGCTGACCCGCATCGCACGGCCGGAGGAAGGAACGGTGGCTCTCATCGTCGATGCGGACCTACCGCTCGCGCACTGGCGCGGGGTGCCGGTTCACAAGCAGTCGACCGTCGAGCTGAGTCGCCTGGAGCTCTTCGTACTGGAAATCGCGACCACCTTGGGCAATGTCGGCGAACAACAGCTGACCACGATCACCGGGCTGCCCGGACAGCTGCTCGCGCCGCTGACACGGCGGCTGCTCCGCGACGGTGCGCTGATCCGGGCGCCCGGCGGCTTCGCCCCGGCACCGGACAAGGCAGCGCAGGTGCTCGCCGCCGGCCGGGTCCACGAGATCCGCGAAGCCCGAATCAATCTCGTGTACCTACCGAACAGCGACGAGATGATCATGGTGGACGATGGCTTGGCCGCCATCGACAATCGCCGGCTGGACCCGGTGGGGCGGGCACCGGTCGGCGATGACATCGCGCAGGCTCCGTGGTCGGAGTTCATCGGCGACCGGATCCGATCCCGCCGGATCGCGGGACTGTCGCCGGACATCGTGGACGTCGGTGCCACGGCCGACGGTTCGCCGTTGCTGCCGACAGGATTCTGCCCCGTCTACCGCTGCGACGCCCAGGTTCGCCGGCGGGACTCGACACTCACCACCTTTCTGACGTTGAAGGGCACTTCCCAGCGCATGCGTCGCGGCGAGACGTCAAGACATCGGGAGGCGGCGATCGTGCTCGGCGGAGCCGACCGCCTCGCCGCCGGCTGGTCGGCTTCAGCAGTGCTACCTCGGCTGCCCGACGACCGTACGAAGATCTGGACCGTGCTCCTGGGACGGTTCGCCGAGTATGCGCCCGCCATCGACCAGGTCGACGACATCACCTGGCGAGTGCACCTGACCGAACGCTCGGCACAGGAACTCGCCGGCTCCGGGTGCGACCTGGCACAGGAGCTGATGCTACGGATCGCTTCGAAGTCCTTCACGGCGCATGTGATCGTCGAACTGGTTCCGACAGATCCCGGCTCTCGCGCCCTGATCGACCGGGACCGGATCCTGGCCCGGGCGGAGTGGGATGCCGCCCATCTCGTAGCAATAGAACAGGATCTCGCCCACCTGGCCCGTGACCTGCCGTACGAGATATCGGGTCTGGTGAATCCCGTCGCGGTCCGCGACCGGGCATGGCAGCTCAAGCGCTACCACCTCGCCTACACCCTGCGCCGGCGGGAGGACTTCCGCTATGCCTGAGATCGACCTCGGCGCATACCGGGCAGAGCAGGGCTTCTACCTGTTCAAAGCCCGCACCGAAGCCCCCTTCGAGGATCGCACTGCCGCGCCTGCCGGTTACGCGCACCGCTTCTCCTACCGCGGGTCGGCGACCACCATTGCCGACACCGCCGTTGACCTCGTCCGCGGCGCGCGCGGCAAGATTTTCCTTGCCAGCTACCGCATCGGCGACGGGCCACTGCTGGAAGCTCTCTACGAGGCTGTCGACCGCCTGCGCGGCGGCGTATACGTCATCACCAGCTGGGATGAGAAGGCGCTGCGAAAGGACCTGCCGGACCTCGCGCCCGAGGAGACGGCGCACGACGTCAAGGCGCAGCGTAAGCGCTTCGACGAGATGACCCGGCGGGGCATCATCGTGCGGGGTCACTCCTCGTGTCACGCCAAGTTCCTCGTGGTCGATGACAAGGTCGCCCTCGTCTCCAGCGCCAACCTCGAGACCAGCGCGCTACGCGGAACCGCCGACCGGCCCGTCACCGGCGAGAGCGGAACGTTGATCACCGACTCCGGCGAGGCGGAACTGCTCGGCCGATTCTTCACCCGGATGTGGTTCGCCGGCTGCACCGGAGAGGCGCGGCCGGGCGAGACATATGTCCTGAAGGACCGCGATGTCGAGCCGAGCCCGTGTGATGTCTCCGTGCCCGCAGCCGAACCCCGGCCCGGCGTCATCTGGACCCACGACGATGAACACGCCATCCTGGCAACGATCAACGACATCGTCGACCGGTCCCGCGACGAGCTGCTCCTGGCGAGTTACAGCCTCGTCGGCCTGGCCGAGCAACCCCAGCGCCTGCTCGACGCCATCGCCCGCGCCTGCGCCCGCGGCGTGAAGGTCGCACTCCTCGTCCGCGGTAGAAACCTGCCCCGAGACCTGCGCGACGCCCGGGCTCTCACGGAACTCGGCGTTCAGATCCACCCCGACTCCCTCACCCATGCCAAGGGTGCCATCGCCGACGGGCGGACCGGCGCCGTCTTCTCCGCGAACTTCGACTTCGACCACGGCCTGATCAACGGCGTCGAGATGGGCGTACGCCTCGATAGCACTCCCGCGTTGGCGGACGCCCGCCGCTATCTGCTGCACGCCATGCAGCACGCTGACATGGAGTACGCCGCCCGCCCCAACCAGCGCGAACTCGCCGCCCGGTACCCGGCTCGGTGGCGCAAGCCCTGGCCCCTGCCTGCAGTGGTGACTGTTACGGCGGACGGAACAACTTGGACGCGATTCGCTGCTGCGGCGGCTCACCCGCCAGTTCTGTTCGAAGCGCAAGGCGACGTGGTCATGCTCGCGACCGCCCAGGACCGGTGGCGCCTGGAGCGTGACGGGAACCGGTGGCGGCTCACCGGACAGCCGTCGACCGACGATCCACTGACCTTGCTCAGCAGGTGGTCCCGGCCTGGCGACCAGCGCACGGCAACTGGCCAGCCGGAGGCCACGCGCGGCTTTGCCGATGCGGTCCTCTGCATTGATGCACTCCGCGGTAGCGGGGAGAATTGATCTCTGCGCCGAGCTCGGGTCAGCTGCCGACCCGCCGCACCGACCGGACCGGGCCTTCGGGCGTGCCCTAGGCACCCCTGGAATCACCCGAAAGTCCAAGCACTGCTCGCCAATGCTCACTGAGTTCATCTCAGCAGGGAATGTACATCCACAGGATCATTCGCCCGGACGGCCTGCCGATCCGGACGTCAAATGCGTCCCCGGGGCACGACGGTAGGTCATCGCTCTACCCCAGGCGGTTTTCCACCCGGTCGGGCAGCTGTCCACGTTCCGGCGCCGCGGCGTGCAACACCTGGAACAACTCAGCGGCCTCCGGGACCTCGGTGGGGCGCTGCTCGTGCAGGGTGACGGTGACGAGCTCCCAGGTGCGCGGGTCGATCCCGTACGCCCCCAGCTGGGTCTCGCCTGCCGCGACAGCCTCGGCCAGCCGGGCGTCCGTCGAGCGGGCGATCTCCACCAGGTCGGCATCACCCGCAAGCGCGGTCTTCTGCCGCACGGCATACGCGGGAGGAACATGCCAGTCCGGGCTCTGATGGGCCGTGCCGCCGATCCAGGTCTGCACGACCGGTCGGCCGAAGTCGCGCAGGATCGCGGTGAATCCGGCACCCGACCAGAGGAAGGACGCCGCACCCGCCGCGTCGGCCCAGAGATAGAACGGGGCGTACTGGTTGGCGGTGGAGCCGTCGACGCCGCGTTCGCGGATCAAGAACACCTTCATCCCCAACCCCGGGTACGAGTCGAGCAGGTGACCGGTCGCGGCGACGCGGTCGCGGATGACCTGCATGTCGTAGTCGGCGGGCAGGGTGATCTCGTACTGCATCGCGAGCATGGGTGGTTCTCAGTCCTTCGGGTAGTCGTCGGCGCTGACCGGCTCCCGGACAGCGGCCCCGCCTCGGGCGTCGCGTTCCTGCACCGAGGCCGGCGCGGGCCGGGAGGGATGCTGACGGCTGACGATCACGGGGCGATCATCAGGCCGCGGAGCAGCCCGAGCAGACCCCGGACAGCGGCGGTGAACCGCTCCGCGTCGAGTTCGGCGCGCGCGAGCACGTACCCACCCTGAAGCGTGGCCAAGATGGTTCCCGCGAGGTCGTCGGGGGCGATGCCGGGGGCCAGCTCGCCCCGGGCCTGTCCCTGCTCGATCACCGCGGCGATCGCCCCGCGAACCGAGGCCAGCGCGTCGGCCACCGGCTGCCGCAGGGGGTCCTCGGCAACCACGTCCGGGTCCTGCGCCATCCGGCCGATGCGGCATCCGCGGAGCACGTCGCGGTCGCGTAACAGGAAACGCTCGAGCCGTTCGTAGGCGGTGCCGGGTCCGTCGAGGGCGTCCCGCGCCGCCTGCATGAGGGTGTCGGCGTTGAGCCCGATACCGGCCACCGCCAGGGCCTGCTTGCCGGTGAAGTGGTGGTACAGGCTGCCCTGTCCGACCCCGGCGCGTTGGAGCACAGCCGACGGGCTGGTGCCCACGTAGCCGCGCTCCCACAACAGGTCCGCCATGCCCTCGACCAGCCGCGTACGGGCGTCCTTGCCGGTCATGCCGTGACCACCGCCTTTTCGCATGTGAGTTCCCGCTTTGAAGTGCCGAGACGCCGAGGACTCGGTTCAACATACCTACTAGTATGTATGCTCGCAACCGCGAAGACGCGAATCATCCAGATGTCGCCGCCGGCACACCCGGCCATGCGACTGACTGGCCGATCACTCCTGGTCTCGAGGTCGCCGGCCTCCTTCGGTGAACATCCGTCAACGCGTAGTCGCGACCTGCTCAGTGGTTAGGATCCGGTCCCGGCCGGGGCGCGCGGGTGAGAAGCGTTTCCGGAGCTGCCCGCCGGGACCGCGTCGGTGCAGATGCTGATGCCGTTCGGCACGGCTGCGGGCCGGGTGCCGGTCGGTGGCGGAGCGCTCATGCCGACGGCGGGGAACCGGCGCACCGCTCGGAGGAGTCGTCGGCGCCGGGCTCGGCCCCGACGGGGATGGTCGCGACGACCTCGTCGACCGCGGACTCGTCTGGCAACCCTCCGAGCTCTCCTTCGAACAGCAGATGACCGGTGCCGATGATCGCGTGCGCCAAGGCGGCCGGTGCCACGCCGGTAAGGATAAGGATGCGGCCGGCCCTCTGCTCGGCCCGCAGGTGGTTCGTGAGGGCGTTGATCGTCTCGGCGAGCATCGGAGTCCCCTGGCGAGTTCCCGCCGGCAGGCGGGAACGGAGCTGATCGCGGGAGAGTACGAGTCGAACAAGTGCCAGCCCAAGCAGGTCGAACAGCTGGAACAGCGCTGCCGAGAAGTTTCGGATCACGGTTGCACTGCCGGCACAGTCGACCAGATCGGATCCTGCTCGGTCACATAGACCTCCGAGGAACACGACTCGGGACGCAATCTCTCAAGGCTGGCGCCGGGTGATTATGGCGTCCTGGGCCTCGCGGACCATGAGTGCGGCGGTGACGCGCATCGCGTTGTTCAGATGCTTGGCCAGGACGCTGTTGAACCAGTCCGGGACCGATGCGTTGCTTTGCCGGAACTGCACTATTTTGTCCTGTACCATGCGGCAGTCTCCGGCCGTGACGTCGGCGGGGTCGGACAGTCCACGCCGCCAGTGGGCGAGGACTTTGCTTTCGGCAGCGGATTTGCTGTTAGCGCCTTCCAGATTGGCGCGAAAGTTCTCTAACAATTCCTTCAGCAGAGAGATCTGAGGGAAGAACACTCCGACTAGTGCGCCGATGAAGTCCAAGCGGCTCACGATCGAGAGCGCCACCGACAGCGATACGAGAAGCAGCAGTGCCGCGGTCAGGACCGCGGACCAGGCGCGGTGCGTGGTCGCTCCCCACCCGAGGTTGCTGTTCTGGCAGATCAGCACATTCATCGGGTAAGGCACGTCACCGGTGTCGGGATACCAGTCTTCCAGCTCTTTTGTGTCGCCTTTGAAACGTGTCGCCGCGCCCGTGATCACCGTAACGGTGGGCCTGTCGGAGCACATTTCGTTCCAGGGCAGCTGAAACAACATCACGTCGAGCTCTTCCTGCACCGACGAGGCTTCCTTGATCTTACGTTTCTCCCGTGCGCCACCCAGGACGCTGAGGGTCAGCAGGATGAAGCCGGTCGTGACGCCGATCGGAGTACGCCATTGCGGGAGGGCGAGCGCGGCCGCCACGCCACCGACCGCACCGACGAGGGCGACAACGAGGCGCGCATTGTGGATGATTTTGGCGTCGGAGTACAGGCGTCGCTGGGCGGCAAGCAGGGTCAGGGCCCGCTTGCTGTTCTGTAGGGCCGCGATGGCCGGACGTCTTGTGGGCATCTGGCGTCATCCTTGCACTCGCACAGGGGTCCGGTCGGCACATGTGCCGTCAGGCAGCCACGTCATCGATTCGCTTGGTGGATGTTCCGATGTCGGCCGATGGTCTTGCTTGCCGAGACCTATCGAAGGCGCCGGGCGACAGCCTCGGCGTGCAAGGCGAACACCATGGCATTGCCGCTCTCCAGCCATAGCGTGAACGGGCTCGCCGTCAGCTGGTTGAACGCCGCCAGCCCGTTGGGCATGACGAGATCGACGTCGAACCGGCTCTTGGCCGCCGCCTCGCAGTACTCCAGCAACCATCGGGAAACCCGGTCGAGGCAGACAAGGGGTCTCCTGTCAAAATACTCGTCCGGAGCGTTGTACAACAGGCATTCGATGAAGTAGGAAAGCAGATTATTCCGAACAATCCGATGGTAGACGGTCTGTCCGTTGAATTGACGTTGGGCTTTGAGAAGGCGTACCAGTCCACAATAGGCGCCGCCGGTCCGTGCATCCTTCAAGTGGGTGTTCCTCAAGTGCTCGTGTGAGTTGCCGAGAAGGACCGTCCAGGCCGGAGCCTCCCACATGACGAATGAACCGGCCGGTAGGCCCGCACCGACGACCGACTGGGTGACGATGATTTCGTCGGGCATCACTCGGGCCGGGTCGTGCAGCTTGAGGTAACCTCCCGCACTGAGGCTAACGGCATTACCGAATCGTGCTCGGAGCTGAGTCTCCACCGCCTGGCGAAACGATATCCAGTATGTCGCTAACGCGGCCTGGTACGTCATGACGGGAGCCGGTACTGTCACATCCGCGTATGCGGACATCGATGCGAGCATGGTGTTCGCACGCAGATCGTCCGGACTGACCCAGCCCTCGCGGTGGGGCTTGAGGAGTAGGTCAAGCGCAAGGGGATGCTGCAGTTCGACCACCACATCGAGATCGAGTTCATGGCCGGTCGCCATCTGCGTGGCAACGGACCCCTGAAGATAGATGTCATGCGGAAATCCCAGGAACGCCAGTCGATCGGCCAGGAATCCGCGGATGATTCCGAAGCGTTCCAGCGCGGTCCTGACGTCGGGCAGAGCGGCCCAGTCCGGCGCTCGCCGGAATCGGTTCAGCATGCCTTGCCCTTCTCTTGTCACGGGTGGGTCGCTCAGGGATCGAGCTGACGCCTCCACTGGTTCCAGACGGTCAACGGGCCGAAGCAGTACCGCTCGAAGGCGCGGGCGCCGTATCGGCCGACGGAGGTGTTCGCCGGTGCCGGCGGTCCGGCTATACCCAGGATGGCGAGAACCGCACGAGCCTCACCCTCGAGCGAGCACAATGCCGCGTTGAGGTCGAACTCCCGCAGCTCGCCGTGCCGGGCTGCCGTACCGTGATGCCTCGTGCCAGCATCCAGGCACTTGCGCAGCAGCGGGTGCGCGCGAGCCGCCGCAATCGCCCCGGTCAGCCCGGCATACCGGTTCGACGCCTCGGCTGTCACGTGCCATCCGTGGGCGGACTCGAGCAGATCTGCCAGTGACAGCGCCCGGGAGTGGACACCGGCCATGATGATGTCGGCTTGACGAATGAGCTCCTGCATTTTGGAGCGACCGAACCCCCAACGCGACCATGCGAACACTGTCGCTCCCTTCTCGTCTTCAGACGGGGTCACGCCGGCGCAACGGCACCGAGCGTCCGGGATCACGGTCGGCGACCGCGCTGCCAGCGCGCCGCACGCTGCCGCCCACGCCGCATCGAGATCCGCCTCCTGGAGCAGAGGTGCTTCCGGCTCCGGAACCACCACACCGGTGAGCGGCCGCTTGCCCTCCCCCGGACGCACGGCCGCAGACATGTCGGGTCCGAACCATGGGGAAGTCGGAAGGTGTGCCGAGGACACTTCGCGACAGCGATACACCAGAACAAGTGGGGCATCGGCGGACGTCTCGAGCAGACATAGCCACGCTGGTGGACCACTCGGGACCGGATCCGCGATGCCACGAAGAATCGATGCCAGCCTCGCCCCGTCCATTCCCGGCGGAAGCACAATGGGCCGCGGACGTCTCGTATCGGGATCGAGCAGGGCGATCGGCCATGCCTGCGACGCATTCACCGGAGACATCCCGCCGGGGTATGCCCCGGCCGAGCCGACAGTGCGCTCGCGATCCTCCCCCGGAGCGGCCTCGCCCGGCGGCGTATGTCTGCTCGGGGCCGAGCACAGCCGCGTCCCATCGCAGCGGCAGAGAACAGAGCTGCCCAAAGGTGAGTTTGTCGGCGAGGTACCGGCGATAGGCAACGAGCCGGCAGTGCCAGGCGATCTGCATGTCACGCTCGACCAGGCGCGCCGTGTCCCCAGCGGCGGACCGAATGATCAACCCGTAGGCCGCCCTTATCGGTCGCTGAAACTGATCACGGACCGGAGCGCCGGAGACCGGTCCCGAGGCCAGCCAGGAGCGGGCAGCGAGGTCGGATTCGCGTATGACGCAGCTGCGGTAGCACGAGGTCGAGCCTTCGGCAGTGGGGTGCGGAAGGGGACGGCGCAGCACTCGGTCGCCCCGATGCTCGAGGTCCACGCTGTCGCGCACCGTGGCGCCGAGGCGGCGTTCGGCCAGCCAGTCCGGCAGGAGAATCGAGCGTTGCCCACGGCGGCGACCGGCGGCGACCAAGAACGGCGCAGCAAGGCTAGACACGGCCGAGCACCGAGGCCGGTAGGCGGTCCTCCAGGTCGAGGAGGACCCGTTCCAGGCGGTTGAAGACATGGTTCGTTGCGACGTACCGACCGGCGAGCTGCCCGCTTTTGCGAACCACGTCTTCCAGGCGGCGAACCGCCGCTTCCACGACCACGGGAGGGGTCTTGAACCCCCGCCGGCTGAACTTCCGAGCGACGAGGCAGATCACCTCGTTGACGACCCTGTCCACGGGAACCGAACGCGCGCCTTCGGCGATCCGGACGAGAGCCCGGTGCATCCGGCGGCGGCGTCTTTCGCCGGCGAACACTTCCGCGACCAGGTGCTCCACCATGTCCGGAAGGACGGCGGCGAACGGCACCTCCACATCGCGCGGGCTGATCCGGACCCGCGGATCTGTCCGCTTACGCTGCACGCCACCGTCGATCTCGACGAACGCGTGTCCGACCGAACTCACCGGGATCAACCGGATGACGCGCTCGCCCTGACATCCGGTGATCAAATCGTGCAAGTTCGACAACTGCATCAAGGCCTCGGAGACTTCACTCAGGCGACCGTTCTCCTCAGCGTTTGGCGGACACAGAACATCCCACTTCGTAATGACGAGATGCACCGGGCACACACCTTTTTGACCGACATCAAGGATCCCCGGCAAGAAGTTGTCGATATAGTCGATGCCGGACTCCTCGTGCCTGAGCCGGCGGTCAAGCATGTCACCGCCTAGCAGACAGAGCTTCGCCGATGCCCGCCCGATGCGGTCCTCAAGCATTTGCCAATTCTCCGAGAAGCCGTCGGCCTCCGACCAGAGCGGCTCCAGCAGTTCGCCAGAGTAGTCGAGATAGCGCAGCGAAAACAGGGTGTCCTCGTCGTGCCTCGGCTG
Source organism: Actinoplanes sp. 13 (assembly GCF_056134165.1). NCBI lineage: Bacteria > Bacillati > Actinomycetota > Actinomycetes > Micromonosporales > Micromonosporaceae > Actinoplanes > Actinoplanes sp. 13. The sequence goes on along the minus strand of NZ_JBVYOQ010000013.1, from coordinate 130,886 downwards.
GGCGGTCTCGCGGTCCCGCAGTCGCGCGCGGCAGTCGAAGGTGTACTCGCGGACTTCGCTGGTAGGTGTCGCGGCGGGCCACTCGCCGTGCGGTTCAGCCAGTTGCCGACATCGTCGATGCAAGAGATCGCGCTGCTCCCGCGGACATTTCAGATAGAAGCCTGTCTCGGGCGGTGCGATGCACAGCCGATCGAACATGGCAGCGAGGTAAACAGTTTTTCCACTTCCTCGTGCACCCAAGACGATCACCGTTGGCGCGAACCGAGATGTACGTTTACGAAACGGCATCAGAACTCCCCGCCCGAGGCCGGCGACTCGGCAATCATAAGGGCGCGAGAAGATCGACACCACAGGGTTAACACTTTCGGTCGGCGAGTCCGCCGTGATCACAGTGAGAATTGACCTTGCATTTCGCTGCCGTCCCGATGAAGCCTCCTGCCTGAACCCTCGACATCCGGTTCTGACGTCGATCGTGCTCCGCGGGTGGTGTGGCGGCTGCTGATCCGTATCGACATCACTGTGTCGTCGCAGGTCCTGGCCCCGATGGCTACGGAGCCGGACAACGCCGGGGCGGGCCGCCGGGCATTGGTGGCGCCTGGTCGTCGCCGTCGACGGCAAGGTCGAGCGTGGTGCCCGGCTGGCCGACGGCTGCCAGGTCCATCTGCTCAGCGCGTACGACACCAGCACCGGCATCGTGCTCGCCCAGGTGCAGATCGCCGCGAGGTCCAACGAAATCCCCATGTCAAGGGCCTTCCCTGGGCGCAGGTCACGATCGGGGCGCAGGCCCGTGAGAGCGGTCACGGCGATGGCGATAAGGAGACCCGCACGGTCAAGGCGCTCACCGTCGTGACCCCGGGCGGGCTGGGATTCCCCACGCGCAACAAGCCGTCCGGATCGCCCGCACCCGTACGGTCAAGGGCAAGACCGGCCGTGAGACGGCGTACCTGACGATCTCGCTGCCCGCCGGCCAGGCCCGGCCCGGCCGAACTGGGCGCATGGGCGCGGTCTAGCCCTGGTCAGAGCGGTGAGGCTACGTTGTCGAGCAGCCGCTGCAGGTCCTGCGCGCACTGGTAGATCACTCGCATCCGGCGGGCGTGTACCGGGTCCACGGTGTCGTCGTCGTGCAGGATCTCCGCCCAGCCGAGGATCTTCGCGACCGGATGGCGAATGTGGTGCGACAGCTCCCGCCGATCGTGATCGCCGCAACTGAGCCACATCGCGGTCAGGTGCGGCACCGCCGCCGACGCCGCCTGCATGTCACGTTGGCCCGGAAAGCCCTCCATCGCGGCCAGCGCCTGCCGGCACAGTTCGCACAGCGGGAGGTGGGCCTGCCCGTCGACGACTTCGGCGGGCCGAAGACACGCGATCTTCGAACCGGGATCCACCATCACGCAGCACTGCACGGTCGCGGGCGTGAACTCGTCGGCCCAGAGCTCATGCTCGGCCAGCTGCTCCGCAAGCTCGCCGGCCCGGCGGTCGCTGACCCAGAATCGGTCCCGGTACAGCCGGTGACAGCTGTCCTGCCCATCCACATGTGGCACCTGCGACAGCCGCCACCCGCGGGCATGAACAAGCTGCATGAATGCTCCCAGATCCCAGCAGGCTCAGGGCCTGCGCATCGGCGTGGACCTCGAACATCGGCAGAGCGCGCCCTGACATGAGCACAGCCCGACCTTGCAGCGGCACTGTGTCAGCCTGACGCCGGTGGCCGCGCCCGGACCGGCTACAACGTGCTGGCCGGCAGTACTGCCGGCAGGAGCACCCAGACGCATTTTCCGGCGCCGTACGGCCGCACCCCCCAGGCACGGGACAGGGCGTCGATAATGGCCAGGCCACGTCCGCCGGTCTGGTCGCCGCGCCGCTGGCGTGGTGGGGTCGCGGTACGGTCCGCGGCGGTCACCGTGACACGGCCCCGCACGGCATGAAGACTCAGGGCCAGGATTCCGCCGCCGTGGCGGACGGCGTTGGCGACCAGTTCGCTGATGACCACCGTCGCGTCGTACACCCAGTCGGCGTCGGTGAAACCCCAGCTCTGCAGCACGGACCGGGTAGCGGTCCTGGCGGCCGCAGCCGCGCCGGTGCCCGGCAGCACGTCCAGGTGCGCAACGAGGGCGCTCATCGGCCTGGCACCTCCTGGAGTTCCAGCGTGATCGGCAGCAGTCGTTGAGTTCTGTACCCGGCCACACCGTTCCAACGCCGGGTGTCGCCATCAAGGCTCGCGCTCACGACGGCCGGCGTTACCGGCAATGGCGTCAAGCAGAGACCCGGGCACCCCCCGGAGGGCGGATCACGCCGGGACGGGACAGACAGGGGTGAGGGGCAGGCGGATCGTTCCGCTCTGCCCCTCACGTGGGCTGGCGTGCTGGGGTGCCTACCGGCGTACGCGCTTCGCCCACAGGGGGGTGACGACGGCGATCAGACCGGCGGCGGCGGCGATCTGGACGATGTGGCGGATCCAGTCGATGCCGCCGGTGTCCCTGACGCCCAGGGCAGTGGCGATGACGTTGCCGATGATGGCGCCGAGCACGCCCAGGATGATGGTCAACCAGATCGGGATGTCCTGCCTGCCCGGCAGAACCGCGCGTGCGATCAGACCGATGATCAATCCGGCGATGATGGCCCAGAGGAACGACATGACGTGCCCTTCGGTGAAGTGTCCATGTGCTGCGGATGCCCGTGAAGTACCGGGGGGGTTCAACGGCCACGATTGTTTCCTCAGCGCGCGACCGCCAAACACCCCGCCTCGCGGTCTTACGGCTGTGTACGGCAACGCAGCCCGGTGCCACACGAACAGACCGCCGACCCATCGCGTACCCGGACGCAGGCGGGCACCGCACCGCGAGCACGCCGCAGTGGCGTGAGGCCGACGGCGCTGCCGAACGAGCGCGCCGAGACCACCTGGCGGGCACCAGGACAAAGACAACCAGCAGCCCAGCATCGGTACGCCCGAGCTCGGTCTCGTCTGGCATCCCATGGACTCGCACCACGCCGGCCGTGTCGCAGTAGATTCACCTCAGTCTGCCCGGCGGGCAGTCGCCGGACTCGCCCTACTGGCTCCGCGTCTCCTCGGCGAGAAGCGACTGGCCTATGACTCTGAATTTGATGATCGCCGCTTGCGCGCAAATTCAGGGTGGGCGAGCTGGCGCATGTAGTTCGCCGTCATTGGGCGTCTTGCCGGCAGCATCCCTGAGCTAGTCGTGCACACTAAGCGTGTGCCTAGAGAGTTCAACTGGCATCAACAGGCCACGAGTCGTGGTGGCTCAAGATGATGGGAGCAAGCGGCACGTCGTGGTGGACACCAAGGCCTGCTCATTACCGTGCTCCCACGCCGGTGGATCGTGGAGCGCTCGCTGTCCTGGCAGGTGCGCGCCCGCCGCAACTTCCGCGAACGCCTGCCGGAGCACTCTGAAGCTCACATCACCTGGGCGAATATCACCCTTATGACCCGCCGCCTCAGCCGAGCGAACAAGCAGCAGGTCACGCAGCCCACGATCCTGGCGCCTGACCTGGCCCACGTGCCGTAGGGACCCTTGGGCCCGGTGGGGAGCTATCTCACTCCTCCTGAGGTGCGTCCGTCCTGAGGGAGCAGTCGTCGGCTTGGTGGGCGTCGAGGCCGCCGAGGATCTTCCGGGTAATGGCGTCAAGGGCCGACCGACCCTCCTGGCCCAAGGGCTCGAGGAAGAGTGACTGGACAGCTGCGACGTGTCGAGGCGCAGCCCTGGTGATGAGGGCGAAGCCTTCTTCGGTCAGGACGACGTCGGGGTACCGGGTGTGCGGCGAGGGTACACGGCCGATCAGGCCGCGTTTACCGGTCCGGGTCAGCTGGTGGGACAGGCGGCTCGGGTCCCAGCCGGTGCTCTCGGCGAGGGTGGCTACCGGCAAGCGGTGTCCGGGGGCTTCGGAGAGGCGCGCGAGCAGCTCGTACTCGGGTACCGACATGCCGCACTCGTGCTGTAGGTGCTGCCGCAGGTGGCGCTCGAGTTCCCTGACCATCGTCAGGTAGCTCCGCCACGTCTTCTGCTGGATGTCGTCAAGCCAGGTTTCAGCCGCCATGGTCAGCATCCTACAAGTTAGATTGACACATCAAGCTGAGGCTCTCTAAGGTCTAGCTTGACACGTCAATCTAGAGAGTCGAGCTGAGAATGAGCGCGAAACGCATCATCACCGTGCTGGGTGCCACCGGGGCTCAGGGAGGCAGCGTCGTCCGCGCCATCGCGGCCGATCCCACCGGCGGGTTCACCGCTCGCGCGGTGACCCGGGACAGGGCGAAGGCCGAAGACCTCCTGGCCGCGGGTATCGAGGTGGTCGAGGCCGATCTGGACGACGAGGCGAGCCTGCGCCGTGCTTTCGACGGCGCCCACGGAGCGTTCGTGGTGACGAACTGGTGGGAGCCGCCGGCTGCGGGCTCGGTCTGGACCTCCCGGACCGAACGCGAACAGGGGCAGGCCGCGAACGCGGCCCAGGCGGCCGCCGCGACCGGCCTGCGGCACGTCATCTGGTCCACACTTGCCGACACCCGGCCCTACCTGCCGGACGCCCCGCGCCAGGAAGCCGGCTATACCGTGCCGCACGCCGACGGCAAGGCCGAAGCGAACGCGTTCTTCCTCGACGCGGAGGTCCCCACCACGTTCGTGACCGCGCCGATGTATTACGAGTCGCTGTTCACCTTCAATGCCCCGCGACGCACGGAGGACGGCACCCTCGTGCTGGCGATGCCGATCGGTTCTGCCCGGGTGGTCAGCGGCACCGTCGACGACGTCGGCCGTATCGCGTACGCCATCTTCAGCAGGGGTGACGCCCTCGTCGGTCGCACCGTGCCGATCGCGAGTGACCTGTGCTCCGGAGAGGATTTCGCCGCCGGAGTTGCCGACGCGCTCGGCGAACCTGTGCACTACGTACCGGTCGATCCGGCCGCGTTAACTCACTCGGGCATGCCCGACGCCGGCGAGCTGGCCAACATGTTCCAGTACTTCGTCAACGCCGAAAAGGACCTGACCCAGATCGACTTCAACTGGCTGCGTGACCTCAACCCGGGCCTTCAGTCGTTCACCACTTGGGCATCCGCCAACCGCCACCGCTTCCGGGCTCTCGACCTCTGAGGCCGAGGAGCCCCTGTACGGGGTCGGTGTGTCGATCGGCCATCTCGGGTCGCCTTCCGACTACAGCCCGTCGATCCTCGCATCGGCCCCTCCGCGGGCCAGATCACACCGTCATACCATCGAGTCCGGTGGGGCCACTTCAAGCCGCTTGTAGCCACTGGTTTTGTTCGTGAGTTCCGGGTTCTGGCACAGGAAGTGTTGTTGATCTTCGCAGATGACTCGTTGGCACTCCGTGTGACGCGACGATCAGCCGACTCCTGCCGCACCTTGGCGCGCTCAGTATCGAGGGGATTGAGCAGTCGGATGATGGGCTGTGGCTGTCGGCCAGCGTACGAGTTCAGACGGCGACCTGCTGGTCCTGCGGCACGGCTTCGGATCGCGTGCACGGACGGTACTCGCGCAACCTGACGGACGTCCCGATAGCTGGCGTGGCCGCCAAGATCTGGCTGCAGGTACGCCGCTTCATCTGCGGCAATCCCGCCTGCACCGTCCGGACCTTCGTCGAGCAGGTAGACGGCGTGACCTGCCGCCGATTGCGCAGCACCGACCGCCTGCGGAGCATGCTCACGGCGATCGGCCTGGCGCTCGCCGGCCGAGCAGGGGCACGGCTGGCGGCGGTTCCAGGGATGGTCACCAGCCGCAGCAGCCTTCTGCGGCTGGTACGGGCCGTGCCTGACCCGCCAGAGCGTCCGGCAGCATGTGTCTTGACCGCTGCAGGCGGCGGGGGCTCACCGGGTGGTCAAGGCGGTATGGGCGCGAAGACGAACATTGAAAGAGGTATCAGCTACTCGTACCGGACAAGGGGTAGTCTTCAGCGCGGTCACGATCAGGACGGCCAGGTCAGCTACGGTCGCCCGCACTAGTCCGTAGGGGTGGTCGGCGGCAACGTCGGTGGTCATGAAGGGTGTCGAGCCTTTCAGGCGAAGGTCAGCGCAGGGCTGTCGTACGCCGGGCGGTCCGGAGGATTTAGGCCCGGCCGGTTAGTTGCGGGCTACGTCCTGCAGCAGCTGAACAGCGTGCGCGGTCAAGGCGCTGAGCGTGTTGAGATCAGCGGAGGAGAACGCTCCCGGCTGCCCGGAGAGTACGCATAACGAGCCGACCGGCTGTCCGTCCAGGTGCAGCGGGACACCGGCGTAGCTGCGGATGCCGGTGATCGTCACCAGCGGGTTGGCGGTGTGGGCGGGATCGTCGTGCATGTCGGTGATCAGCAAGGGGGTGTTGGTGCGCACCACCGTGGCGCACGGTGCCCATTCGGCCGGCATGCCTCCGGCTTCGGCGAGCCAGCCATCGACCCCGTGGGTGGCGACCAGGATGCCGGCGGTGTCGAGGATCAGCGAGATTCCGGCACACGGGGCCTGCAGCATGTCCGCGACGTGTTCGATGAATTGTTGCAGCGGCTGCGGTGTTTCCTCGGTGCTCGGCAGGAGCCTGGCCACGGCCTGCAGACGTTCGGGGCGAGTCAGCGCATCGGGTGCGGTGTCGCAGCTGGGAGTGATCACCATGGGACCTTCCAAATCTTGAGGAAGCACCTACGCTATTGACCGTCGGTCACCGGTCGGGGCGCCGGGAGGTGGCGATGCGGTTGCGCACCGTCACCGCTGCCATAACGCGCGGGCGCTGACCTGGTCGACCGCCGCACCGCTGGGCGGCGCTCGATCGAACTCGAACCGAGATACCTGAGTTCCGGCCTCGCTGATCGGACGATTCATGCGAGGGCGCCGATGACACGACGAACGATGCGCGGGCGGCGGTCACGTGACGCCGACATCGACGTTTCCGTTCGCGAACGCCCGCCATCTGGTGCCGCTAGGCTGGGCATGACGGTGTCGTCCGCCTCCCCCGCAACGCCGTCGGCCGATCGCGCCACAGCTTCGCCGGGGGGAATGATGCCCGCAGAACCCGCACTCACGGGTGACCCGGACGCCGCGCTGCCCGCCTCGTCGTGGGTGGTGCTGGCGGCAGCCCTGGAGGCCTACTTCGCGTTCGACGCCACGGGGCGGGTCCTGGCGTGGAACCCGGCAGCCGAGACGGCATTCGGCTACACCAGGGCGCAGGCGTACGGCCGGTCGATCGAGGAGCTGATCGTGCGGCCTGCCGCACGCGAGGTTGGCCGCAGGGAGCTGGCCGCGTTGGCGGGCGGTGAGCCTGGGCAGACCTTGGACCGGCGCCTGCAGTGGATGGCCTGGCACGCCGACGGTCATGAGTTCCCTATCGAGATGACGCTGACGGCCACCGACGAGCCCACAGGCCGTGTTTTTCACGTGTTCGCCCACGACATCACCATCGCCCAGCGCGCCAGCCGGTTCACCGCGGTAGAGGCCGCCGTGGCCCGGGGCTTGGCCGAAGCCGAGTCGAGCACGGGGGCTGCCACACGGGTCGTCGAGGCGCTCGGGGTGACGATGAACTGGCCGGTGGCCGAGTTGTGGCTGGCCGACGACGACCGGCAACTACTGGTCTGCGCCGCCCGTTACGTCGGGCCGGACCGGCGGCTGCATGACTTTGCCCTCGATCAGCTCGAGCCCGGCGTCGGGTTGCCCGGCCGGGTCTACGCCGGTCGCCGGCCGCTGTGGATCCGGGATCTGAGCGTCGACAGCGCATCGCTGCGCAGCCGCGCCGCCGCCCGGATCGGGCTACGCGTCGCCGTGGGCGTCCCGTTGTGCAGCGGCCCGCGGATGCTCGGCGCCCTGTGTGTCTATGGTGATCACGCCGAAGACCCGGAGGACAGCCTGCTCGGCCTGCTGAACGGGGTGGCCGCCCAGGTCGGGCAGTACCTGGAACGGCGCCGCGCCGAGGAGCTCGCCGTCGAACTGGCGCGGACCAAGAACGAGTTCCTGGCCATGGTCACCCATGAGCTACGCAACCCGTTGGCGGTGATCACCACCACCGCCGCCATGTTCACCGAAGAACTCGGCGACCTGACCGCAGACGAGCAGCTCCACCATCTGCAGGCAATAACCCGTAACGCCGAACGGTTGTCGATCATGGCCGAGGACCTGCTCGACCTGGCTCGCCTGGAAGCCGGGCATCTGACCATCGACCCCAGCCCGACCGATCTGTGCACCATCATCACCCAGGCCCTACAGGCCGCCGCCGCAGCCACCGACGACAAACACCTCACCGTGGCAGTGGATCTCCCCGAGCGGCTCGAGCTGACCGCCGACCCACTGCGGTTACGGCAGGTCGCCGACAACCTCATCGGTAACGCCATCAAATACACCCCCGCCGGCGGCCGGATCACCGTCACCGCCGGCACCGACGCCACCGCACAGAAGATCACCTGGAGCGTCGCGGACACCGGCATCGGCATCCCCGCCGCCGAACGACCCCGGCTGTTCCGCCGCTTCTACCGCGCCTCCACCGCCGTGGACCGGCGCATCCCCGGCACCGGTCTCGGCCTGGTCATCACTCGCAGCATCATCGAACACCACCACGGCACCATCATGGTGGCCGAGCACCGCGGGCCCGGCACCACCTTCCTCATCGAACTGCCTGTCAAGCCGCAAACCACTTCCGAGGACGGGTGAGGCCGGACCTCACGGCCGCCTGCGAACTGACCTCACATGAGCTCGCCCGCAGCCGATGATGCAGGCAGGGTGCTCGGCGTGACGCCGGCCCGAGGACACGAGAAAGCGGGCGGTTCATGCCGGTGGTGGTCGCAGTGGAGGATGACGCCGACGTCGTCGATGTGCTGTCAGTCGTACTGCGGGAGGCCGGATACACCGTCTACCCCGCACCCGACGGGGAACAAGCCCTGCCCCTGATCGTCCGGCATCAACCCGACCTGGTGATCCTCGACCATCACCTACCAGGCATGACCGGTCTGCAGATCGCCCAGACGCTACGCGCCGACCCCCGGACCGCCGCCGTGCCGCTGCTGATGATCAGCACGGATGCGCCGCACGATGCCACCGTCTTCGTCGACGAGGTGCTGCCCAAACCGCTGCGCCCCCGCGTCTTGAAGGCACACGTCGAGAGCCTGCTCGCCACGACCAGGCCGGACTGGCCGGACCCGCCTTCACCGCTGCTGGACCGGCGCCGGCTGCGGGCGCTGGCCGGCTACGACTGGGACCATCCCGAGCTGCGCCGGGGCATCGAGGCGATCACCGAACGCACCGCCCGAAGGCTGGAGCTACCGATCGCCATGGCCACCATCGGGCTGGACACCGCCCAGTTCACCGTCGGTGCGCACGGCGTGACCGGCTGGATCGCCGAAGCCGGCGGTACCCCCGTCGAGTGGTCCTTCTGCGCTCAGACGATCCCCACCGCTCGCCCCTACGTGGTCCCGGACGCCACCGTCGACCCTCTGCAGCAGCACAATCCCCTGGTGACGATCGACGGCGTTGTCAGCTACGCAGGCGTTCCCCTGATCGACCACAACGGGCAGGTGCTCGGCGCCCACTGCGTGCTCGGCACCAGCGCCCGCACCTTCACCGAGTCGGGCCTGGCGCACCTGCGTGACGCCGCCGCCGAGATCATGACGCTGATCGAGCAATACCGGCTATCCTGAACCGCAGCCGCAGATCTGCCGTCCGGGCGATGTCGTTGCTCGTCCGGCGCCGGCTTCGCCACGGGACCACCATCCGCGGCGTGAGGGGCCCACGCCAGGGGCCGACCACTGATATGCACACTGCCGAGGGCTGACTTACAGTCGTAGCCATGACCGCGGGCATCACCACCGACGCGCAGCAGCAGCACACTCCGCCGACGGCCAGCAACAGCCAGGCCGCGGCGGGCCTGCCGGCGGCGGTCCTCGATCCGGCACGGTTGGCGGCGGTGCGCTCCACCGGGTTGCTCGACACCGAACCCGAAGAGGAGTTCGATGCCCTGACTCGGCTGGCCGCTCAGGTCACCGGAGCCCGGCGGGCGTTCGTGACCGTCGTCGACGACAGGCGGTCCTTCTGGAAAAGCTGCCACGGCGGCCCGGAACTACCCGTGAGTCAGCGGCAGAACCTGGTCCACGAAAGCCCCTGCCACATCCTGATCGCCACCAACCAGGCGCTGATCAGTGACGACGCCCGCCACGACCCCCGCATCCGGGACGTGCCCGCCGTCGAGCAGCTCGGTATCGGCGCCTGGGCCGGTGTGCCGGTCCGCGACCGCGACGGACACGTCATCGGCGGGCTGTGCGCCGTCGACGACAACCCGCGCCCGTGGCAGGAACAGCAGGTGCAGACTTTGCACACCCTGGCAGAGGCAGTGAGCGCGCACATCAAACTGCGACAGGAACTCGACCGGACCCGTGCCCAAGCGCAACAGCTAGAGGCCACCGCCCGCGCGGAACAGCAGCTGCGTGCCGAGGCCGAACAGCGCGCCGCCGCCGCCGCGCAACTCGCCGACCGGATGCGCGCCGCCGCCGCCACCCACGCCGTCACCCCCCGGCCCGAGCACTGCCAGCTCGGCGGCGTCGACGGCTGCACCGGCCCCGCCGACCTGAAAATCGCCGATTCGTGGGGCGACTCCGCGTGGGGCTGCACCGCCCACGTCGAGGAAGCCATCCTCACGGTGCGGTCAGTGTTCATCGCCAACGAAGAACTCGGCGGTCTGGCCGTCTACCTCCACCGCTGACCTGCGGCATCGTCCGCGAGCGCGTGGCTCGGTGGCGACACCGGCGTGAGAACGGTATGGCCGGGTAAAAGAACCCGAGCAACGTTGCCGATCATTCCGCCGCCGCAAGGAGGTGCCAGGCCGATGAGCGCCCTCGTCGCGCATCTGGACGTGCCGCCCCACACGGATGCGACCGCGACTGCCCGGAACGCTGCCCGCTGCGTGCTGCGGGCGTGGGGCTTCACCGACGCCGACTGGCTGTACAACGCGACGCTGGTGGTCAGCGAGCTGGTCACCAACGCGATCCGCCACGGCGGCGGAATCCTGGACCTCACCGTTCACGCCGTACGGGGCCGGGTCACCGTGACCGCCGCGGACCGTACCGCCGCCCCGCCACGCCGGAGACGCGGCGACCAGACCGGTGGACGTGGCCTGGCCATCATCGAAGCCCTGTCACGCGCCTGGGGTGTGCAGCCGTACGGCCGCGGAAAATGCGTATGGGTGCTCCTGCCGGCATCACCGCCGGCCGGCACGGTGTAGCCGGTCCCCGCACGGCACTGGCATGGCAATCCGCGAGACGGTCGACAGGGGAAGGCTGTGCGCGAGGTTCGGCCTATGCGCTGGGTACGACCAGTTCCGCCCAAACGATTTTGCCGTCATCGGTGGGGCGGGTGCCCCAGCGGTGAGCCAGAGTCTCGACGATGACCAGGCCACGACGGCCCGGCGCGGTGTTGCGGGGTTGCATGCGGCGAGGGGTGCGAGGGTCACGGTCGCTGACGTCGATGACGAGCCGGTCGTGGCAGTGGTGCAGGCGTAGCTGCAGCGGGGCCGACGTGTGGCGTACGGCGTTGGCGATCAGTTCGGTGGCGACGGTGGTCACCTGGTCGGTGATGTGCTCGATGCGCCAGGCGGACACCGCGTTGCGGATGAAGCGGCGTGCTTCCGCGGCGATGCCCGGGGCGGGGGTGAGCGGCTGGATGGCGAGCCGGCCGGGCGGATGGGTGTTGCGGGCGTAGAGCAACGCGACATCGTCGTCGTAGTTCCCGCCGGTGAGCTGGTCGATGAGCTTGTCGCAAGCGACGTCGATCTCCGTGCCGGGCCGGACGGCGAACTGGTGCAGGGCGCGGCCAAGTTCGTCGATGCCGTCGTCGACGGGCCGGTCACGGCGCTCGACGAGACCGTCGGTGTAGAGCGCCAGTCCGGTGCCGGGCGGGAAGTCCACCTCGCGCTGTTTGAAGCGGACTCCGATGCGCAGTGGCAGCCCCAGCCGCTCACGCAGAAACGTCACGGCACCGTCCGCGGAGACGATCGCCGGTGGCAGATGGCCGGCGTTGGCGTAGGTCAACGTGCTGCCGATCGGGTCGTACACCGCGTACACGCAGGTGATGAACTGGTGACCGGGCATGGTGCGAGCCAGCTCCGAGACATGCTGCAGCACCTGATCGGGTGGCAGGTCCAAGGCGGCGTAGGCGCGCACGGCAGTGCGGATCTGCCCCATGACCGCCGCCGCGGTCACACCGCGACCCATCACATCACCCATGACGAACGCGGTACGCCGCCCCGGCAGGGCGATGACGTCCAGCCAGTCCCCGCCGACCTGGGAACCGGTGGCCGCCGGCAGATACTTCGACGCGACGTCGAAGCCTGGCACCGCATCGATCACCGGCAACATGCTGCGCTGCAACTCCACAGCAGTATTGCGGTGCAGGGCGAACAGGCGCGCGTTGTCCAGCGCGATGGCCGCATACCCGGCGATACCGACGGCGAGCTGCTCATGCCGTTCGGTGAACTGGGCGACGTCGGGGTGGCCGAAGAAGAACCCGCCGAGCACCTCACGCGAGGTTGAGGAGACCACCGGCACGGCCAGATAGCTGCGCAGCGGCAGATGTCCCGCGGGCATGCCGTGATACGGAGCGCTCCGGCCGTACCGACGATCGGCGGTGATGTCGTCGGAGCGCACCACCCCGTCCCCGGCGAACGTCGGCCCGAACACCGCCGTGTTGCGCGGCATCGGAAACGACGAGAACGCCTCCCGTGGCGCCCCGGACAACGTATAGAGGGTGTACGACTCGCCCCGGTCGTTGACCACGTTGTAGAAGAATGCGCCGAACGCCGCGCCCGTAGCCTGTGTGGCCGCGTCGGTCGCATCTTGCACCAGCACGTCCATGTCCAGCTGGGAGGTCAACCGCCGGCCGACACTCTGCAACCGGTCGACCAGTTCCCGCTCGGCTTCCAGCCGAGCTTGAGCATCGGCCAACGCCACCGCCTGCGCCTCGATGGTCGCCCGCAACGCCCTCAGTTGCTCAGCGGGCCCGCCGCTGTGGCCAGGCTGTTCACTAGAGGTCACCGTACGGCAACGGCACGAGACCGGCCGCTCCTCGGCTCGTGAATCCCGCTCACGGGCAGCCGATCTGGCGCAGAGCAGCGTCGACGTCCGCGCACATCACGAACAGCTCATCGACATTCGTCATGATCAATGCCGAGGCCACCTGAGCTTGGGCGCCGGCCAGAAAGGTCCGGCCACCGCCGGTGTCCGCGGCCTGCTGCATCACGATCAGCGCACCCAGCGCGCTGGAGTCACAGAACCCGACCTGGCTGAGGTCGACGATCACCGAAGCACCGGCAGGTGGCTCACCGTCAACTGCACTCAACAGCTTCGGGGTTGTGCCGAAGTCGAGTTCACCGAGGATCCGCACGACCAACGCGGCCGGCAGATGACTGCGATCCACCCGCACCTCTATCAACGCAGCCTGATCCACGCGACCCCTCCCCTCAGGCCCCGATGCTAGCCCCAGCGCGACCACCGGTTTCATGCACCGGTCGACGGTCCACCGAACGCCTAACCCGAACCACCCGCCCCCTCCGGCCATCACAGCGGAGCCTGCTGCCTGAGGAGGTCCTCGCTTCGATTATCTCGTGCAGCAGTGGTGCGACTGCCGGTACGTCCGCCGGGAAGGTAGGGTCACCGCTCGTGAACACGCTGGCCCGCAACAATGTCACGGTGACTGGACCCGCCGATGGCCGCACCATCGTCCTGGCTCATGGCTTCGGCTGTGACCAGAACATGTGGCGCTTCGTTGCGCCGGAACTCGCCGCGGATCACCGGGTGGTGCTGTTCGACCACGTCGGCGCTGGCGGCTCCGACTTGTCGGCCTATGACCCCCAGCGCTACGGATCGCTACAGGGCTACGCCGACGACGTCCTGGAGATCCTGGCCGCTTCGGAGGCGTCCGACATCGTCTTCGTCGGCCACTCGGTCAGCGCGATGATCGGTGTGCTTGCCGCGGTGACCGAACCGGATCGTTTCTCCGGTCTGGTGTTGATCGGGCCGTCACCACGCTACATCGACGACGAGGGCTACCGTGGCGGTTTCAGTCAGGCCGACATCGTGGAGCTGCTGGAATCGCTGGACAGCAATTATCTCGGTTGGTCGGCCGCAATGGCGCCAGTAATCATGGCGAACCCTGATCGCCCTCATCTGGGCGCCGAGTTGACCAACAGCTTCTGCCGCACCGATCCGGCGATCGCCGCGCAGTTCGCGCGCGTCACGTTCCTGTCCGACAACCGGGCGGACCTGCCCAAGGTCACAGTGCCGAGCCTGGTCCTGCAATGCAGTGAGGATGTCATCGCACCGGACGAGGTCGGTGAGTACGTGCACCGCCAACTTCCACGGAGCACCTTTGTTCGTCTGGCCGCCACCGGGCATTGCCCCAACCTCAGCGCGCCGGAGGAGACAACCCGGGCGATCCGCGCGTTCCTGGAACGCCTGTGAGCCTGGTACCACCGGCTGAACCCGTCGGCCCGTTGACCGAGAGCGCCGAGGAGTTGTACGAGAACGCCCCGTGCGGCTACCTCTCGGTGCTGTCCGACGGTGTGTTGGTCAGGGTGAACCAGACCTTCCTCGACTGGACCGGCCACCGCCGCGAGGATCTGCTCGGCCGCCGCGTCCAAGAGCTTTACGGCGTCGGCAGCCGCATCTTCCACGAGACTCATCTGCGCCCGCTGCTGCACATGCAGGGCGAGGTACGCGGGGTCGCCATGGAGTTTCGCCGGGCAGACGGCACCCTGTTGGACGCACTGATCAATGCGGTCCAGCGAGGCGACCCGGCGACCGGCTCGACTGTGCTGCGGATGACAGTCTTCGACGCCACCGACCGGCGTTCCTATGAGCGGGAACTGCTCGCCGAACGCCGGCGCGCCGAACGCACTACGGTGCGGCTGCGCGCGCTGCAGGACATGGTGGTCCGGTGCGCCGCCATCGAACGGGCCGTCGAACTGGTCGATCCGATCATTGCCGCGGGTACGGCAGCGTTCGAGGCCGCCACCACCACGGTCTGGCTGCTGGACATCGACCACTCCGTGTTGACAGACGCGAGGGCTGCCACCGGAGACTCCACATCCATCAGCCTCGACGATCCGGTTCCGCAGGCTCTTGCGGCTCGCAGCGCAGAACTGGTCGGACCCGGGCAGGGTCAGGTTGCCGACCAGGTGTCGACTCCCCTGGCCGCTGACGATCAAGTGCTGGGCGTGGTGTCGTTCGGCTTCGCCGCCGCCCGGCAGTTCGATGCCGACGAGATCGAATTGATGCGGACCCTCGGCCGGCAAGCCGGGCAGGCGCTGGAACGCGCGCGCCTTTATGAGGAGACCACGCGGCGGGCCTGGCAGTCGGCGTTCCTGGCGCGCCTGGGCCGCGACCTCGACGAGCCGATGGCAGCCGCCGACCGTGCCCGCCGGCTGGTGACGATGGTGGTGCCCGACCTGGCAGAGTACGCGCAGGTCGATCTCGCCCACGACGACCAGGCGGGATGGCTGGCCGGCAGTGCACCGCACGCCGCCACGGATCCCGTGAGCAGTGCTGACGCGGGCAGGCCATGGCCGCTGACCGACCTGGTGCACGACACCATCCGGCGGGTACAGAGTTCCGGCGAGGCCCGGCCGGTACCACTGGCGGCGCCGGATGGCCGCCCCGCGGTCGGGTTACCGCTGCGGGCACGCGGCGAGGTGGTCGGCACCCTGCTACTCGCCGGCAAGCCCGCAGTGCCAGACCGCATCGATGCGGCATTCCTGCTCGACCTCGCTGATCGAGCGGGACTCGCGCTGGACAACGCTCGTCTCGCCGAGCGGGACCGGCAGGTGGCACTGACGTTGCAGCGCAGCCTGCTGGCCGGCGAACGGCCGACCGACAGCCGCTTCCACATAGCGACGGTTTACCGCCCAGCGGTGCAGACCCTGGAGGTCGGCGGCGACTGGTACGACGCCTTCATCACCGTCAGCGGCAGCGTCGGGGTCGTCGTCGGTGATGTAGTGGGCCGCGGCGTGCGGGCGGCCAGTGCGATGGGGCAGCTCCGCAGCGCGGTACGTGCCTTGGCCAAGGCGGAGCGCAGCCCGGCCGACGTGCTACACCATATGGACGACTTCGTTGCCACCCTGGAGGCGGGCCAGATGGCCACCCTGGCTTATGCCGAGTTGGAACTCGACACCGGTCAGTTGCGTTACGCCTGCGCCGGGCACCCCCCGCCGCTGCTGCTGTCCCCCGGTACCGGACCGAACTTTCTATGGGAAGGACGTTCCGGCCCGCTCGGCACTCGAGCCGGCAACCGCCGGCGGCGTGAGGCCGAATTGAGCATTCCCCGCGGTTCGCGGCTGCTGCTCTACACCGACGGCCTCGTGGAGCGCCGCGACGAGCGCATCGACCAGGGCTTGAGCCGGCTGGAAAGGACGCTGGGCGACCACTGGACGACCCCGCTGGCATCGCTGGCCGAACAGATCAGCGACACGATGCTGCGCGGCGACGGCGGCCACGACGACATGTGCCTGCTCGCTCTGGCCTTCGACGGCGCACCCCGATTCGACAAGAATGTGCCTGCCGAGATGGGGGCACTACCCACCATGAGAGCCGAACTCGACGACTGGATGGCGGGCTCCGCTGTGCCTGAAAGGGAACGATACAGCGTCGTGCTGGCCTGTTCCGAAGCGGTCGCCAACGCGATCGAACATGGATACCGGCGGAACCCGGACATGCGCGTCCAAGTCAGCGCGACGATCGACGGAAACACCATAGAGATACAGGTCAAGGACTCCGGTCATTGGCGAGCGCCGCAGACCACCGCGGACCGCGGACGCGGAATGGCGCTGATGGGACGGCTGATGGACGACCTCGTAGTGGATCGCGGCGAGGGCACGACGGTACTGATGCGTCGCAGATTTCGGGGAACAAGGCCATGACCGCCGCGAACCGGGTCGCCCTGACGACCGAACGCGACTGCGCGGTCGTACGATTCCACGGCGAAGTCGATCATGTGAACGCCAGCCAGATGGAAATCGATGTGCTCACTGCCACCCGCGCAGCCGCCGGAGTAGTGATCGATCTGACCCCGGTCACCTTCCTCGACAGCGCTGGACTGACCTGCCTCGACCGAGTAGTGGCCGCCTTCCTCAACCGGCAGGCACAGGTACGGGTGGTCGCCCCAGCCGACGGAGTAGTCCGCTTCACACTGGACCTCGTCGGCTTCCTGCCCGAACTGCTCACCGCGACCTTGGACGAGGCGCTCACCGACCTGACCCGTCTGTCGAACGACCATCCCGATTCAGGTACATCGCAGTAGGAAGATCAGCGCCACTCCATTGATATCGTTTCTCCCCCCAGGTCAAGGTCGGAAATTTCCTCGCAACGTCCGAGGGGTCGCCGCTCTCGGCGCGCCGGGTACCGGGCCGCCTCCGGGACCAGCGCGTTCGTGGCGAGCACTTCTCAGGGTGGACGGCGAGGCGCCGCGCCACCGGCGCATGGAGCCGCGGATCGGGCTTGCGGCATCGCTCCTGCCAGGAGAAGACGAGCGGGACGAACGCGGTGGGGCTCCAGCACTGCGTCAGCTCGGCACCGCAGTCGCTCAGCAGGCCGATCCGGAGCCCCCGCCGCCGGAGTTCCGCCAGGACGCCGAGCGCGTGGTGCCGCGGCTTGCGGAGGCGGGCATGACCGCTCCGGTGATGCACGAGCGCGACGGGGAGCTGGGCGGATGACGGGTCCGCTCCGCAGGAAAGCGCCACCGCCCTCAGCGTGCTCTCCGTCCCGCCGTGGACCCCGATGGTGCGCTCGCCGAAGCTCCCGGCCAGCGCCTCCCAGAACCGTGGCCGGCAGACGCCGAGCAGCTCGCCGGTGCGGTGCGCGAGGGGCTCGCGATACTCCTCAGCGCCGGGGTCGGTCAGCGTGCCGAAGTAGCCGAAGGTCCCCACGCGCATGACCCACACACGGACGCGCCGGAGACCCCCGTGGTGCGAGGGCCTCCGGCGAGGCGGTTCCGTGCGGTGCATCAGGATCCGCGAAGGACCAGGTTGCCGTTGTCCGCGGCGCCGCTCTGCGAGCCGCCTGTTTCGCTGGCGCGTTTGCGGCGCCGCATTCCTCGCGGCTTTATCCGGCTGGCGTTTCGTTCAGACCCAAACCACGCAGGATGTCATCGCGGTCCGCATTTGCGCGCAGCGCGGTCAAGGACTTCAAGCGGCCCAGCAAAGTCGTGGAAGATGCGGGGCATTTCAAGTCCTGAATCGCCGACAAGGTTTTTTCAAAACGTTGGATGCGGCTTTCAAGGTCCGTTCCACTCGGAAGGTTCGCATTCTTGAGCGCTACCTGCGCGTTCACTTGGGCCTGAGTGGGTGGGCAGCGACCGGGAACATTCACCCCGGTAGGGCCCACGCGGTCGGCCGTCGCGTTCGGATTGCCCGGGCTGAAACCCAGCGCCGGCACCAAAGCGTTGATGTCATCGGAGCCGGCTCCGGCGTTCCCCGTCGCTCCACTCGCGGCCGCGTCACCGGATCCTGTGGCGGCGGCTTTATCCGCTGGCGTTTCGTTCAGACCCAAGCCACGCAGGATGTCATCGCGGTCCGCATTTGCGCGCAGCGCGGTCAAGGACTTCAAGCGGCCCAGCAAAGTCGTGGAAGATGCGGGGCATTTCAAGTCCTGAATCGCCGACAAGGTTTTTTCAAAACGTTGGATGCGGCTTTCAAGGTCCGTTCCACTCGGAAGGTTCGCATTCTTGAGCGCTACCTGCGCGTTCACTTGGGCCTGAGTGGGTGGGCAGCGACCGGGAACATTCACCCCGGTAGGGCCCACGCGGTCGGCCGTCGCGTTCGGATTGCCCGGGCTGAAACCCAGCGCCGGCACCAAAGCGTTGATGTCACCGGACTCGGCGGCCTGGCTCATCCCCGTGCCGACCGCGAGCGCCGAGCCGAGCAGCGCTGCGGCGGCACCTACAATCACCAGCTTGCGCGTCCGGCTGCTGACTCCGCGTCGATACATGCACGGCTCCTCTTCGTCTCGGTACTGCTTGTGCCGAGATGTACGAGCAATGATGTGGCAGCAGTTCATGACGCTGAGCAAGCGTTCCTTAAAGCTTCTTTAACGCGGATCCCGGGCCGTGCAGCCGCCAGCATCGTCGCGCCCACGTCCGCGCGGCCCAGCTACGCCGCAGCGCCGAACCCCTACGACAGGGCGGCGATCTGCACGACCCCTGGGACGGCCTGTTGATCACCACCAAGAACGGCCGGATTGGTAGTTGCCGTGCCAACGCTTCTTCTGCCGGCCCCTCTCAAGAGCCCACCACCAGCGGGGGTGAACCGGGGCCACCGTTCGTGCCATGACGGGTCGTGCAGGTCGGCGGCGTGGACCGGTTGGCGGGTGGTGGTGACGTCATGGCATGGGCCATCGTTCAGTTCTTGCTGCGCGGTTTCGAGGCGGGCGCTGGCCTGGTCGCTGCTGAACCGGATTTGCGCAGCCGTGGTGCCCTGCCGGGCGGGTGGCGGAGGGCCGGCGGACAGGCCGATCCCGGTGATGCCGGGTATCAACGCGGTGCCGGCCCGGCACAATGCGTCCAGGTCGGGGCCGTAGGCCCAAACCAGGTCCCACGATCGGGCGGGGTGTGCGTCATCGTACTCATTGCGGCCCTGCTGGGTCATCGGCTGTGCTCCCTGGACGGCACCACGAGGGTGGTGGACGCGCTACCAGGGGCTGGGGCAGCGGGTGAAGCAGTAATCGTAGGTCCCCCCATTCGAGGGCTGACGTCAGGTTTGCTGCATTCCAGGCCGTTTGCGCGTTCTACCCGGGTAGTGTGATAAGCAATCCGCCGGGAGGCGGAGGATTCCCTGTCTCGGTGGGATGCCGGCGTCTGTGCTGCCGGGTCTGAACTCGTCACGGCGGTGCCGAGGCGGACGCGAGGTCCCCAGCCATGACCGATGAACAACCGGTTGCCCGGACAACGGCGGTAGCCGGCACGGACCATCAGCGCGCTGATATGGATCGGGTGTGGGATCTGGTGCGCGCCTACGGCCCGGACGTCACCGACCTGTGCCGGGCAAGCGCGGCATTGATGTCGGGTGTCGCCGGTATGGGCCTGTCGGCCGGCCCGGCCGGAACGACTCCGGTGATCCGGTTCTTCAGCGACACGGCCAGCTCACAGTTGGAGTCCGCGCAGGAAACGCTGGACGAGGGCCCGTGTCGCGACGCCACCGCCGCCCGTCGTCCGGTTCACGCCGCCAATCTGGCGGCCGGGTCGTGGCGGCAGCGGTGGCCCCGGTTCACCCCGGCCGCGTTGGACGCCGGTGTGCGGGCGGTATTCGCGCTGCCGCTGCACGCCGGCGCGACACGCTACGACGGGGCCGTCGACCTGTACCGCCATACCCCCGGCCCGCTGAACAGCGCCGACCAACTGGCGGCCACGACGTTCACCGCCGCGGCCACGGAACTGCTCACCCTGGAACGCCACGGCCTGAACCTGACCGGCGTCTTCACCCACGGCTGGCGTACCAGCAGCGAGAACACAACCGACGCGGCCCGCCCCACCATGCCGCGGGACCCGGACCGCGTGCTGCTGGCCTGCTGGTTCGGTCCGCAGATGCTAGGCCCCGTCCATGAGCAGATCCGCGCCCTCGCCGGCCATGGGCTGCACCCGAACCACACCCACCGGTTCGTGTTGGCCGTGCACGAAGCCGTAGCCAACGCGGTACGCCACGGCGGCGGCCACGGCCAGCTCCTGCTGTGGCGCCGCGACGGACGCCTGTGGTGCGAGATCAGCGACCACGGCCCCGGCCTTCGCACCCCGGCCCCGCCCGGCGCCCACACCGCCGCCGACGCTGGGCATCCCAGCCGGTCCGGGCTGCAGATCATCCAGCAGGCCTGCACCAGCCTCGACATCACCACCGACTCCACCGGCACCCGTCTGCTCCTGAGCCACCGCCTCGACCTCGGGCGCTGCTGACAACCCGTGAGACACCGCAGAGGGATACCCCGAGGACACCGACCGGAGTAGAACCACGCCGGTGGTCTTCATGTCCGGCTACAGCAACGGGCTTCGAGGCACCGCCTACGCCCTAGACGACGGCATCACCTCGCTCATCATCGCCGCGTTGATCACGGCCTTCCCGTCGTTCGTCGTCCGGCTGCCGCCGATCGCCGGTCTGCTGTTCGCGGTCGCGGGTTGCGTCCTCGCTCAACGCCGTGACCCGGCCGTACCTCTGGTCGCGGTCGGATTGACGTCTCTGCTGCTGGTAGCCGTCCGGGTTATCACCGGCTATCTGCCGCATGTTCTACGACCCATGACCGTCGGCACCATCGCCACGATCAAGCAGCTCGAAGAGCACGACCTGAGCCTGCAGACCATCGCCGCCGCGTTCAACGGCGCCGGCGACACCGACCTGGCAGCCAGCGCCACGGGCGCCCTAGCGGCGCTGGCATCGCACAGGTCTCCGGCAACTTCCGTATCGCGCCAGCGAGGGAAGATACAAGGTGGTGCGGATCGCCCTACCTGCGCACTTCCGAGCCGGCGCACCAGAAGCTCCTCAGCTACCCGGCTGGCGGATTGCGGCGCCCGGATCGGTGCTCTGCTCAAGGGCCGTCCACCACTCCTCCAGCTCATCGACCCGGCTCTGGAGTGCGGCGTTCGCCGCCCGGGCCGTCGCCAGTTCCTCGGTGAGCGCACCGATCGGCCCGGAGGCGGTCAGGGCGTCGAGCCAGCCCGCGACCAGCCGATCCTCAGCGGCGACCCGGCGGAGCGCGGAGGCGACCACCTCGGGTGACAACTCAGCCACGAACTCTCTCGGGAGCGTGAGCAGGCGAGCGACCTCGCCGAGGCTCCGCGCGGCGCTCATCTGGCGCCGAAGGCGCTCGGCGGACGGCACCGCCGGTTCGGCCGGTGTCGCAGCCGCGATCGGCTTGGCGGGAGAAGGAGCGGGCTTCGACACAGGCGCGGGAGTCGGTGCCGGCTCCGGTTCAGGCTCGGCCTCTGACGGGAGTGCGGGAAGGTCGTCCCCCACCCAGGCGTAGGCCAGAGTGTCGCCCTTCTGCCGTCGGACGACATTTGGCCACTTGGGCAGAACCGCCAGCGCCCGGGGTCCGTGCCGGGCCCAGGTCTCGTTCCGGAGACCGAACTCGGCCAGACGCTCCCGGATCTCTCGCACCTTCAGCGGGACCGACGACTCGGCCAACAGGTGGAGAACCACCGCGAGGGGCTCTTGGGCGAAGACGGCGTGGAACAGCCGGGAGTCGGACAGAGCCAGGAAACGCAGCGAACCCCTCGTCGCGACGTGAACGCCGGCTCCCCGTGGGACAAGCTCCTCCTCATCGGTGTCATCCCACTTGACCTGATAGTTTGTCCCGTCATCCGCGAGGATCGATCCGGCTCGGGTGCGGCGTACGCCGAACGAATCGGACACCCGGACAAGACCCTGATCTGCGCTCACGACTGCGACTGTAATGGTTATCGTCGCGGCCGGGGCGCCGGCCGGAGCCAGCCCATCCTGGCCAGGCTCATCGGCCGTGTGCGCCCAGCGCCGGCTTGGCGGAACAACTCTGAGAGGAGATTGGCGCGCTTGCCGGCCGCCCGTACGGACAGATTGGTGAGCTTGTCACTCGGTTCGAGGTCGAGCGTGAACGTGTGCCCGTCCCGGGGCTTCATGGACGCGCTGCTGGCGCGGATGGGCATGGAGACCCGCCAGGCCGCCCCAGCATCGTCGAGAGGCAGTACGAAACGTTCAGCGCTGGCCGCGTAGGCTCAGCCGGCGGCCGGACCCGCTAGACGCGTTCGCCGATGCCGAGGCGCGCGTGGACTTGCTGGGCTCGTTCCGCGGCCGCGCTGGCACCATAACGGCGTGGCATCTCTTCCGAAGCCCACCCCATCAGCAGCACCAAGTCGCCGGTGTCGCCGCCGGCCAGCTTCCATTCATGGGCGAAGCTGTGCCGCCACCGCTGCGCATGGACATGCTCAACCCCAGCCCTGTCCCCCAGCTCCCGCAGCCGAATCTTGATGCCGTTCAGCTTCAACGGCCGGGCACCCTTCGCGGCGATCCACAACTGCTCGATTCCGGTCAAGCACGGGCGTCGGCTGCGGGCACACACATACCGGCGCAGAGCACCCGCAGTCTTGGCCCCGAACCGCACCCGGCGCTGCCACCCTTACCCGTCAGGACGACCGAGTCAGTGTCCAGATCGACGTCAGGCACCAGGAGATCGCCGATCTCAGCCAGACGGCCCTCGGTGTTGTAGAACATCCTGACCAGTGCCTGGTCGCGCAGGTGCACGAAGCCGCGCCCTCCACAGACCTCGAGAATGCGTCGCGTTTCCTCATCGCTGAGGACCTCAACAAGCTTCTGCAACGCTGTCGGCCGGGGCACCTCATCCACCCGCCGAGCGCTCCTCGATCACCGCCGCTTGAAACGCTGTCACCTGCCGGCTGTCCCCCAGGCTCGGATCGCAAGCGCCGCCTACCTCCGGCATCCGCTCGCCCAGATACTCGGCCAGCTGCGAAGCAGCGAGCACATAGTTGTACCGAGTGGTCTCCGGATGATTCCCGGCGCGCAACGACCGGTCCCAGTCTCTCAGCAACACCGCCCAGGCCTGACTCTGAACACCAGCCAGGAGATTATCGATTTTCAATGCCATCTCCCTGGTCAAGGAGTCGCTGCCCGGCACCGCATCCGCCCGAGTCAAGGGGTCGCGCAGCGGCGTGCTCACGTCCCGCAGCCAAAAAATCCGGGCCACGACCACGGCTCACGAGTAAAGGGTGGTGCCGCCGGGTCAACGGCCACAAGGGGCAACACCCGAACGGCCTACACGGCCCGCTGACCTGCAGCGATACACAGCGGAGCCTCGAAGACCCATTCGATCATTCACGGCGAAGGCAGCCAAGTAAAGGAGTCCGCGAAAACGACCTCTCGGCCCATAAGATCGGCCTTGAGCTGCGGAAACAGCTTCCGGAATGCACTTTGATCCACTCGCCCGGATGCCGAGTAAAGGGCTCCACGCACCCTTGGAATCAATCAGCGCAAATAAAAAGAACGCCTCCGCAGGATTCTGACCTGCGAAGACGTTCTAAAAAAGTCGGGCTGACAGGATTTGAACCTGCGACCCCTTGACCCCCAGCTATATAACGATTGTGTTAAGTAACATCAACTTGTGTCATTTCATACGCAGATCCGGACAGAACGACAGCACTATGCCGTCCAATTTCAACCAATCCCGGAGAAGTTGATCAACGCTGCGACCAGGCATGTGACCACGCACAGTCAAGTGCGGTGCCTGCCGTTCGGTCCAAGGAAGAATTCCGGAGAGACGAATCCGGTCGTGCGCGTCTTCTCCCAATTCCGGCACGTGATCGACGCGATCTCGGCAGCGCTCGCCGGTTCACCGCAGATTGTGCTGACCGGCGACGTTCCACCGGCCCGCCGGCACGCGGAGATCGAGCGGTTCACCGCTCATGACGGGCACCACGTGCTGATCGGGCAGATCGAGGCGATCGGCCAGGGCGTCAACATTCAGGCCGCCTCGGTGGTCGTGACCGCCGAGCCACAGCTCAAACCGTCGCCGAGGAGCAGGCGATCCGGCGGGCGTATCGGATGGGGCAGGCGCGGATAGTGCGGGTCCACCGGCTGCTGGCCAAGGACTCGGTCGACGAGCGGCTCGAAGAGCTGCTGCACGACAAACGCAAGCTGTTCCGGGCATACGCGCACGACAGCGACGCTAAACGAGCCTCCGGCGCCGCGACCGACCCGCGGCTGGTCGACTACCAGGTCGGCGCGCTCGACCAGGAACGCATCATCGACGCCGAGACCGACCGTCTGTACCTCTCGTGAACGGCGACTGCCGATCTGCCGATTCGGAGCCTGGCCGCGAGACCGGCAGGCCGGAAATGTGGCACACCGAGCACAGGGAGGAAGCAGAGCGTGGACGCTGATCTTGACCGTGAGCTGGGGCAGCTGTGCGAGCAGGCGACCACGCACGTCTCGCGGTGGTCCATGCGGACGCCGATCACGACGATGCTGTTTCACCTGACCCGGGGCCGTATCGACAAACGACCCCGGCCTCTTCTCCGGGATCTGCCCCGGCTGAACAGCCCGTGGCAGGACACGGACTCAGGCCGGTACTTCGGGTGGCGGTGCCGGCAGGCGAACCTTCGCGGTGACGAGGCGTTCGTCGTGGAGTACATCGTCTGCCCGCACTGCCGGATCGGTTGGGTCGACCGGCCCTACACCGATGAGCGATACCAGCGCCACGGACTTGCTGCCGCCGCATTTCGGGCTCTGCGCTCCGAGCATCCCCAGGTGACGGTGTGGTACGCCGCCAGCAGTCACATGCCGGACTCGAAAGCGTTCTGGACAGCGGTCGGCGACGGTGTTCCCGGCGGCTACAGCTCGCAAGAGCTGTGCGTGCACGTCGCCCACCAGGGCGGCTTGTTGCCGGGATGGCAAATCGAGCGGCGGGGCCGACATGAAGGAGACCCAACGGCGTGAACGTCGATCTTGAACGCGATCTTCGGCTACTGCGCGACCGAGCGGCGACTCATGTCGTTCGCTGGCCGAGCCGTGAACCGATCTGGACGGCGGTGTACAACCTTACTCGCGGGCGTATGGACAGACGGCCCCGATACACCACCGGGCAGCTGCCGACGTTGAACAGCCCATGGCAGGACACTGACTCCGGCCGGTACTTCGGCTGGCGGTGCCGGCGAGCCAACCTCAACGGTGGCCAGGCGTTCGTCGTGGAGTACGTGGTCTGCCCTCACTGCGGGATCGGCTGGGTCGACAAGCCCTACACGGTTGCGCGATATCAGCGAAGCGGACTTGCCGCGGCCGCTCTTCAAGCGCTGCGCGCCGAGCACCCCGCGGTGGTATGGCACACCGGCAGCGGCCACACAGGCGCATCGAAGGTGTTCTGGGCGAGGGTCGGCGCCAACGTGAGCGGTAACTATCTTCCGCGAAAGCTGTGCAGGCACGTCGCCCGGCATGGCGGGCTGCTACCGGATTGGCTGGCCCGGATTGGCTGGCAAATCGCCAGGGTGGTCTCTAGCCGAAACCAGATCGACCCTGCTGAAGAATTCCCCGTAGCGGTAGAGGGACGCGTGTCGCAGCATCGATGCATGCCTCTGGTTGCGCGGGGTTTGGGTGGGCTGGTCGATGCCACATTGCCTGATCTTGGTGTCGGTGCGTCGTGGCAGAGCATCCATCGGGTGCGGCCTCGGGTTCCGTTGGTCTGTGCTGCGTGCGGCGGGTCGATGCACGCGAAGGTGTCGCCGCGGCAGCTGCGGTTCTTCGCACACGATGCGGCTCGGGAGGAGTGTCCGCTCAACGGGGAGACGCCTGATCACCGGTTGTTGAAGTCGGCGATCGCAGCGGCGGTGCGGGCAGCCGGCTGGAACGCGGTGCTGGAGGCCGAAGGCCCGCAGCGGCGCTGGCGGGCCGACGTTCTGGCGACGTCCCCGGACGGCCGTCGGCGGGTGGCGTGGGAGGCGCAGTTGGCGCACCAGCACGACCACGACACCGTGGCGCGTACGACGCGGTACGCCGGCGACGGGGTGGAGGTGGTGTGGGTGTTCGACCGGCCGGTTCCCGGTGGTGTGTCGGCGGTACGGGTGCAGGTCGAGGAGACCAGCATCGTGGTGGCCGAACCGGTGGTGCGGCTGCTCGTGGGACCTTGCGAGTCCGACCGTTGTGTCCGGTACCGCGATCTGCCGGAGCCTCCGCCGTGTCCGGGCCATGGCCGGTGGGAGGCGACCACCCTGCCGCTGGAGTTGTTCGTCGGTCTTGTCTGCCGAGATGAGATCGTCTGGACTGATCTGGCTGCTGCCGACGATACCGACGACGGCAAACCCAAGAAGGCGGGGCCGCACCGCCGCGCGCTGAAGCGGTGGTGGACGAGCCCGGTGTACTTGGGGCGGGCAGCAGAGGTCGAAAGGGCGCAGCTCGACACGGATGCGGAGGTCGCGGGGGTTCGTGCCCGGGTGATGCACGAGCGCGAAGCCAAGGCCCGGCGGCGCCGCGCGCTGGTGGAGCAGCTCGAGCGGGACAAGCAGCGACATGCGGCCCATCGGGCGGCGCTACGGGAACGACAGCAGCGGCTCACGCCAGTGGTGGTGCGGCAGGTAACCGAACAGACCGGGACGCGGGTCTGGCCGTTGGACGGTGATCCGGACTATGCGATGGGCGTCTCCATCCTTGCCGACGGCCACATCGTGGCGGTGATCTGCCCGGTCGCGTCGCGCATTACCGAGGAGACAGCGGAGTGGCTGGGTGACGTCGTGGTTGTTGTGGCGTCTGAGCGTGAGCGGCGCGCTATTGCCAGCCGCTGCCGGGCAGACCAACGGATAGTTGTGGTCGCTGACCCACCACCCTGATCTGTCGAAGGAGCAGGCGCACTGCACCCCGGAAGGGAAACTCGATCCGGTGCCGGTGGTGTCGCCGGTTCGCGGGACGGTGGGCAGAACTCGGGCGCACGGTGGAGGGCGCGAATCGACTCGGCGTCATCGCTGCCGACGCCGGTGCAGTCGTGCGGCATGCGCATCGTGCTCAGACCGTTCCGGGAGACGTAGCTGCGCGAGCTTGACGGTACTGTTCCGGCTCGGTGTGCTGGTCTCGCCACTGCTGGTCGGTGCCGTCGCTGGCGGCACCGGTCTCATCGCCGCCCTCGGCGTCGGCGCCCTGGCCGGCGCGGCCCTCGCCCTCCTCGCCGCCCCTCTCACCCGAGACCACCCATGAGAATCCACTCACTGCAGGCGCTCACCGGCCGGGTCGAGTGGGCGTACCGGACGGCTGGGCCACGCCTTCCACGAGGCACTCGTCGGTCCACTGCGCCGACAGACTCAACGCGGCGAACCGTTCGAGCACGACCTGCTCGTTCAAGACAAGGTCGGACTCTTGGGCGACCGGGTGTCGGATCCCGCTGAAGCACCCCACGTCGAGGTTCGCGGCTCCCACTTGACGGCTCTTCCAGGTGTCGGACGTGCGATCGACAGCGAAACGCAACCGCGGGTCGCCCGGTTCGGATCGACGACACCACCACGTAAGGAGATCGCCGCGCAGCTGATGATCAGCCCGCGGACCGTGGAGGCGCACCTGCGGGGGTCTTCAACAAAGCTGGGCGTGCGCGCACGCCGGGAGCTGCGGCAAGTGCTGCGCCGGCTCGTCTGAGACGCCCGGGTCCCGGTCCGGCCGTCAGCCGGCGCCGGGCAGCACGGTGTGTAGCTGGCTGCGGCTGGTGACCCCCAGTTTGGGAAAGATGTTGTACAGGTGCGTGCCGACCGTCCGCGGCGACAGGAACAGCTGGTCGGCGATGTCCCGGTTTGACAGCCCGGTCGCGGCGAGCTGCGCGATCTGCATCTCCTGCGGAGTCAAGCGCGCGCCGCCGCCGGTCCGGCGCCGGGCTCCCGCCACGCCACGGGCCCGTTCCGCCCAGGCGGTCGCGCCGAGCCGTTCGAAGATCTCCGCGGCCATGCCGGCGTGCTCACGGGCGGCCACCGCGCGGTTGCGGCGGTGCAGCAGCTCGCCGTACAGCAGATGGGTCCTCGCCTGGTCCAGCGGCCACCCGGGCAGCGCTGGGTCGGCCAGCACCCGCTCGAAGGCGTCGACCGCCGCGTCACCGGCGGCGAGCAGCGCCTCGGCCCGGCCGAACACGACCCGTTGGTACGGCGAGTCGGCGACCCGGGTGTCCTCCATCGCGCCGATGATGGCGGCACGCACCCGCGGCAACGCGTCGCAACGCGACGCGGCCTCGGCCAGATCGGCGACACCCGAGCTCCGGGCGGGCGTGTAGTAGTTCTCCGATCCGGGGGTGACCGCTTCCAAAAGGGCGTCGACGGCTTCCCGGGCACGCCCGGCCAGCAGGGCCCCGGTGCCCCGGGCGCGGGGAATCTCCGCCCGCACGAGAGCGGGCGCCCGGTCACCGAGCTCCCGCTGGGCCTCGGCGATCAGGTGCTCGCACCGGTCCGACTCGCCCCACTGGGCGTGGAGCTGCGCCATCACGAGCTTCCCCATCGGAACGTGGAGAGGCTGGCCGACATCCTCGGCGAGACGCAGCGCCTCGCTGGCCGACTGCGCGGCCCGCGGGATCTCACCGGCACGCAGCTCATGGCGCGCCAGCAGGATCAGGCTCTCGGTGAGGTCACTGATCGCGCCCCGCTTGCGGAAGGCCCCGGCCGAACGGACTCGCGCAGCCCGGGCGAGTTCGTACTGCTGCAACGCCTCGGCGGCACTGCCCAGCCCTTTCAGCAGTGGCGGGATCTCCGGGCCGTGCTCGATCAGCGTCCGCACCACCGGAACCAGCTCGGGATGCTCGGCCGGCAGCAGCAGCGCGACGTTCACCACGTTCAACGGGTGGTCGGCGGGAAGGCCGAGCTCGAACAGTGCGGCGTGCACCTGGCGCCTGGCCTCGATCGTGCCGTCGAACAGCCAGATCGACCCGGCTGCGTTCCCGACCAGCCACGACGCGATGTCCGGATGCTCGGCAGCGATACTGCGGCCGAGGGCGGTCAGCTCCGGCAGGTCACCGGGCAGCCGGCCGCTGAGCATCCCCTCCAGCGTCTCGGTGCACAACAGCTGAGCGATCGTCGCCGGCTCCTCGGTCAGCCCCCTGGCCTCGGCGATCAGCCGGGGTAGGACGGTGGCCAGACCAGCCTGGCGGGCCGCCTCCGCGGCGACCGCCAGCCGCCGTGCGCGGACCGCCGGCTCAGGCGTGAGATCGGCCGACCGCTTGTACGTGTCCACCGCAGTGCTCGTGCCGCCCTGCATGACCGCGCGCTGAGCGGCGGCCTCGAGCTCGGCGGCGACGGCCTCGTC
This sequence comes from Actinoplanes sp. 13, assembly GCF_056134165.1. NCBI lineage: Bacteria > Bacillati > Actinomycetota > Actinomycetes > Micromonosporales > Micromonosporaceae > Actinoplanes > Actinoplanes sp. 13. The sequence goes on along the minus strand of NZ_JBVYOQ010000013.1, from coordinate 101,157 downwards.
CCGCCCGGCCGTGGCGGCGGCCCGGTGTGCGACCGCCCGGTCGAGGTGCCCGACGGTCGCGGCGAGGGCCCGGTGGGCGGCGACCCGCTCGGCGAGCGACGCGCTCTCGTAGACGGCGGCCCGGGCCAGCGGGTGACGGAACTCGATCCGGTCATGTCTGCAGGCGACCACACCGTCACGTTCGGCGGGTGCCAGGTCGGCCACGTCGAGACCGGACCATGTGGCCGCCGCGGCCGTCTCGGTCAGCGAGGTGCTGTCGTTGGCCGCCGCGATCAGCAGCAGCCGGCGGGTGGCCTCGGAGAAGGCGGCCGCTCGGGAGGTGAAGACCTCCTGCAGGCGCCGGGTCACGGGCAGCACCGCGCCGTCGGACGGGTCGCTGTCAGCGGCCGCCTTGGACAGCTCGGCCAGGGCCAGCGGGTTGCCCTCGGCCTGGGCGAGGATCCGTTCGCGCAGGCCCGCGGTGAGGGCGGCCCCAGTCGTGTCGAGGAGTCGCTCGGCCTCGTCACGGTCGAAGGGGGGCAGGGAGATCCGCTCGAATCCGTACGCGGGCAGGGCGCCGGCCGCCGCGGTGCGCATCGCGATCAGCAGGACCACCGGCAGCCCGCCGAGCCGCCGGCCGGCGAACGTCAGGACCTCCACGGTCGAGCGGTCCAGCCAGTGCGCGTCTTCGGCGATCAGCAGCAGCGGCCCGTCCTGGGCCACCTCGTCGAGCAGGCTCAGCGCCGCGATCCGGATGAGGTAGCCGTTCGGTGGCTCGGCCTGCTCGCCTGCACCGAACGCGCCGCGCAGGGCGGCCGCCTGCCCGGCCGGCAATGCGTCCAGCCGGTCGAGGACCGGGTGCAGCAGCTCGTGTAGGCCCGCGAAGGGAAGCTCGGCGTCGCCCGGATCACCGGTGCAGCTCAGAACACGGAAGCCGGCGGCGGTCGCCGCGGCGGTAGCCGCTCGCAACAGGGTGGTCTTGCCGATGCCGGGATCACCGTCGATCACGAAGACCCGGCCGCCCGCCGTCACCCCACCGAGGGCGGTCCGCAGCTTCGTCAATTCCTCGTCCCGGCCGATCACCACGGAATTGTGATCGTGTCCCCAGGACAGGCGCAATATCGCCCCGCCGAGGTGAGAGGCCCGTCATAGGAGCACAACCCTCATGACGCTGTGCGAGTTTCGAATGTGAATGAGCGCGATTTCGCCGGAGTCGATATTCGATTCCGGAATATATTACGCAAATGCGCATCAAAGGCACGAGGTCTTAGGAAAGCAATTCTGCGGCCCAGCCGGTTCGGCGGCTCGGGCAATGAGCGGCCATCCGGTCGAACCGGGGACGGGCGAGGTCGCGGCAGCCGGCCCGACCGCGGCCTCTACGTATCCGGGGGCGGCGAGCAACTAGGCGCCCGGGCCGGTGTACCAGGCGGCGCTGGCGGCCGCGGCCGGCGCCGCCTCGAACCGGCCCTGACCGTTGCTGAGCACCGCGCGGGCGTGGTCGGTGAGGCAGGTCAGCCGACCCTCGTCACGGCTCGTCGCCGCGACCGCGGCGGGGACGCAGCAGCGGAGCGGTGAAGGAATCCATCCCGGCCAGCGTGGTGACGCAACGCCCCGGCTCCGGCGAGATCTCCGCATACAGGGCCACGATCGCCCGGAAGCTCATGCCGGAGGGCGCGAGCACGGCGGCGGCTCGCCCGGCCCAGGCGATCTGCCGGTCGGCGAGCCGCCGCAGCGACCGCAGTCCCACAGGTCGGCCGGGGAGCGGTCGTCGTCCGGCACGGCGCCGGCCCGGGCCCGCTAGGCCACCTCGCGCAGCACCGAATTGGAACCCGACCGCCCGGCCAGGACGGCGGCGCCGAACGCCTCCAGGGGGGCGTCCAGGCGTGCCTGCGCGGGCAGGTCCGGTGCGGCGCTCAGCAGCAACCGGGCGGCCTCGTCGCCCCGGTGGCGGTGCATCGCGATACGCGCGCGGGCCCAGCGGGCTTCCCCCACCAGCCGCGAGTCAGCAGGCGCGGCGTCGACCCAGGCGAGCAGACTGTCGATGCCGGGATGGCCTCCGGCCTGCTGCAGCGTCCGAGCCGCGGCCAGCGCGCGGCCGGCCCGCAGCCGCGGGTCGGGCGTCAGCGCCGCCGCGCGCCACAGGAACGCCCCGGCCGCCCACGGCCCGGCCCGCTCGCCGGCCCGGGGCGCCATAGCGATCAGCGTTCCGGCCACCTCCTCATCGGGACCGCGGACGGCGTGTGCCTGGTGCCAGGCACGGCCCTCCGGGAACTCCGTCACGTCGATTACCTCGGCGAGCACACCGTGCGCCATGGCTTGCTGCGCGTCACACGCCCGCCAGTAGGCCAGACAGCGCAGGAGGGGATGGGCGAACTCCACCCGTACACCGAGACGAAGCAGCCCGCTGTTCTCCAGCGCCGCCGGTACGTCCCGGCTCACCTCCAGCTTCTTCGCCGCCCGCCAGAACAACCGGGAGTCCCCGAGCGGTTCAGCGGCCGCGACGAGCAGCAACAGCCGCTGCTGCGGCGTCAGCGATGCGGTGCCGCGCTCGAACGACTCCACCAGCAGCGGCTCGGCGGGCGGCTCGGGCACGGCGAAGCCCCCGGCGACGAGCGCCGGTGTGCCGTGCCGCCCGGTCTGCACGAGCACGGCCGGATTGCCCCCGGCCTCAGCGAGCACACGATCGGCGACCCGGCTGTCCACCGGCGCGCACTGCGCCGCCGCCTGCAGCGCCCGCGCGGACTCGTAGGGCAGGCCGCCCAGGCCCAGTAGCGGCAGGCCCGCCAGCGAGGCGACTCCCGCCTCGCCGGGCCGTGGGTCGCGCACCAGGAAGAGCAGGAGCAGCGGCACAGCTGTGACCCGTCGGGCCACGAAGGCCAGGATGCCGATGGACTCCCGGTCCAGGCTCTGCACGTCGTCGACGACACACAGCACCGGATCACGGCGTGCCGCCTCGGTGAGCAGCCCCAGCAGGCCGAGCCCGGCGCGGAAGGCTCCGGCCGGGTCCGGCCGGAGCCAGCGGAAGATGTCGTCCAGCGCCACACGCTGTGGCTCAGGCAGGCGGGAGGCCGCCGCGGCCAGCGGCCGGTAGAGGTCGCGGACCGCCGCGAACGGCCGGGCGGGCGACCCGGCGCCGACCCACAGCACCCGCAGCCCGGGGCTCAGGCCGATGACATGGTCTACGAGCGCCGTCTTGCCGATGCCGGCCGCACCGTGCACCACCATCGCGCCACCGCGCCCGGCCGCCAGCACGGACCTCAGTGTCGCGATCTCGGTGTCCCGGCCAGTGAACGGCGGCTGCTCCTGTATACCCACGCTGACCAGCGTAGGAATCAGGCGGCTAGGTAACCTGAGTCGAAATACTGAGATCGGTGAGCCGACGGCGCCCCCGCGCCGAGGTCCAGCAGCGGGCCGACCCCGACAATGCCGAGGGTGTGCCGGACGAAACCGCGCGCGCCGGTGACGACGAGGTGCCCGCCGGCTTCGGACACCATCGCCCGGCACCGTAGCAGCGCCGCCCGATGCTGCGGCCCGCACGGTGCGCCGGTATCGGCAGATCTTGACTAATGCGGGTCGGTGGACGCTCGCGCCGGTGAGGCCGCGTGGGCCGCGACGACGAGGCAGCCGCGCTCGGTGTCCGGCAACCGGTCCAGCACCGCCCGGACCCGGTCGACGTCGGTTCAGCCCCGTGGGCGGATCCACAGCAGCCGGTCAGCTTCCCCGGACTGGCCCGCCGCACGCGGGGACGTGTTGGTGGAGGCCACGTAGACGCCGTCGCGGTAGGGCAGGACGGCGCGGGCGCGCTCGCCGGAGCTGAAGATGGATTCGAGCGTACGGGTGTCGCGGTTCATGGCGTAAAGGGTTTGATCGCCCAGGGCGGTGAGGAGCAGGTCGTCGCCGGCGAAGGCCATGCCCGACGGCGCCCAGGCGTTGCCCCCGGAGTGCAGGTAGGGCGCCTGCATGCTGTCGCGTCGCTGGTCCCCCTCGATCAGGGGCCATCCGTAGTTGCCACCGGCGATGATCCGGTTGATCTCATCGTTCCCGGATTGGCCGTGCTCGGCGGACCACAGCCGGCCGTCAGCATCCCAGGCGAGGCCCTGCGGGTTCCGGTGCCCGATCGAGTAGACGTACGAACCGGGGTGCGGGTTGTCGGGAGGAATGCTGCCGTCGGTCCGCAAGCGCAGGATTTTTCCGGCGAGGCTGTTCCGGTCCTGGGACACGGTGTCGTCCTCGATCCAGCCGGTGGTGGCGTAGAGGTGCCCGTCAGGGCCGATGGTGATGCGCCCGCCGTTGTAGAACTGGTGTCCCGGGATGCCGTCGAGCAGGATCCGCCGCTCGGCCCAGTCTTTGCCGTCGTAGCCCAGCTCGGCGATGCGGTTGGTGAGCCCGGAATCACTGGCGTAGGTGTAGTAGACGTAGGCGGTACCGCTGTCGGCGTAGTCACTTGCGAGGGCCAGGCCCATCAGTCCGCTGCCCCCGTCGCGTACGACCGGATCGGACGTCGCCACGCGGTGCCGGGTCAGCCCTCCCCCGGCGCCGATCATCGCTATCGTGCCGTCGACTTCGGTGATGACCAGGTTCTCGCCGGAGACTCTGACCTCCCACGGGTAGACCAGGTCGTCGCTGACGACGGTGACGTCCCAATCGCCGGTGGTGCGGCCGATCAAGGCTGGACCGGTGTAGGCGACCCCACCGGCGGGATCGGGCAGCGCGGATGTCAGGTCGCCGGATGCGGTGGTGGCGTCCTGTTGACGCATCGCACATCCGGCGAGCAGCAATGCGGCGAGGGCGAGCGTGGTGACTTTCCGTGGCATGCGTGATCTCCCGCGATGTGACGTACGGATGGTCAGCTCACCGAGGGGCGGTGCCCCGCAGTCGTTGTGGCCGGCACGAAGCAGGAACCGGCCGCTGCTCGTTCCGAATGCAATTCGTAGGCCCGTCGCAGCAGATCTGTCAGGTCCACGTCGGCGTGTATCCGGGCGCGATGCTTCTCCGGCAGCGCGTCAATGTGCGCTTCGTCCTCGAGCAGGCGGTGGTAGAGCTCGTCGCAGTAGGCCGGGTCGGTCTCGACGTCGAGGTACTCGTTGGCATGCCGTCGCGCCGCTCTCGCGTACGTTTGTGCCCGGCCTTTCGGGCTCAGCAGCGAGAACACCACCGTGACCAGCAGGATGCCGATGATCAGCGACAGCGACAGGCCGGTGGAGATCTCGGCGGCGTCGACGCGCTCACCGTTGTTGATGAACGGCACGTTGTTCTCGTGCAGGGCGTGCAGGATCAGCTTGACACCGATCAGCGCCAGGATCGCGGCGAGGCCGTAGGACAGGTAGACCAGGCGGTCGAGCAGGCCGTCGATCAGGAAGTACAACTGCCGGAGGCCGAGCAACGAGAACGCCGTCGCGGTGAACACCAGGTAGGTGTTCTGGGTGAGGCCGAAGATCGCCGGGATCGAGTCCAGGGCGAACAGGATGTCGGTCCCGCCGATCGCCACCATCACCAGCAGCATCGGGGTCAGCATCCGGCGCCCGTCCACGACGGTGACGAGCCTGTCGCCGTCATAGTTCTCGGAGGTACGCAGCACCCGCCGGGCCAGCCGGATGACGATGTTGTCCGGTGCACGGGCGTCATCGTGCTGCTCGCGGAGCAGATTGCCGGCGGTGATCAGCAGGATCAGGCCGAACAGGTAGAAGACCCAGGCGAACAAATTGATCAGCGCGGCGCCCAGGAAGATGAATCCGTTACGGACGATCAGCGAGAAGGTGATCCCGAACAGCAGCACCTTCTGCTGGTCGGCGCGGGGCACCCGGAAGCTGCCGAGCAGCAGAAGGAAGACGAACAGGTTGTCGACCGACAACGCCTTCTCGGTGACATAGCCCGCGAAGTACTCGGCGCCCGCGGTGCCACCACCGAGGACCAGCACACCGATACCGAACGCCACCGCGATGCCGATGTAGACCGCCGTCCATCGCGCGGCCTCGCCCAACGACGGTACGTGCGTGCGGCGTACGTGGAAGAAGTAGTCGAACAGCAGCAGACCGACGATGCCGGTCACCGTCAGCAGCCAGACGCCACCGGACACGCTCATGCGCAGATCCTCGAAAGCCAGGGTTTCAGACAGGGACAGGCCGACCTGCGGCGCGGCGCGAGATGCCGCCGCGCCACCACGTCACGTCAACGGATCACCGAGACGTTGTACTGCCCGGACGGGCTGACCGCACCGATCGCCAGCGAGAGGTACAGGTAGTGCTCGGTAGCGCGGGCGGTGGCGATGCCGCCGAGGTCGACCAAATCATCGTGCTGCCAGCCGAGGCCGGCGAGCAGCTGCCCGGTGACGTGTTTGGCGTCGCGGTCGTCGCCGGAGAGGAAGACGGAGCTGCGCTCGGGAAGCGCGCCCGGGTTGGTCATGATCGCCGCCGGGACGGTGTTGAGGGTCTTGACGACCTTGGCGTCGGGCAGCAACGCCTGGAGTTTGGCTCCCAGGCTGTCACCCGGGTAGAGCAGCTCGAAGGTGGGGGTGATGGCGTTGGCGACGTCGATCAGCACCTTGGTGCCGAACGGCCCGGAGCCGATCTGCCCGAGCACGTCGAGGGTGGCCGAGCCGGGCAGGGTGTTGACGACGACCTCGGCCGAGGTGATGGCGTCGGCGAGTTCGGCGACGGGAGCACTGAAGCCCTGCCGGCCCTGCGCGTCCCGGACGCCGAACACGACGCCGTGGCCGGCGTCGAGCAGGCCGTAGCCGAGCACCGTGCCGACGTTTCCGGCTCCTAGTACCGCGATCTTCATGGTGTTCCCCGTTCTGGGTGGGCGGCGTCCGCCGCGGGTGTGGAAAGGGTGGTGGCTGACTAGTTACGGCCGGATTCCTGCCGGCGCATCACGAACTCGGCGTGGAACAACTGGTCGCCGATGAACTCGCCGAAGGCGTAGAAGCCGGAGTCGTCCAGGTAGTCGATGCGGTCCCCGTCGAGCCAGTAGCGGCCGGTGTAGGCGTGCCGGCGCCCGCCGCGGGTCTCGTCGTAGCGTCCCTGTGGAAGCAGCTCTTGATGCAACCAGTCGTTCTGGTCCACCCAGACGCCGAGACGTTCGGCGTGCGGGTTCGCCGGCCGGTCGAGGGGATCCCCGTTCCAGACCACGAGATTCCCCTGGCTCAGCAGTGCACGCACGTCCCGGCGGCTCACCACGACCCGCCACCACGGGGTGCCCGGCCGCGGCATGACCGCGCGGGGCACAAGCAGCAGGTCGGCGGGGATGCCGGCCTCGACCCGGCCGACGACGTGTCCCCCACTGCCGCCGGGCGCCGGGACCACGGCGACCAGGCCCAGGCCTGCACCATCGATCACCCGGCCGTCCGGGCCGCTGTCGGTGACCTGACCGGCGTTCACCCGTACGTCGGTGACGAGGGTTCCGCCAGGTCCGTGGATCTGGACGTCGGTGAAGAGCACAGGATCTCCCGGTGGTGCTGGGGCGGATGAAGGCGACGGGACGGAAGCCGACGCCGGGACGGCCGGTGAGCCGGCGGAGCACGCGTACTGCGTCAGCATCGAGGCGGCCACCAGCGCTGTCGCAGCGATCGCACGAAGGTGTACGCGCAACGGTGTCCTCCTTCTACCGGCAGGCGCGGGCTGGTGACGTCTTCAGAATGGAAAAGCGGCGGGCCGGTTCGCCTCGGTGTTCTTCACCTGTCCAGATGCCGACCCGGTCGAGGACGCGATCGGGCGGGCAGCCGCCAGACCGATGCCGCCGGCCGCACCGGTCGGCACGACGGTCTTGCCGTCAAGTCTCATCGTTGGCACCCCCTTCCCTGTCGGGTGATCAAACTGTGGCAGGGGACGCGGGGTGCTGGTATCGGTGTCTGTCGCCTAATGACGGCGCCTGAATCAAGGTCGGCCGCGGGAAGCGCCCGTGGAGCTGCTCCTCGAATTCGGCTTCGGCCGGGCACGATTCCGGACGGGGCCGGGCCTGCGATGCCGGGGGGAGGCATCGCAGGCCCGGGGCTCGGTCAGGCCTCCGCGCGCAGGGCGGTGGCCGCGTCGACCCAGGTGGTGGGCTGGTCGACGTCGGCCAACTCGGCGCCCTCGATGATCTTGATCATCTCAGCGTCGGTGAGCCGGCCCTCGCTCGCGACCTGGACGACGACCTTGCCGTCCACCCGGTGGGTCGTGCAGAAGCCGCTCTTGCAGGTGATCGTCGCGTCGCCCGGGCCCTGGTTGGAGTTGGCGGTCCGGCCGACGACGACCAGGAAGCTGCCCAGGAGCTCCGCTTCGGAGACGCTGCCGAACGGCTCGGCCAGGCCGCTGGTGGCCGGTGCGGGGTTGGCGAACTTCGCGCCGCCGTACTCGCCGTCGCGGGCGGTGGCGATGCCCTCGAGACCGGGCAGAGCGCCCGATCCCAGTTCCACCGCCTGGTAGCCGGCTGGCACGTAGCCCATCCGGAACGGCAACGTGGCCGCGGTCGCCGTGCTCGGCCGGAGCCCGGTGACGACCTGCCGCAGGTCGGCGTCCGTCGGATCGGCGGCGCTGTTCGAGTGCGATTCCAGAACGGCCCATCCTCTCTCGGCGTACTCCCAGGCCAGCACGCGACGGGTGATGTCGTCGGTGCCGCCCTTGCCGGTGAACTGCCAGGCTCGATGCCCGTCCACTTCGAGCTGCTTCGCACCGCCGCCGAGCTTGGCCGGGTCGAAGGCGCCCGGACGGTACAGGGTCAGATGGGCGGCGATGGTCTCCTCGCGTTCGCGGGCGCCCGGCGTCGCGGGGTCCGGCAGGTCCTCCGCCGGCACGGCCTTGTCGTGGGTGATCCGTCCGTCCAGATAGACCGAGGCGATCTGGTACGCGGTAGAGGCGACGACCGGGTCCTGCACGTGCCAGCGACCGGCGTCGAATCCCTCGAACGTGAAACTGAAGGGATTGTCCGGACTTTCGAACGCCGATCCCGAAGCCGCCTGCTCGCTGCCGGACAGCATGGTGGGCATCGTCAACCCCATGGCGGCCACAGCCGCCACCACCGCGGCTCCCGCTCCGATCCACCCGGCCCGGCGGACGCGCTGCGCCCGCCGTCCCCGGCTGACGATGCTCTCCACCGTGCTGCCGTGCGGCGGTTCATCAGCCGCTGCCAGTTCGAGCACGTCATGCAACCGCATTCGCCAACTCCTCGTTATCGGTGATACCGGTGGCGTCGCGTGTGACCCGGTCAGGAAGCGCGTCGCCTGCTGAGCTCTCGCGCCGCCACGGCCCCAATGGGGCCGCGCCAAATTGGGGGAACTCGTCCTCGTCCTCCGCGTTCAAGATTCAGCTACCTCCTTAGGCGCGAGAAAAACGCCAGGTCGGTAGAGGAAGGTTGCAAACGCGCGAAGGTAACTTTCTGCAATGCGCCGAACACCGGGCTCGTGAGGGCCGGTGTTCGGCGAGATTTAGGCAACGGCCACCGATACGACCGGACCCGCCGCCGTCGATATTCGAGCCACCTTCGACCCGGTGGGGGAACTTCGATGCAGATGCAATTGCTGCTGGTCACGATCGTGTGCCTGATCGCCGTGTCGCCGGCGTTGGCGCGACTGGTCCGGCTACCCGCGCCCACCGTCCTGTTCCTCGCCGGGTGCCTGCTCTCGGCCGTCCCCGCTGCGGCCCACGTCGAACTGCCACCGGAATTCGTGCTGCTGGTCGTGCTGCCGGTGCTGCTGTTCTGGGAGGGCTATTCCACCTCGATCCATCATCTGCGCCGCTACTGGCGACCCGTTCTGCTGCTCGGCGTCCCGCTGGTGCTGCTCACCGCCGCGGCCGCCGCGGTAGTCGCCCACGCCGCCGGACTGCCGTGGATCGCGGCCTGGGCGCTCGGCGCCGCGGTGGCGCCGACCGACGCCAGCGCGGTCGCGGCGTATGCGCGGGCTCTGCCCGGGCGGTGGATGACGGTGTTGCGGGCCGAGAGCCTGATCAACGACGGCACGGCCCTGGTGGTGCTGGCCGCGGTCATCGCGGTGAGCCACGGCGAGAGCACCGACGGCTGGTCGTTCAGCGTGGACCTGCTGCGCTCGTACACCGTGGGGCTGGCCGCCGGCCTGCTCGCCGGGGTCCTCGGACTGCTGGTGCTGCGTCGCGTCGCCGACCCGATGGTCAACGGCGCCGTCGCGGTGGCGTTGCCGTTCGTGGCGGCGGTACCCGCAGAGGCCGTGCACGCCTCGGGTGTGGTGGCCGTGGTGACGTGCGCGCTGACGGTGAGCCGCCGTTCCCGGCGCATGACGGCGGGCCGCTCACGCCTACAGGCGTACGGATTCTGGGAGATCACCACATTCCTTCTCGGTGGTGCCCTGTTCGTTGTCAGTGGCCTGCAGGTGCGCAGCCTGTTCACGTCGGTGGACACGGCCGTCGCGCTGCGTCTCGTGGGGTGGGGCGTGGTGATCGCGGTGGTGGTCCTCGCCGTCCGGGTGGGCTGGCTGTTCGTCAGTGCGTGGGGCTTGCGGTTGGTGGACCGCCGGCCCGTCCAGCGCACACTGCGTGCCCCGGCACGAATTCGCATCGTGCTGGCGTGGGCCGGCATGCGTGGCGGTATCTCGATGGCGGTGGCCCTGACGGTGCCGGTGGCGGTGTCCGGCGCCGCCTTCCCCGGACGGCCGGAGGTCCTGATCCTGACGTTCATGGTGGTCGCGATGACCCTGCTGGTGCAGGGCGCGACGCTGCCGCTGGTCATCCGCTGGTCGCGGATCGCCGGCGAGGACGCCGATCCCAAGGACGCGCTGCGCCGGGTCAACCAGCGTCTGGCTGCTCACGCCGTCGCTGCCCTCGACCTACCGGCGGTACGCGGTGAGGCGTCGTCCGACGTCATCGAGCAGGTGCTCGCCGGGCTCGACGATGAACAGCGCCGCGGCGTGCAGCCCACGGAGCAGGACCGGCATGTCACCCGGATACGGCTGCGGCTGCTCGAGGAGATGCGCCGGGAACTGGTCACGATGGCCTCACGTGATGAGGTCGAGGACTCGCTGATGTGGCAGGTCCAGGAGCGTCTCGATCATGACGAGGCGCGGTGGGCGGTGCAGCTCGGCGACGCCGGCCACTCCGAGACGCGATCCCGCTGACCGGTTTCCCAGTTCTTGCCAGATAGGTGACCGCCACGGATACCAGGAATTCACCGCGCGGTGAGAGTGGTCCCGTACCGAACCAAGCCTTGCCGCACCGAAAGGGATGTCTTTTGTTTCGCAAACGCACCGGCGCAGTGATGGTCGCCGCCCTGCTGCTGACTCAGCAGGCCTGTTCCAGTACCACCCCGGACGCGGCTGCCCCAGCCTCGACCACCACGCAGGCACCGGCTCCGGACGAGACGCCGACTCGGCCCGCGGCCCCCGACGAGCCGGCCGAGCCGGACACCGAGGATTCGACCCCGAGCCCGCGCGCCTCGTCGACCACCGCGACCCGCCCGGCGACCGGCTCCTCCGGCGACGTCCTGAGCGGAACTCGGCAGGTCGTCATCCGGCCCCTGCCGAGTTCCGGGTCGGTCGTGGCGGTGGACAGCGCCGGCCGTCTGACCACCACGGACGGCGACGGCAGTGCGCTGTTCGTCCTCACGCCGACCGGCGGGCAGCACCTGATCAGGACGGCGACCGCAGGGGCCGGCGGTGAGGCGTCCTGCATGAAGCTCACCACCAACGGCAGCAACCCGCTGACGATCCGAGCGGTCGCCTGCGACGCCGGCGACTCCGGGCAACTCTTCAGCATCCGCAAGCAACGAGCCAAGGACGCGGCCGGGCGGTCGACCTACACGATCAGCAGCGGTGGGGCCTACCTACAGGTGTCCGCCAAGAACGGCCTCATCGCCGAGGAACTCGGCGATGACCCGGTGCGGACCACGTTCAGCTTCGTCGACAACGGCAAGGCCACTCTGCCGCAACTCGGGGACTGAGCACTGCCGGGCGGGCTCAGCCCGCCCGGCATCACCGCGGGTCCTCTGCGGTCTCCCGGTACATGTCGCGCAGTTCGCGGCGCGACTTCACCCCGAGCTTGGCGAAGATGCTGCGCAGGTGCGCGTCGACCGTACGCGGGCTGACGAACAGCTCTGCCGCCGCTTCCTTGCTGGTGGCGCCGCGGGCCACGAGCCGGGTGACCGCCTGTTCCGCGGCGGTCAGCGCGGCCTCTCCGGCGTTGGGGCGCCGGACTCCGGTGACGGCGCGCAACGCGCGACTCGCCCGGCCGGCGAAGTCCTGGGCACCCATCGCCAGGAACATCTCGTGCGCGGCTTCCAGCTGCTCGCGAGCCTCGCCCTTGCGCTCCTCGCCGGCCAGCCACTCGCCGTAGGAAAGGCGGGCCCGCGCCAGGTCGGGGCGGCGGGTGGTGCGGGCCAGCCGCGTGATGCCCTCCCGGTAGGAGGTGTCCGCCTGTTCGCCGGTACTGATCAGGGCCCGGACGTAGAGCGCGGTCCCGGTGCACCAATCGGTGTCCATCTCGGCAGCGACCCGTTCCAGGTGCTCGACCACCTCGAGCGCGTCCTGCGGCCGGCCGGAGCGGGCCGCGCCCTCGACGAACTCCGGTACCAGCCAGGGCGGGAAACCCGGCTCGCGCAGGTGCACGGCGGTGCGGCAGGCTTCAGCCGCGGCTGCGAACTCCCCCATGCCGTTGAGGGAGGTGGTGGTGGCGAGTTCCGCGGCGGTCAGCAACCGGCCCTCGCCGCGGGCGGTCGCGTCGGCCGTGGCCTGCTCGGTGAGCTCGCGCACCCGCTGCCGGTCGCCCTGATAGGCGGCGATCGACATGTCGACGAAGGGCATCGCCGGCGCTCCGATCTCGGCGGCGACGGCGTACGCCTCGTCGACGAGCCGCTGTGCCTCCGCGAAACGTCCCTCGTGGATGAAACTCATCGCCCGATAGGTCAGCGCGATCGGCATCCCGGCGAGAGCGCCGTTGTCGCGGGCATAGTCGAGTTGCTGGCGAGAGGACGCGATGAACTTCTGATCGTCCCAGATGTCCAAGGCAGCCTGGCAAGCCAGCCACAGCTCGCCAATGCCGAACCGCTCGACGCCCCGGGTCGCCTGACCGTCTTTGCTGCCGTACTCCAGGTAGAGGTCGAGAACCGGCCGGATCACGCCCGGGTCGACCTTTCCACCGCTGATGCAGGCGATCAAGGGTTCCAGCAACCGGTCCAGTGGGCGCATCCGCTCCTCGTCGACCGGCAGGTCCCGTACGGCCTCGGCGAGGTCGAGGGTGAGCGACCAGGTCGCGAACCGGCCCATGAGCGTCGCCGCGGCGAGAGCGTCGAACAGGACGTCCCGGCCGAGCAGCACGTCGAAGGGCCCGATCGCCCTGGCGGCCGCGATGAGCCCGCGCACGGCCGGCTCGTCGCGGCCGCGGTCGAAGGCGACCCGGGCGCGGACCACCTGTGCCTGGGCCAGCAGCATCGGGTCCTGCACCATGGCCTCGGCAGAGGCGACGAGTTGCAGAGCCCGGCCGAAGTCGCCGCATTCCTGTCGGGCGCGGGCGGCGGCGAGCAGGCGCCGGGCGTGGAGCCCGGTGTCCGGTGTCAGCGCCGCGGCATGTTCCAGGAACGCACCCGAGGCCGCCAGGCCGCCGCGGGAGCGGGCCCGGTTCGCCAGCCGTTCGAGTTCGTCCGCGAGCTGCTCGTCGGGTCCGGTCGCGGCCTGCGCCGCGTGCCAGGCCCGGCGTTCGGGGTCCACGACCGGGTCGGTCGCCAGGGCCAGTGCGTCGTGGACGGCCCGGCGGTCGTCGACCGTGGCGGACTCGTAGATCGCCGAGCGCACCAGCGGGTGCCGGAAGCGGATCCGGATGTCGGTCCGAATCAGTCCCGCGTCCACCCCGTGCGACGCCGCCACCGGGTCGAGCCCGAGATGACGCGCCGCGCGCCAGACGACCACCGGGTTGCCCGTCGGGTCGGCCGAGGCGACCAGCAGGAACCGGCGCGCCTCAGCCGGCAGTCGTTCCAGCCGTTCCTGGAAACCCGCCTCCAGGGTGCGGGGCAGCCGGGCGGCCGCGGGGACTCCGAAGCCGCCCGCCAGCGCTCCCAGGTCCGCGCTGCGCGGCAGTTCCAGCAGAGCGAGCGGATTGCCCTGTGCCTCGGCAAGGATGCGATCGCGTACGCGCGGGTCGAGTGGAGCGCGCAGGCCGGTCCGCAACAGAGCGCGGGCGTCGGTGTCCTCCAGGCCGCGCAACCGCAGCACGGTGACCCCGCTGAGCGTGTCGGAGGTCAGCGGCTCGCGGGCCATGAAGATCACCGACACCGCCACTCCGCTCAACCGGCGCACCACGAAGGCCAGCACCTGCGACGAGGCGTCGTCCAGCCAGTGCGTGTCGTCGACGACGCAGATCACCGGACGTTCCCGGGCGGCCCAGGTGAGCAGGTTCAGTGTGCCGAGGGCGACCAGCACGGACGCCGGCGCATGCGTCTCGCCCGTGCCCAGCGCGGAGGCGACCGCGCGGGCTTGTGGCTCCGGCAGGGACTCGATGCCGTCGACCAGCGGTTGCAGCAGCTGCTGCAGCGCCGCGAACGGCAACTCCATCTCGTACTGAGCGCCGGTGGTCTGCAGCACGCGGACGCCGGTCACCTCTTCGATGGTCTCGGCGACGAGCGCCGTCTTGCCGATACCCGCCGGGCCGGTGACCAGGATGGCGTCACCCGTCGCGCCACGGGCGCCCTCGACGAGTCGGCGCAGCACCGCGCGTTCGTGGTGTCGTCCGAGGAAGGTCATGCCGGCTCGGAAAGGCGGGTCAGCGCGCCGACGGTGGTGAACATTTGCCCGAGCCTACGAGTTGAAACGTCCGGAAATCTTGCCGGTGTGGGTCGAGAACGTCACATCCTGGCAACGCCACGTCCTTTTGCTCCCCCGAGAAGTATTTTCGGCCGGTCATGGTGTCCGATGTCACGGTCACCGGCCGCCCGGCGCATCGTACCTGGAGAAATACGGTCCGTAGCCGTTGTTCGCGATGGCCCGGACCAGCCGGAGATGCTGCTCCAGCAGGACGGCACGGTGGAGGTCTCCGACGAACACCGGGGCGAAGCCCACGTCGCGGATCAGCTGCTCCGCGATCGACCGGGCCGCCGCGTCGGCAGCGTACAGATGACTCGGGCGGATCATCTGGCGCTCGATCTGGTCGTACAGCGACGCGTAGTCGGTGTTGAACGCTTTCGCGACCGGGCCTCCGATCAGCGACTGCACCAGGTGCGCCAGGGACGGGTGCCCGGCCGGCGGCGGGCCCTGCAGGTTCGTCGCGTCGATGGTCACGCCCCCGCGGAAGCCGTGGACGCGGCTCAGGGCGCCGGTGATCGCGTCCGCCGGCACGGCGACGACCAGCACGTCGGTGCCGGACACGTTCCCGCCGGCACGGCCGAGCGTGGTGATCCGGTGGCCAGCCCGCGTCCAGAGCCGGGACAGGGTGTAACCGAGAGCTCCGCGGCCCACGACGGCGATGTCCACTCGTACCCCTCTGATTCTCTCGATGGTGGCGCGGCAGCCGCCCACTCTGTCCCACACCCCGCGCCCGCCGAATCGGTGAAGTCGCCTATCCGGGCCGGCAAGGCCCCGACCGCACCGCCCGATTCACGTCGTTCACCGGCGGCGGCCCGTCTAGGCGAAAACTGCCGATTCGAGCCGGCCTCCACGGCTGCGATCGTCGGATCAGCCGATGCCGGCCATCCGGGCCGGCCTTCGCTTTCCGCAGTGTCAGAACCTGGAGGAACGCACCATGACCGATAGCCTCGCCACCCTGGCCGACCTGCGCCGGCAGGCTGCTGACCCGCAGCGCAGGATCCTGTTCACCAACGCGACGATCATCTCGATGGACCCGCGGATCGGGATTCTGCACCGCGGCGACCTGCTGGTGGAGGGATCCCGGATCGCCGCGGTGGCGCCCGATCTGCGTTCGCAGGGCGCCGCCGACGGCGCCGTCGTGGTCGACGCGACCGGAGCGATCCTCTCCCCCGGCTTCGTCGACACGCACCGCCACTCATGGCAGGCGGCCCTGCGGCGGATCATGCCTGACGTCAACGACCTCGGTGAGTACGTCATGTCCACCCTCGCCCGGTACGCGCCGGTGTACCAGCCGCGGGACGTGTACCTCGGCACCCGGCTCGCCGCGCTGAGCGCCATCGACAGCGGCATCACCTGTCTGCTCGACTTCTCGCACAACGCCCGCACCGCCGCGCACTCGGACAGCGCCGTCCAGGCGCTGCTGGACACCGGCATCCGCGGTGTCCACGCCTCGATGCGCCCGCACTTCGGCGACTGGGACGGGCAGTGGCCGGCCGACCTGACCCGTCTGCAGCAGCAGTACTTCAGCTCGGCGGACCAGTTGCTGACGCTGCGCCTGGCGACCCTGGCCACCGACGAGATCGCCGGCCCGGACCTGGCCTACGGGCCGCGGCTGGCGCAGGTGGCCCGGGACCTCGGCATCGGCGTCAGCATCGACGCCGTCTTCGGCACCGCCTCCTCCACAGCGATCCTCGGCTGGGCTCGCGACGGTCTGCTCAACCCCGACGTCACCCTCATCCACTCGACCGGCCTCACCGGTGAGGCGTGGAAGGCGATCGGCGACACCGGCACCACCGTGTCGCTGGCCCCGGTCTCGGAGGCCCAGATCGGCCTGGAGACCGCAGTGCCCGCCGTCGACGAAGCACTCGCCGTCGGTATCCGGCCCGGCCTGAGCATCGACGTGGAGGTCGCCCTGCCGGGCGACATGTTCATCCAGATGCGCACCCTGCTGTCCATCCAGCGGATGCGAGCCGTGAACGCCGGCTACGGGACCGATCGGATCCCACCCCGGATCACCACCCACGACGTGCTCGACTTCGCCACCCTGCAGGGCGCCCGCACCAACGGGCTGGAAGCGGTGACCGGTTCGCTGACCCCCGGCAAGCAGGCGGACCTCCTGTTGATCCGCGCCGACGACCTCAACAACATGCCGCTCAACGACCCGATCGGCACGGTGGTGCTCGGCAGCGACGCCCGCAACATCGACGCCGTCCTCATCGCCGGTCAGGTCCGTAAGTGGGCCGGCACGGTCCTCGACGTCGACCTGCCGCAGCTCAGGAGCGCGGTCGAGGAGTCCCGCGACCGGCTGCTCGCCGCCGCCGCACAGTGAGGCATCGCAGTCCCCGGGTCCCGCGACCCGGGGACTGCGCCGTGCTCAGGCCGGGATCGCGGTGAGTGCCGGATCGGCCGTCGGCCCGGTGAGATCGCCGAGTTCGGCGATCTCCCGCCGAGACGTGACATCCAGCTTGGCGAAGACGTTGCGAAGGTGCGCCTCGACGGTCCGCGGGCTCAGGTACAACGTCTGCGCCACCTCCCGGTTGGTCGCGCCGCCGGCGACCAGCCGAGCCACCGCAAGCTCCTGGGCGGTGAGCTGGTGGGCGAGCTGCCCGCCGCCACGCTGCAGGCTGATTCCCGTCGCGGCCAGTTCCCGCGCGGCGCGTTCGGCGAAGGCGGACGCCCCCATCGCGGTCAGCTGACAATGCGCCAGACGCAGCTGGACGCGGGCCTCACGCTTACGCCTCTCCCGACGCAGCCATTCCCCGTAGAGCAGGTGCGCCCGCGCCAGCCGCGGCGCGGCATTGCTGTTCGTCAGCTCGTCGATCGCCTCCCGGTAATGGGCCTCCGCCTCGACACCGGTCGCCGACAGAGCCCGGCACAACGCGGCCACGCCACGGCTCCAGGCGGACGGGTGCAGCTGCGCCCGCTGCGACAGCCGACGGGTCAACGGCTCGGCCACCTCGGGACGCCCGGCCCGGACCGCGGCCTCGACCACCTCCACCGGCAGCCAGGCGTGGAAGCCGCCCTCGTCGAGCTCGGCCGCGAGCCGGCCCGCTTCCAGGGCGTCGGCGTACCGGCCATGCCCGTTGAAGAGCACCGTCCGGGCGTAGTCAAAACCGGTCAGGAACCAGCCCTCCTCCCGGGCGACCACGCCGGGCTCGCGTTCGGCGATCAGCTGTTCGACATGCCGTTGCCGGCCCTGCCACGCCGCGATGACCACACCGACGTGCGACAGCAGCGGCACCCCGATGACAGCGGCCGACGCGTCACTGTCGTCGGCAAGCTCCCGAGCCTGCTCGAACTCGCCGGCATGCAGATGCCAGAGGGCCTGGTAGGCGGCGACGACCGGAACCGACCCGAGAGCGCCGTCCTGCCGTGCCGACTTAAGCCGGTCAAGCGTGACGGCCCGGAACGCGTCCTCGTCCCACGTGTCGCCGGTCTGCCGGGAGAGGTGTTTCAGGGCGGCGAGGTCACTTCCGCTGGCCTCCTCCCATGCCGCGGCGAGGGTCGCCCTCAACTCCGTCACGATTCGCGGGTCGGCGAGACGTCCTTGCAGAACGGTGACCGCGTAGGCATCCAGCCGGATCCGGACGGCCTCGGCGGGATCGGTGGCCTCCACCTGCTCGGCGGCAGCCAGGAACATGTTCAGCGCTTTGCAATTGTGCCCCTTGGACAGGGCTATCCGTGCCTCCAGCACGTCGGCCGCGACAGGGTTGCCGGTGCCGCCGGTGTGCGTGCGCGCCGCAACGGTGAGCGCCGTCGCGGCCGCGAGGTTCCCGCTGAGCCGATGGGCGTCCGCCGCGGCCAGCAGGCGGCCGCGCCGCAGGTCCGGATCCGGGGTGTGGGCGGCCGCGAGTTCGAGCAGGACGGCCTCGGCCGGCAGCCCGCCACGCTGTCGCGCGTGCGGAGCCGCGTCGGTGAGCTCCCGGGCGACGTCTTCGTCCAGGCCAACGCCGGCGAAGGCCCGGTGCCACGCCCGCCGGTCCGGGTCGGTCCGTGGGTCGATGACCGCCGAGATCGCCCGGTGCACGGCCTGACGGTATTCCGGCGTGGCCGCGTGGTAGAGGTGGTGGCGCATGTGCGGGTTCGGGAACTTAACATGCGAGTCGACGGTCAGCAGTCCCGCCTCCTCCACCGCACGGAGCATGTCATCGGGCAGGCCGAGGTGCCGGGCCGCGGCGGCCAGGATCGCCGGGCTGCCCGTGGGGTCCGCAGCGGCCACGGTCAGCAGCCGCTGGGTCATGACCGGCAGTGTGTCCAGAACCGGAAACGCTTCGCCCGGTTCGTTGGTCCAGCTGGGTGGCGGGGGGCAGTCATAACCTCCGCCGAACGCCCACGGCGTCGTCGCGGTGAAATCGGTCAGCAGACCCGGATTGCCCCGAGCCTCGGCCACCAGGCGCTCCCTGACCCGGGGATCCATCGGAGCGAGCGCCCGAGTGATCAGGAAATCTCTTGCGGCGTCGTCGCTGAGCGCGGCCGGGACCACCGAGGGAAGGCCGTCGAACGACACGGCGGCGCCGCCGTCGCGGTGCACGAACAGCAGGAGCACCGGCTCGTCGGTCAGCCGGGAGGCGACGCTGCGCAGCACGGTCAGACTGGCGAGGTCGATCCACTGGGTGTTCTCGACCACGCACGCGACCGGACCGGACTGTGCGGCAGCGGCGAGCCAGCCCAGCAGTTCGTCGATCAGGGCTCGGGTCATCTCCAGCGGCAGATCGGCGGAGGTCAGTACCTGGTGCAGGATCGGGGCGGAGGAGGCGAGGTCGCTGCTCTGCGGACCGACTGCGCAGGACAGCAGGTGCAGCCCGGCGAACGGCACCGCACGCTCGTGGCGGCTGCCCACCACCTGCAAGATCTTGAAACCTTTTCCGTACGTTCCCAGCGCGTGCTCGACCAGCGTGGACTTGCCGATCCCCTCGACGCCCCGTACCACGACTGCGGCGCCCGTCCCGGCACGTACGGTGTCGAACAGCCGGCCGAGGCGGGCGAGGTCCTCGTCACGTTCGTACAGCGCGGTGCCGGTGCTCATCGGCCGACTTCCGCGTCAAATGGTGCGGCGATGGTGTGCATTGGCTTTCCCCCACGTGCAGCTGTCTCTTCTAGTTCAGTCATCGAAGCGGTTCCGTCGTCCGGAAACCAGGAAGAAGACACGAAGAGTTCGTCGCCGCAGGGCTCGGGTCGCGCACAGATGCCGGTGGAGGCCGCCCCCACGACCTCCACCGGCAGGCGGCAGCGCCGCGCGATGTACGACTCAGATGATCTGCTCGGTGGGCAGGATGGTGATCTCGGTGAGGTTCACGTGCTTGGGGACCGAAGCCACGAACGCCACGGTCTCGGCGACGTCGGCGGACTGCAGCACGTCGATCTGCTTGATCAGGTCCGCCATCAGCGCGGTGGCGTCCGGATCGGTGACGTGCAGCGGCAGCTCGGTGTTGACCATGCCGGGCTCGACGGCCGACACGCGCACCTTCTTGCGGCCGAGCTCGGTGCGCAGCACGCGGGCCAGGTGGCTGATGTAGGCCTTCGTGCCGGAGTAGACCTGGAACTTCTCCAGGATGCGGGTGGCGGCGATCGACGAGGTGAAGATCAGGTCAGCGGACTTGCCTGCGGCGGCCGCCGACTCGAGGTCGTGCACGAACGTCTGAACGGTGTTCATGACGCCCTTGATGTTGAGGTTGATCTGCTCGTCCCAGTCGTCGATCGTCAGGTCGTCGATCGGGGAGACGTGCTGAACGCCGGCGTTGGCGAAGACCAGGTCCACGGTGCCGAACTCGTCGTGCACGGCCTCGGCGGCGCGGACCATGGCGGCCCGGTCCGTGACGTCGGTCGGCACGGCCAGGGCGCGGCCACCGCGCTCGGTGATCCGGGCGACGGCCGCGTTCAGGCGGTCTTCACGGCGGGCCAGCAGCGCAACGTTGGCCCCGAGCGCGGCGAGCCGCTCGGCGGTCGCCTCACCGATTCCACTGGACGCGCCGGTCACCACGGCGATACGGCCGGCCAGCGGGCTTGCGGTCAGGACGGTGCTCATGTTCGTCGTTCCTCCCGTGAGGTGTACTGGATCAGTTGTGAACGGGCAGACCGGCGGACTCGCCGCCGTCGGCGATGAATTCGGCGCCGGTGCTGAAGGCGGAGTCGTCGCTGGCGAGGAAGAGCACCAGCGGGGTCAGCTCGGTGTCGGCAGCCGTGCGGTGCAGGGCCACGTTGGCGGTGTTGTCGCCGAGTTCCTCGGTCATCGGTGTGCGGACGAAGCCGGGGTGCACCGAGTTGACACGGATGCCGTACTGGCCGAGGTCGAGGGCGGAGGTCTTCGTGAGGCCGCGGATGCCCCACTTCGAGGTCGTGTACGCGGGCAGCCACGCGTACCCGGTCATCCCGGCCGTCGACGAGACGTTGATGATCGATCCACCGCCGGCCGCCTTCAGAGCCGGGATGACCGCCTTCGTGCCGTTCCAGATGCCGGTCAGGTTGACGCCGATGACCTCGTCCCAGAGTTCGTGCGAGTGAGTCTCGATGGACTCGCGGCGGAAGATGCCGGCGTTGTTCACCAGCACGTCGAGCCGGCCGAACCGGTCCACGGTCTGTGCGACGACGTCGGTCCACCGCTCGCGGTCCCGGACGTCGAGCTCCGCGAACATCGCTCGCTCGCCCAGGTCGCCGGCGAGCTTGGCGCCGAGGTCGGCGAGCACGTCGGCGATGACGACGCTCGCGCCCTCCTCGACGAATCGCCGGGCGTGCGCGGCACCCATGCCCCGGGCGCCGCCGGTGATGACGGCAACCTTTCCGTCGAGCTTGCCCATCTGTTTCCTCCTTTTCCGGTGGGGTTGAGAATCTGTTGGTCAGGACCGGATGAGTGATGCGGTGCGGGCCACCAGGGCAGCCGCGGCCGAGGGATCGCGCGCCTCGTCGCTCGGCGTGACGATCTCCCCGTCGTCGATGTAGGTGCCGGTGGGCACGTCGGCGGTGACGGCCTCGGCGATACGCCGCCCGCCGTGCTCCACCCGGGCTCCGCCGGCCCCGAACATCTCGTGCAGCAGGCTGGTGCTGATCACGCCGGGGCTGATCGCGACGACGCCGACGCCGCGGTTGGTCACCTGCTGCGCGAACCGCAGGGAATAGGTGAGGATCGCCAGCTTGGACTGGGCGTAGGCGCGCACGGGGTCGTACCCGTGCGCCAGATTGAGGTCGTCGAGCGCGAGGCTGACCATCCGGTGCGTGGTGGAGCTGACGTTCACGATCCGCCCGCCCGCCGGGATCGCCGGCAGCAGAGCCTCGCTCAGCAGGGTCAGTGCGAGGTAGTTGACCTGCAGTGTGCGTTCGTTGCCGTCAGCGGTGACCTGCCGGTGTGCGGTCCCGGGCACACCGGCGTTGTTGATCAGGACGTCGATCACCGGCGCTGTCGCACGGATCTCGTCGGCGGCCCGCCGCACCTGCTCGAACGACGTGAAGTCGGCCGCCACGTAGTGGACCTCGGTATGGGAACCGAGCTGCTTGATCAGACCGGCGACCTCGGAAGCCGGCTGCGGGCCCTGGATGACCAGCGTGCCGGCGTGCGGTGCCAGCAACCGGGCCGCGGCTTCCCCGATGCCGCTGGTGGCACCGGTCAGGACGACGGTTCTGCCGTTGAGGTTCATCTCGAGCCCCCTTCCGTGTGGACAAACCGAATGTCCCAGGGGGTGATGGCCGAACGTATCGGTGGTTCTCGCCTAAACGGTCAACGCAACGGTCGCGGCGTCGCCCGGGGCGGGAAACGCAGGCGGCAGGTAGTCGGGTCGTATCGCCATCGGCGACAAGCACCTATACCGAGGCGATCGCTTGCGACAGCCGCAGGACTCCCGTGGTGGCGTCCCGGTGGGAGAAACCGCAACGGCCGAGTAGAACTCGCTCAGCGGCGGCTCGCCGCCGGAATAGCACAACCCCGCTCGACGCGATCCGGGTGGGAGCGCTCCTCTCGCCCGCCACGTGGGAATACGGTGTAGCTCAGCGATCACCACAGGACGATCATGGCTTCGGTTCGTTACGGAGGTGGACGTGATGGAGCCCGAGGCGCTGGGGCCTTTGCTCCGCAGGCTCCGCCTGGCCGCGGACATGACCCTCGAGCAGCTGGCCACCGCGGCCGGCATCACCGACCGCGCGCTCAGCGATCTGGAGCGCGGAGCCAGCCGGGGACCGCGGGCCAGCACGATCGACGCGATCGCCGATGCGCTCGGTATCGCGGCCGCCGAGCGGTCGGCGCTGGCCGCGGCCGCCCGCGCCGGCCGCAAACGCGGTTCGGCGGCCGCCACGCAGGCGCTGCCGCTGCCTGCCCCGTTCGCCGATTTCACCGGCCGCGACGCCGAACTGGCACACATCCGGGCACGGATCGGCAGTGCGCCGGTCGACAGTCCGTGTCCGGCCGTGTTGATCAACGGTGAACCCGGCATCGGGAAGACCTCGCTGGCGGTGCAGGCCGCGACGCAGCTCGCGCCCCGTTTCCCGGACGGCCAGTTCTTCGTCGACCTGCATGGCCTCGCGGAGCATCCGTTGAGCCCGGAGGCGCTGCTCATGCAGCTGATCCAGGCCGTGGACCCGAGCACCGGCAGCTTCCCTCCCCGGCTGGCCGACGTCACTGCCGCCTGGCGCAGCGTCAGCAAGGACAAGCGGATCGTCATCGTGCTGGACAACGCGGCGAACGAGGCTCAGGTCCGTGCGGCGATGCCCGCGCACGGACCTGCGCTGGTCATCGTGACGAGCCGCCGGTTGCTCAGCGGACTGGAAAGCGTGGAACGCGTAGTACTCTCCCCGCTGCGGGAACAGGAGGCGGTCGCCCTGCTCGCGGAGATCACCGCTGACCGTCCGGCCGAGGAGGCCGAACTCCACGAGCTCGCGCGGCTCTGCGCCAACCTGCCGCTCGCAATCCGGGTCGCCGGCAACCGCCTGGCGAGCCGCCCGGACCGGACGGCGGGTGGCCTGCTGGCCCGCATGTCGGACGAGCAACATCGCCTGGCCGTCCTCTCCGCCGGCGAGTCCGGGGTCGGCGCCGCGTTCGCTTTGTCGTACGACCAGCTGTCCGACGACGGCAAGCGACTCTTCCGGCGACTGTCCTTGATGTACGGCTCGACCTGTGGGGCGACCACAGCCGCTGTCATCGAGCCGCAGTCGCTCGCGGAGGCGGAGGACGCTCTGGACGAGCTGATCGAGCTCGGCCTGCTGCAGGAGGCGGAGAACAACCGGGTGCAGTTGCACGACCTGCTCCGGCTCTACGCGGAACTCAAACTGCGCGAGGACGACGGCCCGGACGCCGTCTCGGCGGCCCGGGCACGGCTGCGTAACTGGCTGCTCGACACCGCCATCGTCGCGGGACAGTGGTACGAGCCCGACGCCGCGGCGGACCAGCCGGAGCTGCGACTGGCCGTCATCGACTCGTCGGCGTCCGCCAAGGCATGGCTGACGGTGGAGGCCGAGAACTGGTTCGGCGCTATGGCCGAGGCGGCGGAGCTCGGCGAGCACCAGCGGGTGGTCGACGTCGCCGAGTCGCTGCACTGGTTCTCCGATCATTGGCTGGACTGGGGTCGCTGGCACGAGGTCTTCGCGCTGTCGAGCGAGGCAGCCGGCCGCCTGTGCGACGACCGCCTGCAAGCCACCCACCTGGGCTATCTCTCCTGGGCACACAACTTCTGCCTGGCCGAGTACGACGTCGCCGCCCGGTTCGCGGAGCGCGCCTTCTTCTTCGCCCGGCGGGCCGGTGACCGGCAGCAGATGGCGTGGGCGCGCATGTACCAGGCATGGGCGCTGCTGACGCAGGACCATCACCGCGAGGCGCTGGCGCCGGCGCGGGAGTCGGTCGAGCACTTCGCCGCGGCCGGTGACCGTGCAGGGCTGCCGCAGGCCCTGATCGGCCTCGGCAACGTGCTGCGGTCGCTGGGCCGGTATCAGGAGGCCCTCGATGCCATCGAGCGCGCCCTTACCCTGGTGACGGACCCGAACACGGCGCCCCGGGCCAGTATCGCGTACTTCACGACGATCTCGGCACGGGCGCACGCCGCCCATGTGTATGTGCACGTGCAGCAGTGGGAGAAGGCCGTAGATGCGGTCACCACGGCCTTGCAGCCGCACGAGAAGCCGATCCCGTTCCAGCACCGGATCCGGCTGCTCGGGCGACGCGCCGAGGCCTACCAGCACCTCGGCGAGAACTCCGCTGCCCGGGACGACCTCGAAACGATCCTGCGGCTGCAGGAGGCCGCGGACGACGACGCCGGGGCCGAGCAGACCAGGACCAGGCTGCAGCAGCTGCGGCATAGTCGCCGTTGACCCCGGGCGTGGTCGCCGCTAATGCGGGGACACCAGGGACCGGATCGCCGATGCCGGCGGCCGCTGCACCATCGCGTCCGCATCGGGGAAGGGAACCGTCATCACCGTCCGGTCGACGCGGGGTCGCGTCACCGTCGGCTCCAGCAGCGGGAGGACTCCGGCGATGTCGAGGACCCGCCGGACGAAACCCGTCGCTCCGGTGATCTGCAGGTCGACGCCGGCGTTCGCGGCGGCGGCGCGGCACCGCAGCAGGGCGCCGGTGCCGGCCATGTCGAGAAAGGTCAGATGGTGCAGGTCGACGAGAAGGAAACGCTTGCCGCTGCCGGCGGCGATCTCGACCGCCTCCGTGACAGCGTCCACGCCGCTGATGTCGAACTCGCCGTGCAAGGTGATCACCGCAGCGCGGCGGTACCGGTCGTCGATGGTGATGAACACGGATGCAGTCATGGGCCCGGCCCCCTGTGAGCTGGCCCCGCCGGTCCGCCTGACGGATCGACGGGAACGTCCGGCACGGACACGTGCCGGAGGCGACGACCCGGACAGGTCGTCGGTCTGCACTCACCATGCCGTTCAGCCGGGCGGCGGCGAATCCGTGGCGATCGCCTATTTGCCGGAGAGCAACTAGCAGGAAGGCCCGACGGGAAACCGTCCCGCCGGGCCCACTGTCACTGTCGTGCGCCCAGCACGGCGACAGGGTGTTCGCGGGTGGCCGCCCGGGTGGCCACGGTGCTGGTCACCCCGGTGACCAGCACCGTGCCGGCCACGACGGCGCTCGCCAGCAGCCACGGTACGTCCACCGTGACCGCGCCCGTCACGGCGGCGGTCGTGGCCATCACCGCGATCAGAGTTCCGGCCGCCGCCAGCAGACCGAGAAGCAGCCCGGCCACGGCGACCGCGATCGATTCGAGGACCGCCGCGCGGACCACTTGCCCACGGGTGAATCCGGTGACGCGGACGGCGGCGAACTCGCGCGGCCTCGTCGCGCCCGCGACGACGACCGAGTTGATCACTCCGATCAGCGCGTACAACCCGCCCAGACCCATCACCATGATCAACACACCGGTGCTGGTGGCGGTACGGGCCACGCTGTCCCTCTCCAGCCAGGCGTTCAGGTCGGAGACCGTGCCGACGCCGGTGAGGGCGGCGGCCATCTGCTGCCGGGGCACCCCCGGCGCCAGTTGCACGAAGGTGTGCGACGGCACGCCGGCAAGCTGCTCCTCCGGCACCACCTCAGCCGGCAGCAGCACGGTCGCGCCGCCACCGATGGCTTGCGGTACCGCGGCGACGACCGGCAGCGGACCCAGATCGCGGTCGCCGACGCGTACGCCCACGGTGTCGCCCGGGGAGAACCCGTCGGCCCCGGGTCCGGCCGCCACCGCGCCTTGGCGCAACGCGGTCAGGTCGCCGGTGCCGGGGTGGGTCCGCACGTACGAGACGGGGTCGACGAGAAG
The DNA here is from genome assembly GCF_056134165.1 of Actinoplanes sp. 13. Classification (NCBI taxonomy): domain Bacteria; kingdom Bacillati; phylum Actinomycetota; class Actinomycetes; order Micromonosporales; family Micromonosporaceae; genus Actinoplanes; species Actinoplanes sp. 13. The sequence goes on along the minus strand of NZ_JBVYOQ010000013.1, from coordinate 74,712 downwards.
CGCGGTGGCGGACCGGGTGTAGGCCAGGTCGCCACTCCCGGTGGTCAGCGCGATCGGCACCTCCACCTCGGTCGACGCGCCGGCGACACCGGGTGTGGCGGCGACCCGGTCGCCGGGCGGCTGCGGCGCGTCGATCACCAGGTCGGCGGAGATCCACCGCTGCTGCTCCTGCCGGCCTGCGGCGGTGAACGACGACGACGCGGCGGCCTGACCGAGCAGCAACCCGACCAGGACGATCACCGGTGCGGCGGTGGACGCGGTACGGCGGCGGTCGTCGCGCAGGTTCGCCGCCGCGAGCTCGCCGAGCACACCCGCCGCTCGGACCGGGATCAGCCGGGCCACCGCCGGCACCAGCGACGGCCCCAGCAGGGTCAGCCCGATCGCCGCGCAGACCGACACGTTCATCGCCATGGCCTGCCCACCGACGGCCCCGCCCACCGGCGACAGCCCGATCAGGGTGAGGGCACCCGCCAGGAACAGCAGCCCGGTCAGCCGCCGGGCGGTGGTCATCACCCGGGTCGCCTCCCCGGTCTCCCGCAGCGCGTCCAGCGGCCGCACCCGGGCGGCGCGGCGGGCGGCGAGGGACACCCCGGCCACGGCCAGAACCACGCCGGTGCCCACCGAGACGGCGACGATCCAGAGCTGCCATCGGCCGGAGAACCCGTCCGGCACGAAGCCCAGCCGGTGCAGCAACCAGGTCTGTACCGCCATGAGGCCGACACCGACCGGCACGCCCAGCGCCGAACCCACCAGGCCCAGCAGGGTCGCCTCGGCGAGCAGCAGCCGCCGGATCTGCCGCCGTGCTCCACCGACCAGCCGCAGCAGTGCCAGTTCCCGGCGTCGCTGCTCGACCGTGAACGCGAAGGTGGAGCTGATGATGAAGACCGCGAGCAGGGCCGCGAAGCCCAGTGTCACGCCCAGCAGCGCCACCGCCGCCTCGGTGCTCGCGTCGAACCGCATGCGGGCGAGCGCTGTCGCGCCGGCCGGAGCGCCGGTGCCGGCCGCCGAGATCAGGAGCAGCAGCGACGACTGCACAAGCGCCACGCCGAGGCACACCGTCAGCACCGCTCCGGCGAACAGCGTCCATCGTTCGCGGAAACCCGCCCAGCTCAGTCGGAGCATGTCACGCCTCCAGGGCGACGAGGCGGTCCGCGACGGCACGAACGTCGGCGCCGGCAAGACGGTCGACGATCCGGCCGTCGCGCAGGAACACGACGGCGTCGGCGCGGGCGGCGGCAGCGGGATCGTGCGTCACCATCACGATCGTCTGCCCGTTGTCGGCGGAGGTCCGCAGCAGTCGCAGCACGTCACGGGCAGCACTGGTGTCGAGCGCGCCGGTGGGCTCGTCAGCGAACAGCACTTCGGGGCGCGTCACCATGGCGCGGGCGATGGCCACCCGTTGCTGCTGGCCGCCGGACAATTCCCGGGGGCGGTGGCCGGCCCGCTCCCCCAGTCCGACGGCGGCCAGCGCGTTGCGTACCTCGTCGCGCGGTGGGCGGCGCCCGGCCAGCCGCAGCGGCAGCGCGACGTTCTGCTCGGCGGTGAGCGCGCCCACCAGGTTGAAGCTCTGGAAGACGAACCCGATGCGGGTACGCCGCAGCTCCGACAGCTCGTCGTCGTCGAGGGTGGTGATGTCGGTGTCGCCGAGCATCACCCGGCCGGCGTCGACGCGTTCCAGGCCGGCGGCGCAGTGCAGCAGGGTGGACTTGCCGGATCCGGACGGCCCCATCACCGCGGTCCAGCTGCCTCGGCGGAAGCTGATGTCGATGCCGTCGGCGGCGCGGACCGCGGTGGGCCCGGCGCCGTAGGTGCGGCTGACGCCCTCCAGGGCGATCACCGTTTCTGATTGCATGTTCGTCCTGTCGCGTGGGTCACGGGTGGCGGCTCCCGACCGGCTGTCCGGCAACCGGTCGGAGCCGCCCCGCCCGACACGGGCGGCAGTGTGACGATGCAGGACGAAGCCGACGAGCGAATCGGTGAAGATCGCCTAGTCCCGGGCCCGCGGCGCTCGGGGGAAGACGCCGCGGGCCCGGGCCGCGCCGTCAGAACTCGGCGCGCAAGGAGGTGGCCGCGTCGACCCAGGTGGTGGGCTTGTTGACGTCTGCCAGTTCGATACCCTCGATGATCTTGGTCATCTCGGCGTCGGTGAGACGGCCCTCGCTCGCCACCTGGACGACGACCTTGCCGTCCACCCGGTGGGTCGTGCAGAAGCCGCTCTTGCAGGTGATCGTCGCGTCGCCCGGGCCCTGGTTGGAGTTGGCGGTGCGGCCGACGTGGACCAGGAAGCTGCCCGGCAGTTCCGCTTCGGCGACGCTGCCGAACGGCTTGGTCAGGCCGGTCGTGGCCGGTGCCGGCTTGGCGAACTTCGCACCGCCGTACTCGCCGTCGCGGGCGGTGGCGATGCCGTTGAGGCCGGGCATGGCACGCGATCCCAGCTCGACGGCCTGGTATCCGGCCGGCACGTAAGTCATCCGGAACGGCAGGGTGGCCGCGGCAGCCTTGCTGGGCTTCAGCGCCGCGACGACCTCGTGCAGTTCGGCGTCGGACGGGTCGGCCGCGCTGTTGGAGTGCGACTCCAGCACGGCCCAGCCGTCAGTGGTGTATTCCCAGGCCAGCAGCCGGTGGGTGATGTCGTCGGTGCCGCCCTTGCCGGTGAGTTGCCAGGCGGGGCGACCGGCGACGGTGAGCTGCTTCGCGTCCTGCAGCTTCGCCGGGTCGAAGGCGCCCGGCCGGTACAGCACGAGGTAGGCGGCGATGGTCTCCTGGTGCTTCCGGGCTCCCGGCTTCGAGGAGTCCGGGAGCTCCGACGCTGGTACGGCCTTGTCGTTGGTGATCCGCCCGTCCAAGTAAACCGAGGCGATCTGGTAGGCGGTGGAGGCGACAACCGGATCCTGCACGTGCCAGCGGCCGGCGTCGAACGCGGCGAAGGTGAAGGTGAACGGGTTGTCCGGGATCTCGAACCGCGGGCCCGGGGCGGGAGCGGCCACCTGCTGCTCGACCGGCTGCCGGCCGCCCGGGAACAGGTTCGGCACCGTGATCCCGGCCGCCACGACAGCCACCGCGAGCGAGGCCGCGGCGCCAGTCCACGCGGCCCGGCGCGTGCGCTGCACCCGCCGTCCCCGGTTGACGATGTCCTCCACCGTGTTGCCGTGCGGCGGTTCGCCGGCCCGGGCCAGCTCGAGCACGTCATGCATCCGCATTCGCCAACTCCTCCATCTCGCCGACCGTTACTTCGATGTCCTCGGCAGCCAACAACTCACGTACCCGGGTCAGACCTCGGGAGGTATTGCTTTTCGCGGTGCCGACGCTGGTGCCAAGCACCTGCGCGGTCTCCTCCAGGTTCAACCCGAGGTAGAAGCGCATGACGAGGGCAGCACGCTGCTTGGGCGGCACCTGCTTGAGGGCGGCCTGCACCCGCAGTTGCTCATCGGTGAGGCCGATGGTGTCATGCGACTTGATGTCGGGGAGCGCGTCGCCGGCCGATCGTTCCCGTCGCCACGGGCGCCGGACCTCCGAGATCGCTGCGCGGTACACCATGGTCCTGGCGTACAAATCGGGTCGGTCCACCTTTCCCCAGCGGGGATACAGCTTGGCCAGGGCGTTGGACACAGCGTCCTCGGCCGTGTGCCAGTTGCCGCAGGTGAGATACGCCTGCGTCCGCAGCGGCCTCAGTTGGGCGGCGACGAACTGGCGGAACTCGTCCTCTTCCTCGGCGTTCAAATTCAGCTACCTCCTTCGGCGGGGAAAAGACGCCGGCGGCGATCGAGAAGGTTGCACGACAGAGGGGGAACTCTCGGGAGATCGGCGTCACCCGCTGTGAGCAGACCGACGGGCAAGCACGTGTTCCTCCGGAGCTAGTTAGGTGATCATTAATCGCGTGGAGAACCCCACCGCACCGCCCGCGCCTGCGGCCCCCACCTCACTCGGTCCGCTGCTGCGCCGGCTGCGCGTGGCCGCCGGGCTGACCCTCGAGCAGCTCTCCGAGGCATCCGGCGTCAGTGACCGGGCCATCGGTGACATGGAGCGCGGAGTCAGCAGAGGTCCCCGAGCCAGTACCGTCGTTGCCCTGTCCGACGCCCTGCGCCTGGCGACCGGCGACCGGCACGCGCTGGCCGCGGCCGCACGAGCGGGACGCACGAGTGGCCTACCGCAAGTCGACACGCACACCGACCTGCCGTTGCCACGGGCCGTGCCCGACTTCACCGGCCGAACTGCAGAGTTGCGAAGGATCCGGGACAGCCTCCGCGATGCCGGACGACGCCGCCGGTGTCTTCTGATCAGCGGACCGCCTGGAATCGGCAAGACCTCCCTGGCCGTCGAGGCGGCGAGGCAGCTGGCCGACGAGTTCCCCGACGGCCAGTACTTCGTCGACCTGCAAGGCTTCGCCCCGGACCCGCTGAGCCCGGTCGGCATCCTGGCACGGCTCATCCGGGCGGTCGATCCGCAGGCTTCGGCAGTGCCGCAACAGCTGTCCGAAGCCACGGACCTGTGGCGCCGCGTCAGCATCGGCAGACGCATCCTCGTGGTGCTGGACAACGCCGCCGACGAGGACCAGCTACGCGCGGCGATACCGGACGACGGCCCGGCGACGGTGCTTGTCACCAGCCGCCGGATGCTGCGCGGCCTGGACGGCGTCGACCGGGTGCCCGTGGCCCCGCTGAGCGGGCCGGACGCCGTCGCGCTGCTCGAACAGCTCACACCCGGCCGCCGAACAGCAGCAGCCGATCTGCGACAGCTCGCCGAACTCTGTGCGAACGTGCCGCTGGCGATACGAGTGGCCGGCAACCGTCTAGCCATCCGCAGCCGTTGGACCGCGCGCGATCTCATCACCCGGCTGTCCGCCGACGATCGCCGGCTCGACGCTCTTACCGCAGGCGACCTGCGGGTCGGCGCCGCCTTCGCGGTGTCGTACCAGCAGCTGTCCCCGGCGGCCCAGCGGCTCTTCCGCCGGTTGCCGATCGCAGCCGGCACCACGACGAGCACAGAGGCAGCCGCCGTGCTCATCGCGCAACCGGCCAACGACACCGAGGACCTGCTCGACGAACTGGTCGAGCTGAGCTTGCTGGACCAGACAACCGCGGGCAGATTCCGCTCCCATGATCTGCTGCGCTCGTACGGCGAGTCGCGCCTGCGCCAAGAGGAGCCGCCGGAGGAGATCCGCGCGGCTGAACAGCGATGGCGGCAGTGGCTGCTGACGGCCACCATCGGCGCCGGCCGGTGGTTCGAACCTCCAGCCCCCGGCAGTGGCGACCGACCGGGAACCGGCCCGGCACAGTCAGTGGACGAGGCGGAGTCCTGGCTGCAGGCCGAGGGCGACTCCTGGTTCGCCGCCCTGACCGCAGCCGCCCGAGCCGGCGAGCATCGGCTGGTGGTAGATGTCGCCGAGTCGCTGCACTGGTACTCCGACCGCTGGCCGCACTGGCACCGCTGGCACGACGTCTTCGCCCTCTCCGCCGAGGCCGCCCGGCTGCTGGACGACGACCGGCTCCAGGCCATCCACCTCGGGTATCTCGCCTGGACCGAACTCGTCTGCCTGATCGACCACGAGGCCGCCCTCCGCCATGCCGACGAGGCATTCCTCCTCGCCCGGAGGGCCGGCGACGCCGAACAGATGGGCTGGGCGCACATCTACCGTGCTTGGGCTATCGAAGAGTCGGATCGCCCTGCTGAGGAGCACCTGGCTGCCGCGCAGGAGGCAGTCGGCTACTTCTTCGGGGCTGACGACTGGATCGGCCGGGCACAGGCTCTGATCGGACAAGGCATCGCCCTGCAGCGTCTCGGTCGCCTCGACGAGGCGATCGAGGCCTTCGAGCAGGTGGTCGTCGTGGCGCAGGGTCCGGTCACCACCCCGGTCGAGTCGATCAAGGCCGTTACGACGGTAGGGGCGCTGTGCCGGATCGCGGAGATCCATCTTCGGTTGGACCGGTGGGCGACCGCGGTACAGGTCGCCACCGGCGCGCTGTCGAGCTCGGGGCTGGCGGAATCGGCGCCGCTGCGCGGCCGGACGCTCTGGGTTCGTGCTCAAGCCCACCAGCAGCTCGGCGACGTGGCGGCCGCGAGAGCAGACCTCGAGGCGGTCCGGGACATCCGAACGGCCAGCAAGGACGCCGCGGGGCTGCGTGAGGTGGAGGAGACGCTCCGCTCCCTGTCCGCTACCGGGCGATGAGCCCCCGGCCGGCGAGCAGTTCCGCGACACCGGGGCAGCTGCGCAGTGCACTCAGGGCGCGGGCCGTCTGACTTTTGACGTTGCCGGAGGAACAACCGAGGTACGCCGCAGTCTCCTCCACCGACAGGTCGTAGACGTAGCGCAGCACCAGGATCTGCCGGCGGCTCGGTGGCAACGCGGTGAGCAGCGACACCAGGGTCCGCCGATCGGTCACCGTATCGACCTCGATCGAGGCGCCGACATGCTCGGGGACCGTCTCCACCGGCAGCTCGGCCTGCCGTGTACGGCGCCGCTCGTCGAGCAGCGTGCGGACCAGGATGCGCCGCACGTAGGCGTCGGGATTGTCGGCCGCGGACACCCGAGCCCAGTGGCGCATGATCTTCAGCAACGCGGTGGAGACGAGGTCCTCGGCCGTGTGCCAGTTGCCGCACAGCTGGTACGCGGTGCGGCGCCATCCGTCGAGCCGGTCCGACACGTATTCGCGATACCCGTCCGCGTCGCGGGTCGACGGGCAAACGTCATGACTCATTCAAGCTCTCCAGTCGGCACGGTGGGCGCTCAGCGTGCGGCTCTGGAGGTCGATCGCGTATCGGTGGTCATCGCCTAAGTGCGTACGGGGCCGGGCGCCACCGCCCCGTCAGGCTGCTCGCGCGGCTCGCGACGTGGCGCGGTAACGGCCCGGAGGTTCGTTGCGGGCTCGGTGGAAAGCGCGGCTGAAGGCGTACACAGAGGTGTAGCCGACGGCGTGCGCGATGCTGTCCAGGGTGTCGTCGGTGTCGCGCAGCCGCCGCGCGGCCAGGTCCATCCGCCACCGGGTGAGGTAGGCGCCGGGCTGTTGGCCGATGACCGCCTGGAACCTGCGGGACAGCGTCGCCCGGGACACGGCGAGTTCGGCGGCCAGATCCTCCGTCGTCCAGGGGCGGGCCGGCTCCTGGTGCAGCTTGCTGAGTGCCTCGGTCATGACCGGATCGCCGAGCGCGGCGAGCCAGCAGCCCTGCGCTTCCGGTGGCCGGGTACCGAGCCAGACCCGCAGCAGTTGGACGAGCAGGATGTCCACCAGCCGGTCGAGGATGACGGCGGTGGCGAGCTGAGGGTGCGCGAGTTCGCGGGCCAGCAGCCGCACGGTGTCGTCGAGGCAGCTGCCGCCGTTGTCGGCGGCGATGTGCACCACGTCGGGCAACAGCAGGAAGACCTGCGTCGAGACGGTGCGGTCATATCGGTAGGTGGCCCCGAGAATCCTGGTCCGGACGTCGCCGGTGCCCAGCCGCAGCACGCCGCCCGCCTGCCGTGCGGTCTCGGCAGCGGCAAGGTCGCAGGCGTGCACGGGGGTGGTCGGATCGCTGGAGATCACGTGCGCCAGCCCACCCGGCAACAGCACCACGTCGCCGGGCAGCAACCGGCGCGGCTCCCGGCCGGGGACCCGAAGCCAGGGCGCGCCACTGGTCACGGCGTAGAAGACCGCGTCGGCGTTCTCGGCCCACTGCGCGCTCCACCCGTCACCTGCCTCGATGCGCGCCGCCGTGGCGCCGCGGATGCCGGAGATTGCGAGCACATCGGCCAGGACATCCATGCCCAGAACTGTAGCGCGTTCGCGGATATCCGCCTGCCTCTCCACCTCGCATCATTGAGACAGACGGATATCTTTTCGCCGTAAATAATCATCGGCGGTGGCATCACGGCTGCATAGTCTTCAGTCATCACCACAGAACACCTAGGAGAGATGATGACCACCGACACTGTTCCCGACCGCCTCATCCCCGCCGACATCCTGGCGGCGACCACGCCGGTGGCGGTCTACGGCCTGGCGCGCATCCGGCCCGGCGCCGAGCAGCGGTTCCTCGACCTCGTCACCTCGATCATCCCGCGGGTGCGGGCCGAGTCCGGGTATGAACAGTATGAGGTCCACGTCGCGAAGGACGAGGCCGGCGCTTTCGCCTTCTACGAACGGTGGGCCTCCGGAGCGGCGCTGCTGGCCCACGTCCAGCAGCCGTTCATGCAGGAGTACTTCGCCCAGCTGCCGGACCTCATCGAGACCGACCTGGAGGCGCACTGGCTGATCCCGGTCGCCGCCTGACCGCCCGCGACACCGTCTACGTCACAGCGAGATAGCCGATGACGGGCCGAGCCACCCTTGTGATCATGGACAGTGTGGGATTCCTCGAGGAAACACCGGCCACTGTTGAGCAAGCTGAGCTCGGCCCGCTGCTACGCGGACTCCGCCTGGCCGCAGGGTTGACGCTCGAGCAGTTGTCGCAGGCGTCCGGTCTGAGCGACCGCGCCATCGGTGACATGGAACGCGGCGTCAGCAAGGGCCCGCGGGCCAGCACCGTGACCGCGATCGCCGCGGCGCTGAAGCTAAGTGTCGACGACCAGCACGCGCTGGCCGCAGCGGCCCGGGCCGGTCGGCAACGCGACCTCCCGCCGGCCGGTGGGTTCGCCGGCTTGCCGCTGCCCCGGCCCGTACCCGACTTCACCGGTCGTGCCGACGAACTGAACACCATCCGCACCCGGGCCGCGGCAGGAGAGCCGGGCCGGGCGGTCCTACTCAGTGGGCCACCGGGAATCGGCAAGACGTCGCTGGCCCTGCACGCCGCCTTCGGGCTGGCCGCGGACTTCCCCGACGGCCAGTACTTCGTCGATCTGCAGGGCTTGAGTACGCAGCCGTTGAGCCCGCTCGACGTGCTGTCCCGGCTGATTCGCGCCGTCGACCCGAGGTCGCCGGCCATTCCGCCGGTCCTCGCCGAGGCCACCGCCATGTGGCAGCGGGTCAGCCGCGGCAGGCGCATCCTGCTCGTACTGGACAACGCCGCCGACGAAGCCCAGATCGGGGCCGTGGTCCCCGGCGACGGCACCGCCGTGGCGATCGTGACGAGCCGCCGGATGCTGAGCGGCCTCGACAGTGTCGACCGGCTGCCACTGGCATCGCTGACCGAGCAGGACTCGGTGTCGTTACTCGCCCGGCTGACCGCGGGACGCGCCGCAACCAGCGGCGAGTTGCAGCAGCTGGCCCAGCTGTGCGCGCACATCCCGCTGGCGATGCGGGTGGTCGGTAACCGCCTGTCCAGCCGCCGGTACTGGAGCGTCGCGGACGTGATCGCCCGGCTGTCCCCCGGCGAACGTCGCCTCGACGCCCTGACCGCCGGTGACCTGCAGGTCAACGCCGCGTTCGCGCTGTCGTACGACCAGCTGTCGCCAGACGCCCAGCGCCTGTTCCGCCGGCTGCCGCTGGCGGCCGGCGCCACGACCGGCGTCGAGACCGCCGCCGTGCTGCTGGATCGGCCGATCCACGAGACCGAGGACCTGCTCGACGAACTGACCGAGGTCAGCCTGCTCGATGAGGCATCACCCGGCCGGATCCGTTGCCACGATCTGCTGCGCGCCTACGGCGAACGCAAGCTGAGCGACGAAGAGCCACTCGAACAGATCGAGCAGGTACGGCAACGGCTACGCGAGTGGCTGCTGACCATGGCCATCACCGCCGGCCAGTGGTTCGAACCCGACCCGGCCGCGGGCCCACCCCCGGCCACGACGACGGGGCTCGTGGCTTCCGAACAAGCCGCCGAGGCCTGGTTGCAGGCCGAGGCCGACACGTGGTTCGCCGCCCTGCGACAAGCCTTCCAGGCCGGCGAGCATCAGCTGGTGGTCGATGTCGCCGAGTCCCTGCACTGGTATTCCGACCGGTGGCTGTACTGGAGGAGCTGGCACGACATCTTCAGTCTCTCCACCGAAGCCGCCCGCCTGCTAGGCGACGACCGGTTGCAAGCCACTCACCTGGGATACCTCGCCTGGACCAGGCTGGTCTGTCTGATCGACTACGACGAGGCACTCCAACACGCCGACCAGGCGTTTGAACTCGCCTCCCGCGCCGGCGACGTCAACCAGATGGGGTGGGCACGCACGTACCGCAGCCGGGCACTGGCGAGGCTCGGCGGGCGTGCGGAGGAGCAGCTGACGGCGGCGCGACAGGCCGCCGGCTACTTCACCGAAGCCGGCGACTGGATCGGGGTGTCCGCGGCTCTGATCCATCAGGGCGTCACACTGCACGGCGGGGGCCGCCATGAGGAGGCTCTCGCCGCCTTCGAGCGCGCCGTCGCGGTCGCAGAGGACCCTGCGACCGCGACGATCGAATCCATCGCCGGCGTGACCGTCGCAAACGCACTGCGCTATGCGGCTCTCGTTCACGTGGAGCTGCGGCAGTGGGAGACCGCCGTCCAGGTCACCACCAGAGCGCTGCAGGCGTCCGGCCTGTCGGTTGCGAACCCGGCCCGGACTTGGGCCCTGCAGACCAGGGCGCAGGCCTATCGGGAACTCGGCGATCTCGCGGCGGCCCGCGCCGACCTCGAAGCGGTACGGGAGATCAAAAAGGTCGACGGTGACGTATCGGGTCTGCGCGAGGTGGAGGATGAACTACGCGCCCTGAGCTGACAGCGCTCACCGGTGGCGTTCAGGCGGCACGGCGCCGCAGGACGTAGCCGGCGTGGTGCAGCACTCCGTCACGGATCTCGCCGTACGCCCAGAAGCCGAGGTCATCGAGGTAGTCCACCCGGTTGCCGTCGATCCAGTACCGGCCCTGGTAGGCGTGCGGGCGGCCACCCCGGGTCTCGTCGTACCGGCCGTCGGGCAGCAGCTCCTGGTGCAGGAAGCCGGTCTCGTCGATCCACATCCCGGCGTACGGGTGCCCTGGGCCGCCCGGACCCGCCGGGTTCGTCGCCTCTGCCGCCGGCGGAACCACCGGTCAGCCGCGCCAGACCCGGACCTGGCCGGCGAGCAACAACGTGTCCACCACGGCGTCCGAGGTCTCCAGGGAAAACGTTCCACCCGGCGATCGGAGGACGGCGATGTCCGCCTGCTTGCCCGGGGTGAGTGAGCCACCCGCGTTGTCGTACCGGTTGTCGCGGCTGCCGGCCCACGATCCCAGGTCGATCAGGGCAGGCAGCACGACGCTGCCCGTGCAGTCGACCACGATGGCGTTGTCGTCCCCGGCTGCCGTGATCAGACCCGGCCCGACCCCGACGATCTTGTCGCCGCCGAGGAGAACATCCGCCTGGGGCCAGTCGCCCAGCATGGCGTCCAGGGTGACGACCCGCCCGCCGGTGAGCAGGACCGGCCTGGTCGAGTTACTGAGCAGGGTTTCCACGTCGGGCATGTCGTGTCGCGTCGTTGCCTGAGTGCTCACCGTGATGTCCTTCCGTTGGCCCGGGCGTACCCGGTGATCGATGTGCCGGTCGCCGCAGGAACGGGGACCGGCTGCCATCGTCGGCCGCCGTCACGGGTGATCGCCTCGGTCGGAATCGCCTATTCACGTCCGCCGGCAGCGCTGCGGGAATCCGATCGGCCTGGCACCACCTTGCTCGCTCGCCGGCCCGCGGGCTGACCGCCGGCCGGATGACCACAGCTCAGCCGACCGGTACCCCGGCCAGGTCGTAGTCGTGCTGCACCGGTTCCTGTCGCCGGGTTCGGCGGAATCGGCCCGGCGACACACCGAACTCGCGCTTGAATGCGTTGGCGAAGGCGAACTCCGAGGCGTAACCCACGCGTCGGGCGACGGTTGCCAGCGCCGCGTCCTCGCGGATCAGCAGTTGGGCGGCACAGTGGAGCCGCCACCAGGTGAGGTAGCCCAGCGGCGGCAGGCCCATGGCGGCGGTGAAACGACGGGCGAATGTGGTACGAGACAAACCTGTCAGTGCTCCCAACTCCTGCACCGTCCATGGTCGCTGCGGTGCGGCGTGCATCTGCCGCAGGGCTGCCGCCACCGCGGGATCGTCGAGAGCGGCCTGCCAGCCCGCGCCGGGGCGCCGGGACGCCTCCTCCCGCAGCCAGGCGCGGAGCACGTAGACCAGCAGCAGGTCGAGCAACGCCGGCCGGGCGGCGTCGGCGCCCGGCTGAGGATCGGACAGGTCGGCGGCGAGTAGGTCGACGGCCGATCGCAGCGCCGGGTGGTGTCCCAGCTGTGCCGGCAGGTGGATGACCTCCGGCAGGGACCGCAGGAACGGGTGCGGCTGGGCGTGGTCGAGGCGGTAGGCGCCGCACAGCAGAGCGGCACACCCGGCGTCCTCGTCGCCGTCACCGCCGTCCGGTCCGTCGGAGTCCGGCGGCAGTGCGGCGAGACTGCGATCCGGACTACCCGCGAGACCGTGCACGGCCCCGCGCGGTAACAGCACGACATCACCGGCGGAAAGCCGCACCGGCGGATCCGACTCGGTGAGCAGCCAGCAACTGCCGGACAACACGACGTGAAAGCCCATCCCGGGCTCGGGGCCGAACCGGTTGCCCCACCGGCCCAGGTGACGGGTCCGGGCGAACTTCGCCCGCCCGGTCCGCAGGGAACCGATCACCTCACTGAAGACATCCACTCATCGATAGTACTGCGCCGTGGTACGACCACGTATTAAAGCGGCCGTTTAACGCATGGAAACGCCCACCATCGGTCCTTAACGTAGAGGCAGGTCGGTAACCACGCCGGCCCAGGAAGCAAGGAGACCGACCATGTCCGCCTTCGTTGTCATCGATCTCGACATCGCCGGCCCGGAGGGTTTCCGGCAGTACGTCGAGGGCGCCGGCCCGCTGATCGAGCGGTTCGGTGGCCGCAACATCATCACCGACGAGAACGCTCTGGTCCTGGAGGGCGACTGGAAGCCATCGACTCTGGTGATCCACGAGTTCCCGGACCGCGAGACCGTCCAGCGGTTCTGGGACTCGCCGGAGTACCAGCCCCTCAAGGACCTGCGCCGCAAGCACTCCACGGTGAAGGTCGTCGTCGGCGAGAACCCCTCCTGAGTACCCGTCCCGAACGCCCGACGGCTGTGGTGCTCCGGCGCTGGACATCTCCGCGCCGGAACACCACGCCGTCTCAGGCGGCGGGCAGACCCGCGCGCCGGACCGGCGCCATCACGTGCAGCACACGCTTGCCCCGGACGTGACGGGTGGCCAAATCCCGGTAGGCGTCCGCGACGCGGTCCATCGGGTAAGCCTGCGCGATCGGAACGACGATCCGGCCGGCCGCTACGAGCCGGGCGAGTTCGTCCCAGATCTGCGGACTGTCCGCCTGCTCCTGTGCGTCGGAGTGGACGCCGTACTTCCGGACACCGTTTCCGTCGGCGATCGTGTTGATCCGATACGGCGGCACGCCGAGCGCGATAGCGATGTCGACGTTGCCGGCGCCGAACGTGTCCAGGTAGGCGTCGACGCCGTCGGGGGCCGCTGCCCGAAGGCGTCCGAGCAGCCCCGGGCCGTAACGGACCGGGATCACGCCCAGTGAGGCCAGGTAGTCGAGGTTGCCCTCCCCCGCGGTGCCGATGACCCTGGCGCCGCGCAACGCCGCCAGCTGAGCGGTGATGACACCGACCCCGCCGGCGGCGGCGGACACCACCACGGTGTCGCCCTCCTGCGGGGCGACCGCTTTGACGCCGGCCCACGCGGTGGCGCCGACACCGGCGATGGTCGCCGCCTCGTCCCAGCCGAGGCCGGCGGGCATGGCCGCGAGCGCGGCGGGATCGGCAACGACGAACTCGGCCTGTGCCGCCCGCGGCGCGAAACCGAGCACCGGCTGACCGGCCTGGAACCCGGTGACGCCCTGCCCGACCTCGGCCACCACACCGGAGTAGTCGTTGCCCTGGCCCTCGGGGAAGGTCGCCGGCCAGATCGAAGCGAAGACACCCTCGCGGATACCGATCTCCCCCGGGTTCATGGCGGCCGTGACCACCTCGACCAGCACCCGGCCGGCCGGGACTGCCGGCCGTGGGACATCTACGACCTGCAGCACTTCAGGGCCGCCGTACTGCTCGAATCGCACTGCTCTGGGCACTGTTCTCCCTAACAAAGTCTGTCGGCGCTTCGATGACCGCGCAGTTCGAGTCTGCCGATGTCCCGGCGCCCTGATATCCGTATGACTCGCCTAATTCCCACCGTCCGGACCTGGCGGCCCTCCGTTGAAGGGCTGCGGGTTGCCGGCGCAGACGGCGCCGTCGACCGGCAGGGTCTTCTCGATCAGGTACGCGTCCACCGCGTCGCGGACACAGGGCGAGAAGCGGTATGCCGTATGTCCCCAGCTGTCACTGCTGAGCAGCCGGCTGTTCGGCAAGAGACCGGCGACCGCCTTGGCACCCGCATAGCTGGTGGCCGGGTCCCAGTGGTTGCCGACCAGCAGCACCGGCTCGGCGGTCCGCCGGTCGAACGGGCCCCGGTAGGCGTCCTCGTCCTGCACGGTCCAGGTGGCACTCGCGCAGACCGCGTAGTTCCACGTCCACAGCCTGCCGAAGTACGGCGCCCTCTGATCAGCCTGCGCAGCCAGGGCCGGGAACTCGGCGGCGTCACTGGGGCGCTGGTCCATGTCGGTACACGTCACGCCGTATCGTCCCTCGCCGGGGTAGTCGCCCGCCGGACCGGCTCCGGGACGGACCGGTGGCGTGCCGGCTCCGGCCGCGGTCGCGGAAGCTCTCGCCGCAGTGCCGTACCGCTGCACGGTCTTCACGATGTCATCGGCGCCGTCCGCCAGGTAGAGGCTGTTGAGGACACGGGAGATGAGATCGTCATAGCCGACGGTGATCCGGCCGTAGCCGGGTTCATCCACCGTCACCGGTTGGGTACGCAGCCGCTGGGCCAAGTCGTCGAATGTCTGCGCCGCGTTTCCGGCGATAGGGCAGGCAGCCCGGCCGGCTCGGTCGCATCGGGTGAAGATCTCAGTCAGTGCCCGGTAGGCACCCTCCGCCGCCCCTCCGGGGTCGAGGTCCGGAGTCGCCGCCGCGCTGCTCCATCGCCGAGGGTCGATCACGCCGTCGACGACGACGGACCGGATCCGGTCCGGGAACAGGTTCGCGTAGACCTGGCCGAGGTAACTGCCGTAACTCTTGCCGTAGAAGCTGAGCTTCTCGTCCCCGACGGCGCGGCGCAGCACGTCCATGTCCCGGGCTACTTCAGCGGTGGACATCGCCCCGGCAAGCTCTCGGCCGGTCGCCGAACAGGCCCGGCCGACTGCTTTCGCCGTCCGCACGGCCGCTTTCTCCTCCGCCGCGCTGTACGGAAACGTGCTGACCGACCCCTCCATCGCCTTGCGCAGTTTGTTCTCCGACGTGAAACACCGCAGAACGTTGCGACCGCCGACCCCGCGCGGCTCTATGCCGACGATGTCGTAGCGCGCCCGCACCTGCTCACTGAAGAAGTCGGATGCCTGCAATGCGAACCCGGTCGCGGACACGCCGGGGCCGCCCGGATTGACGAACAAGGTGCCGATTCGCTTCTTGCGATCCTTGGCTCGGACACGGGTGAGCGACAATTCGATCGTCGTGCCATCGGGTTCGTCGTAGTCGAGCGGGACCCGGACGCTGCCGCATTCGGCCGTGCCGCACTTCTCCCAGGACACCTTCGATCGGACCCGGTCCACGCGCCGGGCCTCGATCTCACTCGTGGTGGCCGTCGCCGCTGCGGTGGCCGGGGCGGATTCCACCCATGTGGGGACGCGGGGAGCCGACGGTGAGGTACAAGCAGTCACGCTCCACAGAGATGCAATAAGGAGTCCGGCCGCGAGGCGGTGGGTCGACCTGCGCGGGCGCACCGGGGTGGTCCTGCCATGTGCCATGGGGCAAAGACGCTCCGCCGAGGCCCCAGGGTTGCATCTGGCCGATCGTGGCAAGGCTCACAGGGCCGTTCCGAACCGGGTATGGCAGCAGATTCCCGCCGCACCGACCCGATTCCGCAGCTCAGCGCCCGCCTTGTCAGCGTTGCCGGACGGCCGGGGGCGCTTTTCTCACGGTGCAACCCCGTTACGCACGCGATCGTCATCGGGGCGGAGCCTTGCTCACCTTCGACAAACCGGCGGGGCTCCGCAGGCCGGCCGGCCCCTCCCAGAACCCTGCGATCACATGGACTGCTGCTCATCCTCGGCGTGGTGTCGCTGGTCGTCGGTGCGCTCGGAATCGCCAACGTCACCCTGGTCACGGTCATGGAACGTACCGCGGAGATCGGCCTGCGCCGTGCTCTGGGCGCCCCGGCATTACGCGCGGCACGCACGCAACCCGTCGACGCCTTGCGCGGTCCCGGCTGACGCCTCAGTCGCACGCCAGGGCCGGGAAAGCTACCGGCCCTGGCACAGGGCGACATCGACGAAGCGGACCACACTGTCGGCCGCATTCTGCGGGTCCGGTACCGCTGCGGGCAACGCGGTAACGGCAACCGATGCCGCTCGGCCGTCCTCGGTCACGCCGTCGCGCGTCTCGTATCCGTAGATGTCCCCGCCATGCCCCCACATCAGGCCGCCGCAGCTCAGTGGGGTGCTGATGATGCCGAGCCCGTACCGGGCTCCGGCCCACATCCCGGGCGCGGCCACTGTCGCCCGCATCTGGTCATGCTGAGCCGGTGCCAGCAGCCGACCCGCATGCAGGGCGGAATAGAACGTGTTGAGGTCCTCGGTGGTGCCGATCATGCCGCCCGCCGCCCAGGCCCAGGACGGGTCCAAGGTCGTGACATCCCGTAGTTTTCCGCCGGGTGTGGAGGGGTGGTAGCCGATCGGGTGCGGCTTGGAGATGCTCTCGTCGCCGATGCCCGGGAAGTAGGTGTGCCGCAGGCCCAAGGGCCGGATGATGCGCCGAGTGATCTCCTCGCCGACCGGACGGGCGGTGAGGCGTTCGATGAGCATTCCGGCGAGCAGGTAGTTGGTGTTGCTGTACTCCCAGCTCTGTCCCGGCGCGAAGTGGGCCTTCTCGGTGAGAGCCAGGTCGAGGAGGTCCCGCGGTGCGACATAGCGGTGCTGCACCGGGAAAATGTCGTCGTCCAGGTACTGGGCCGCATAGTCAGGCAGGCCACTGGTGTGCTGCAGCAGTTGCCGTACGGTGATCCGTCGCCCGTCGATGCCGTCGCCCCGGACCAGGCCCGGCAGATAGGTCTCCACCGGCTCGTCGAGCTCGACTCGGCCCTCGCCGACGAGTTGAAGCACGACGACGGCCGTGAACGTCTTGGTATTGCTGCCGATCCGGACCTGAGCGTTTCTCGGCATCGGCGTCCCGGTGCGCAGGTCGGCCACCCCCGCGGTGTAACGCCGGGTCTTTCCGTCACGGTCACGGACGGCCGCCACCGCGCCGGGGAACCGCGTCTCGCTGACAAGGGCGGCCAGGCTCGACCGGACAACGTCGTGGTCGTGAGCCACCGCTGGTGTGCCGGCCACGGCCACCGTACCGGCGACCAGCACCGCCGTGGCGGCCAGACCGAGACGGCGGAAAGAGTAGAGGTCAGACACAAGATCTCCTTCAGCTGGAAGTCCTCTCCAGCCTTCTGGAGATCGACTTCGCCGACCATGGAGGTACCTGGCAGATATGCGGTAGGGCTAACCCGACCCCGAGTCCGCGGAGCCCTGATCTGGAAACGGTTGTTCATCCGCACGACCATGCGCCGTCGCCCGAACCGCGTACGGTCGCGCGGTGACAACACCGCAGAAAGCACGATTGGCCGACGTGCATCGCCGGGTGGCCGCCACCGAACGCGCCGTCAGTAACCGGTATGCCGATCTCGCAGCGGCCGTTCGGGAATCGTTCGACCACCTGCGCCAGGGTCTGGAACTGGCGCATACCCGGTGCTCGACGGTCGAGGATGGGCGCTGGGCCGATTACGTCGCACAGCTGGACCGCGGGCTCGCCGAACTGGACATCGAGATCAACCGGGCTGCGAGCGGCGGCGCCGGTCCCAGCGCTCCAGACGTTCTGGTGATCCATACGACCGCTTTGGAGCTCGCCGGCTGGCGGCTCCGGATGAGCCTGCCCGACTCAGGGCTCGGCGAGCCGCCCGCCGTCCGGTCGCGGCTCGACGCCGCGGAAGCGGAACTGGAGCAGTTCCGGGCGGAGTGCGTCACCGGCCGGGCGTCAGCCACCGCCCTCGAGCACCACGTTGAGGAGTTGCGGGCCGAGGCCCACAGCTGAACGTCAGTCCCACAGATCGCCGGGGGCGCCGTACCAGGAGAAGTAAGGCCCGTAACCGTGCGCCGCGATGGCACGGACCAGGTTCAGATGCTGTTCCAGCAGTGGAGCGTGGCTGAGGTCGCCGACGAAGACCGGATTGAAACCGACGTCCTTGATGAGTCGCTCGGCGACGAGGCGTGCGGCGGCGTCCGCCGCATACAGGTGGCTCGGCCGGACCTGCTGACGGTCGATCTCGTCGTACAGCAGCGCGTAGTCGGTGTTGAAGGCTTTCGCGACAGGGCCGCCCACCAGCGACTGCACCAGGTGCGCCAAGGAGGGATAGCCGGCTGGGGCAGGGCCCTGCAGATTGGTCGCGTCGATCGTCACCGCGCCGCGGTAGCCGTCGACCACTTGCAGGGCGCGCGGGACGGCGGCCGCCGGTACCGCGAGGACGAGCACGTCGGCGCCGGCGGCGTCTCCGCCGTCCCGTCCCAGCGCGGTGACTCGGTGGCCTGCGCTCGACCAGAAGCGGGACAGGGTGGAGCCCAGGTGCCCTCTGCCCACAATGGTGATCTCCATTGACCTCCCGTCGACTGCTCCCGCTACCCGAGCGGAGTCGGTCCCGCGCTTTGAGCCGGTTTGGCTGCCGCTCCGCTGAGCACCAGACGCGCACCGCGCCACAGAAGGTTGCATAGAACGCGAACAGGATTCAATTTAGTGGCTCATCGCACATGGCGATGAAATCCACTACTGCCGGTCATGCCTCCGAGTTCGTCATGGCGTTCGAACTCCGCCGACCCGGCGCCACAGCGCCGGGCCGGTCGAGATCACGATCAGGCCGCCACGTCGCGGACCATGGGTGCAACCTTGATCCGAACACTCGACGGCGCGCATCCGGGCGCTCGCTGACTGGGCGCCGACGGCAAAGATCATGTCGAACCGGCCCATCCCTAGAGCCGGCCCGCTACGCCGTACGTCAGGGCAACGGCGCTTCGACGCCTGACAGTGCGAGCACCGGTGCCAGCAGCCGCTCGCCGTGGATGGCGATGGCGTTCAGCGCGGTGGTGAACCCGCCGAACTCCTCAGCGGTGAACGCGAACTCCTCGGTGCCGATGTTCTCCAGCAAGCGGGAGGTCCGGGTGGCGCTCGGGATCGGCACAATCCACGCCTTCTGCGCCAGCAGCCACGCCAGCGAGATCTGGCCCGGCGTGGCGCCCTTGCGGACCACCCACTCCCACAGCAGTGATCATGTCTGCGCGGCTGCTGACCGGTCCGTACAGGTTGCCGGGCATGATCTGGCAGCCGAGCGCCCGAGGCTGGAGACTTTGAGCTGGCCCAGCCGGCGACGGCTGGTCAGGGTGGTGGCCGAGGACGGCGGAGCACCATTGCCGGCGGGACGTCCGGACGCCCCTGTGGGCGCGGCGGGTCCCGCGAGACTCAGCACCGCGGGAGTTGCCGCGACGCTGGCCGCCCCCACCAGGAAGCGCTGTCGGCTGTTGTTGTCTGACATTGAGCACCTTCTCGTTTTCAGCGACACGGGCATGACTTCCACCCCATCGAACCTGTGATCGCGACCATCAGGGAGATGCTGCTGAAAGGGTAAAGACAGGGACCCCCACGACATCGTGGAACCCGAGCGCGACCGGCCCCAAGCCGGCAAGGGGACCGCGACCCACAGAACCTCTACGTTTTCCGCCTCGAGCTCGCCTTCGGGCAGACGGGCAGTGGTACGGATCCACGGCGTGCGCCTCCGCCAGATCAGAGACACGACGGCGCCGGTGCGGCGGCACCACGGCCACGGTTCGCCAGCGGCGCTGTCACGCGCATCGACCGGCGGGACTACCGCGGACAACCCGGGACAACCGCAGCCAACTTACGCGCTACCGCCATCAACCACGATCATGGAGTCACCGGCTACCGAGAGGCCCGGCGAGCCGAGCAAGGTCACCGTACGGGCGTTCGTGTCGGCGAGGTGTCACGATCGTCCATATAGGAGGATAAGATGCGTCGATGTCCGGCACCACTGGCGGAATGGCCTGTCGCATCCAGGTCCGACCGCTCAAGCCATGAATGCCCTGCTCAGCCGAGGCCTCTGAAACGAGTTGGATTTCAGGTCGAGGAACCAAGGACTGCCAAGCGGGGGCAAGTCACGAAGATCGGCCGGAATTCCAAACCAAACCGTACGCGCGTACGTGCAAAAATGCGTGTCACGCCGCCGCGGATTCGACGTCCAGACATGCAAAAGGCCAGCTAAGCTGGCCTTTTGTTCCGTCGGGCTGACAGGATTTGAACCTGCGACCCCTTGACCCCCAGTCAAGTGCGCTACCAAGCTGCGCTACAGCCCGATCCCGCCCCGACCCCAAGGACCCGGCGCGACATCTCCTAAAGCCTACCAACCCTACCCGTGGGCCTTCCCCCGACCCCCCGGCCCCGTCTTCTTCCGAGGCTTCACCGAGATCTCCACCGGGGTCCCCTCGAAGCCGAACTCCTCACGCAACTTCCGTTCGATGAACCGCAGGTACCCCGCGTCGAACGGCGCCGTCGTGAACAGCACGAAGCGCGGCGGCGCAACCCCCGCCTGCGTCGCGAACAGCACCCGAGGCGCACGCCCGCCCCGGACCGGGTGTGGCGTCGCAGCTGTCAGCGCGGTCAGCCACTGGTTCAGCGCCCCGGTGGGAACCCGTTGCTCCCATCCGGCCAGCGCCCGCCGGATGGCCGGCGCCAGTTTGTCCACCGCGCGGCCGGTCTTCGCCGAGATGTTCACCCGGACGGCCCACGTGACTCGTTTGAGGTCCCGGTCGATCTCCTTGTCGAGATAGAACCGCCGGTCCTCATCCACCAGGTCCCACTTGTTGAACGCGATGACGAGGGCCCGACCCGACTCGATGACCTGGGAGATCACCCGCTGGTCCTGCTCGCTGATCACGTCACCGGAGTCCAGCAGCACGACGGCGACCTCGGCGGCTTCGACCGCCCCGGCCGTGCGCAACGACGCGTAGTACTCCGTCCCGGACGCCTGGTGCACCCGGCGGCGCAGGCCGGCGGTGTCGACGAACTGCCAGACCTCGCCGTCCATCTCGACCAGCGAGTCGACCGGGTCGACGGTGGTGCCGGCGACCGAGTCGACCACCGCCCGCTCTTCGCGGGCGACCCGGTTCAGCAGGCTGGACTTGCCGACGTTGGGGCGGCCGACCAGCGCCACCCGGCGCGGCCCGCGGGGACCGCCTTCGGTGACCGGTGGGGTGGGCGGGAGTTTGGCGAGGATGTCGTCCAGCAGGTCGCCGGACCCGCGGCCGTGCAGGGCCGAGATCGGGTGCGGCTCACCCAGGCCCAGCGACCACAGCGAGACGGCCTCGAGTTCCAGGTTCTGGTTGTCCGCCTTGTTGGCGATCAGGATCACCGGCTTGTGGCTGCGGCGCAGCATCTTCACCGCCGCCTCGTCCACGTCGGTGGGGCCGACGGTCACGTCCACGACGAAGATGACCACGTCGGCGGTCTGCACGGCGATCTCGGCCTGCGCGGCGATGGCGGCGGCCCGGTCCTTCGCGTCGGGTTCCCAGCCGCCGGTGTCGACGACGGTGAACCGCCGTCCGTTCCATTGGGCGTCGTAGGGAACCCGGTCCCGGGTCACGCCGGGCACGTCCTCCACGACCGCCTGCCGCCGCCCGATGATGCGGTTGACCAGCGTCGACTTGCCCACGTTGGGCCGGCCGACGACGGCCACCACGGGCACGGGGCCGGTGAATTCGTCCGCGTCGGAGCCGGACGGGGAGTCGGAGATGTCGAAGCCGCCCTCGAAATCGTTGATGTCGAGGCCGGCGGGAAGGTCAGTCACTTACTTACCTTGCTGTTGAGCAGTTCAAGAAGGTGCGTCACGACCTCGTCGATGCCCATCCCGGTGGTGTCCACCTCGATGGCGTCGGAGGCCTGCCGCAACGGGTCCACAGCCCGGCTGGAGTCAAGCTTGTCACGGCGGGCCAGGTCGGCCTCGGTCGCCGCCACGTCGGTGGCGTCCTCGGCGCTGCGCCGGGCGGCCCGCGCTGCCGCCGAAGCGGTCAGGTAGACCTTCAGGTCGGCGTCGGGCGCCACCACTGATGCGATGTCGCGTCCCTCGACGATGATCCGGGGGTGCGCCGCGATGATCGCCTGCTGCAGCGCCACCAGGTGCTTGCGCACGGCCGGCACCGCGGCGACTGCCGACACCGCCCCGGTCACCTCGGCGCCCCGGATCGGCGCGTCCACGTTCGTGCCGTTGGCCGCGAAGTGCGGCGCCGCCGGGTCCGTGCCGATCGACAGCTCCGTCTCCAGCGCCACCTTGGCGATCGACTCGGCGTCGGTCAGATCGACGCCGGCGTCCAGCACCGCCCAGGTGATTGCCCTGTACATGGCGCCGGTGTCCAGGTAAACCCCGTCGACCGCGGTTGCGAGCCGCCGCGAGACGGTGGACTTCCCCGAGCCCGACGGCCCGTCGACGGCCACCACACACTGTTCCGGCCGTTCCTGAAGAGCCACCGTTCCTCCTAAAGTCCCCAGAACACCAACCCTCCCATTGTGCCCGCCCCGGCCCTCATCGACGAACGGGGGCACCTGCGCCGGCACACCCGCCGAGATCCGCGGCCACCTGCCACCGAACGGCCGCGGGGCGCCCGACGCCACCTGCGCAAACGCGAAGCCGCCCGCACCCAGGCCGAAACCCCTTACCCCCATGCGGCGGTACGCCCTACGCGCGCCGCCCGCAAGAAAGACCGCCGGACCGGCACGCCGTCACGAACCCGTCACCCGCACTGATTCAACGTCGGCAGCACCTTGGCCGTGATCACTCCCAGCCGCTGCACGTCCTCCGCGCTCAGGTGGTCGAACATCAGCCGCCGCACCTCGGCCACATGACCCGGCGCCGCCTCCCGCAGCACCGTGGCCCCGGCCTCGGTCAGGCACGCCACCTGCCCGCGCTTGTCACTGGGGCAGGCCCGCCGGCGCACCCACCCGCGCTGCTCCAGGCTCGCCACCGCATGCGACAGCCGGCTCGTGGTGCTTCCCACGACCCGGGCCAGGTCGCTCATCCGCATCGACTGTCCCGGCTCCGCGCTGAGCATCGCCAGGATCTGGTAGTAGGCGTGCGGGATCCCGGCGTCCTCACGCAGCTGCCGGTCCAGCGCCGCCGGCAGCAGCATCAGCATCTGCGCGACGTTCACCCACGTGTCGAGCTCCGCCGCACTCAGCCAGCGCGGCTCACCGTCGCGGGCAGCGGGTCCCGGCTCCGCCTCAGCCACGGGTCAGGGCTTCAGCACGTGTGCGTTGATCTCCCGCACCTGCTGGGCGAGATCGGGCATCTCGACGATCTGCACCCCGCGCCGCCGCAGCGTCTCCACCCCGTCGCAGTCGGCGAAGAACAGCGGCTCCCGCAGCGCCAGCACGACGCGCCCGATCCCGGCGGCCAGCACCAGGGTCGTGCAGGACGCCGGCCGCGACGCCCGGGTCGTACACGGCTCCAATGATGTGTAGAGCGTCGTCCTCGTCAGATCCACCCCGGGGAGCTTGGCCAGCGCGACCTCTTCGGCGTGATGCGCCGGGTCGGTCTCCCCGGTGTAGCCGGTGGCCAGCAGCGTCCCGTCGCCGTCCACGATCACCGCACCGACCGCGTACCGGCTCGGCACCAGCGGCGCCGAGCGCGACACGTCGATCGCGGTGTGCAGCCAGTCCCGCATCGTGGCCGTCAGAACCGGAACAGCCGGCCCAGGAGCGGCCGGACCAGGCACGGTCACAAGGGGAGAAGTCAGAGTCGTCATGTCAGCTCGCCAGCGGAAGGTCGAGGGTGTGCGCGGTGTGGTCCCGCTTCGCGGCAAGATACCGGGCATTCGCCTCGGACAGGTGCACATCGGTGGGGATCCGGTCGGCCACCTCGATGCCGTGGCCCGCCAGTTGGGCGGCCTTGTCCGGGTTGTTGCTCAGCAGCCGGATCCGGTCGGCGCCCAGCGCGGCGAGCATCTGCGCGGCCGGCGTGTAGTCCCGCTCGTCCTCGCCGTGCCCGAGGGCCAGGTTCGCCTGGTAGGTGTCGAGGCCGGTGTCCTGCAGCGCGTACGCGTCCAGCTTCGCGTAGAGGCCGATGCCCCGGCCCTCCTGGCGCAGGTAGAGCAGGAAGCCGCCGGCCTCGGTGATCCGCTCGGCCGCCTCGCGCAGCTGCGGGCCGCAGTCGCAGCGCTCGCTGCCGAACACGTCGCCGGTGAGGCATTCGCTGTGCGGCCGGACCAGCGGGGCCGGCCCGCCCGGCGCCGAGGCGGCGAGCGCCGCCCGCCAGTCGCCGAGGGCCAGCGCCAGGTGTTCCTTGCCGTCGGTGAGCCCGGTGAAGGTGTGTACCTCCGCGGTGGTGGCGTAGCCGTCGGGGAAACGCAGCGGGACGACGACCCGGGTCCGCACCCTGGCCACCGGCGTTCCGGTCGCGATCGTCATACCAACCCCCCGATTTATTGAAGCTTCACCGACATCCTCTGCCGGTGATGTTGAAACTTCAAGCTTGATCCCAGTGTCGAACGACACGCACCGCACCCCGGCGGCGGCACTGTCCGTCGATCGGCACCGCCGCCGCCGTGGTGCAGCCTTCCTCCGGCGCAGTTCGGTAGCGAAAGCACGGATCATCAGCCGCGCGCAAAGAAGTGCCGCCGGCACAGGAGCGGCGGCGGCACTTCGGGGCCAGCAGGAATGGCGGGGATGCGAATTCCGATCACGACTCGCGTGGCACTTCGGGGCCATCGTATTCGATTTTCTCCTTACGCACCGTCCCGGTGACCAATTCCTCGTCCCGCACGATTTCCTTACCGAGCCGCACCTGTTCCACCGCGACCGTCTCCGTGGTCACCACGGGCCGCTCGGCGTGCAGCACCACCGGCTCGCCCGGGGCCGGCACCGCCGGGTCCTCGGGGGCGTCGGCCGGCACCCGCTCGAGGCGGACCTCCTCGCGGGTCACCGGCACGGTGATCTGACGTTCCTCGGTCACCAGATATTTGCGCAGCCGCACCTTCTCGACCGGCTCGCGCAGGGTGCCGGTGACGAGCCGCTCCTCGGACCGGGTCATCGCGTCGTCGTCCGGACTTCCCGAGCCACCCCGCAAGCGCGAGGCGAAACCCGAGGTCAGCCCATAGTGGGCGGCCAGCCGTTCGGCGTCGTCGAGGTCCAGCGGGCCGTCGGTGTCCAGCATCGGGGCCTCCCGGACGCGCGCCCCGCCGACCGCCACCGTGAGCCGGCCGGCTTCCAGGCGGGCTCCCTGCAACGGCACGAACGCCTCCTGGAAGGAGAACGTTCCGGTGCGGACGGTCACCCACAGCGGATCGCCGTCGGTGGGATCCAGATAGACCTGGCCGACCGTGCCGATCCGGTCGCCCGCGTCGTCGTACACCTCGGCGCCGTCGAGGTCACCGAGTTCCTCCTTGGTAATCACCGAATCTCCTTTGTGGAATGGCGCTGAAGGGCTGAAAAGCGATTCATACCCGCGAGACTGCGACTGTCACATCAGCGGCCGGGATTCCTTGCCAGGTGTGAAGGAAATCCCCTTCACGCTGATTCATCAGATCATCGCGCATGGCCGAATTCGGGCCGGGTAGTGATGCAGTCGTACCGAGCGAAAGGAGACCCCCTGATGATCACGCTGGACCAGGTTCACACCCTCAACGGCCACGACGTCTACGACCGCGACGGTGACAAGATCGGCAGCGTCGGCCAGATCTGGACCGACGGCAACGGACAGCCGACGTGGGCGAGCGTCAACACCGGCCTGTTCGGCATGAACGAGTCGTTCGTGCCGCTGCAGGACGCCGACCTCCAGGGCGACCGGCTGGTGGTGCCGTTCGACAAGGCCAAGGTCAAGGACGCGCCGAACGTCGACGCCTCGCACGACGAGCCACTCGTGCGCGACGACGTGGAGCGGCTGTACGAGTACTACGGCATGAGCTGGTCGGACAGCTACGACTCCTACCAGGCCGGCGCCGCCGCGGGTGACGCCAACTACCAGGGTGCGACCTACCAGGACACCGAGTACCGCGGTGCCCGCACCGAGGACCGGGACCACGACACCTCCGGCATCGGCGCCGGCGACAACGCGATGACCCGTTCGGAGCAGCGGCTGCAGGCCGGCACCGAGCGCGAGGAGGTCGGCCGGGCCCGCCTCCGCAAGTACGTGGTCACCGAGCAGCAGCAGGTCCGCGTTCCGGTGGAGCGCGAAGAGGTGCGGCTGGAGCGGGAGCCGATCACCGACGCGAACCGGGACGCCGCCCTCGCGGGCCCGGACCTGACCGAGTCCGAGCACGAGGTGACCCTGCACGCCGACCGGGCGGTGGTCGGCACCGAGACCGTGCCGGTGGAGCGCGTGCGCCTCGGCAAGGAGACCGTCACCGAAGAGGAGACCGTCAGCGGCGAGGTGCGCAAGGAGCGCATCGAGGCCGACCTTCCGGACGAGAAGGGCCGGCGGACGCTCGACTGAGCGCCTTCCTCACACGGCTGGACACCCCCGCGCCCCGTTGCGGCCTCATCGGCTGCAGCGGGGCGTCGGCCTGTCCGGCGATGATGCGCGAGCGGAGCGGGGTCAGGCGGCCTCGGCCAGCACGCAGACCGCCAGCAGGTGCAGCGAGGGCCACGACGCGCGGTGCCAGCCCGCCCGGGTCTCCTCGGCGGACCAGCCCTTGGCCGTCACCGTGTCGGCGACACCGTCCGCGTACGCCGCGAGCTTGTCCGGGCGCACCTGGCCGATCGCGTCCTTGATCTGCGCGACGTGCTGGTCCACGGCGGCGGCCAGGCCGGGCACGGAGCGCATCGCGTCCATCCCGGCGGCGCCGAGCCGCTGCGACCACTGTGCCAGCGCCAGCCGCGCCGCCGCTGTCACGGTCTGGCAGGTGTGCCGATCCATCTCCATGACGAGGCACCGTACAAACTCGGCCGACCGCGTACAAGAGGCGATATCGCACACCTGGACCGCTGGTCAGCCGTCCGGGGTCGGTCACTCGGCCGCGATGTTGGCCTTGGCCTCGTCGTAACCGGCCGGGATCGGCGCCTCGGCGGGCGTGTAGATCACCCGGATCACCCCGGTCGGGAAGACCTCGGTCGCCGCCACCTTCAGGTGGTACGCGGTGTCGCCGTCGTCGAACAGCTTCTTGCCCTTGCGCGCGGCGACCGGGTGGATCAGCAGGCGCAGCTCGTCGACCAGCCCGGCGGCGAGCAGCTGCTGCACCACTGAGATCGAGCCGGGGATCAGGATGCCCTTGACCGACGGGTCGGCCTTGAGCGCGGTCACGCTGTCGACCAGCTCGGTGATCTGCTCGCAGTTGCGCCAGATGAACTCCTGCGGCTTGCGCGAGGCGACCACCTTGCGCATGTCGCCGATCTGCTTGGCGAACGGGGCGTCCTCGCCGCCCGCGGTCTCCCGCTCGGGCCACGCGCCGGCGAAGCTGTCGAACGTCTCCCGGCCCAGCAGCAGGGTGTCGGAGGTCTCGTAGTCCTCGGTGACGGCCCGGCCCATGTTCTCGTCGAAGTACGGGAAGTGCCAGTCCGGGTCGATCTCGGCGATCCCGTCGGCGGAGATGAACAGCGTGGAGATGACCTTGGCCATGGTGATGTTCCCTTCGGATCAAGTGGTGTTGTCAGGTAGACCGGCCCACCGGCCCGAACTCATCGGTGCGCCGGAAGAAATCTCTCAGCGGATGCCGACGGCGGAGAACGCAGCGAGGCCGGCCAGTGCCAGGGGCAGCGCCGCGGCCAGGGCACGCACGCGCAACCGGGTGGTGCGGGCGGCCACGGCGATGACGACGACACCGAGGACGGCGGCGATCGCGGCGTTGCCGAGCGAGCCGGTGCCGTAATTCGGGTCCGTCACATGCAGGGCGTGCAGGCCGGCCTCGGCGAACAGCACCGCGCCGGGCAGAGCGGTGCCGACGATCTGCCACCGGTCCGTGCGGCTGCGCGACCAGGTGCCGCCGATGCCGAAGACGACGCCGGCCACGACACCCATGGCCATCCACATGACCGAGGTGAACGCCCAGATCATCGCCCAGTCGTCGTTCTGGATCAGGGCGGCCGCCACGTAGTAGCTGGGCACCGCGACGACCAGCAGCGCGGAGGCGCCGACTGCGGCCCGCACCGCGCCGGCACGCACCCAGTAACCGAAGGCGAACGCCGCCACCGCCCAGACCGCCATCGAGTTGCCGAGCTCGCCGAACGGGGCCGGCACGTACTTGATCCAGACGAAGTCCAGGAAGCCGAGCAGGAATCCGGCGGGGACGACGGCTGCGGCCACCCGCCGATGATCAGGTCGCATAGGGCGGGACGGTACCCGCTGGTGTCACACCGGCTTGAGGACTTTCGCCAACGCGGTCGCGACCACGCGGGACTCCTCGGCGGTCATCCGGTCGGTGAAGTGCCGCCGGATGCCGGCCAGATAGATCTCGGCGGCCTCGCGCTGGCGCTGCCGGCCGGCCTCGGTGATCGTCGCGTACGCGGAGCGGCGGTCGTCGGCGTTGGACTCCCGCTCGACGAGGCCGGCCGCGGAGAGCGCGTCGACGACCCGGCTGACCCGGCTGCGGCTGACCACCGCCCGGTTGCCCAGCTCACCCATGCTGAGCCGGCCGTCCGGGGCGTACTTCAGCTCCAGCAACACGTCGTACCAGGTCAACGGCATTCCGCAGGCGGCCTGCAGCTCGCGGTCCAGCACCGGGACCACGGCGGCGTGCACCCGCAACAGGGCCGCCCAGGCAGCCACGTCGGTGTCGCTCATCACCGGAGTCTATCCAACTCTTGTGCGTGCGCACGCACAGAGGTAAAAATGTGCGTGCGCACGCACTTACTGATGGAGGAGAGATCGATGAAGAAGCTGCTGCACCTGTCAGCGTCCCCGCGCGGAGCCCGGTCCGAGTCCCTGGCGATCGCAGCCACGTTCCTCGACACGGCGCGCGAGACGGACCCGCACCTCCCGGTCGAGCAATACGACCTGTGGGACGGCACGCTGCCCGCCTTCGGGCCGGACGCGGTCGCCGCCAAGATGGCCGTCTTCGCCGGGGAGGAGCCGCAGGGCGCCGCCGCCCGGGCGTGGGACGCGGCGATCGCCACGTTCCGGCGTTTCGACGACGCCGACGGCTACCTGTTCAGCGTGCCCATGTGGAACGGCGGCGTGCCGTACATCCTCAAGCAGTTCATCGACGTGATCAGCCAGCCCGGGCAGGTGTTCGGCTTCGACCCCGAGCAGGGGTACACCGGGCTGCTGCGCGGCAAGAAGGCCGCCGTCATCTACACCAGCGCGGTGTACGGCCCGGACCGCGGCCCCACCTTCGGCGCCGACTTCCAGGCGCCGTACCTGGAGGACTGGCTGCGCTGGGCCGGCGTCCAGGACATCACCACGATCCACTTCCGGCCCAACCTCGCCACCGCCGACGCCGACACCGGCCGGCGCGACGCCCACGCCCGGGCCCGCGACGTGGCCAAACGATTCATCGCCTGAACCGGAAACCGGCCGAAGGAGCCTGCCATGACCTCCGCAGCACGAGTGGGACTCTGGGCACTGCCCGCGTACGGGGTCCTGCTCGGCCTGAGCACCCTCACCCATCAGCCGCCGGTCGACGACTTCGACGCCTACGCGCGGTACACCACGACCGGAGTCTTCCTGATCAGCCACCTCGGGGCGAGCATCCTCGGGGCCGCGCTCGCGATCCTCGGCGCCGTGGCGGTCACCGCCCACCTGCGACAGTCCCGGGCCGCGGTGACCGGGCTGGCCCTGACCACGATCGCGAACGTGTTCCTGGCCGCCACGTTCGGCAGCGCCACGTTCGTGCAACCGGGTCTCGGCCGGGCGCACCTCGACGGCGTGCCGGGCATGCCGGAGCTCAACGGCGACACCGCTTACGGGCCGGCGTTCTTCGCCACCGCGCTGTCGGCGTCGCTGCTGATGATGATCGCCGCGATCGTGCTCGGCGGTGCGCTCGCCCGCGGTGACCGGCGGCTCCGGGGATACGGCATCGCCTACGCGGTACTGATCGCGTTGTTCGTCGTCTCCGGATTCGCCCTGCAACCACTGCAGCCGATCGCCGGGTTCGCGCTGGCCGCCGCGACAGCCGGACTGGCGATCCGGCTTCCGCGCCTCGTTCCCGGCCCGGCGCCCGTCACCGTCACCTGATGGCGTGGCCACGAGCCTGATGACGTGGCTACGAGCGCTCGACCGCGGCGCGGCCGCCCGGATCGTCCGTGCGGCCGCGCCGGCGGGCGGAATCACCCGCCGTGGCAGGCGTACCCGGCGCTGCAGCGGGAATGGCAGTACGGGTGAGAACCGTCAATGTCACCGCAGCCGTGGTCGCCGTCGCGCTGGGCGTGCGCGTCGCCAAGTCCCGCCACCGCCGGTCACTGCACCCGGCCGGCCGCACGTTCACCGGCGAGCTCGACGTCTGGGGCCTGCCGGCACCGGTCGGCTCGGACCTGATCGACCAGCGCGGCCGGCACCCGGTCACCGTGCGGATGTCCAAGGGCGCCGGCACCCGCGGCGACCGGCTCGACGTGCTCGGCATGGCGATCCGGGTGCACGGCCGCGACCTGCTGCTCTCCACCAGCGGCACCGGGCCGCTGACGCGACATGTGCCGGTGCCGCGGCGCACGTTCGACACCGTCTACGGGTCGATCATGCCGTTCCGCAGCGGCACCGGAACCCGGCTCCTCCTGGCCGCCGGACCGGACCCGGACGCGCCGCCGGTGGGCCGGACCCTGGAGTCGGTGGCCGCGGCGGCTCAGCAGGATCGGGCCGCCTTCTTGCTGTACGCCGGCAGCGCCCAGCCGTTCGGGCGGCTGCGCCTCGGCGCGGAGCTGTCCCGGGAGACCGACGCCGAGCTGGCGTTCGACCCGATCCGCAACCACCCGGCCGATCTGCGCCCGGTGGGACCGCTGAATGCGATCCGCGCCGCGACCTATCGGCTCAGCCGGCACTGGCGCGGCGCGAGCGCCCCGTCGGTCTCCACCGATCTCAGCCCGGCGGCCGCGCCGCGGGCGTGAGCGGGCAGCCAGGTCGCGGTGTGGCCCCGGGACCGGGCCTGACTCGTACTCAAGAATGGAAGTAGGCCCGCACCGACGCGGCGTCCTTGCGCCACCGGGTCTCCTCCAGCAGCGGCGGCACGGTGGCCGGGAGCGGACCGCCGTCGCCGGGGTCGTCAGGGTAACGGGCCGTGACGTGGGTGTGCAGGTGCGGCTCGGTGTTGCCCATCGTCAGGAAGTTCATCTTGGCCGGTCGGAAGCAGTCACGGATGGCGCGGGCGACGAGCAGCGTCTCGCGGTTGAACTGCGCGGCCTCACCGACCGTGAGGTCCATCGGCTCGACGACGTGCCGGCCGCGCCAGACCACCACCGCGTAACCGCGGACGAAGGCACGCCTCGCGAAATAGACATCCGTGACCTTGCCGGTGAAGATCCGGATGCCCAGATCGATCTCGTCCCGCGGCCGGGGAACGCACCACCGGCAGCCGTCCCCGGTCACCCGCGCCGCCCAGTCGCCGCCGAAAGCCATGATTGCCGAACATAGACGACGATCACGCTGCGCGCTGCCCCGCTCACCGAAACGGAAGCGGGCCGCTCACCGCACCGGCGCGGCCTCGACCACCCGCCGCCGGCTCCGCGACACCGCGACCCCGGCCAGGCACAACGCCCCGCCCGCCAGCGTCCACCACCCGGGCACCTCGCCGAGCAGCGCCCACGACAGCGCGATCACCACCACCGGCACCGCGTAGGTCGTCGAGCCCATCTTGCCCGCGGTCGTGCGGGCCAGCGCGTACGCCCACGTCGTGAACGCGACAGCGGTCGGGAACACGCCCAGGTAGACGACGTTGAGGGTGGCGCTCAGCGGCGCGGCGGCGACGTCGGAGATCAGCCGGCCGGTGAACGGCAGGCAGGCGACCGCGCCGATCAGGCAGCCGAACGTGGTGGCCTGCAGCGCGGTCGCGTGCCGCAGCGCGGGTTTCTGCGCGACCACCCCGGCCGCGTAGGTGATGGCCGCGACCAGGCAGAGCAGCACACCGAGAATCGACGAGCGACCACTGCCGGACATGGACAGGCCCACCACGATCGTGCCGGCGAACGACACCGCGATGCCGGCGAGCAGCCGGGGCGGGAAGCCCTCGTGCAGCAGCCAGCCGGCGAGCAGCGCCATCACGGCCGGGCCGACGTTGACCACCATGGCCGCGGTGCCGGCGTCGACCATCTGCTCACCCCAGTTGAGGGCGACCATGTAGACGCCGAACCAGACCACGCCGGAGATCGCGATGCCGGGCCAGGCGGCCTTCGGCGGCAGTCCCTGGCGGCGGATCGCCAGGAAGATCAGCAGGGTGAGGGCGCCGGCGAGCAGGCGGCCGAGAGCCAGCGAGCCGGGGTGGAAGTGCGGTGCGGCGGCGCGGATGCCGACGAAGGCCGAGGCCCAGAGCACGACGGTGACGGAGGCGGCGGCGATCGCGCTGCGGGACGGTGCCATCCCCCGAGCCAACCCTGCCCGCCCCGCCCCGGCTAGTGGTTTTCGGACGTGGCGTTCGTTACCCCATGATCAGCTCGGCCGCGTCGATGGCGTTCTGCCGGACGACGTAGCGGGTGATCCCCCACCGCTGCTCGTGCCGTGCCATCGCGGCCCGGATCTGCTCGACCGTCCCGATCAACACGAACGGGGCGGCGAGCAGGTCCGCCACCGCGACACCCAGCTCGGCGGCGTGCGGCGCGGCGACCTTCTCCGCGTCGTCGGTGATCTCCACGATCTGGACCAGCGCCTCCCGCGCCGGCGGATCACCGCGGCCGGCGACCCCGGCGTCGACGCAGGACACCTGATGGTCGATCTGATCGAGGCGCCAGCGCGCCTCGTGCTGGTGCCCGTCCTCGAGGGTGCGGCCCAGCCCGCTGAGCCCGACGATGTCCGCGTGCGCACCGGCCCACCGCAGCATCCGCGAGTTCGCGGTGCCCAACGTCATGGGGATCCGCTCCTGCACCGGGCGCGGACTTCGCAGATCCTCGTCGAGCAACACCCTGATCTGCTCGGCGACAGCGAGACACCGGTCGACGCGGCCGCGCACGCCGGGTCGCTCCCGGCCGATCGCCTGCCATTCCGCCGGCGTGTGCCCGGCGCCCAGACCGATGCGGGCCCGGCCGCCGGAGACCACGTCCAGGGTCGCCACGTCGACAGCCAGGTGGATCGCCTCCCGCACCCCGGCGTTCGACACGTTCGAACCCAGCCGGATCGTCTCGGTCACCGACGCCGCTGCGGCGAGCGCCACGAACGGCGCCGCACACGACCCGGGATGATCAGGAACCAGCAACGAGTCGAACCCGGCACGCTCGCAGCGGACCGCCAGCTCCCGCCACGCCCGCGCCTCCACCGGGACGGCCTGCACCGAAAACGTCATGCGCCGACCCTGGCATCGGCCTCGCACCGCCGCCGACTCTTTCTGCGGTCAGCAGATCAAGGCCTTTGTTCTGGTACGCCAACGCGAACCGCGCCGGACCGGCTCCCTTCGGAGGTCGGCCCGGCGCGGTCCGGTCACCCTCTGGCGTTGCGCACGCTTGCTACGAGCGGCTCCCCTGGGCCGGAACGGTCGCGCCGACGAGCTCGCGCTCGGCGGGCTCGGCCGGCTCCAGGGCCTGCTCACCACTGGCGAACTGCTCGAGGTCCAGAATGCCCTCGCGCTTCGCGCATGATCGGGTCGACGGCCAGCAGCAGACCGACACCGGCCAGCGGCAGGCCCAGCGTGGACAGCGTCAGCGTCACCATGACCGTGGCGCCGGTGGTGCCGGCGGTCGCGGCCGAGCCGAGAACCGAGACCAGCACGATCAGCAGGTAGTCCGGAACGGTCAGGTTCAGGCCGAAGAACTGCGCCACGAAGATCGCCGCCAGCGCCGGGTAGATCGCCGCGCAACCGTCCATCTTGGTGGTGGCGCCGAGCGGGACGGCGAAGCTCGCGTACGACCGGGGCACCCCGAGACGTTCGTCGGGATCAGCGCGGTGATCGCGAACCAGAGCAACGTCTGCCCGGCCGGCCGGGCGGCCCCGGCCACACCGCGCAGGTTGGCGATGCTGGCGATGATCGCGGTCACGATCAACGGCACGACCAGCGTGCGCAGCAGCGAGACGAACGAGTTGTGTCCCTCCCGGGACACCGGCCGCACGCGCCGGTATTTCGGTCGCGGCCGCACCGGGGCGCACCCATAATCGGCCGATGGACCGGCCGACGATGACTTCACCGAAGCAGGACCGGATTGCCGCTCTCCTGAGGGAGGCCGGCTACGGCGACGGCGAACCGGTTGTGGTGGGTGTGCGGCAGGGTGACGCGCCGCCGGTCTACGTGGCCGGGGAGTCGATGACCGCCGACACGGTCGTCTACCTCGCCTCCCTGTCGAAACTGATCACCGCGACCTGCGTGGCGCTGCTCGTCCGCCAGGGCCGGCTGGACGTCGAGACGCCGCTGTCGCGGTGGATGCCCGAGCTGCCGGCCTGGGCGCGCACCGTCCGCCTGCGCCATCTGCTCCACCACACCGGCGCGCTGCCCGACGTGGACCCGTTCGGGGAGCTCCACCAGGCGAAGCGGAACCGCACCACCGACGGCGTCGTCGACGGCCTCTGCCGGGCCGGGCATCTCACCGGCACCCCGGGCGCGGAGTTCAGCTATGCCAACGCCGGATATGTCTGCCTGGCCGTCGTCGTCGAGCGCGCGTCCGGCCGGCCGTTGCCCGAGTTCGCCCGGGAGCACGTGTTCACCCCGCTCGGCATGACCGCCAGCCGGTACTGGCCCGGCCCGGCGGGGCAGCCGCCCGGGGCCCGGCCGCTCGACGCGTCGTTCCCGCTGCCGCTGTCTGTCGGTGACGGCGGAGCCTGGTCGACGGCCCGCGACCTGCTGCGCTGGAACCAGGCCCTCGAACGCGACGAGCTGGGCGTTTCCACATTGCTGCACACCCCCGGCCACCTCGACGACGGCACCCGGCTCGACTACGGATGGGGTGTCGACGTGCTCACCCGCAACGGCCGGCCGGTGCACCGGCACGGCGGCCGGTGGGCCGGGCTGAGCGTCCAGCTGGTGCGCCTGCCCGGCGCGCGGGCGAGCTTCGTCATCCTCGCCCTGGACAACGACGAGGAACGCACCGCACGCCTGGCCGCCACCCTGATCGACGAGCTCGCCGAGGCATAGGCCGGCGACGCGTCAGGTGATGTCGTACTGGTCGCCGACACGGTCGCGCAGATCATCCGCCGGCATCGGGTCAGCGGGGGTCTGCACGTTCCACCGATGCCCGAACGGGTCCACGATCCAGCCGGCGCGCGCCCCGTCGTCCTGTGCCGTGACCGGTCGCTCGACGGTGGCGCCGGCCGCGACGGCCCTGGCCACGGTCGCGTCGGCGTCGGGCACGCTGAGCACCAGGGACACCGCCGTGCCGCCGAGCACACGCGGGCTCCGCACCCCGATCTCCGGATGCTCGTCGGCGAGGTACAACGGCTCGCCGGCCACGCGCAGCTCGGCGTGCCCGATCCGGCCGTCGTCCGCGGTCCAGCGCTGGTCCTCGACCGCGCCGAACGTGGACACGTAGAAGTCGATGGCGGAGGCGGCGTCGGCACAGCACAGGTATGGCACCAGTCCTTGTCCCATGCCCGGACTCTACGGATCGGACCGGGACTGCCGCGACCTCAGCGGCGGCCCGCGGCCATCTCCATCAGGTGACCCAGGACCTGGGGGCCGGACGTGCGCAGCCCGTCGTGCTCGTGTTCGTTCGTCACCCAGGTGCGGACGTTGCCGACCGCGGCGGCCGTCTCCAGCGACAACCCGGCGTCCACGTACATGTCGTCGGCGTAGACGGCGGCCAGGACCGGGACCTCGTTGGCGGCGAGACGCTCCAGGTCGTACAGGGTGGGCCAGTCGTCGGTGGCCGCCAGCAGATCGGCCGCGCCGGCGAAGGGGCGGAGGGCGGCGATCTCCTGGAACATCCAGGGGTACATCATCTCGCCGGTGAACAGCAGCGGGTCGGCGGTGGCGGCGAATGCCGGGAAGCCCTCGAGGGCGCGGGCGGCGGCCCAGCCGGTGGGCTGCTTGCCCTGGCCGTACGTGAACTCCTGCAACGCGAACAGCGGGGTGTCGACGAAACCGGTGAGCCGGAGCACCTCGTGGCGGAACGTGTCGGACAGCTCGGCGCCGTTCCAGGCCTCGTCGAGCAGCCAGTGCAACTGGGCGTACCCGGTGCTCATGCCGAAGCCGTTGCCGATCAGGCGCAGCCGGTCGACGGTGAGGCGGTCGCCGTCGGGCAGCCGGACGTCGGACGACGAGAGATGGTCGGCGATGCGCCGGACGGCGGCCACGTCGCCGGGGAAGGCGCGGTAGAACTCGGCGTTCTTGGCGGCGACCCGGGGGTAGGTGCGGGCGTAGACGTCGTCGGCGGTGACGGTCAGTCCGGGCAGGCCGCCGGTGATGTAACAGGTGCGCAGTGCCTGCGGCGCGGTCGACAGGTATGTCATGGTGACGAACCCGCCGTAACTCTGGCCGAGCGTGTCCCACCGGGCGCCGCCGGCCACCCGCTCGCGGAGGATCTCGGCGTCGGCGACGATGCTGTCGGCGCGGAACAGCCTGAGGTGGGCGGCGAGCGCGCCGGCCGGCATGTCGCGGACGGTGCGGGCGGTGACCGGAGTGCTGCGCCCGGTTCCCCGCTGGTCGAGAAGCAGCACCCGATGGGTACGCAGGGCGTGCCCGAGCCAGCTGTCGGCGCGCAGCGGGCGGGGTGACTTGCCGCCGGGCCCGCCCTGCAGGAACAGCAGCCAGGGCAGATCGTCGCCGGCCCGGTCGGGGGCGACCACCTCGCGGGCGAAGACCTCGATGGTGTCGCCGTCCGGCCGCCGGTGATCGAGCGGGACGGTGACGGTGTGGTCGGTGTACCGCAGTCCGGGAAGCGCGATCATCGCCCGATGATGCCACGGCGCGGTTTCCCGGGTTTGCCCGTGACGGCGCAGCAAATGCGCAAAAATCTCAGGTAAACCGCTCACTCCCGTCATCACACCGGCATCAGTGGTGGATTGGCATGCCTGTGCGCATTGCCGTTCTTCGATCCTCGATGGTGGGGTGGGGGGAACATCCCCCGAACCCCGGAGGTCGTTCATGAGACGACGTCGTTCCCTCGCTGCGCTCGCTGCGGTCTCGCTCTGCGTGACAGCGGCGATCGTCGGCTCTTCTCCCGCGGGCGCGGGCCCCACACCGGATCCCGCCGCCGAGTACGAGATCTACGACGTGCGCACGCTGGCGCAGCGCAACACGATCACCAAGACCGGCGTGGCCCTGGAGGACGTCGAGCACGGGACCGCCACGGTCACCGCGACCGGCG
Organism: Actinoplanes sp. 13; assembly: GCF_056134165.1. Taxonomy (NCBI): domain Bacteria; kingdom Bacillati; phylum Actinomycetota; class Actinomycetes; order Micromonosporales; family Micromonosporaceae; genus Actinoplanes; species Actinoplanes sp. 13. The sequence goes on along the minus strand of NZ_JBVYOQ010000013.1, from coordinate 37,329 downwards.
CCGAGGTCAGCAAGCTGCGCAAGCTCGGCTTCACCGTCGAGCCGGTCCTGCGCACCCTCGACTTCCCGCCCGCCGACGCGGCGTACCACAACTACGCCGAGACGATCGCCGAGATCAACCGCGTGGTGGCGGCGTTCCCGGCCATCGCGAGCAAGCGGGTGCTGGGCAAGACGTACGAGGGACGCGACATCGTCGCCGTGAAGATCTCCGACAACGTCGGGACCGACGAGTCCGAGCCGGAGGTGCTGTACGACGCGAACCACCACGCCCGGGAGCACCTCACCGTGGAGCAGGCGCTCTACCTGCTCAACCAGTTCACCAGCAGCTACGCGGGCGACACCCGGGTGCGCAACATCGTGAACAGCCGCGAGCTGTGGATCATCCCGATGGTCAACCCGGACGGCGTCGAGTACGACATCGCCACCGGCAGCTACCGCTCGTGGCGCAAGAACCGGCAGCCGAACAGCGGCTCCAGCTACGTCGGCACCGACCTCAACCGCAACTACGGCTACCGCTGGGGCTGCTGCGGCGGCTCGTCCGGCAGCACCTCGTCGTCGACGTACCGGGGACCGTCGGCGTTCTCCGCCCCGGAGACCCGGGTGATCCGGGACTTCGTCAACAGCCGGGTGGTCGGCGGCGTGCAGCAGATCAAGGCCGCGATCGACTTCCACTCGTACTCGCAGCTGGTCCTCTGGCCGTACGGGCACACCACCGCGAACACGAGCACCGGCATGAGCGCCGACCAGGCCAACACGTTCGCCACGCTGGGCCGGCAGATGGCCGCCACCAACGGCTACACACCGCAGCAGTCCAGCGACCTCTACATCACCGACGGCGACTCGCTCGACTGGCTCTGGGGCACGCACAAGATCTTCGCGTACACCTTCGAGCTGTACCCGGGCAGCGCCTCCGGCGGCGGCTTCTACCCGCCGGCCAGCGTCATCCCGCGCGAGACCCAGCGCAACCGGGAGGCCGCGCTGATGATCGCCGAGGCCGCCGACTGCCCGTACAAGGTGATCGGAAAGCAGTCGACGTACTGCTGATCGGGCAACAGAATGCCGGAGTGATCTCCGAACAAACGGTGCGCGAGCTGATCGCGGATCAATGTCCCGAGTGGGCGGACCTGCCGGTCAGGCAGGTCCGCTCCACCGGCACGGTCAACGCCATCTTCCGGATCGGCCCCGGCCTGACGGCCCGCTTCCCCCACCCGCGCGGGGAGATCTCCGCCGAGCAGGTCCGGCAGGAACTTCTTGCCGAGATGTACGCCGGAACGAAACTGCACGAGAGCACCAGGTTCCCCACCCCCGCGCCGCTGCGGATCGGCGCGCCCGGCCACGGTCACCCGCTGCCCTGGACGGTGCAAACCTGGCTGCCGGGCACGACGGCCGTCGACGACGATCCCGGCCACTCCGAGGGCTTCGCCCGTGACCTCGCCGAGCTGATCACCGAGATGCGGGCCGTCGGCACCGACGGGCGCGTCTTCGACGGGCGCGGGCGTGGCGGCGTGCTCGCGGACCATGACGAGGGAATACGGGCATGCCTGGAGAAGAGCGAGCGGCTTCTGCCCGTACCCGCGCTGGAGAAGCTCTGGGAGCAGTGGCGTGAGTTGCCCCGCGGCCCCGCGCCCGACGTGATGGCGCACGCTGATCTGATGCCCGGCAACGTGCTGGTGGCCGAGGGCCGCCTGGCCGGCGTCCTGGACACCGGCGGGTTCGCCCCGGCCGACCCGGCGCTCGACCTGATCGGCGCCTGGCATCTGCTGGAGCATCGGCCCCGGCAGGTGCTGCGCCGCGCCCTGGGCTGCGACGACGCCGAGTGGGCACGCGGCCGGGCGTGGGCGTTCGCGCAGTCGCTCGGACTGGTCTGGTTCTACGAGACGAGCAACCCGGTGATGAGCCGGATCGGCCGGCGAACGCTGGACCGCATCCTGGCCGACCCGCACTGATCCGAGGTTTCGGCGCTGTTACCCGCGCGACCGCTCCACGGTATGAGCGACCTGAGATATACATATTTCGATTGTTGAATGCAAAGCTCCCCTCAGTGGCGTTCCCCACCGGGCACGCCCCGACTGAGGAGGACCCCCACATGCGCAGATGGCGAACCCTTCTGGCGACCGCAGCCGCCGCGTTCACGGTGGCGACCATGGGCGCGCTGGCCGCACCGTCCGCCGCCCAGGCGGACGACCCGGTCACCCCGTACGTCGTCGGCGGCACCCGCGCCGCCCAGGGCGAGTTCCCCTGGATGGTGCGCCTCTCGATGGGCTGCGGCGGGGCGCTCTACAGCCCGCGGCTGGTGCTGACCGCCGCCCACTGCGTGAGCCGGAGCGGCGCCAACACCTCGATCACCGCCACCCTCGGCTCGGTCGACCTGCAGGGCAGCGGCCGCATCCAGGTGCGCTCCAACTATGTGCAGCGGGCGCCCGGCTACAACGGCAACGGTGACGACTGGGCGCTCATCCGCCTCGCCACCCCGGTCACCGGCGTCGCCACCCTGCCGATCGCCACGACGACCGCCAACGACACCGGGACCTTCACCATCGCCGGCTGGGGCGCCAACCGGGAGGGCGGCTCGCAGCAGCGCTACCTGCTGAAGGCGACCGTGCCGTTCGTCAGCGACTCCACCTGCAACTCCAGCTCGATGTACGGCGGCCGGGTGATCGCGGCCGAGGAGATCTGCGCCGGTTACACGTCCGGCGGGATCGACACCTGCCAGGGTGACTCGGGCGGCCCGATGTTCCGCCGGGACGCCTCCAACGCCTGGATCCAGGTCGGCATCGTGAGCTGGGGCGACGGCTGCGCCCGCCCGAACAAGCCGGGCGTCTACACCCAGGTCAGCTACTTCTCCTCGGCGATCCGCTCGGCCGCCACCACCCTCGGCGGCTGACCGGCCCCTCCGGTGCGACGGTCAGGGCGTTCCACGGGGACGTCCTGACTGTCGTTTCCGTCCAAGACTCCGCTTCTATCCTGACTTCATGCGCGAACTGGTCTACACAGGGTTCATGTCCCTCGACGGCGTCGTCGACTCGCCGGGCGGGCCCGGCGAGGGGCACCGCAGCGGCGGCTGGGTGGTCAACGACCTCGAGTTCCGGCCGGAAGCCTGGTCGTTGAAGGGTGACGAACTCGCCGACACCACAGCTCTGCTGTTCGGGCGCCGCAGCTACGAGGCGTTCGCCCCGTTCTGGCGTGACTCCGAGGATCACGCCGCCTACCGTGACCTGCCGAAATATGTGCTGTCGACCAGCTTGACCGAGGACGCCCTGGTCGACGGGTGGGGCCCGACGACGATCCTGCGCTCCGCCGGCGAGGTCGCCGAGCTGAAGAAGAGCGACGGCGGCGGCATCTTCATCCACGGCAGCGCGGAACTGGCCCGGCGGCTGTCCGACGCCGACCTGATCGACCGGTACAACCTGCTCGTCTTCCCGGTGCTGCTCGGCGCCGGCAAGAGCCTGTTCAACCGGGCGGACCGGGACAAGCAGATGCTGCGCCTGCGGGAGACCGAGCCGTACGCCAACGGCATCGTGAAGATGATCTACGAGGTCGTCCGCTGATCCAGCTGCAGGGCGATCGCGCCGCCGTCGCCGGCCCGTAGCTGCCGCGCGGTGCGCCCGACGTACCGGCGCAGCGCCCGCGCCAGGTGCGGCTCGTCGAAGTAATCCAGTCGCACCACCACGTCAGCGACCGCGAGACCGCCGGCCAGCAGCACGGCGGCCTCGCGGGCCCGCTCGATCTGGCGGACCGCGCCCCGGGTCAACCCGGTCGCCGCCCGGAACCGGCGCTCGACCGTCCGCACCGAAGCCGGCGGGTCCAGGCCCCGCCGGACGTCGGTGACCAGCGGATCACGGATCACCGCGCCGGCCCGCACGAGACGCCCGACCAGGGCCTCCACGTCATCGGCGCCCGGGATCTCCCAGTCGGCGCCGTCGAGCCGGAACGTGCGGCGGGTGGCGGCGGGCAACTCGGCGCCGGCGTCGACCAGCGCCGGAACCGGCAGGGCCCGCAGCGAGGTGCCGACCGAGAACTCCACACCGACGAACGCCGCGCCCTCCGGCACCGGCGCGGTGCCGCTGCGGGTCTCCGGGCCGGTGACACTCGCGAACCGGCTGCCCTCCCGCTCCCAGAAGACCAGTCCCCAGGACGCGGTGGCGACCGAGGTCATCGACGCGACCCGTTCGCTGGCACAGGTCCACACGGTGTCGACCCACGGCGAGTCGGACACGCGGGTGACGAACCGCAGCCCCATCCGGGCAAGAATAGTCGCCCATGACGCTGACCAATCCCTGGCTGGCCGGCCCCGCGCCGACGGCGCGGCTCGACCCCGAACGCCTCGAGGAACGCATCCTCAACCTGCTCTCCGGCCAGAACATGTGCGTGCTCGCGACCGTCGGGCCGGACGGACCGCTGGCGACGCCGGTCCGCTACTTCCACCTCGGGCTCACGCTGGTCTTCACGGCGGCCGCGGACTCGCCGAAGATGCGCAACCTGCGGGCCGACCCGCGGGTGTCCGCCGGGGTCTTCGCGCCGCTGGTGAGCCAGGCGAGCAGCCGCGGCGCCCAGATCTTCGGAACGGCCCGGGTGTTGTCGCCGGGGGATGCGGGCTTCGACGAGCACCGGGCAGTGGTGCGGTGGCAGTCCGATCATGTGGAGCGCGGGCGGTCGCTCGACGAGCCGCCGACGGGCGTGATCGGAGTCGTCCCGGCCGACCGCGTCGTCTACACCGAACACTGGTTACGCCGGGAGGGATTCGCACCCCGACAGGTCTGGCGACGCCGGGGTCAGCGTGGCGAGGAAGTTGTCGAAGGCCTGGTCGGCCCGTGACACGTCGCCGGTGTCCTCGAGATCCATGATGAGGCCGCGGATGACCGCAAGCACCAGCGTGCCCAGCTCGGGCCGGCCGAGGCTGCGCATGCCGTCCTCGAACGGTTGCAGCCAGTCCGTCGTGGACTCGCGGCGGAAGCCCGGCCACAACCGCTGCCCCGCGTCGTCGCGCAGCTTGCCGAACATGCTGAGGTACGGCCGCCCGGCCGGACCGGTCATCGCCTGCCAGGCCCGCCGCAGCGTGGCCGGGTAGGGCTCGGCCGGTCGCGGGGAAACCAGCTCGCCGAAGAGGTCCCGCTGCCGCCGCCGCGCCCGGCGCAGGGTCTCCCGCAGCAGCGCGTCCCGCGTCCCGAAGTGGTAGATCAGCATCCGGGTCGAGGCGCCGGACGCCGCCGCCAACGGCTCGAGGCGGTCCGGCAGCCCGTGCGCGAGCGCGTGGTCGACACAGGCGTCGAGGATGCGGTCCCGGATCTCGGGCTGTTTGTGCCGTCCCATCGCCGCACTTTTTCACGTAACTGGCAGTACGTCTACCGTTGATCTCGTCGCCCGTCCCGAGAATCAAGGAGCAGCACAATGCGCGTGGTGTTCGTCCATGGAGCATGCGTACGTGACGGAGCGTGGTGGTGGCACCCGACCGCGGCCGTCCTCCAGGAGCGCGGCGTCGCCAGCGTCGCGCCGCTGCTGCCGAGCTGCGGAGAGGGTGATCAGCTGCCCGGATCGCAGGGCCCCGGCCTGCCCGAGGACGTCGCCTCGGTGCGTGCCGTCCTGACCGGGACCGACGAGCCGACCGTGGTCGTGGGGCACAGCTACGGCGGGATCGTGGCGGCCGAGGCGGCAGCGGGCCTGGACACCGTGCGTCACCTGGTCTTCGTGTCGAGTTACCTGCCCGAGCCCGGCGAGTCGCTGTCGACGTTCGGCGCCGACCCGCCGCCGCCGTTCCTGGACTTCGACCCCGACGGCGGCACGTTCGGCGCCCGGCCGGAACTGTTCGCCGAGACGTTCGCCCAGGACTGCCCGCCCGAGCTCGTCCGGGACGCGGCGACCCTGCTGGTGCGGCAGACGCTGGCCGTGACGCAGCAGCCCGTCCGGGCGGCGGCGTGGCACGAGCGGCCCACCACGTACGTGGTGTGCACCGAGGACCGCGGCACCCCGGCGGCGGCCCAGCGCGAGTTCGCTCGCCGCGCCGACAAGGTCGTCGAGGTGGACGCCGGCCACCACCCGTTCCTGTCCCGGCCGCGGGTCGTCGCCGGCATCGTCGCCAACCTGTTCTGACCGGCTTACAGAGGCAGCGGCTTCCACTCCCGGACGCCGGCCACCCGCACGCCGGCCGTGCGGAAATAGGGATCGGCGCCGAGCACCGCGTCCACGGCCGCGCGGTCCACCACGTCCAGAATGATCATGGCGCCGGTGTCGTCGGCGAGCGGCCCGGCCATCAGTACGGTGCCGGCCCGGTGCAGCGCGGCCAGCCGGTCACGGTGGGCCGGGCGGGCGGCCAGACGCTCCGGCGCATCGGAGAACGCCAATTCAACGATCCACATCCCCGCACGGTACGCCGTACCCGCACCGGTGACGGTCCTGTCCCTCGTTGACCAGCGCTTGTAGCCTCAGGCCATGGATCGCCACTCCCGGATCCGGGTCTCCGACGCCGACCGCGAGGGCATCGTCGCGCGGCTCGGCGTGGCGACGTCCGAGGGCCGCCTGACCGTCGACGAGTTCAGTCAGCGGGCGCAGCTCGCCTACGCCTCCCGGACGTGGGGTGAGCTGTCCCGGCTGGTCGACGACCTGCCGAGGCCGGTGGTGCCCCATCCGCCACCGCCACCGTTCAAGGTCCGCAACGACAGCCGGCTCCCGCTGCTCGCCCTGATCTTCGGCATCCTGTCCGTCCCGACGTTCGCCTGCCTCCCGCTCGGCGCCCCGGCCGGGGTGGCGGCGGTCGTGCTGGGCGTGCTCGGCATCCGCGGCGGCGACCGCGGCATGGCCGTCGCCGGCCTCGCCTGCGGCGTGCTCGGGCTGATTTTGCAGATCGGGGCGGTGCTGTTCTTCACCTCGGCGGACGTCTCGGGTCTCGGCTGATCCGAGCGCCGGGCTCAGCTCGTTGGAACCGCGCGGCTGCTCACTGAGCAGCACGAGGATCAGCACACTCCACTCCCCCGGCCCAGGATCTCGGTGGCCGCGCACGCCTCGCGGTCGGCCGGGGTGACGGGCAGCAGGGTCACCGGTGACATCGATGTGCCTTTTTTCTCCGCGTACGGGCGGTGACCACGATGAAAGCATGCGCACGGTGGTGATCACAGGAGGAACCCGGGGCATCGGCGGCGCCCTCGCCGCCCGGCTGAGCGACGAGGGGCACCGGGTGATTCCGCTCGGCAGCGCCGACGCCGACCTTTCGTCGATGCGGCAGACCGCGGAGCGGGTGACCCGGCTGCCGGACCGGGTCGACGCGCTGGTGCTGGCGGCCGGCCGGTTCGACCAGCAGCGGATGGTGACGGCCGAGGGGTTCGAGCGGACGTTCGCCCTCGGTGTGCTGGCACGGCCGCTGCTTGCCGAACGGATGCGGCCGACGCTGGAACGATCCGTGCGGTACGTGCTCCACAACCCGCTGTTCGTGAACAGCGGCATACACCGCTATCTGCGACAGCCGTTCCAGGGTGTGGTCGGTGTCGCGGCCAGTCACCGGAGAAGGCCGCGAGCCGCTCGCGCACCTCGTGGTGGAGCCGCCGGAGGCGCCGCTGACCGCACCGCGGCGGGGCACCGCGGTGCCGGTGAGCGGCGCGGCCTTCGATCCGAGTGGCGGCCGACCGCCTCTATCGGGTGTTCGATTCACTCGTGGCCGGCGTCTCCACCGTCCGGCACAGCGGATGCCTCCTTCGTGCGGAGCCGCCGGTCCGGTCAAGGCGTGACGCCTCCGGACCGGCGGGCGCTCTTCCACCATCAACCCATGGCGGAGCGCTGCCCCGGAAACCTGACTTCAAGCTCGATCGTATTCTCTTCCCGCCTCATGCTTGCTGCGATCGGGGCCGGCCTCCCCGTCCAGTATCCCTGGGCGAAATCGACGCCGTACTTTCTCAGTAGTTCGACAGTCTCCCTGTCCTGTACGTACTCGGCGGCGACCCGGATACCGAGTGCGTGGCACAGCTCTACCAGCTTCGACACGACGGCTTGATCCGGCGGCGACTGGCAGATGTCGACGATGAACACGCCGTCGATCTTGACCAAATCCACCGGTAGGTACTTCAAGTAAGCCAGGGCCGCATATCCGGTACCGAAGTCGTCGAGTGCGAGGTGACAGCCAATCTCCCTGATGCCCTTGGCGAAGGCAAGAGCTTCGTTGCGGTTTTCGATCAACGCCGTCTCGGTGATCTCGAACGTTAGGCATTCCGGTTTCACCCCGTGCCGGTCGATCGCTTCGGTCACATAGGAGAGGAGCCCGGGATCGGCCAGCGACTTCCCGGAGATGTTGACTTGGTAGTGAGATGTCTGTGCGCCCTGGCCGACCAGCTCCAAGGCATGGTCGATCACCCATTTGTCTACAGCAAGGATCGCGCCGACCCGCTCCGCCATGTCGAGGAACGCCCACGGCGCGATCAGTTCGCCAGTGTCGTTCCGCACCCGTAGCAAGATCTCATGGCGGGTGATCTGATTGAGGCCGAGATCGACGAGAGGCTGAGCGTAGAGCGCGAACCTTTCGCTCCGCACCGCATGCAGAACCCGGGAACGGCAGCGGTCCAACCGGTCGTCGTACCCGGCCGGCTCATCGAGAACGCTGACAGCGATGCCTTGCCGGCGCGCCTCGCGCGCCGCGTGCTCACCATCGGCGAGTAGATCGAAGCCAGTCGCGGACACGCCGCTGCTGAAGCGGACTACTCCTGCCCAGGCGTTGAGGCGGAGTGCCTTCTGCTGCAGGGTGAAGAGGTGGCTCCGGAATGTCGCGACTATATGGATAGGGAGGTCATCGGCAGCCTCCTCGGAAGGGATGAGGACTCCCCATCGCCCCGGGCCGACCAGCCCACAGGTGAAGCCGGGGCCGGCGATGGAACGCAGGAGATCGGCAACATCCTTGGCCAACTGTTCCTGCTCCTGGTCGGTGATGAAGCTGGGCAGGCGTGTGGCGAGTTCCGTCGCCACAACGACGAGGGCCCCGTCGGTGGCGCGCCGAGCACGATCTACTTCATCGGTGAAATACCCACGGTTGGGTAGTCCGGTCACGAGGTCCCGCGCGGCCGCATCGGCGCAAAGCATCTCCTTGCGGGTGGCCAGCCGCCTGCGCTCCTGGTGAGCGAGCTCGAAGGCGGTGACGTCTTCGCCGGTCGCGATGATGCCCGCGGGCTGCCCGCCGGTAGTCAGGATCTCGATGTGGCTGTGTATGTGGCGAACGCTGCCGCCCGGATGGACGACGCGGTAAGTGACCTCGCCAGGCCGACGCGACGTCCAAGCCGCTTCGACGGCTTCTCGGACCGCCGGCGCATCGGCCGGATGCACGAGTTCACTGAGCAACTCGGGTGTGAGATGCAGTGTTCCCGGCGCACTGCCGAAGATCATCGCCATCTCGTCCGACCATGACAAGCCACCGGCGGTCTTACCCGAGCCCATCATCCACGTGATCGTGCCTCGCTTCGCCAATTGTGCAGCACGCGCGATCCGAAGCGCTTCGTCGATGTCGCCTGTGAGGGGGTCGCTGACATCGGCGTCGACCAGAAGCTGGTAACCATCGGCGAGCGAAAGGTCATAATCACTCTGCACGGTCCGCGCCACTCGCCGCGCTCGGGCGAGTTCCAACGGGCTCGGCTTTCCCGCTTCAGCCAGAGCGAGGATGTCATCGAGATCCATGAGCACCTCCCGGGCGGCGCCGGCTGTCGGAGTCCGTGTAACCGGCCGCCTCGGCCAACTGACGTAACCGCTGCCTAGCAGCTGCTTTGTAGCTTCGGACACTGATGTCGGCCAGACCGAGGATCCGGGCGATCTCATCGTTGGAGAAGCCTTCACGCGACATCTGGAACACTTCGGCTTGCCGGGGAGGCAGTTGCTGCAGCCAGCCGCGCAGCGTCTCCTGGGCCTCCCACTCGTCGGCGAGGTCGCGCCGAGAATCCACGGGAAGATTCTCGGGTATCACTGCGGTCTCGCGCTGCCGCCGATGGCGTTCCTTAAGGATCTTGTTCCGGGCAGTGGCGATGACCCATGCGATCGGCTCGGTGTATGTCCGGATCTTCGCCCACTGGACCCGGCCATGCAGATAGGCGCTCTGCAGCGCGTCCTTGACAGGTTCACGATCCCAGCACCACGCGCGAAGGATTCGCTCCACGGTGTGGTAGGTCTGCTCGGTGAAGGCGCGGAACTCTTCGTCGTGGCTCTTCTTGAGGCGTGCAGCCTCTCCGTCATCCGGCTCCGGCACCAGGGCCGCGGAGCCGTCCACCACACTCACGCCGCCTCCTCCTCGCTGTGTTCGATCATCGAGTCTCGATTTCCGAGCTCCACCTCGCGATCACCGTCGCGATCATGCTCCACGATTCGCACGACACCACGGCGCCTCTCTGCGAGTCCCATGAGTCCGGTCGCTCGAGCCGCGGCTCGGACTGAAGCCTCCCGCTCCGCGTTAGCTCGCGTGCGATGCGCAATGTAGGCCCGCACTAGCCCCCCCATCACCCCGACCGCAGCAATAGCCGAAATCATCGCTCCGTAATCAAAAGTCGATCCAGCCATCGGCTCGCCCATCCTGCCCCCTCGTTCACTGTCTCCTCGCTAGCTACTGTCCGTGGGGAGGCTGAGATGTAGATGTCTAACTGTCCACATTCTTCTTCGTGATCCACTACGGAGACTCTGAGCTGCATATGTATCAAAAAGTTACTCAACACGCACGGTGAGACATGTGGCCCCGGTGCCACCGTTTGGAAAGGTCCAATCACGGAGGGCAATGGTTGGTGACTGCCCACGCTGCCCTGAGCGAGGAGATCATGCCTGATCACTTGTTACCGTGCGTAGGACCATCCTGCGCTGACGGCTCAGCCCATCGGGCGTCGAGCGGCTGGGGCCGGCCGGAGCCGCGGCCGGAGAAGCATCTGACTGCTGAGTCGTTTCTGTGCCGCTGAGCGGCGCGGCCATCTGTCCGGTAGCGGCCGATCGCCTCTATCGGGTGTTCGATTCACTCGTGGCGGGCGATCTCACCGTCCGGCCTAGCCCGGGCGGGTCGCCGTCGCACAGATCCGCCATGTGCGGGGCGTGGCGGATGCTGGACTGCTGCACATGACACTTGTACGCGCCGCGCTCGGCGCCACCTGCGCTGTCGCCCTTGCCGGGACGCCCGCCGTCGCCGCCCCGCCCTCCGTCGCGCCACTCGCGCGGTCCGGGCCGCACGCCGCCGCCGCACTGCACGCCGCCGCCGCGCCGCATGCTGCCACCGCGCCGCACGCCGCGGCTGCTGGGGCGGCGCTGCCCGTGGGGCGGCTGGAGCTGCAGTATCAGGGTGACCTCGTCGACCCGGGCCGGGTCGCTGACAGCAGCGGCAACGGACTGCACGGGACCATCCTCACAGGACAGGGCGGGGCCGTCACCACGGTGACCGAACCTGACGGCAACCGCGTGCTGCGGTTCCCCGGCGCCAGCTGCACGACCGCTCCCTGTCCGCAGGCGATCGTCCGGCCGGCGAGCGCCGTCACGCTGGTGCCGGGCGACGACGGGGAGGGCCGGTTCGTGTTCGGGGCGGACATCCGGCTCACCGAACCGCCGTCGGCGGCCGCCGGTATGAACATCTTCCAGTTCGGGGCGGCGGGCACCGGCGTCAGCCAGTGGAAGATGCAGGTCGACTCGGGGCAGCCGTCGTGCCGGTGGTCGGACGGTGCGGAGTTCGTGCTGCTGTCGTCCGGGCTGACGTTGACGGTGGGCCGGTGGTACCGGGTGACCTGCGTGCGGCTGTCCCCGGTGCTGTTCCAGATCCGGGTTCACGACGCGCGGACGGGCCGGCAGGTGCAGCCGCCCCGGCAGCAGACCGGCCCGTTGGCGGACATCCTGCCGAGCGGCGCCGTGGTGATCGGCGGCAAGCGGGTGAACGCGGCGCAGAGTGATGTGGACACCGACCAGTTCCACGGCGACCTGGACAACATCGAGTTCGGGCGCCGGATCCTCCCGTCGGACTGATGGGGAGGCAGGACGCGCCGAGCCCGGGCCCAGGAACGGGCGTACGGATCCGGGGCGCAGGGTTCCGGGGAGTCGGCAGATAGCCGTTCCACGGATAGAAGCGGTGCGCGATCCGTTGTCCGCGGCCCAGTTGGTCGCGGCGCAGCGACAGGCTCTGCCGCAGCGATCGCCCGCCGATCGGCTCGGCCATCGAGACGGTTCGCGCCGTCCCGGTGTGCCGATTCCGACACCCGGCCGGTCCGCTGCCCATTCCGGCCGTTGCGCCCACACCGCGCGGAATGGTCAGGCTGTTATCGGCATCCTCCGATCATCCATAACGTCCGGCCGGCGCGGCAATCGCCGCACGGCCCGGCCAGGACCGGCGTACCGTCCTTTTTGCCAAGACCAGGGAAGCAGAAAAAACGGGGGTAGAAGTCATGCGAGTTCGCAAACTGGGCGCCGCGCTCGGCACCGCGCTTTTCCTGAGTGCCACCATCAATCAGGTGGTCGCCGTCAGTCCGGCATCGGCCGCGCCGGCCGGCGCCACCATCGTGGCCGGCGCCGACCAGCGCACCGACCCACGGGACTTCCGTCGCGGTTACCGGAACGGTTTCACCGCGGGCTGGAAGATGGCGCGTGAGGAGTGCCAGATGATGCGTACCTATGCGTTCCATCAGGATGACGACGAGGACGATTACGCGCGCGGATACGACCGGGGATTCGACCGCGGCTTCGACAAGGGCTTCGAGGAGTACTGCGACTGACCCGGCCCGGCGCGGGAACAGAGGGCGACCTCTGTTCCCGCGTTCGGTGTCATCGGGCGCCGTACAGTTCGTCGATCTGGTCGGCGTACCGTTCTTGAACGACGCGGCGGCGCAGTTTCAGTGTCGGGGTCAGCTCGCCGGTCTCCGGCGTCCAGGCGGTGGACAGGATCCGGAACGTCTTGACCTGCTCCGGCCGGGACAGTTTGGCGTTGGCGGCCTCGACCGCCGCGCCGATCTCCGCGACCAGCGCCGGCTCGGCAGCGAGCGCGGCGAGTCCGGCCGGCTCGGCGAGACCGTGGCGGCGGGCCCAGGCCGGGACCATCTCCTCGTCGAGGACGATCAGCGCGGTGACGTACGGGCGCCGGTCACCGATCGCCACCGCCTGCGCGATCAGCGGATGCGCCCGGAGCAGGTTCTCGATCTGCGCGGGTGAGATGTTCTTCCCACTCGAATTGATGATCAGTTCTTTCTTGCGGTCGGTGATGGTCAGGTATCCGTCGTCGTCGAGGGTGCCCACGTCCCCGGTGGCGAGCCACCCGCCGGCGTCGGCCACCGGGTCGACGCCACCGTCCGCGCGCAGGTAGCCCGCGCACACCAGCGGACCGCGCACCAGGATCTCGCCGTCGTCGGCGATCCGCAGTTCCATGCCCGGGTTGACCCGGCCGACCGAGCCGGTGCGGAAGTGCTCCGGCGTGTTGATCGTGCAGGTGCCCGTGGTCTCGGTCATCCCCCACACCTCGAACACGTCGATGCCGAGGCCGGCCAGGAAGTGCAGCACCGCCACCGGGATGGGCGCCGCCCCGCTGCTGCCGGAGATCAGGTTGTCCAGGCCGAGCCGGGCCCGCAACGGCTTGAGCACCCGCTCGTCGAGTGCCGCCCGTTTCGCGGCCGGCGCGGCGGGGATCGGCTGTCCGTTCTCGCGCAGCTGATAGATCTCCAGCGTCACCGCGCGGGCGGCGTCGATGGCGGCCCGCACCTGCGGGTCGAGGGTGCCGAGCTGCGCCTGCACTCCGGCGACCATCTTCTCCCAGACGCGGGGCACCCCGAAGAACGAGGTCGGCCGGACCTGGGTCAACCCGGCGAGCAGCTGCGCCGCGTCGGGGCAGATCGTGACGTGCCCGGCCCGGTAGACCGCGTTGTAGATGCTCAGCAACCGCTCGGCGATGTGCGCGAGCGGCAGGTACGCCAGGGAGGCGGCGTGGTCCGGGGTGTCGAAGACCTGTTCCAGGATCACCGACTGATAGATCACGTTGTGGTGGGTGAGCACCACACCCTTGGGGTCGCCGGTGGTGCCCGAGGTGTAGAGCAGGGTCACCGGTTGCTCCGGTCGTACCTCCCGCCAGGTTTTCTCGAAGGCGCCGAGATCGGCCTCGCCGCCGGAGATCTCGTCCCACCGAGGGCTGCCGATCACCAGCGCGCGCAGCTCGGGCAACTCGTCGAGGATGGGCTTCCACCGGTCCAGGGCGGCGTCGTCCTCCAGCACCACGATCCTGGCGCCGCTGTGCCGGGCGAGATGGCGCAGCTGGGACGTGGCGAGGGTCGCGTAAACCGTGGACGGCACCGCGCCCAGATGCACAGCGGCCAGGTCGACGAGCCAGTGCTCGGGGCGGCCACCCATCATGATCAGCATGCGGTCGCCGGCCCGCAGCCCGAGGTCGGCCAGGCCGCGGGACAGGACCGCGACCTCGGCGCGCAGCTCGCGCCACCTGCGGGTGCCCGGTTGACCGAGAACGCTCAGGGCCGGCAGGTCCGGGAACTCGGTGGCGTTGCGGTGCAGCAGGGCGGGAACGGTCAGGCCGCCGGCGATGTCGGCGCACCGCTGAGCGAGGTCGTCGGAGTCCATGGGCGTCGCCCTTTCCTTGGAGTGTGACGTAAGGCACACCTACCCCTGGCGCGACGGTAGACACCGAAGAACTTCGATGGGAAGGGACACGGCGCGATGACCCGCCTGACGGCGAATCCGGCTCGGCCGCCGATCAGGCCCGCAGGACCGTCAGCGCGAGGCGCACCAGGTGCCGGTCCATCCCGGTGCTCCGGTCGAACCGCACCCACCGGCTCAGATCGGTCACCAGGTTGAGCGCGGCGTGCACCAGCACCCGCGCCTCGGCGGCCGGGAGGTCCGGCCGCAACCGCCCGAGCAGCCGCACCCACTCCTCCACGTGCAGCCGCTGCACCTTGCGCAGCTCATGCCGGTCGGCCTCGGGCAGGTTGTTGTTCTCGGCCAGATAGACCGAGACCAGCGCACTGCGCTCGAAGGTCAGGTCGACATAGGACGCCGCCATCCGCCGCAGCGCGTCGTCGTCGTCGCGGGCGCCCCGCAGCGCGGTCGCGGTCACCTCGGCGACCCGCTCGGAGGCGCGGTAGAAAGCGGCCGCGAGGATGTCGCTCTTGCCGGGGAAGTGACGGTAGACGCTGGAGGCGTTGATCCCCGCGGCCCGGCCGATGTCCTCGACACCGACCGCGTGATAGCCGTACCGATGGAACAGCCGGACCGCCTCCGTCAGCAGGATCTCGCGGCGCGCGCCGGCCGGCGGGCCCGGCTGCTCGTCGCCGCCCTGCGCCGACGGCCCCAGGGTGGGTGGTTCATCGAGCAGGACGGCCATGGCCGTGCGGTGCAGGGCCGCCTCGGCGCGGCCTTTGGCGATCACCGCACGGTGGGTGCCGAGACTGCCGAGCACGCTGAGCGCGGCGTGGACCAGTGCGGCGGCGTCCGGCTCGGCGAGCTCCGGGCGCAGACCCCGCAGGGGTACGACCAGACGACGCACCAGCAGCACCAGATCGTCCCGGAACTCCGCGCGGTGCTCCTCGGTCAGGTAACGCCACTCCCACTGGTACAGCCCGGCGACCCGGCGGCCCCGCACAGCGAGCCGGGACAGCGCGCCCAGCAGCACCGCCAGATCGGCCTGCTCGTGCGTCGCGGCCAGCACGGTGTCGGCCACCTGGCGGGTCGCGTGGACGAGCATCGCGTATTTGTTCGGGAAGTGCCGGTAGATCGCCGGACCGCTGATCCCGACCGCCTCAGCGATCTCGTCGAGGCTCACGCCGTGATAGCCGCGCTCGCAGAACAGCTCCGCGGCGGCCAGCGACAGCTGGGCCTTGCGGTCCTTCGGCCGTTTACGGTCCGCTGCTACGTGCACGCAGCGCAGCGTACCGGTGATCTGCGATTCGCTGCACGTCTTCTTCCGTAGCCTTGACACCTAGCGGAAACATCGGCAAAAGTTAGTCGCAATTCGCACCCGAGGGAGTTGGCGATGACCACTGAGGCCTTCATCTACGACGCCGTGCGCACGCCGCGCGGGCGCGGCAAGAAGACCGGCTCGCTCTACGAGGTGAAGCCCATCTCGCTGGTCGTCGGCCTCATCGACGAGCTGCGGCGCCGCTTCCCCGGCGTCGACCCGGCCGACATCGAGGACGTCGTGCTCGGCGTGGTGTCGCCACTCGGCGACCAGGGCTCGGTCATCGCCAAGACCGCCGCGATCGCCGCCGGCCTGCCCTGCACGACACCCGGCGTGCAGCTCAACCGCTTCTGCGGCTCCGGCCTGGAGGCGGTCAACGTGGCCGCGCAGAAGATCCGCTCCGGCTGGGAGGATCTGGTGCTGGCCGGCGGCGTCGAGTCGATGTCGCGGGTGCCGATGGGCTCCGACGGCGGCGCCTGGGCGCTCGACCCGGAGACCAGCCTGAAGACCGACTTCGTCCCGCAGGGCATCAGCGCCGACCTGATCGCCACGATCAACGGCTTCAGCCGCGAGCACGTCGACACGTTCGCCGTCGGCTCGCAGCAGAAAGCGGCGAAAGCCTGGCAGAACGGGCACTTCGACAGGTCCGTGGTGCCGGTCCGCGACCGCAACGGCCTGCTGATCCTCGACCGCGACGAACACATCCGGCCGGACTCCACCGTGGACAGCCTCGGCAAGCTGCCCGCCTCCTTCGCCGCCATCGGCGACCAGGGCGGTTTCGACGCGGTCGCCCTGCAGAAATACCACTGGGTCGAGAAGATCGACCACGTGCACTCGGCCGGCAACTCCTCCGGCATCGTGGACGGCGCCGCCCTCGTGCTGATCGGCTCCGAGGCCGCCGGGCAGCGCGCCGGCATCACGCCGCGCGCCCGTATCGTGTCGGCGGCGCTCAGCGGCGCTGACCCCACCATCATGCTCACCGGCCCGGCCCCGGCGTCCCGCAAGGCGCTCGCGAAAGCCGGCCTCACCGTCGACGACCTCGACCTCGTCGAGATCAACGAGGCGTTCGCCGCGGTCGTGCTGCACTACATCGACGACATGAAGCTCGACCCGGAGATCGTGAACGTCAACGGCGGGGCGATCGCCATGGGCCACCCGCTCGGCGCCACCGGCGCCATGATCCTCGGCACGCTCGTCGACGAGCTGGAGCGGCGCGGCGGCCGGTACGGCCTGGCAACGCTCTGCATCGGCGGCGGCATGGGCATCGCCACCATCGTCGAACGGCTCTGAGGGGAAACACTGATGACCGACACCATTCGCTGGGACCGCGGTGACGACGGCATCGTCGTGCTCACCCTCGACGACCCGACGCGTGGCGCGAACACCATGAACGACGCGTTCGTGACCAGCATGGAGGCGACCGTCTCCCGCCTCGAGGCCGAACGCGACGACATCACCGGCGTGATCATCACGTCGGCGAAGAAGTCCTGGTTCGCCGGCGGCGACCTGGATCAGCTCGGTTCGGTCCCGGCCGACCAGGGCGCGCAGGTGTTCGCCCTCTCCACCAAGGTCAAGGGGCAGCTGCGCCGCCTGGAGACACTGGGCCGGCCGGTGGTGGCCGCACTCAACGGCTCGGCCCTCGGCGGCGGCCTCGAACTCGCGCTCGCCTGTCACCGCCGGATCGCGCTGAACGATCCACGGCTCGAGGTCGGCTGCCCCGAGGTGACCCTCGGCCTGCTGCCCGCCGGCGGCGGCGTGGTGCGCACCGTGCGGCTGCTCGGGCTGGTCACCGCCCTCACCCAGGTGCTGCTGCGCGGCAACCGGCACCGGGTGGCCGCGGCCCGGGACCTGGGCCTGATCGACGAGATCGTGGAGACGCCGTCGGAGCTGCTGACGGCCGCCCGCGAGTGGATCGCCGCCAACCCGGGCGCGGCCCAGCCGTGGGACGTCAAGGGCTACAAGATCCCGGGTGGCAGCCCGTCCAGCCCGGCGCTGGCCATGCAGCTCCCCGCCTTCCCGGCCACCCTGCGCAAGCAGCTCAAGGGCGCGCCCTACCCGGCGCCGCGCAACATCCTGGCGGCCGCGGTCGAGGGTGCCCAGGTCGACGTGGACACCGCCTTCGTGATCGAGACGCGGTACTTCGTCGAGCTGGTCACCGGCCAGATCACCAAAAACATGATCAAGGCGTTCTTCTTCGACCTGAACGCGGTCAACGGCCGCGACGTCGGCGACGTGCCGCCGGTCACCAAGGTCGCGGTGCTCGGCGCCGGCATGATGGGCGCCGCCATCGCGTATGTGTGCGCCAAGGCCGGGCTCGACGTGGTGCTGCGCGACGTCTCCCTGGAGGGGGCGCGGCGCGGTAAGGCGTACTCCGAGAAGCTCGTCGCCAAGGACGCCGGCCGCGGCCGGATCACGACCGGGAAGGGACAGCAGCTGCTCGACCGGATCACCGCCACCGACCAGGTCGCCGACCTGGCCGGCGCGGACGTGGTGATCGAGGCCGTCTTCGAGGACCCGGCGCTCAAGCACAAGGTGTTCGCCGAGATCGAGGGCGTGGTGGCGCCGGACGCGCTGCTCTGCTCCAACACCTCGACGCTGCCGATCACCCTGCTCGCCGAGGGCGTACGCCGGCAGGCAGATTTTCTCGGTCTGCACTTCTTCTCCCCGGTCGACAAGATGCCGCTGGTCGAGGTGATCAAGGGCGAGAAGACCGGGGACCAGGCGGTACGCCGTGCCCTGGGCCTGGTGCAGCGGCTGCGCAAGACACCGATCGTGGTCAACGACAGCCGTGGCTTCTTCACCAGCCGGGTGATCGGCACCTTCACCAACGAGGGCCTCGCCATGCTGGCCGAGGGTGTGCCGCCGGCCAGCATCGAGCAGGCCGGCAGCCAGGCCGGATATCCGGCGCCGGTGCTGCAGCTGATGGACGAGCTGACGCTCACGCTGCCCCGCAAGATCCGCAAGGAGTACGAGGTCGCCGCCCGGGCAGCCGGCCAGGCGTGGACGCCGCACCCGGCCGACGCGGTGATCGACCGGATGATCGACGAGTTCGGCCGTCCGGGACGTTCCGGTGGCGCCGGCTTCTACGAGTACGTGGACGGCAAGCGCACCGGGCTGTGGCCGGGACTGTCCGCGTTCGCCCAGCCGGACGTGCGGATCCCGTTCGAGGACCTCAAGGAGCGGATGCTGTTCATCGAGGCGATCGAGTCCGTCAAATGCCTGGACGAAGGGGTGCTGCTGTCGGTCCCGGAAGCGAACATCGGGTCCATCTTCGGCATCGGATATCCGGGCTGGACCGGCGGCGTCCTGCAGTACATCAACCAGTACGAAGGGGGCCTTCCCGGATTCGTCGCCCGGGCCCGCGAGCTCGCGGACCGGTACGGCCGGCGGTTCACCCCGCCACCGCTGCTGATCCGCAAGGCCGACGCGGGCGAGACCTTCGCCTGAATCGCTTCACCGGCCCGTCGCATCGATCAACGGCTTTCGGGTTACCGTAGTTGATCATGAGCACGGAACACGAGTTACCCGGCGGCCGGACGGGTGGTGCGGTCCGCGTCGGGCGGACCGTCCGCCGTCCGGCCGGACCCTGGACCCCCGCGGTCCACGCCCTGCTGCACCACCTCGCCGACACCGGGTTCGACGGCGCACCCACGCCGCTCGGCATCGACGAGAAGGACCGGGAGATCCTCTCCCTCCTGCCCGGCGAGGCCCTCGGACCGGAATATCCCTGGCCCGGCTGGGTGCACAGCGACGAGACACTGTGGCAGGTCGCCCAGTGGCTGCGCGAGTACCACGCCGCCGTCGCCGACTTCGTCCCGCCCGCCGACGCCGTCTGGCGCAAGGGCGGCACCTGGGAACCCGGCCTGGTCATCGGCCACAACGACGCCGCACCGTGCAATGTGGTCCGTGCCGACGGCCGGGTCACCGGCTTCTTCGGCTGGGACTTCGCCGGACCGGTCACCCGGGAGGCCGACCTCGCGTTCGCCGCCTTCGCCTGGGTGCCGCTCTCCGCACGGCACGTCGCCGAGAAAGAAGGATTCACCGCCTTCGCCGACCGGCCGCGCCGGCTGCGGCTGTTCCTCGACGCGTACGGCTGGCGCGGCCCCGCACGGCAGATCGTCGCCGAGGTCCGCGACCGGATCAGCGCCTCCATCCACGACATCCGGCGGCTGGCCGCCCTCGGCGATCCGGGATGCCGGGAACTCGCCGACGCCGGGTACGACAAGGATCTGGCCGCCGCCGTCCGGCAGCTCGCCGACTTCCCGCGCTGAGCCCCGGTCAGCCGGCAGCAAGTCGCCGGCAAGCGGGCGCGCTCACCCTCGGGGCATGGACCACATCAACCGACTCGGCACCGTCCTCGGCGTCTGGGCGCATCCCGACGACGAGGCATATCTCTCCGGCGGCCTGATGGCCCTCGCCCGCGACGCCGGTCACCGGGTCGTCTGCGTGACCGCCACCCACGGCGAGCGCGGCACCCCGGACCCGGCCCGGTGGCCACCCGGCCGGCTCGCCGTCCGGCGCGCCGCCGAACTGCGCGACTGCCTGGACATCCTGGGCGTGACCGAACACCACTGGCTGGGATACCGCGACGGCGAGTGCGCCCGGGTGCCGCCGAGCGCGGCCATCGCCCGGATCGGCGACATGATCGCCGCGATCCGGCCGGACACCGTGGTCAGCTTCGGCCCCGACGGCAACACCGGCCACCCCGACCACCAGGCGGTGGCCCGGTGGACGGCGGCCGCGGTGGACTGGGCTGCCCCGGCACACACCCGCCTGCTCCAGTCCACTGTCACCGAGAAGTGGGCCGAGCAGTGGCGCCCGGTCAACGACCGTTTCCACGTCTTCGACGCCGGCTACCCTGTCACCCGGCCGGAGTCCGACCTGGCCCTGCACCTCACCCTCGACCCGCCGACGGTGGACCGCAAGGTGCGGGCGCTGGCCGCCCAGCACACCCAGACCGCGGGGCTGATCGAGGCGATGGGCACAGCTGCGTACGCCGCCTGGGTCGCCGATGAGGCGTTCACCGAACGACGGCCCGGCCTCGGCGGGCCGTCACCGCTGACCTGCGCACGCTGCTGGTGGGACCCGGCACAGGCGAGGTGGGCGTGCACCGGACGCCGCTGACAGTCGCCCGATGCGCCTACCCGTTTGCGGTCCGGTAAACGTAGAGCCGTTCGCCGGTCGATGCGGCGCTGCGAGCCACCGGGATGAGTTCGTCCGTGACGGGCCAGTGGCTCGACGCGGCCCGGAGCGTCTCGTCATCAGCCGAGGCGAGCGCGTCACGAAGAGTGTCGGTCAGCGTGGCAACGTACTCGTCGATGTAGACGCCGAGTTCCGTGACGAGGGCCAGGTGGCGATCGTCGTCGTTGACGTCGTCGTAGGACCGGTCGGTGAGGAAGCACTCCAGCTCGCGCAGAACCTCGGAGAGTTCGCCCTGGTCGGGCCGCGTCGGACGGCTCATGGCCGAGCGGGCCGCGGCATCGTCCGGCGCATGGAAGAACGCGATCGGCGACATGGCCGCGATCATGCCAGCGACGAGGCGCGTTCGTTGCCGGTGGGTGTCACTCCCGGATACGTGCCAGCTACCCTAGGTCATCGGGTGGGGTGTGGTGACCGGAGCACAGTCCTCCACATGAACAGAACCGCAAGTGTCCTCACCGCCCTCGCAGTCGCCGGCGCGGCCGTCGTCGCACCCGCCACAGCCGCCGCGGCCCACAGCTCCAGCCGGGCCTGCGTGCCGACCCGGCCCGGCAACGGCTTCTACGCCGGCGGCCGGATCGCCTCCGCGCCGGTGACCGTGCCGAAGTCGAAGTGCACCACGATCTCGGTCTCGCACATCCGGGACGCCAACAACCCCCGCGACCGGTGCCAGACCTTCCTGGTGGCCTTCATGCCCCGCAACGGCGGCGAGATGACCTACACCAAGCCGGTACGGGCCTGCGCCAAGAAGGCCGGCACGCGCACCGTGCTGGCCAGGAACGTGCGCAACGGCACGGTGTTCCGCGTGCTCTACCAGATCGACTACCTGGAGCCGAAGGTGCAGACCGTCCGCTACAAGGTCTGGCGCTGATCCCATCAGCCGGCGCTGCGGACCCCGCAGCGCCACCAGGGGCGTAGCCGGACCGACTCTCCCCGGCGCGGACAAGTCCGCTTCTGATCGGCGATCGCGGCCCGCGCCCGTGTGCCGAGATCGGTGAACCCGCGCGCTGAGGGAGTCAGTCCAGGGCGGCCGCCTTGCGGAGCAGCACCCAGCGTTCGCTCCGGTTGGCGCAGAGGCGGGCGGCGAGCTCCAGCTCGGCACGCGCCTCCGATCGCCGGCCGAGGCGGGTCAGCAGCTCGCCGCGTACGGTCGGGACCAGGTGGGAGCCGGGGAGCCGGTTCGCGGCGATCAGTTCGTCCACGATGGCCAGGGCCGGCGCCGGGCCGGAGGCCATCGCGACCGCGACGGCCCGGTTGAGTTCGACCACCGGGGAGGGCGCGACCCGGCCGAGCGCCTCGTAGAGCCGCACGATCCGGTGCCAGTCGGTCGCCTCGACCGAGGGCGCCGACGCGTGGACGGCGGCGATCGTGGCCTGCAGGCCGTACGGGCCGAGGCCGCCGGTGGCGGCGCCGGCCAGCGCGGCGAGCCCGCGGCGGATCGCCGGCCGGTCCCACAGCCGCCGGTCCTGGTCCTCGAGGAGGATCGGCGTGCCGTCGGGGGCGGTCCGGGCGGGGAAGCGGGCGGCCGTCAGCTCGCACAGGGCCAGCAGACCGTGCACCTCCGGCTCGTCCGGCTGGAGCGTGGCCAGCGTGCGAGTCAGGCGGATCGCCTCGTACGCCAGCTCGGGGCGCAGCAGCCGGTCGCCGGACGTGGCCGTGGACCCCTCGGTGAAGATCGCGTAGAGGACGCTGAGCACGCCGGACAGGCGTTCCCGGCGCTCGCCGGCCGGTGGCAGCTCGAACGGCACCCCGGCCGCCGCGATCGCCTTCTTGCCGCGGGTGATGCGGGCCTGCACGGTCGGTACGGGCACCAGCAGCGTGCGGGCGATCTCCGCACTGGACAGCCCGCCGACCACGCGCAGGGTCAGCGCCACCCGGGTCTCGCGGGGAAGCACCGGGTGGCAGCTGACGAACATCAGCGCCAGGACGTCGTCGCCGATCAGGTCGGGGTCGATGTCCTCGTCGGCCACAGGTTCGGCCGCCAGCAGGGCGTACCGCTCCTGAAGGGCGGCCCGGCGGCGGATCGCGTCGATCGCCCGTCGCCGCGCCGTGGCCATCAGCCAGCCGGCCGGATTGGCCGGGGCGGACCGCGGCCACGACACCAGCGCCTCGGCCACCGCTTCCTGGGCCGCGTCCTCGGCCAGCCCGAGGTCGCCGGTGAGCCGGGCCAGGGCGGCGACGATCCGGGCCGACTCCATCCGCCAGACGGACTCGAGATCGGCCGTACCCATCAGGTGTGGCCGTTGCCGTTGCCCAGCCGCGGGGTCTCGTCGGCCTCGGCCACGCGCCGGACCTCGATCTGGGAACCGCGGACCACGGGAACCCGTTCGGCCCACGCGACCGCCTCCTGTTTCGAGGCGACCTCGAGCAGGAAGTAGCCGCCGAACAGTTCCCTGGTCTCGCCGTACGGCCCGTCCGTGACCACCGGCGCCGCGCCGCTGAAGTCGACCACGGCGCCCTGGGCCGGATCGTCCAGACCTTCGGCCGCGAGCAGCACGCCGGCCTTCATCATGTCCTCGATGAACCGGCGGGTCGTGGCCATCATCTCCGCCATGTCGGCCATCATGGCCGCGTTCGTCTCGTCGGTGCCCCGCATGATCAGCAGGTATTTCGGCATCTTGTTCTCCTCGTCCGGCGGGGCCGCACCTCGGCCCTCGCTGCACACGTCGAACGAGCGTCCCGCTGATCGACACGATTCCGGAAAGAGGTTTCCCACGCACTCCCTGAGACCTCGATGGTGGGCGCTCGTCTCCGCGGCGGCGGCGCCCGTCCTGCTGATCGGCGGCTGGATGCTGGCTGCCCGGCGGCAGCCGGACGGCTTCGACAGCACGGTGGACACGATCAGCGCGCTGGCGGCGCGGGACGCCACCGACCGGTGGCTGATGACCGCGGCCCTGATCGGCGTCGGCATCTGTCACGTGGTCACGGCGCTGGGCCTTTCCCCCGTCGCGGTGGCGGGCCGGGTCGTGCTGGGCGCCGGCGGTGTGGCGGCGGTGCTGGTGGCGGTGTTCCCGCTGCCGGCCACCGGTGCCGCGCCGGCGCACGCCGTTTCGGCGGGGGTGGCGTTGTTCGCCCTGGCGGTGTGGCCCGCGGCTGCCGCGCGCCGTGATGGCCCCGTGGCGCTGCGGCCGGTCGTCGCGGGGGCCGCGACGCTGGTGCTGCTCGGACTGCTGGGGTGGTTCGCCGTGGCTCTTGGCAGCGGTGACCGGGTCGGCCTCGCCGAACGCCTCGCCGCGGGCGCGCAGGCGTGCTGGCCGCTGATCACCGTGCTGTCGTGCCGTGCGCGCCGGGTGTCGCGGCGAGACGTGCGCACCTGAGGCGAGACCGGAAGGGCCCCGGAGGCGTTCTGTTCTTGGCGACTCGTTCCGGGTCGCCGTCCGCCTCTTCGAAGGAGCAGACAGTGCAGTCTCTCGCCCTCCGTACGCTCGGCGCCGTCGTGTCCGCCGGCCTCGGCCTGAGTGTCGGCGCGGCGCCCGCCGCCGCCGCCGAGTCCTCGACGTTCCGGCTGGTGACCGGCGGTGCCGTCGCGCACGGTACGTACCACCGGATGATGAGCGCCCCGGAGCGGCCGGTGCCACCGTTCAGCATCGCCGGCACCCTGGTCGGCCGGAACCCGCTGCGCTGTGCCGTGGTCCAGGTGGCCGGCAGCGGCCCCGCCGACGGCCTCGAGTGGCGGACCGTCGGCAAGCAGTGCGGCCGGGGCCGGACCGGGTTCCGGGTGCAGACCTCGTACCTGTTCCGTGGCGTCAAGCCGCCGGTGCGGCTCTGCGCCGGCTGGACCACGGCCCAGGCCGAGCGTGGCCGCCAGTGCGACGTGTACCGGCCGCCGGCGGATCGCTGACGCCACCGGCCCTCCGATGGCACGAAGCGGGACCGCCGCGGCGGTCCCGCTTCGATAGTCTCGCCGGATGGAGACGTCGCCTCGACACGGATGGCGGGCGGCTCGGGCCCTGATCGCCGCGGCGGCGCTTCTGGTGACGCTGGCCTGTGGCTCGGCCGACGATCCGGAGCCGTCGCCGGGTGCGCCGGCGGCACTGCCGACGAGCGGCACGGGCACGGTGGAGATCGGCGGCCGGCCGGTCACCGTGCACGTCCCGGACTCCTACGATCCGGCCCGGCCCGCGCCGCTGGTCGTCCTGCTGCACGGGTATTCGTCCGACGCCAAGGAGCAGGAGTCGTATTTCCGGTTGACCCCCGAATCGGATCGGCGCGGGTTCGTCTACGCCTATCCGGACGGTTCCGTCGACGACCGGGGCGACCGTTTCTGGAACGCCACCGACGCGTGCTGCGCCTTCTTCGGCCCGGAGCCCGACGACTCGCGTCATCTCAGTGAGCTCATCGCCACTGTGCAGAGGTCGTACAGCATCGATCGTGTCTATCTCGTGGGTCATTCGAACGGCGGGTTCATGGCGTTCCGGATGGCTTGTGATCACGCCGACCAGGTGACCGCGATCGCCTCTCTGAACGGCGCGACCTGGAACGACACCGCACGGTGCCGGCCGTCCGAGCCGGTGAGCGTGCTCGCCGTGCACAGCAGCGCCGACGAGACCATCGCGATCGGCGGTGGTGAGCTGGACGGCACCGCCTATCCGTCGGCGGCCACCACCGTCGCCCAGTGGCGCGACCACGACAAGTGCACCGACGACGGCCGCGACGCTCCCGCGCTCGACCTGGTCACCGACCTGCCGGCGGCCGAGACGTCGGTGCGCACCTATGTGCGGGGTTGCGCCGGCAAGTCGACCGTGCAGGCGTGGACGATCAACGGCGGCACCCACGTGCCGCAGCTCGGGCCCGGCTTCGCCACCGCCGTGATCGACTTCCTGCTCGCGCAGACCGAGCCGGTCAGCTAGTTACGAGGCCGGGTTGCGGCGGGCGTGTCTCTTGGCCAGGGCCATCCGCAGCAGGAACGCCGGGCTGGGCGGAACCCAGCCGAGCTGCTTGGCCATGCCGAGGTCGTCGCGGTTGGCCCAGTGTTCGACGACCTGACCTTCCCGCATGCGGAACCAGTGGCTGTGTGTGACGGCGAAGGTGCGGCCGGTCGGCGGAAAAGCCTCAGCCACCTCGCCGCGCTCGTCGTACGCCACGAACGGGCCGATCTGGCGTCCCGACATCGTGCAGTGCACGGCGATGAGGTCGCCGTCGGTGACCACGTCATGGACGTCGAATCTCAGGTCGGCGAAAGCGGCTCGCATCCAGTGAGCGGTGGCCACGAACGCGGCCGGCCCCTTTCCCCGGCAGGCCGGCGGCTCGTCCTTAGCCTCCCGGTTGACCGCCTCGGTGTGCACGATGCGGCTGAGTTCGCCGAGGTCACCGGAACCCATGATGGTCATGGAACGAACGCAGGTGTCGGCATCGACGGTGAGCATGAGACCTCCCTGGAGCTATCGGATACACTTCAGCAGCATCCAATACTGTTGGGCGGTATTCAATGACTCGTCGCGTTTACGACAACACCCGCCGCGCCGAGCAGGCCCGGCTCACCCGGCGCAGCATCCTCGACGCCGCCCTGGAACTGCTGGTCGAACGCGGCCCGGCGGCGGTCACCATGCGTGATGTGGCCACGCATGCGGGCGTCTCGGTCGAGACCGTCTACAAGACGTTCCGCACCAAGGCGGCGCTGATCAAAGACGTCTACGACGTGACGCTCGCCGGCGACGACGAGCCCATCCCGATGATCGACCGGCCGGAGATCCAGGCGGTCTTCGCCGCGACCGACCCGCGGGACAAGCTGGCCCGGTACGCCTTCGCCGCCCGCCGGGTCAGCGAACGGGTGGGGCCCCTGCTCGTCAGGCTCCTCGCCGCGGCCCGCGGTGGCGACCCCGAGCTCGCCCGGTTCCGCGAGACCACCAACCGGGAGCGGACGGCCGGTGCCGGCGGCATCGTGCGCCACCTCGCGGCGACCGGCGGCCTGCGCCCCGGACTCGACCCCGACCGGGCCTGCGACATCGTCTGGACCCTCATCTCGCCCGAGGTCTACGAACTGCTCGTGGCCGACCGGGGCTGGACAGCCGACGAGTACGAGCAGTGGCTGGCCCGGGCGCTCACCGACGCCCTCGTCGCGGACTAGGAGAAGCGAGACGGCACGGGCTCGCGGAGCAGAAACCCCTGATTCAGGAATTCATTCACCAGGGCGCCTTCGCTGCCCGGCGGGCCTTGCAGGTAACAGGCGACCGGGTCCTTGCTGTCCTCCCACCAGATCGCCCGCCGCTCGCCGACCAGCGGATAGCTGAAGAAGTGACCGTGCCGGTCGGAATCCTCCCGGTGCCACGAATTACGCCACCCACCTTCCCCGATTTGGCCGTTGGTCCCCCTTACCGGGCGGTCCCCTGACCACGTCAGCGTGGGCATGTCGGTCCACTGGGCGCAGAACAGGTTGATCGAGTCGGTGATCTCGCACCTGTCTCGGGACTTCTGACCGTCTCTCGTGGTGTGCGTCCTGCAGTCGACATCGCGCCAGAAGGCTTCGTACTCTGCCTGGAGCGACAGTGCAGTCGCAGCGGACACGGCGGGCGGGGCGGACGTGGGGCTGCCCCGACCCGAGGACCGGTCGGACAGTCCCGGTACCGCCCAGATCACCACTGCCGCGGCCGCAACCGACCCGATGAGCGCAGCCACCGCCTTACCCGTGTTCGTGCCGTCCGCCGGTGGCGCGACAACCGGCGCCGCCACCGGACGTTCCACACGAGTCGGCGCCGGTGGCGCGGGCTTCGCGGACCGCGCCGGGGCCGCTGCCGGTTTCGGGCGCCGGCCGAAGAGCAGTTTGCGCGCCTGAGCGGCCGTCGGCCGACGTTCCGGAACCTTGAGCAGGCACGCCCGGACGGTGGTCAGCAGAGGTTCCTCGCCGCCTTCCAGCCGCGGCGGGCGGGTCAGGATCGTTTGCGCCACCTGTTCCCGCCGATCGCCGGGAAACGCCTGCTCACCGGTGGCCGCGAAGACCATCGTCGACCCCCAGGCGAAGAGGTCGACCGCCGGCGTCAGCGGATCGTTGGCTACCTGTTCCGGCGCCATGTAGGGAACCGACCCGGCGATCTCGCCGACCCGGTGCGTGGAGTCGAGTGCCTGGGCGATGCCGAAGTCGATCACCCGGGGCGCCACCTTGGCCGAGGATGATGTTGGCAGGCTTGAAGTCGCAGTGGATGATCCCCGCCTGGTGGATCGCCTCCAGCGCGGTGAGCGCCTGCATAGCGACCTGTAACAGGTCGCTGTCGGTCAGCGGTCCGTTCTCCCGCACGTGCTCGGCAAGGTTGAGCCCCTCGATGTACTCGCTGACGATGTACGGCAACTCCCCCGCCACGTCGAAGTCGAGCACCTTCGCGGTCACGAACTGCGCGACCTTGCGGGCGTTCACGAGTTCCCGGTCGAGGCTTCGCCGGAGCATGCCGCTCGAATCCCAGTCGACCCGGAGAACCTTGACGGCCACCCGCTTGCCGCCGGGATCCGCCGCTAGGTAAACCTCACCCTGCCCGCCCCTCCCGAGCCGGGCAAGCGTCGTGTACGGCCCGATCAGCGGCGGGTCGTGCGGCCCCAGCTTCGCCGGTCGCGACATGGGCGCCTCCACAAGGAGCGAGCACTCATTGTGCGCAGACGACTACTTTGCGCGCAACGACAGATGTCGTTGCCTGATCAACTGCCGGAGGCGAAGCGCCGGTAATACGGGTTCACCGCCATCAGCTCCGCGTGCGTGCCCGCCGCGGTCACCCGGCCGCCATCGACCACCAGCACCCGGTCCGCCGACCGCACCGTGGAGAACCGGTGAGCGATCACCACCAGCGCGCAGGCCGATGCCACCTCCCGCAACGCCGCGGCCAGGGCCCGTTCGCTGTCCGGGTCCAGGTGCGCGGTGGGCTCGTCCAGCAGCACCAGCCGCGGGCGGGCGAGCAGGCAGCGGGCGATCGCGACCCGCTGCCGCTGCCCGCCGGAGAGCCGGCCGCCGCGCTCGCCGACCGGGGTGTCCAGGCCGGCGGGCAGGGCCGCCACCACGCCGGTCAGGCCGGTCATCGCCAGCACCCGGCGCAGGTCGTCCCCGGTCACCGGGCCGGCGCCGTACAGCAGGTTGTCGCGCAACGTGCCGGCCAGCAGCGGACAGTCCTGCTCGACCAGGCCGACCGCGGCGCGGTGCCAGTCGTACGGAAGGAACCGCCCACCCAGCAGCACCGCACCGCGATCCGGCTCGTAGAACCGCTCGGCCAGCGCGAAGACGGTCGACTTGCCCGCGCCGGACGGCCCGACCAGCGCCACGCATCCCCGTTCCGGCACCTCGAACGTGATGCCGCGCAGCACCGGACGCCGGCGGTCATAGCCGAACCAGACGTCGCGGAACTCCAGCACCGGAGGCTCGGGCCGCATCGGCGCCACTGCCATCGGCGGGTCCCGCTCCACCGGCAGGTCGAGCACCTCGTTGATCCGGTGCAGCGCCCCGGAGCCCTGCTGCACCGCGCTGACCGCCTGGAAGATCTCGTAGACCGGCGCCGACAGATAGGTCATGGCCAGGGTGAACGCCACCAGCCGGCCGAGGCTGGTGTCCCCCGCCGCGACCCGGCCCGCCCCGACCATCAGCACCGCGAGGAACGCCCCGCTGACCGCCAGGTCGTTGGTCGGCCCGCTCATCGCCACCAGGCCGGCCATCCGCAGGTTCGCCCGGTACGCCCGTCCCGCCGACGACTGCAGGCGGGCCTCCTCCACCGGCTCCGCACGGCACGCGCGCACCGTCCGGATGCCGCCGAGCACCCGCTCCAGATCCGCCAGCAGGGTCCCTTCGGCGGTCTGCGCCCGGCGCGACGCCACCCGCAACCGCCGCACCACGGCGAGCAGGCTGCCGATCGCCACCCCGAACAGCAGCACCACCAGCCCCAGCAGCCACACGTCCAGCCAGCCGAGCAGCACCACCAGCGCCACCAGCCCGATCACACCGGCCACCCCGGTGCCCAGACTCTGCGCCACCAGCATCTTCACGATCGTGGTGTCGCCGCACGCCCGCGCGATCACGTCGCCGGTGCGCACCCGGTCCAGCGCCGACAGCCGCACCCGCAGCAGGTGCCCGGCGAGCGCGTGCCGCAGGTCCCGGGTCATCGTCTCGCCGGTCAGTGCCTGCACGTAGCGGGCCAGGGCCATCGCGGCGGCCTGCGCGGCGAACAGCCCGGCCAGCCCGGCGAACACCGGCCACGGCACCTGGCCGGCGGCTGCGCCGTCCACCGCCGCCCCGGCCAGCAGCGGCTGAGCCAGCGCCAGCGCCGAACCGAGCAGGCTCAGCCCGGCCGCGGCTCCGATCCACCGGCGATAGCCCCGGGTCAGCCGGCGCAGGTCACGCCACCCGGCCCGGTCGGTGTTGCGGTCAACGGCCACAGATGGACGCTAAGCAGCATCTATTACGCCGAGCAATCGGGTGATAACCCTCGGGCGGCGACCGGCGGCGGCGAAACCACCGGCCCGGGTGACAGAATCCGGGCATGACGCTGCTGGCCGCGCTCCACGACGACGCCGACCTCAGCGACGCTGTCGTCACCCCGGACGCCACGCTTTCCCGCCACGAGCTGCTCGGCCGGGCCGCCGGGGTGGCCGCCGAGATCGCCGGAGCGCCGATCGTGGCCGTGCACGCCACCCCGAGCGCGGCCACGATCATCGCGATCACCGGCGCGCTGCTCGCCGGGGTGCCCGTGGTGCCGGTGCCGCCGGACGCCGGTGACCTGGAGCGCGATCACATCCTGCGGGACTCGGGCGCGGTGGTGCTGCTCTCCGACGATGCCGCGGCCGCCGGCGCGTCACGCGTACCCCTGCTCGAAATCGGCCGACGGCTCGGCAGCGTCCCACCCGAGCCCGCGGTGCGACGGCCCGCTCTGGTGCTCTACACCAGCGGCACCACCGGGCCGCCGAAAGGCGTGGTCCTGTCCCGCGCGGCGATCGCCGCGGACCTCGACGCGCTCGCCGGCGCCTGGCAGTGGAGCGCCGCCGACACGTTGGTGCACGGCCTACCACTGCATCACGTGCACGGGCTCGTTCTGGGCGTGCTCGGCGCGCTGCGCCTCGGGTCGCGGCTGGTGCACACCGGAAGACCGACACCCTCGGGGTACGCGTCAGCGCTCGGCACCCTGTACTTCGGCGTACCCACGGTGTGGTCCCGCATCGCTGCCGACCCGCCCGCCGCCCGCGCCCTGGCCGGCGCCCGCCTGCTGGTCTCCGGCAGCGCCCCGCTGCCGGTGCCGGTCTTCGACGCCCTCGCCGGGCTCACCGGCCGCCCACCGGTCGAGCGGTACGGCATGACCGAGACCCTGATCACCGTCAGTGCCCGCGCCGACGGCGAACGCCGGGCCGGCCACGTCGGGCTGCCGCTGCCCGGCGTCACCACCCGCCTGGTCGACGAGACCGGCGCCGTCCTGCCGCACGACGGGGCCACCATCGGCCACCTCCAGGTGCGCGGCCCGACCCTGCTCGACGGCTACCTGCGCGGCCCGGTCACCGAGCCACCGGCCCTGGTCGACGGCTGGTTCCCGACCGGCGACGTGGCCACCGTCGGCCCGGACGGCTGGCACCGGATCGTCGGCCGCGCCTCCACCGACCTGATCAAAACCGGTGGTTACCGGGTCGGCGCCGGCGAGGTCGAGGACGCGCTGCTGCGGCACCCGGCGGTCCGCGAGGCCGCCGTGATCGGCACCCCGCACCCCGATCTCGGCGAGCAGATCACCGCCTTCGTCGTCGCCGGTCCGGTGCAGCCGGCCGACCTGGTCACGTTCGTGGCCGAACGGCTCGCCGCCCACAAACGGCCGCGCGTGGTGCACCTCGTCGACCATCTGCCCCGCAACACCATGGGAAAAGTGCGAAAGACGCTGCTCCGCGAGCCCTGATCCTCAGGTCGGCACCGGTGCCCGCCGATGGTTCCGGCATGATGAGACCCGCGCTCCGACCCGGCACCACGGCCGGACTGGTGCTCATCATGGCCGTGTTCTGGGTGCTGCTGGGTGCGGCGATCGCCGGCCTGGCCCAGCCGCCGGGGGCCCCGGCCTGGCTGCTCTGGCCCTCCACTGTCGCCGCCACCGTCACCGCCGCGCTGGCCTGCGGGAACGCCACTCGCACCGCGCGCGGCCCGGCCCGGGACTTCTGGCGGCGCCTCACCTGGGCCGCCGGGTGGCTCGCCGTGGGCGTCGCCGGGCAGGCCACCAAGACGCTGATCGGCGCCCCGCCGTTCGAGGTGCGCCTGACCATCGCCGGTTGCTATCTGGCCGCGGTCACCGTCGCCCTGCTCGCCCTGCTCCGCCTGCCCCGGCCACGCCGCACCTGGCGCGCGACCGTGGCGATGGGCCTCGACGTCGCCGTGGTCGCCGTCG
The DNA here is from genome assembly GCF_056134165.1 of Actinoplanes sp. 13. Taxonomy (NCBI): domain Bacteria; kingdom Bacillati; phylum Actinomycetota; class Actinomycetes; order Micromonosporales; family Micromonosporaceae; genus Actinoplanes; species Actinoplanes sp. 13. The sequence goes on along the minus strand of NZ_JBVYOQ010000013.1, from coordinate 4,951 downwards.
CCGCCGCCGTCCTGATCACCCACTTCATGTCTTCCACCGCCCGCCCCTCCACCGGCAGCGCCTTCGAGGGGGTGCTGCTGGTGGTCGTGCTGGCCGCGGCCTGCGGGGCGGTGGTCGGCGTGATCAAGGTAGGCGTCACCCGCAGCGGCGCCGTCCACCGGCCGGCGCTCTGGGCGCTGCTCCCGATCGGTCTCCTCGGCCCCTTCGCCTGGGGGATCGCGCCGCTGCTGCACGGCCGCCCGATGCTCAACCCGACGGTGATCACCCTGCCCCTCGCGGGCCTGTTCTTCGCGATCGCGGCCCACCTGCAGACCCGGGCGAACCTGGCGCCGGCCGTCGTCGAGCCCTCCGCCGCCCCGGTCGACCGGCAACAGGCCCAGCTCGGCATCTCCCGGCAGGTCAGCGCGGTCCCGTACGCCGCCGTCGCGGTCACCGCGATCATGCTGATCGTCGTCACCCTGCAGCTCGGCCACCTGCCGCTCGGCCTGGCCGGCGGCTCCGTGGTCCTCACCCTGCTCGTGCTGCTCCGCCAGTACGCCGCCCTGTCCGACAACACCGTGCTGCTGGACCGGCTGGACGAGCAGGCACACCACGACGACCTCACCGGGCTGCCGAACCGGCGCCTGTTCACCGCGACCCTGGCCCGCCGCACCGGCGCGACCACCGTGGCGGTCTGCGACCTCGACGGGTTCGCCGCGCTCAACGACAGTCTCGGTGACGAAGCCGGCGACGCCCTGCTGCGCGCCGCCGCCGACCGGGTGGCCGCCACCGCCGGCCCGGACGCGGTCGCCGCCCGGCTGCTCGGCGACGAGTTCGGCGTCCTGCTCGCGGGCGACCGCACCGACATCGCCGAGGCCCTGCTCCAGGCGTTCCACACCCCGCTGCGGGTGGACGGGCACGACCTGCTGGTCACCGTCACGGTCGGTGTCGCCGGCGGCGACGGCAACACCGCACCCGACCTGCTGCGCCGCGCCGAGTTGGCATTGCAGGCGGCCAAACTCACCGGCGTCAACCGGCACCGCGAGCACAGCGCCGACCTGGACGCCACCGCGCAACACCACGCCGAACTCGCCGCCGCGCTGCGCCGCGGCCTCGACCGGGGCGAGTTCCGGCTGCTCTACCAGCCGATCGTGGAGCTGCCCAGTGGCCGGCTCACCGGCGTCGAAGCACTGGTCCGCTGGCACCCGGCCGACGGGCCGATGGTCCCGCCGGCCGAGTTCATCCCGGTCGCCGAGCACAGCGGCCTGATCATCGACCTGGGTGCCTGGATCCTCGACACCGCCTGCGCGGACGCCGCCGCCTGGCAGGAGCGGCACGGCGCCGCCGGGCCTCGCGTCAACATCAACGTCTCGGCACGCCAGCTGCTCGACCCCGACCTGCCCGGCCTGGTCACCGGCGCGCTGCACCGGCACGGGCTGGCCGCCGACCGGATCACCATCGAGATCACCGAGACCGCGGTGTTCGCCGGGGGCACCGCGCTGGGCACCGTGCGGGAGCTGCGCGAGCTGGGAGTGGGTGTGGCCCTGGACGACTTCGGCACCGGGCACAGCTCGCTGACCCTGCTGCGCACCTGCCCGGTGACCACGCTGAAGGTGGACAAGTCGTTCATCGACGACCTGAACGGCACCGCGGAGCAGGAGGCCATCGCGACGTCGCTGAGCACGATCGCGGCGACGCTCGGGCTGCGGGCGGTGGCCGAGGGCGTGGAGACCCAGGACCAGGCCATGCGGTTGTACGACCTCGGCTACCGGTACGCGCAGGGGTACTACTTCGCCCGGCCCGCGCCGGCCGACCAGATCGACGCCATCCTGAGCCAGCCGGCCCTCGCCGGCTGACTCCGCAGCGCGCCGCCCCGCCGAGCGTGGTGATTTCGGGTTCGTTTCGCACCCGAAGTCCCCACACTGCCGTGGTCGAGAGGCCGCGTGGGGACTTGAGGTTCGTTTCGCACCCGAAGTCCCCACACTGCCGTGGGCCGAACGAGTGTGGGGATTTCGGGTGCGGAGCGCACCTCAAATCCTCACGTGGGGGTTGTGAGGCAAGTCCAGGCGGTCAGGGCGGCGCCGGCCGCCGGCAGCGCCACCCGGGTCGCCAGCGCGAACGGCACCGGCCCGGCCAGGCGCCGCTGCCAGACCAGCGGCGGACGGGACTCGTCGACCGCGCGCGGGGCATAGCCGAGCAGCCGCGTCCGATAGGCCGCCAGCGCTTCCGGCAGCGGCCCACCGGCGAGATCGGCGGCCAGGTGCGTCGCATCGAGGATCGCGGTGCTCGCGCCCATACCGCCGGTCGGTGGCATCGGATGGATCGCGTCGCCGAGCAGCGTGACGCGGCCGTCCGGCCAGGGCTCCAGCGCGGCCGGGAGCGAGAACGGGAACGCCGCGACGCTGCCCGGCTCGGAGGCGTCGACCAGGGCCCGGAAGCCCCGGCTCCACCCGCTCGTCAGCTCGTGCACCCGGGCCAGGAGATCGCCGTCGACCCGTTCGGCCCGCGTTGCGACCGACCACACCACGTACGGCGGCTCCGCCTCCGGCTCACTGCTGTGCTGGTCGTGCAGGCTGAGGAACGCGCCGACCCCGCCCGGCCCGATCATGAAAGCCAGGCCGCGCCGGAGGTCGGCGGGGACGCGTTGCGGCAGCAGTGCCCGGCCGGCGATCCCGACCACCCCGGTGGGCTGCGCGGTGGGCCGGCCGATCCACTGCCGGGCGATCCGGGATCCGGTGCCGTCCGCAGCGACGAGGAGGTCCACGTCGCTGCCGTCGGCGTTGTCGAACGTCACCCCGGTGTCCGAGGCCGTGAAGCCGCTGACCGGTGTCCTCCAGCGGATGACGTCCGCCAGTCCGCGGGCCAGGATCGCGCGCAGCGGTCGCCGGCCGATCAGCAACACTTCGGCGGAGTGGCTGAACGGCAGGCGCAGCAGCGTACGACCGCGGTGGTCGAGGACGGCGAACTGCCGGAACGAGGCAGCCCCCGCCCCACAGGAACGCAGCGCGCGCACCGAGGAGGCGGGCAGCAGCCCGGTGAGTGCCGCGAACGCCTCCTCGGTGAGGTGCAACCGGTAGCCACCGGTGTCCTCCGGGCCCGCGTCGCGGTCGAAGACGACGCAGTCGACGCCCCGGCGGCGCAGCGCGTGCGCCAGCGTCAACCCGCCGACGCCCGCACCGACGATGCCGACCCGGAGCGCCGTCGTCATTCCTGCGCCTCGGCCGGTTCGCCGACCCAGGCGGAGAAGACCGGAACGCCGTCCCAGAACCCGCCACCCGTGGTGACCGCGACCACCGCATAGGGGTGGCCGAACCGCAGCTCCGCGAACCGGACCGTCCGGTCGGCCGGCATCGAGGTCAGCGTCGCGAAGCCGGTGACCGCGGCCGCCTCGAACCCGTACCTGCTGAATCGGGCGGTCGCCACCTGACGGGCCTCGAACTGCAGCGGCCGCAGGCCGAGCAGCGGCTCCAGGACCCGGGTCGCGGCGTCGAACCCCAGCCCCGGACCGGTCAAGTCATGATCGCTGGTGGCCGACCAGGCCGGCAGCACCGCGCTCACGTGCTCGGCGGCGTGCATCGCCGCCCGCTCCTCCCGCAGCGTCCACAGCGGGGCGTCACCGAGCGGCAGGTCGAACAGCGAGGTCCGCGCCGCCGACCCGAGGTCGTGGCCGATCTCGTAGGCCGCGGCGATCACCCGTTCCGGCGCCACGTCCGCAGCGGCGGCGACCGAGACCACCCGCACCTGCGCGCCCGAGTCGTCGGTGGCCGGCGCGGCATGCACGATCACCTGACCCGCCACCTGCGAGGTGGCGATGAACGCGGTGTGCCCGGCACCCGGTGTCCGCAACGCCCGGGTGAGGCCCGCCGCCCAGCCACCGCCGAGCGCCTCCGCCTCCACCACGTCGAACGGCTGGTCCCAGCTCAGCCGGGTCGCCAGCGCGCTGGCCAGCAGCAGCACCATCGCCGGCGACCGGGTGATCGGGAACTTGTCGATGAGACCGAACGTGTTCTCCCGCACCCAGCGGTCCAGCCCGGCCTGGTCCGGCAGCGGCCCGGTCCCGGTGGTCGCCGGCAACTCCGCGAGCCAGCCGGTCAGCCGGTCCGGGTCGACCTGCTCCGAGTGCCAGACCGCGGACGCCGCCGCGACCAGCGGATGCGGCTCCGCGAGCAGGCCGGCGGCGATCTCCGCGGCGCGGCGGGGCGGCACACCGAGCACGTCGGCCAGCGCGTCGATCTCCCCGGTGGGCGACACCTTCTCCGCCGCCGCGGTCATCGCCAGCAGCAGCCAAGCGCCCAGCGGGGAGGCCACATGATGCGTGCCGTCAGCGGTCGCGTGCAGCCGTCCCGCATATCGTGCCAGCGCTGGAATCCACTCGTCGGTCATGCCCGCCAAAGCTATCGGTGAACCCGCCACCCGTCGACCGGTGGCCGGTGTCCGGGGGTGCGAGACCGAGCGAGGCGCATCCAGACGGCGTTGGCGAAGGCGCGGACGCGGGCTCTCGAATAGTCAGACCGTTGCCGGGTAGGTTGACGGTCGTGACCCCTTCCTGTCCTGAGTGCGGCTCGCCCGGCGTACCCCTGCTCTTCGGTCTTCCGGTCCCGGAGGCGCACGCCGCCGCCGCGAACGGTGACCTGGCGCTGGGCGGCTGTGTCATGCCGAGCCCCGCACCCAACTGGCAGTGCGGCAATCAGCACCGCTGGCACGACAGCGACGAGCGCGCCTGGAACTCCCGCCTGACCACGATCCTCGAGGCGCACGGCTACCGCGCCTGACCAGCGCGAAACGTGGGGACTTGCGGTTCGATACGCACCCAAAGTCCCCACGCAAGGACGGCGCACGAGCGTGGGGACTTGCGGTTCGATACGCACCCGAAATCCCCACGCAAGGACGGCACGCGAGCGTGGGGACTTGCGGTTCGATACGCACCCGAAATCCCCACGCAAGGACGGCACGCGAGCGTGGGGACTTGCGG